>CAZEBW010000006.1:29376-39136 GCA_964510205.1 uncultured Anaerolineae bacterium
TGGATGCGGCTCACCATCGTCAGTTGATGGATGGTTTGGTAGACACAGGCTCCAAGACACGCGGAGACCAAGATGGCGTCAACGCTGCCAAATGCAAGCGCCAAGGCCGAAGTCTGGTAGTAGGGATTAGGAACGGTAGGATTGAACAGAACGGTCAGGGCAGCCAGCGCGCCGCCAATGGCGCCAGCCGACAATGCTACCCACGACGGCAAGGTCGTGAGCTGATAGTGCAGCCGGTTGTACTCTGCCTCGTTCACGGCCAGCGCCGGACGGAACGTGTGTAGCGCCGCGCCCGCCGCCCCTTTCAAATAGTGCATCAGGGCCAGGAAATAGACGCCATCTGAGGCACTAACCGTGGAGAGTAGTTCGATGGTACCCAGCGGCTGCGACCCGTCCAGCCATTTGACGGCGTTGGCCATCAGGAAGAGGGCTAGCCACAGCACCACGTAGAACAACCAGCTCGGCCCCGGCAGCCGCCCGACCCAATCAATGAAGCGATCCACCCAACTGGGTGAGTAGGGCCGTGGCGGGGTTTCGCTGTTGTGGAGAGTTGCGCCTTTGGTCATGGTCACAGCTCCTTGGGAAAAGAACAGCGGATCAGCAGGATTAACGGATCGGCTGCCTGATCAGACTAGACCGCAAGAGCCTGCCTCAAGGCCCAATCCGTCAGCAGGCCCACGGCACTGCTCGAGCCGTCTTGACCCTCAGATAATCCTGCCGATCCGTGTTCTATAGCCTAATCCCTCACCCCTCAAGAGCCGCGATAATGGTGCGGCAGAAGGCGGGCAGATCTGTGGGCACGCGAGAGGTGATGATGTTGCCATCCTGCACTACCTCCTGGTCCAGGTAGGTCGCGCCCGCGTTGACCACGTCATCCTTGATGGCGCTGACGCAAGTGACGCGGCGGCCCTTCAGGATGCCTGCCGAGGCCAGCACCCACCCGGCGTGACAGATGGCGGCCACCACCTTGCCCTGATCGTGCGCCTCCCGAACCAGCTTGAGGATGGACTCGTAGCGCCGCAGACGGTCCGGGGCGTAGCCGCCGGGCACGATGACGGCGTCGAAGTCGGCGGCCTCCACCTCGTCGGCGGCGGCGTCCACCGTCACGGGGTAGCCGTGCTTGCTGGCGTAGGTCTCCGCGCTGCCCGTGCCGACGACCTTTACCTCGGCCCCCGCCTCCCGCAGCCGCAAGAGGGGATACCAAAGCTCCAGCTCTTGATAGTTGTCCTCCGCTAGAATTGCGATGTGCTTACCAGTTAGACTCATTTTTTGACCTCCTTGTATGCTTTCTCTTTGATGGAATATGCAAGAACGTATTCCGTATTGCGTATTGCGTATTGCGTGTTGCGTATTCCGTTAAACCCTCCCAGTCCATTGTTCCCCCTCACTCCCCAAACAGCTCCGCGATGTCCTGCACTGCGCTCCGCCCCTCCCCCGCTCCCATGGCCCGATAGAACGCCTCGTCGTACTTGCGGGTTTGCACCTGGATGGGCATGGGCACGGCGTGGCCCATGAGGAGAACTTGCTCGCGGGTATTCAAGCTGGCCAGCGCGCCGCGCAGGGTGCTGCGGTCCGCCACGCCGGTCAGCACGGCCTCGATGTCCCGCTCCTCGGTGAGCTTGCCGGAGACGCGGGTGCCGAGCTGGCTCATCACCTCCGGGTCAATGCCGCTGGGCCGCTGGTCAATGACCATGAGGGTGACATTGTACTTGCGCAGCTCGCGGGCGATTTGGCCGAAGATGGTCTGCCTGGCCGCCGTGGGATTGAGAAACTTGTGGGCCTCCTCAATGGTAATCATCAGGGGGCGGGGCGCATCGCCGGGGTCCTTGGTCTCCTCGTAGCGCTCCACTTTCCTCTGATAGAGGCGGCGGATGCGGCGGGTGACGACGTTGGCCACCAGCATGTAGTCCAGGGCGCGGCTGTAGCGCCCGAACTGGAGGATGATGTGCTTGCCCTTGTCCAGCGCGGCCACCATATCGTCAATGATGCTGAAGCGAGCCTGTTCGGCTATGTATCCCCGCCGCTTGATGGCCATGAGCTTGCGCTGCAGAGCGATCGTGGCCTCCGAGTGCGCGCCGCTGGCCTGGCAAAATGCCTGCACCGCTTCAGGCGACATCCCCAGCAGCTCCCGCAGCCAGTCTTCTTTGTAGACGTCGCTGAGCAGTCCCGCCGTGGCCGCCGTGGTGGGACGGAGGTCCAGCTCGCTGGCCAGAAGCATCACGTCCTCGGCCTCGATCTGATTGAGCCCAATCTGCAGGGTCACGTCCACGTTCTGGCGAGCAGCGGCCTTCTCGTCCAGCGAGTAGACCAGCATCTTGCTGCCGAAGATCTGCCGCAGCCCCCTGACCCACACCCCATCTTCCGACTGTTTGTCAAAGGCGTACTCGTTGTGCATGTCGAAGATGAGGTTGACAGCCGCGCCCGACTTGATGATGCCCGACAGAATGATGCGGGCCAGGAAGCTCTTGCCCGTGCCTGTCTGGCCGAAGATGCCGTTGGAGCGCTCCACCAGGCGGTCGAGCTTGAGGCAGATGGGGATGTCCATGGTCAGCGGCGTGCCCACGGCGAAGTTCAGCCCGCCCTCCTCGCCGAAGACAGTGGCGAAGTCCAGGGCATCGGCCTGGCACAGCTCGGCGAAGTGCATGGGGATGGTGCGCACCGGCTGCGGCGGCGACAGTTCGTCGGCGAAGGCGAGCTCGTCCCCCTTCTCCAGCATGAGCCGAGGCCTGACCTCCACTGTAGCGTAGGTGCTGATGCCGGACAGAGCCTGGGCGATAAAGGGCGAGGCATCGCGGGGCGGGTCGGCCAGCAGCGTGGGGTCCGTGGCTCGCAGTTGCAGATCCGAGATCATGCTGAAGTAGCGATTCTCCTTGCCTTCCACGATCACGAAATCGCCGATACGCAAGTCTTCGGTCGAACAGCCCGCATCCAGCCGCACCGTCAATCCCGCGTTAAACGCGCCATCGGTCACTACGCCTAGTCGTTTACGTTTCATGTTCACCCCTCAATTGGCAATGCCGTTCGATTTCAGCGATGAATTCTGCGAACGACATCTCACCCGGCAGTGTCTGGTGGCATACAGGATCATCGAAAGGATGGATATGCCAGCCGCCGGTATTGTCTGCCCCAAACACCCGTCGCCCCCCCTGAATCAATGCGTAGGCCGTTGTATCTGTTTCTTCGTTGTAGAACGCGTCCACAAATCCGCCAACAGTCATCGGCGCGCGCAGATTAATCGAAGTCGGCATCATGCGACGGATGATGGGGATTCCACAGATAGGCGATGCTATTGAAACCGAGAAAACCTGGTGTTCGAATTCAGTGATGGTCATGGCAGCTCTTCCAACGTCACCTGGAGCCGCCTCTCATCGGTCACAGAGGCTTCCCACTCCCAATAATCGCGCTCCACCTCATAGGAGTGTTTATTAGGGATCTGGTCCTCATTCCACGCTTGCTTGAAGGCCTCAAAATCCATCTGATAACGTTCCTCAAACCGTTTTCGCTGCTCGCTAACCTCCTTGAGCTTCAGACGCACCAAGTCCTTTGTAGCCAGATGGAGGGCGACATCGAACCTAGGCTCCCCCGTCAGGTCCGCCAGAATCCTGTGAATTGGCTTAGAAATCGTGGCTTCAATCATTTCACTCATTTCACTGACCTCCTAGCTGATGTGTTCTCGACCTCTTGTGGCTATACTCTCTGCCCTCTACACTACCGCCGTGGCGCCACACTGGCCTTGATCTCCATCGCCCGATCGGTCTCGTCGTTGAGGATCTTGCGCCCCAGTTCGTTCCCGTATTCGGTGAGTTCGGGGATGTTGCTGACGTCGTCCATGGGAATGGCCTTTGACGCAACGGATACGCAGCGGATAAACGGATGCGCGCCTCCTCATCCGCTTATTCGCTGTCCATCCGTTGCCTCAATCCCATACAACACCGTCATCAACCGCTCGTAGTCGTGCTTGAGGAGAACGCAGAACTCAATGCTAGGCATTATTCCAGACCTCGTCATCAATCGGGTTGTCCCAGAAGTCAAGGCTGCTCTGAGCTGCCAAGAGCAAGTCGCTGAAGTCATCTTCGGGCTCTTCCACGACGAACACGGCAACCCATTTACCCTTGGGCAGGGGAACGTTCAGTTCCACTTTGCCGTACTCTTGCACTTCCAGTTCGTACTTGAACGCTGTTTGTGGCATCACTCTCTCCTTCCCTTTGCCGCAACGGATACGCAGCGGATAAACGGATGCGCGCTTCCTCATCCGCTTATCTGCTATCCATCCGTTGCCTCAATTGCATACAACACTGTCATCAACCGCTCGTACTCATGCTTGAGGAGGGCGGCGATTTCGCGGGCGGCCCGCTCCAGCCACTCCCTGTCCTGGCCCCGCTGGCGATAGGCCTGGCGGACGTGGGCAGCCAGGAGTTGCTCGGACGGCACCTCGCCCGAGGCCGCCAGAAGCAGGCGCAGGTAGTAGAGTCGCTCGCTGAAGGCCCGCACTTCGTCCCCCGCACATTCGTGCACTGAGTAGTGGAGGGGCGGAGGCTGGGCGGGCAGGTGCTGGCGAATGGCGCCATCTTCCACACAACCCACCAGGAGCACGCTGAACTCGGTGCGCAGGGTGTGCCTCAGCTCGGGGTGCTCGTCGTAGATGGCCCCGTCGTAGACCGCGTCGGTGCTGCGCCGTACCGCGCGGCGGCCGGGGTCCAAACCCGCCGTGGCGCCGTGGCTGACCACGCCGTAAACGCAGGCCCCCTCGCCCACCTCAACCTTCACCAGGCTGCCCAAAGCCGGCGGTCGATTCAGCTCCAAGCTCTCGGCCACAAACCCCGTCGTCCCCGTCTCAATGATCGCACCTATTCTCATTGGTCACATAATCCTTAGTCATTGGTCAATTGTGTCATTGCGAGGCGTCTTTTTGCCGAAGCAATCCCCCGAATTGCCGCAATCTCCACCTCGCGAATTGGGGATCGCTTCGGCGGAGAAGCATCGCCTCGCGATGACACTTGCACGATTCACACACCCCGCCTCCGCTTGCTGCGGTCTTTGGCCGAGCGGGTGTAGGGGAGACCCCGCTCCGCCAGCGCCCTCTCCACCAGCTCCTCCACCAGCCGCCTCTCGGCGGTGGTGATGACGGCCTGCTCGTGGGCCTCCTGCAGAGCCGGGGGGTAAGGCGGAACGTCCGGGCTGCGCCGACACTGGTCGGTGACCAGGGCGTGGACCCGGTCCAGCATCTTCTCATCCCGCATCACCCACTGGGGAGCCTCGATGCGGACGACCTCTCCGCCCACATTGAGATAGAAGAACTGGATGCGATGGCTGCCGTAATGATCCAAGATGGCCGAGGTGCTCTCGAAGACGTCGGAGCGCTCACCCAACGCCAGCCCGCCCTCGAAGAGCTGGCGATCCCACGTCTCCCCCAGGAAACGGCAGAGCGCCCGCTGCTCCTCGGGCAGTGAGCAGCGCTCGCAGTCCGAGGGATCGTCCCGGCAGAGCGAGACCCGCAGGGCGTTGGCTACGTCGTGGCTGCCGGTGAAGCTGATGTAACCCACCACCGGCGCGCCGGCCGCCCGAAATCCATCCAGGCACTCACGAAATTGGCCCAGAAACTCCTCCCTGACCTCTTTGTCCTCGCTCTGCAACGGCCAGAGGATCATGGAGCCATCCCTCAGCACCACCATCGGCTCGGTCGCCAATGGGATAGCTCTCAACGCCGCCTGCAACTCGGCGATTTGCATCTTCACCCCCAACCGCTCCCCTTCGATGGGAATTCGCCTCCCGTCGGGGGAGATGTAGAGGTCGGCGTCCTCGAAATAGAGCCGCCCCTCCGAAGCCAAATCGGCGTTGGGCTGGCGGCCGTAGGTCAGGACGGCGTGGCCGGTGTTGATCACGTGGTAGCGCAGCGAGCTGTGGCGGTCGGGCGGGATCGAGGAGCCGTCGGAGGCGATGACGCTGAAATCGGCGGGAGGCAGCGGGGGCGCGAAGGTCTGGCTCAGGGTGCGGACGGGGATGGCCACCAGCCAGGGATATCTCTCGCGGCGATCGCGCACTTTGGCCCGCAGTTCCCCAGCATCCACAGAGCGCAGCAGCTCCCGAGCCTCTTCCAGCAGATCGCCGCGCTCCTCGGCCATGAACGCCGCAGCCATCCTCTCCACTTGCTGACTGATGGCGCCTAATTCCAGGGGCAATCCAATCTCCTTGTCGCCTCGTTACCTCGTCGCCTCATCGCCTCGTTGCCTTGTCACCCACCACAACCAATTATACCCCATAGTGCCGCCCTTGACAAACACGGCTTGCAACATCGGCCAGGTTGTAGTAAAATAGGATGCAAGAACAAAGCTCAAGGGAGGGTGAAGTCTGATGGAAGCATTGAAGGACAGGATCGAACGGGAGGGGCAAAATCTGGGGCGAGGCATTCTCAAGGTGGACAGCTTCATCAACCATCAGGTGGATCCGGAGCTGATGGTGGCGGTCGGACAGAAGATGGCCGAGCGATTTGCGGAAGCTGGGGCGAACAAGGTGCTGACGGCGGAGATATCGGGGATAGCCCCGGCTGTGACCACGGGGCTGGCCCTGGGGATTCCCGTGGTCTACGCCCGCAAGACCAAGCCCATCACCATGCCCCAGCAGGTCTACCGCCAGACGGCCCCTTCCCACACCAAGGGCCGCCACGTGGAGTTGATGGCCTCGCCCGAGTTCTTGCGGCCCTCGGACCGCATCCTCATCGTGGACGACTTCCTGGCCACCGGCCAGACCATCTCCGCCCTGGTGCGGCTGGTGGCCGAGGCCGGGGCAGAGCTGGTGGGCATCGGCACCCTCATTGAAAAGCGGTTTGAAGGGGGGCGAGACCGGTTGGAGGAGTTAGGCATCCCCATCGAATCCCTGGTGGTCATCGCCGACATGTCCGATGGCCGCATCGTCTTCGGGGAGTGACTACAGCGGATTGGGGAAAGGAACGGATTTTGGGCAGGTGCGAGAGGGGGTGAATACGATGGTTCTGAATGAAAACGAACGACGAGCTCTAAGCGAGTACAAAGATCTCCTCCTACGAAGGTTTCCCCAACAAGTCGAGCGACTAATTTTATTCGGCTCCAAGGCGCGAGGGGATTCCATCGCCGATTCAGACATTGATATCTTGGTCATCCTCCGGAAAAGAACAGAACTCACCAAAGAAGGCTTCCATCCCTTTGGTTCTGCTGATCCCACCTGGAGGGAAATCGTGGGGACGACCTTTGACCTCGTCATGAAGTACAACGTCAACATCTCGCCAACAGTGATCGGAATAAACGAGTATGAAGAACATTCCCCATTGATGACCCATATCAAGAAAGAAGGTGTCGAGTTATGGAGAAGAACGAGTTAGAGAGCATAAGACTTCGGATGGCGCTCGCTGACGAGAAATTGGTCGTGGCACGAGACCTCCTGGCGGCTGGACACTACAACGACGTGATCGGGAAGGCATATTATGCCATGTTCTATGCCAGCAAGGCGCTCCTCCTGGCTGTAGGAGAAGACCCCGTTAGGCACACTGGGGTCATAACTTTCTTCGGGAAGCATTTCGTTAAGGTAGGTCTGACCGATCCAAAGTATGGACGTGCCCTGGCCATCGCCAAGCAATTGCGAGAGGAATGCGATTACAATGAGCGGAAAAGGGCAACTGAGGAAGAAGCAAAACTGGCCATTGCCGATGCCGAGGATTTCGTGCGCGAGGCACAGAGGATCTTGGAGAAGCTTCCGGTAGGAAACCTTAATGACCACTGAAGCCATAGCCATTTTGGATTTCGGCTCCCAATACGCCCAGCTCATCGCCCGCCGCGTGCGGGAGGCCCGCGTCTACTGCGAGCTCGTCCCCTGGAACGCGCCCCGCGAGCGGGTCGAGCGACTCAACCCGCGCGGCTTCATCCTCTCCGGCGGGCCAGCCAGCGTCTACGACCAGGACGCGCCCACCCTGCCTGATTACGTGCTGGCCAGCGGCCTGCCCGTGCTGAGCATCTGCTACGGGATGCAGCTTCTGGCCCACGCGCTGGGAGGCCGTGTCGCCCCGGCGGGGGAACGGGAGTACGGTCCCGCCGAGCTCTCCGTCCTGGCCCTTTCCTCCCCTCTCTTCGCCGGGCTGCCCTTCTCCATGAAGGTGTGGATGAGCCACGGCGACCGCGTGGAGGAGCTTCCCCCCGGATTCACTGCCCTGGCCTCCACCGCCAACTCGCCCATCGCCGCCCTGGGCGATGAGACGCGCCAGCTCTACGGCCTCCAGTTCCATCCCGAAGTGGTTCACACCCCCCACGGCGGGGAGATCATCCGCAACTTCCTCTATCACGTCTGCGGACTGGAGGGAACGTGGACGCCGGCTTCCTTCGTCGAAGAAGCCGTAGCCAGCATCAGCGAGCAGGTGGGCGGAGGGCGCGTCATCTGCGGCCTGTCCGGCGGCGTGGACTCCACGGTGACCGCCACCCTGGTGAAGCGAGCGGTGGGCGACAGGCTGACCTGCGTCTTCGTGGACCACGGGCTGCTGCGCCTGGGCGAGGCGGAGCACAACCTGGAGCGCTTCCGCCGCCTGGGCCTCAACGTGGTGTTCGCTGAGGCCAGAGAGCGGTTTCTCGCCAAGCTGAGGGGCGTGATAGACCCCGAGGAAAAACGGCGCATCATCGGCGAGGAGTTCGTGCGGGTGTTCGAAGAGGAGGCGGATGATTTGGGCCACTTCGATTTCCTGGCCCAGGGCACGCTCTACCCCGACGTCATCGAAAGCGCATCGGCCGACACGGGCACCGCCCACCGCATCAAAACTCACCACAACGTGGGCGGCCTGCCGGCCGACATGCGCTTCCAACTCATCGAGCCGCTGCGCTATCTGTTCAAAGACGAGGTGCGCCGAGTGGGGCTGGAGCTAGGACTGCCCGACGAGGCCGTCTATCGCCAGCCATTTCCCGGCCCCGCCCTGGCCATCCGCATCATCGGCCAGGTGACGGAGGAGAAGCTGGAGATGCTGCGGGCCGCCGACGCTATCGTGACTGGGGAGATCGAGCGGGCCGGGCTGGGACGGGAGGTGTGGCAATACTTCGCCGTGCTCACGCCCGCCATGAGTGTGGGGGTGATGGGCGACGGGCGGACTTACGAGACGACCGTCGCCGTTCGGGCAGTGACCAGCCGAGACGGCATGACCGCCGACTGGGCGCGACTGCCCCACAACTTGCTGGCCCGCATCGGAGGGCGCATCGTGAACGAGGTGGCCGGCGTCAACCGCGTGGTCTACGACATCACCTCCAAGCCACCCGCGACGATTGAGTGGGAGTGAGACATCTTATCTGCTCTGCCACGAATTACACGAATTTTCACTAATTTTCTCTTTTTCGTGTTAATTCGTGTAATTCGTGGCGAAAAGTCCTCTGGTTCTGGGAGGTGTTCTTTTGATTAAATTGCTCCACTTTGCTGATCTCCACCTGGGAGTGGAAAACTACGGACGGCTGGACCCCGCCACGGGGCTCAGCACCCGCCTGATGGATTTTTTGCGCGCCTACGACCAGGTGGTGGATTACGCGCTGGCAAACGACGTCAGCCTGGTGGTCTTCGCCGGCGATGCCTACAAGACCCGCGATCCCAGCCCCACCTACCAACGCGAGTTCGCCAAGCGCATCCGCCGCCTGGCAACGGCGGGTATCCCCACCGTGCTGGTGGCGGGCAACCACGACACCCCTCACGCCGCCGGCCGGGCCACCACCGTGGACATCTTCGCCACCCTGGAGGTGGAAAACGTCTACGTGGCCAGAAAGCC
>CAZEBW010000006.1:39146-44252 GCA_964510205.1 uncultured Anaerolineae bacterium
CCTTCCGCATCGAGACTCCGGACGGCCCCGTGCAGGTCGTGGCTCTGCCCTGGGTCACCCGCAGCGCGCTGCTGGCCCGCGAGGAGTACAAGAACAAAAATCTGGAGGAAATCAACCAGCTCATCCTGGACAGAGTGACCAACATCGTCGCGGGGCCGGACGGCCTGATCAGCCAACTGGACTCGGATGTAAGCGAAGCGACTCCCACCATCCTGGCCGCTCACGCCACCGTCCAGGGAGCGGTCTACGGCTCGGAGCGGAGCGTGATGCTGGGCCAGGAGGTGATCCTGCCTCCCAGTCTAGTGAAGAACCCCATCTTCGACTACGTAGCCCTGGGCCACATCCACAAGCACCAGGTCTTGAACGAGCAGCCCCCTGTGATCTACGCCGGCAGCATTGAGCGCGTTGACTTCGGCGAGGAACGGGAGGACAAAGGGTTCGTGGTGGCCGAGGTGGAGCGAGGACAGGCCGATTGGCAGTTTGTGAAAACCGACGCCCGCCCCTTCGTCACCGTCGAAGTGGATGTCCAGGGCGACGACCCCACCGCCGAGATATTGGCAGCCATCGCTGCCCACGAAATCGAGGACGCTGTAGTGCGGCTCATCATCCACACGCCCGCTGAAAAAGAGCCCCTGATTGACGAGCGGGAAATCCGCCGCGCCCTGACGGAGGCCTTCCACATCGCAGCCATCGTCAAGGACGTGGAGCGCAAGGTGCGGCTGCGACTGGGCGATCGGCCCATCGAGGAGATGACGCCCTATCAAATGCTGGAACAGTATTTTGAAGTCAAGCAGACGCCCCCCGAACGCACACAGTTGCTCCTAAAGCACGCCGAGGAGATATTTCGAGAGGTAGAAGAAGGGCTTTGAAGGAGGACCAACTATGAGTCCAAAAGTAGGAACCATCATGGGCAAGCTCAGTCTCGTCGCTGGGATCAGGCAGGAACAGGTCACGAACGTGGCCGCAGTTAAGCCAGCGCGCACCATCTTCCGAAAACCCAAAAAGGAGACGCTGTACATCATGCTCGATGTGACGGGTGATCCCTTGGGTCTGGACGCCATTTACCGCCACCTGATCAAGATCATCGGCGAGGAGTACTTCCAAGGTAGAGGCAGCGCTACAGCCAAGCTGCGCCGGGCCATACGAGCCGCCAACGCTTTTCTTTTACAGAAGAATCTCAATGCACTTCCCGACGAACAACGCACAGGAGGCGTCACCTGCATTGTGCTCAGGGAAGGAAACATCTACGTTGCCCAGGCAGGCCCGACGGCGGCGTACGTGTCTTATCAAGGGAAATTGACGCGCTTCCCGAAAGGCGAGCTGTTTGCTGAAGAGGCGGCCCCCCTGGGCCTCAAGAGAGGGATAGCCGTCCGATTTTATCGTAGTAAGGTGGGTATCGGCGACGCCATCCTCCTGACCAGCGGCTTCCTGGCCCAACAAGCCAGCCCAGAGCAGATCGCCCAGGCCGTGTCGGGGAAAGACGTCAACTCGGCCCTGGCTACTCTGGAGGAGCTGGCTGGCGAGGAAGACGCCTCCGCTATGCTGATCCAAGTGGCTCCCGTGGAGGAAAGGGAGAGAATGCCTTCCCGCAGGGTCAGACGTGAAGGGGTCGTGGAGCAGCCGGTGAGACCCAGAGTGCGACGCGAGCCCGCCGCCAAGCAGCCAGTTGAGCCCACGGCCAAGCGCGAGCCCATTGCCAAGCAGCCAGTGAAGCGCAGAGTTGGAGCGCCAGCGAAGAAACGCCCGGCCCGCCCTGGTGCTCAAGAGACGTGGCGAAGCAGCCTGGAGCGCAGGATGGCGCCAGCCCTGAGAAGCATGGGCGAGTTCCTGAAAAGACTACTGCCTGAGCAAGAAGTCCCCGCCCCTAGCAAGCGTGGCGCGCGGGCACATCGGCCAGCCGAGGGGCGGAAAAACCTCTGGATGGGCCTCGCCCTCGCCATCCCCGTCGTCGTCGTCATCTTGGTGGCCGTCGTCTATTGGCAGCAGGGAGCAGCCCGCCAAGCGCACTTCGAAGAACTGGTGGCCCAGGCCCAGCAGCAAGTGGACCTGGCCGGCCAGGCAGACGAAGCTGCGGCGCGGAACCATGTGCTGATCGCCCTCGATGCTTTGGCCCAGGCCGAGGAGCTGGAACCGGCCAATCCTCGGGTGAGCGAACTGCAAGACCAGGCTGAATACATTTTAGCGAAGATAGAACGAGTCACCAACCTCGATTGGATAGCCCCTCTGTGGGAATACAGTGAGCCGGGCAGCGACCCGGGCAGGGTCATCATCGCCAACGACATTGACGTCTACGTCCTGGACAAGGCCCTCGATCGAGTCTATAAGCGCCTCCTCAACGATGCCATGCGCGCGCTGCAGGAACTGGACGTTGACCCAGTCCTCTTGCGCAAAGGCGACCAGCGGGACCCCATCGTAGTGGGTGATCTGGTGGACATGGTCTGGGCAGAGGCCGAGGGTAGGCGATCGCGAAGCAACTTGCTCGTGCTGGAGAGCGGGGGCTCGCTGCTGGAATACGATTCCGAGACCGGCATAATAGATGTGCTCCCCGTCGGTGGAAGCGACAGGTGGATACAACCCCAAATAGCGAGAAGCTACCAAGGCGACTTCTATCTCCTGGATTCGGGTCTGAACCAGATCCTACGCTACGCACCCGATTACAGCGGCGCGCCTGTGGATTCCCTCCCCACCTCCGGAGAGGTGGACCTGGCAGGGGTGGTGGACATGGCCCTAGACGGCCACATCTACATCCTCTACGCCGACGGGCGGATTTTGAAATTCCTAGACGGCGAGGCCGTTTCCACTTCCGAGCCAGCGCCCTTCGAGATAACAGGACTCTACGAGCCGCTGCAGAATCCCACCGCCCTTTTCACCAGCGAAGACTCGGAGTTCCTCTACGTAGCCGACGCCGGCAACGAGCGCATTGTGCAATTCACAAAAGAGGGGCGCTTCCTACAGCAATTCAAGGCTGGCCAAGGCGAGGCCTTCGACCAACTGAAGGGCCTCTTCGTGAGCGAAGAATATCACCTGCTCTACTTCGTCAGCGGCAACAAACTTTATGTAACCAACCTGCCTACGGAGTAGGGGCTGCAAGGGTTCGACAAGTTTTCCTGACCGCAGCCGCTGGGCAGATCGGTTAGAGACCGTGGAGGAGGACGCCGCTTCGCTTACTCCCGCGCCCAACGGGTGAGCGTATCGCATTAGGGACACGTAGTGACGACTTCAGTCGTCGTTCCCACCGCAAAAGCGACTGAAGTCGCTACTACGTCTGCCCATAATGCCCTTGAGAAGCAGCTTTGGCATGTCCCAAACTCGGTACGCTCGCCCAACGGATTTTTGCCCCGATGGGAGAAATGTGCTATAATAGATGCCAGATTTCGACAGCGTTCTTGCTTCACTCGGAGGCAATACATGAGTCGTACGTCGAGAAACCGCCCTTCCTCCCAGTCTAAGCTATTGCGTGGTGCGCTCGCCGTGATCCTCATAATCGTCGGGTTACCCCTGCTCTGGACCGCTATTTCCAAGGCCCATGCCAAGGCCCATGACTGTTACGTGGTCGTAAGAGAGTTTGTAGCGCATTCCCAGCTTCCCTCGCTGCCCAGTGTGAACCTGCCTGCCGTCCCCGGTCAAAGCCAAGAGAGACAAAGCAACATCAGCACCGGCGGGGAGCCCCTGCCCGACTGGAAGAAGAAAGAGCGGGTGAACATCCTCCTGTTGGGCATTGATCAGCGAGAGGACCAGTACGGACCCTGGCGCACCGACACCATGATCGTGCTGACCCTCGATCCTGAGAACAACACCGCAGGCATCCTGTCTATCCCTCGCGACTTGTGGGTGCCCATTCCCGGCTACGGCGAGAATCGCATCAACACCGCCCATTACACCGGCGACCTGAAGAAATACCCAGGCGGCGGCCCAGCCTTGGCCATCAAGACCGTGCAATACAACTTAGGCATCACCATCCACTATTACATCCGCGTCAACTTCAGCGCTTTCGTGGAGGCCGTGAACACCATCGGCGGGGTAGACATCTACGTGGAGAAGGAGATTGACGATCCTCTGTATCCTGATAACGCTTACGGCTACGATCCCCTTTATATCCCGGCTGGTCTCCAGCACATGGACGGCGAGCTGGCCCTCAAGTACGCTCGCACCCGTCATGGCGGCAGCGACTTCGATCGGCTGCGACGCCAGCAGAAGGTCATCATGGCGATGCGCGATAAGGTTCTGCGCCTTGAGCTCTTGCCCCAGTTGCTGCCCAAACTGCCCGAACTGCTGAGGACGGTGGGCGATGCGGTGCAGACAGACCTCCAGGTTGACGAGATGCTCAACCTGCTCCAGTTGGCGAGCCAGATAGACGAAGAAAACATCAAAGCCGCCGTCATTGATGGCTCCATGACCGTGCCCACCACCACACCCAACGGAGCCCAAGTTCTGATCCCCATCCGGGAGAAGATCCGCACCGTGGTGGACGAGGTTTTCTCCGCCCCCACACAGGCCGCCGAAGAGGAGATTGAAGGTAAAGACAAACTGGCAGCAGAAGCGGCCAGAATCATCGTTCACAACGGCTCCGCCATGAGCAACGTAGCCGCCCAAACAAGCGCTCTTCTGAAAGAACATGGCCTTCAAGTCGTAGAATTCGGCAACGCCGAACGTTTCGACTACCAGAATACCATCATTGTGGATTATACGGGCAAGGAGTACACCATCCAGTATCTCGCCCAATTGCTCAATATTCCGCAGGAGAACATCCAACCCTTTACCGGCTCATACAGCGAGATTGACATTCGCCTCATCATCGGAGCAGACTTCCAACTGCCCACCGCACCCTAGCACATACCGAAAGGCGGACTCGCGTCCGCAGTTCATCAGAACGGCTCAGAAACCAGGTTTTTTGGCTGTAGAAAGTGGTTCTCTCGCACTACAGCGCGTTCCAAGGGCAATGTTCTGTCTGTTTAGAGAGGAAAAAACCTGGTTTCTCAAAAAGCGTCCGGTAGTGAGGGTTCGAGAACGATATAAAAGCTTGTAAAATACAGAAATCTATGATATAATGGTGGCAAGCCAGTAGTAACCAGCCAAATTAACGAAGTGTCCGCCGATAAGGGCTGG
>CAZEBW010000006.1:44262-84075 GCA_964510205.1 uncultured Anaerolineae bacterium
CTTCTCGAAAGAGAAGCGATGCGCAAAGCCACGGGTCTAAGGCTCAGGTTTGAGCTATCAGGTTTGAGCTATGACGGCCGGGTTGCCGAAGCGGTCCATGCCTATCACTTCACGCTAAGTGATAGGAGAGACGAGAGATGCCTGCGGCTTCCCGGCTGTACCGGGGTTGCAGGTTTTTTTGTTGGCATACACCGCTTCGCTTACAGAACACGCCGCTGCGCTTAGGAGCCATTAAGAAACAACTTCCCAGTTCTGAAGGTATCGGTCACCGTAGGGCAGGTTGGCCGCGGGAAAGACATGGAGCTGTCTTGTAGCGGCTACATGCATCGCAGTCACCTCCACCAAGGCAAGTCCAACAAAGCCGCCTACCTGCCGCCCCGCGAAACTTCGCTTACAAAAGTCGCTGGGCCACCCGGAGGCAATCGGCTGAGTTTTCCGAGAGAGCAGGAGGACAAACAAGTGTACCAAAAGACGACTCTCGATAACGGCGTGCGCATTCTGACCCTAGCCATGCCGCACACCCAGTCGGTGAGCATCGCCTTCTTCGTCGGCGTGGGCTCCCGCTACGAAGCGGCCGAGCAGAGCGGAGCATCTCACTTCATCGAACACGTGCTCTTCAAAGGCACCGCCAAACGCCCCACCGCCAGGGAAATCGCCATCACCATGGAGCGCATCGGCGGCCTCTTCAATGCCAGCACAGGCCAAGAAGAGAGCACCTATTGGGCCAGGATCACGCGGCCTCACCTGGACGTTGCCATTGACGTGTTAGCAGACATGCTCTGCCACGCCAGGTTCGAACCAGCGGAGATTGACAAGGAACGACGCGTGATCGCCAGGGAAATCAACCTGATCTTGGACACACCCGATGAGCTCGTCCACCTCCTCAACAATCAGTTGGTCTGGCCCAACCACCCCCTGGGGCGCAATGTCACCGGCAGCAAAGAGAGCATCGCCAGCCTGGACCGAGACAAGCTGCTGGCTTACATGAAGAATCACTATCTACCAAACAACACCGTGGTCGCCGTGGCCGGCAACGTCGAGCACGAGGCGATAGTGAAACAAATCGCCGCCTGCTTGGGCGACTGGGAACGGGGAGAGACAGGGCCGTATCAGCCGGCCGAAGATAACCAGAGCGAACCACGGGTACGGCTGCACAGCCAGAATACTCGACAGGCCTATCTCTGTCTGAGCGTGCCCGGCCTTCCCCGCGATCACCCCGACCGTTTGAGTCTGCGTGCGCTCAACACCGTGCTGGGAGGGGGCATGAGCTCCCGGCTGTTCAACGGCATCCGGGAAAAGCGCGGCCTGGCCTACAGCGTCGACTCTTACATCAGCGCGCTGTACGACACCGGCGTGGTGGGGGTCTACGCTGGCGTAGCTCCAGAGAACATTGAGGAGGCCATCGAAGCGATTCTAGCGGAGTGGAACAAGCTTAGGCAAGAGGAAACACCATCCGACGAGCTGGCCAGAGCCAAGGACCTCATCAAGAGGCAACTGTTGTTTTCCATGGAGGACAGCCTCAGTGCAGTCCACTGGTTCGGCTCCCAGGAGATACTTTTTTCTGAGACCCTGACTTACGAGGAAGCAATAGAGGCCATCGAGTCCATAACCGCAGCCGATGTTCAGAGGGTCGCGCAGCAGCTTTTCCTGGAGGAGAAGCTGAATCTGGCTGTGGTAAGCCCCTTCGATGGTGAGGATGGGTTTAGGAAACTGCTTGAGTCATAGAGCGAGGGAACAGGGGAGCCAGGGAGCAAAATCCGTTATTAAATTGGGGTGTGGCCAAAACTTGTGGTAGTGACGACTTTAGTCGTTCCAAGCGACTGAAGTCGCTACTACCTTCCACAGATTTTAGCCACACTCTATTAAATTTCGTAGTCCGCTGTTTCGCTGGCCAAGGTTTCCTCGAACTTGATGGAACCTTCCAGCAGCTTATGTACCTCACAGTAGCGGGCCGAGTTAAAGAGGATCCTTCGCTGGCGCTCGTTCAGCCCCAAGCCCAGGTCAACCGCGGCGACGAAGGTGGTTCTCTGCCGGCCATCGGCCTCCTCCACGCGGGTTTCTATCTGCACTTCTAGCTTATCGAGGGTGATGTCCTTGTGAACCGCGACCGCGGCCATGGTCAGCACCATTCAAGCCCCAAGGGAAGCAGCGATCAACTCAACGGGGCAGAACTTCGCTCCCTTCCGTTCAACGTTGACCCGCTGGTCAACGACGAAACTCCGTCCCCCTGAGGATTCCACAATCGCACGTTCATCTCCGGCATAGGTCGCAGTGATGACGTTCATGTGCACGCCTCCCCCCTTGCCAGCTTAAAGAGAAATCGCCGCCCCAGCGGCGATCCCAAACCCACTATTCCGCACGCCGATTGCACAGCTCCTCGTCGGTGGTATGAGCCGGCCCGTGTTTGTCCACCTCGTCACATACAGCGGGCGGCAGTTCAGCCCTCCCCAGCGGCCCCACCACCGCTGCGAAGCCAGCAACCGAGTTGGCTTCGGCCTCCTCCAGCAGCGGCGTCGCTCCTGACTCCAGGGATAGACGCGTTCTCAGGCAGGCTCTCGTAGACCCATCACAACGCTTCGGTGCGCTTGTTGGAGGCGCACCGAAGACCGCCCTGTGAGGCCCATTTGCCGCCTCCCTCGTCTCCTCGGTCCATTTATTTCCATCGGGTGTGTTTCATCTCGGTTGTAGGACGGATTGGTAATCCGTCAATTCGTCGGAATGCCATTCCGACCAACAATACCAGCCACCTTGTTTGAAACACACCCATTTCCATCTCAGGGCATGTCAAAGGTCTGCTCAATGATCCTGACAGCCTCCGAGGCGCGACCGGCATCAATCACACAAGAGACAGTCGAGATGGACGTACTGATAGCCAATATGTTGATGCCTACCGAGGCCAGCGCGTTGAACATAGCGCCGGCAATGCCCGGACGCTCTCGAAAATCGGGGCCAAAGATGGAGACGATCCCCACCTCCGACTGGTGCACCACGTCTTTCGCCCCCAGCTCAGGCTTGATCTTCTCGAGTACGGCTAGAGCAGACTTCAAGTCCTTCCGGGCGACACAGAAAACGACGTGATCATTGTAATTCAGATCTATACACTGAACAATGAACTCGACGTTGATGCCCTCGCGGCCCAGAGACGAGAGAATCGCACCCGCCACGCCAGGGCGGTCCGGGATGCCCATTAGGCCTATCTTGGCCAAGTCGGAGTTTTTAATGACACCGCCAATCTTGACTTTCTTCATTGGATTGCCTCCTTTCACGATGATCTGATTAATACGTCCAATATCATGCCCACAAAAAGCAAGAAGAGATAGGGACTCGAAAGCTTAAACATCGTCCAGGCCCTCTGGCGAGACGGTCTGAGGACAAGGTTGATGTTTCCTAGACTTATGAAAAGGCCAGAGATTAAGGCCAGGCCCAAGTACAGGGGCCCGAAAGGTCCAAAGAAATACAGAAGAATGGACAAGAGATACATTAAGAGGACCGTGATCAGAATACAACGAAGGGTCTTCTTCAGTTCGAAGACGGCGGGGAGCATGGGAACCTGGACCTTCTGGTAATCGTCGCTGTGAAAGATGGCCAGATTCCAGATGTGATTGGGGATCCAGAGGACGACGATGGCGGCGATGAGAAGAGCCGTCGTGTTGATGCTGCCACTGACAGCCGCCCAGCCAAAAAGAACCGGCAACCCGCCGCTGAAGCCTCCCCAGATGACGTTCAGGGGGCTTCGCCTCTTGGTCAACAGGCTGTAGACGATGACGTTATCGGCCAGGCCCAAGAGCATGAAGACGAAAGAGAGGAAATTAATCCGCCAGGCCAAGACGAGGGAGACCGTGGCCAGAGCAAGTCCGAAGTAGAGGGCTTTCTGCGGGGGATAGATCCGTTTGGAAGGGATAGGGCGTCTCTTGGTTCTCTCCATGACCACGTCTAGGTCTCTATCAATGTAGCAGGTGATGACATTGGCCGCCGCGCAGCCGGCGGTGATGGCCACCAGTGCACTCCAAGTGATACCCCGCCCCCCAGCAGCGATGACCATCGCTCCGACGGCGGTGAAGACGAGCAGGAACACTGACAGGGGCTTGGTGAGCTCCACGTAGTTCTTGACCGTCGAGAACCATCCTACGATTCTCGGTTGGGCTTTCCTCTCGTAACTATCCACAACGCTCATTCCCCAAGCCTCCCCCTGGGTTAGATTATAACACAAGCTGGCTGCAATTACAAAAAGACCCTCTCCTACTTCAGGAGAGGGTCAACAGCAACAAGGTTTCCTATTCCACCGGCTCCACTTTCACCGCGCAGACTTTGTACTCAGGAATCTTGGCCACCGGATCGAGCGCGGCGTGGGTCAGCGCGTTGGCGGCCGCCTCGGCGAAGTGGAAGGGGATGAAGACCACGCCGGGGCGGATGTGGGGCGTGACTCGCGCCAGCAACTCGATCTCCCCCCGGCGGCTGGCAACCCGCACCCGCTTGGAGCCGTTCAGCCCAATGCTCGCCGCGTCGTCCGGGTGCATCTCCACGTAGGCCTCTGGCACTTCCTGCTCCAGCTTCTCCGTTCGGCGCGTCATGGTGCCCGTGTGCCAGTGGAACATCAGTCGGCCGGTGGTCAGAATGAAGGGGTACTCCTCGTCCGTCAACTCCGCCGCTTCCTTGAACTCGATGGCATGGAAGTGCCCCAATCCCCGACTGAACTTGCCCTTGTGCAAATAGGGCGTGCCGGGGTGATCGGCGGCCGGCACCGGCCACTGGAGGAAGCCCTCCTTCTCCAGACGCTCGTAACTCACGCCGCCGTAGATGGGGGTGAGGGAGGCGATTTCGGACATGATCTCGGCGGGGGAGGGATAATCCCAGCCGTATTGCGTATTGCGTGTTGCGTGTTGCGTGAGGCGCTCTGCTAATTGGCAAATGATTTTCCAGTCAGGCCGGCTTTCGCCGATGGGCTCGATGGCTTTGCGCACGCGCTGGATGCGGCGGTCGGTGGCGGTGAAAGTGCCATTCCGCTCGGCGTAGGACGCGCCCGGCAACACCACGTGCGCTAATTGCGCCGTCTCGCTCAGGAAGATGTCCTGCACCACCAGGAACTCGATCTGCTCCAGGCAGTGGCGGGCGTGGTTGATGTCGGGATCGGCCACCATAGGGTTCTCGCCCATGACGTACATGGCCCGCACGCTGCCATCGCCAGCGCCGTCAATCATCTCCGTCACCGTCAGGCCCACGTTCAGATCCGACGTGCTGCCCCAGGCCTTCTCGAACTTCGCCTGCATCTCGGGGGAGGTGACGGCCTGATAGCCCGGATAGACGTTGGCCAGCGCGCCCAGGTCGCAGGCTCCCTGCACGTTGTTCTGGCCGCGCAGCGGGTTGACCCCGCCGCCGAGAATCCCCACGTTGCCGGTGAGCATGGCCAGGTTGGCGCAGGATTTCACGTTGTCGGTGCCGGTGGTGTGCTGGGTGATGCCCATGGCGTAGACGATGGCGGCCGGCTTGTTGGTCGCATACATCCGCGCCGCCGCCCGCAGGTCGTCGGCGGGGATGCCGCTGATTTCCTCCACCCGCTGCGGGGTGTACTCCATCACCACCTGATGGAGCTCCTCGTAGCCCTCGGTTCGCTCCTCGATGAAGGCCTCGTCTTGCAGCCCCTCGCTGATGATGACGTTCATCATCCCGTTGAGCCAGGCCACATCGGTGCCGGGCCGGAAGCGCAGGTAGAGGTCGGCCAGGCGGCCGATCTGCACTTGGCGGGGGTCCACGACGATGATCTTGGCCCCTCGCTCCTTGGCCTCCAAAACGTGGGTAGCCACCAGGGGGTGCGCCTCGGAGGTGTTGGAGCCGGTGATGAGAAAGCACTGCGTCTCTGCGCTGAACTCCGGAACGGAGTTAGTCATCGCTCCGCTGCCGAATGCGGCGACCAGACCGGCCACCGTGGGGGCGTGTCAGAGGCGAGCGCAGTGATCCACGTTGTTGGTGCCGATCACCGCGCGGGCGAACTTCTGGAGGAGGTAGTTCTCCTCGTTGGTGCACTTAGCAGACGAAAGGAAGGCGATGCTATTGGGGCCGGATTCGGCCTTGATGGCGCCCAGCCGCTCGGCGACCAGAGACAGCGCCTCGTCCCACGTCGCCTCCTCGAAACTGTCTCCGCGCCGGATGAGGGGCGTCTTCAGCCGGTCGGGGTGGTAAACGAACTCAGCGGCGTTCCACCCCTTGATGCACAGCTTTCCCTGGCTGATGGGGTGCTCGTTGGCGGGGAGGACTCCCACGATCTCCCCGTCCAGCACCTCCAGGTAGAGCCCGCAGCCACAGCCGCAGTAGATGCAGGTGGTTAGGATGTTGTGATACTCCATTTATCGTCTCCTTCAAAGCGATCAGCGGGCCATCCGCGTCGATGCTTCCAAGATAGTGACACCCACCAGTTGGTCTTCCCTATATCGCAGCAAGATACCACTATTCGTCATCACGCTATCCGTTGCTTTCTGAGGACGCTCAAGACTGACGTACAACACATCAGCCTCAGCGTCGTAATCCACCCAGAAGCGTTGGCTTGGGAATCGGACTAAGTAAGGCATAGCCTGAAGAATAGGCGCTGCAGCCTCCGCTATCAACTTTTTTTCCATATCGCCTTCCTCCGATCTATTTTCGAGGTAAAGTAGGCAGTGATAATAAAGCCATCTTCTGCCGACAGTTGACGATACACCACTGCCAGATATCGCTTTCGTCCAAATCCGCGCACAGCAATCAGCGAGCCCCGATAACCTCGGAAGATCAAGTCGGGCTCTTCGACCGTGCACAACACCTCATCATAGCGCCCCGCCAAGTCATCGTGGTTTTCCACGATGTGAAACCAGCGCTCAGTCGTCAAGCGGATGGGCACATCGTCCACAGAGTAGGCAATATCGTTCACCTCTCCAACCCCACCCGCAACGGCGCTTCCTCCAGCGTCAGTGAAAGCGGCGGCGCGGCCTCGATATCGGCCCCTGGCACGTAGCCCAGCAGGTCGCCCACGTCCCGCCGCATCAAATCATAGAGAACGGTCAGCGGGATGTGGGATGGGCAGGTCAGCTCGCACTGGCGACAGGCCACGCAGCGAGCGGTCATGTGCATGGCGCGGATCAGGTGAAACATGGGGAAAGGCGGGGCCAGCACGCCCGGCTCCACCCACACCTCGTCCTCCAGCGCGCAGGCCTCGCAGAAGCACTCCGGGCAGATGTTGCGGCAGCCATAGCACTTGATGCACTTGAGGAACTGCTGCTGCCAAAATTCCCGCCGCTCCTCCAGTGACATAGCCTCGTACTCGGCGACGATGGGGTTGGGCGGCGCGCCCTCCACCGGTGTGCCGATGATCTCCGCCTGGGGCCAGGGCGCCGCATCGGGCGCGGGGTCGGCGCAGTAGCACTCCTCGGCCTCTTCGGCGGTGCAGGCCACGCCCAACAGGTACAGCCGGTCAGGGTCCACCTGCTCTCGCTTGGCCATCTCCACCAGCGCGCGAGCGTCGCACCCCCGGGCCACGATGCCCAAGCGAGCCTCAGGATAGCGCTTCTGCAGCAGGGAAACGATGGAAGCCAGGGCATAGCGCGGGGCCAGCACCAATTGGGAGAGATCATCCCCCTCTCGGAAGAGGTAGGGGGCTGTTCCCTCCGTCGTCCGCCGCAGCCCGATCACGCCATCCAGTTCTCCAAGTTTGTCTGCCACGTGGGTGCGAAGTTCTTCCATCATTCGCGCACCTCCTCCGCTATCGGCCCCAGCGCCCGCACTGTTTCCACGAACTCCTTGGTCACCTGGGTGAACTTGGGCGCCTCGGCCGACGACACCCAGTCCAGCCGCAGCCGATCGGGGTTGATGCCCGCGTAGCCCAGCAGGTTGCGCAGCAGCGGCATGCGCTTGGCGGTACGGTGGTTGCCGCTGTCGTAGTGGCATTCGCCGATGTGGCAGCCCAGCACCAGCACCCCGTCGGCGCCAGAGCGGAAGGCCCGCAGGACCATCTCCGGCGACACCCGCCCCGAGCACATCACGCGGATGGGCAAAACGTTGGCCGGAGAGGCCATGCGGGCGATGCCGGCGTTGTCCGCCCCAGCGTAGGAGCACCAGTTGCACAAAAAGGCGACGATTCGGGGTTCGAAAGATTCACTCATAGCTGTTATCCTTGTTCTACGGAATACGGAATACGCAATACGAACACGTATTCCGTAGTGCGTATTGCGTAACACTCACCCCACCATCTCCAACAGCCCATCAATCTGGGCCACGATTTCCCGGTCGGTGAAGTGCAGGGCGGTGATGGCCCCGGCGGGGCAGGTGGCGACGCAGGTGCCGCACCCATGACACAGGGCGGCGTTGATTTCTGCCTTCCCATCCCCGTCGCGAGAGATGGCGGAGTAGGGGCAGGTCGGGATGCAATCGCCGCAGCCCACGCACTCCGCAGCTTCCACCACGGCCACGGTGGGGGAGATGGTGACCTCTCCCTGGTTGAACAGGCGCACCACCTCCAGCGCCGCCGCTCCGGCGTGGGCCACCGTGTCCGGCACGTCCCGCGGTCCCTGGGCGCACCCGGCCAGGAAGACGCCCGCCGTGCTGGTCTCCACTGGCCGCAGCTTGGGGTGGGCCTCGGCGAACCAGCCATCCGGCGTGCGGCCCAGACCGAACAGGGCCGCCACACGGTCGGCGTCGGGCTGCGGCTCAATGGCCGTGGCCAGGATCACCAGGTCCACGTCGGCCGCCACCAGCCGTCCCAGGTCGGCATCCTCCCCTTTCACCCGCAGCTTGCCGCTTGCACTGAGCTTGGTCGAAGTGTCGGCCAGCACCTCCACCTCGGCCCCGCGGCCTCGAATGAAGGTGATCCCTTCCTCCTGTACTCGCTCGTAAAACTCTTCGTAGGCCTTGCCGAAGGCCCGCATGTCCATGTAGAAATCGTAGACCTCGGCGCCGGTCTTCTCCCGCACCTGGTGGGCATGCTTGAGGGAGTACATGCAGCAGAAGCGAGAGCAGTACTGGTGCGCGTTGTGGTCTCGGCTGCCCACGCAGTGGATGATGGCCACCCGCTGCGGCTTCTCCCCCTCGGCAGTTACGATCTCTCCGCCGGTGGGACCGATGGCGCTGACCAGCCGCTCAAACTGCAGGCCGGTGATGATGTTGGGCGACAGGCCGTAGGAGTACTGCGGGAGTTGGGTGGCGTCCCACATATCATAACCAGTGGCCACGACGATGGCCCCCACCTGCACCTCCAGCAGTTGGTCCTGTTGCTCGAAGTCAATCGCTCCGGTGGGACAGAGCTTCTCGCAGGCGCGGCACCTCTCCCGCACGAAGTAAATACAGTTCTCCTCGTCAATCACCGGGATATTGGGGATGGCCTGGGCGAAGGGTCGGTAGATCGCCTTGCGCTGGCCCATCCTCGCCTCATAAGCGGCGTCCAGCACCTTCTTGGGGCACTTCTCCTCGCACAGACCGCAGCCGGTGCACAGCTCCTCGTCCACATAGCGGGCCCGCTTGCGAATACGGACGTTGAACTTGCCTACGTAGCCAGAGACTTGCTCGACCTCGCTCCAGGTCAGGAGCGTAATGTTGGGATGCCGACCGGCATCCATCATCTTGGGGCCGAGTATTCAAGTGCTACAGTCGAGGGTGGGGAAGGTCTTGTCCAGTTGGGCCATGTGGCCGCCGATGGTCGGCTCCCGCTCCACCAGGTAGACCGGGTAGCCGGAATCGGCGATGGAGAGCGCGGCCTGGATGCCGGCGATGCCGCCGCCCACCACCAGCGCGGCCTGGGTGACCGGCTCCTGGCGCGGTTCCAGCGGCATGTGATGAGCCACCCGCGCCACCGCCGCTCGCACCAACCGCTTGGCCTTCTCCGTAGCCAACTCCCGGTCGTGGATCACCCAGGACACGTGCTCGCGGATGTTGGCCATCTCGAAGAGGTAGGGATTGAGCTCCGCTCCCGCCACCGCCCGTTGGAACGTAGGCTCGTGCATGCGGGGCGTGCAAGAGGCCACCACCACGCGGTTGAGGCCCAGCTCACGGATGTCCTCCTGGATCATCTCCTGACCGGGCTCGGAGCACGTATACTTGTGCTGGCGGGCGATCACCACGCCGGGCAGAGCAGCGGCCATCTCCACCACCGCCGTCACGTCCACCGTGGCCGAGATATTGACACCGCACTCGCAAACGTAGACACCAATTCGGGGTTCTTCCATAACGCAAAACTCCTTGACTACGACTCCGACAGCCGGGCCAGCACTGGATCCACTGGCACAACGTGCCGTTTGAACATCATCGCGTCCTCCGGTAGTCCAAAAGCCAACCCCATCAACTGGGGCAGAAACAGCACCGGAATACGCAAGGGCCGGCCCAGCAATTGGGAAACCTTATCCTGATAACTATCCAGATTCATGTGGCACATGGGACAGATAGTCACGATGCAATCCGCCGCTTCACACGCTTCCAAGATCGCTCCCGCCATCTGCAGGCCCACTTCTGGCTTGGTGGTGAGCAGAGAGGTGCCGCAGCAGGAAGCTTCGCGGTTGTGGCTGTGCACCGTGACTCCCAAAGCCTCCAGTATACCCAACATCGAGGTGGGCCGCTCGTCGTCGTCGAAGGGGCTGTAGGGGCGGACGGTCTGGCAGCCGTAGTAGGGGGCGACGGTTATTCCTGTGAGCGGACGCTGCACGCGGGCGGCAATGTCTTCTAGGCTGAAATCGTTGGCCAAGACGTCCATCAGGTGCCGCGTCCGAACCGTGCCGTGGTAGGTCAGCCCTTCTACCTCCAGAGCCTGGTTGATGGTATTGAGCAACTGGGGCTGCGAGGCGATAGCGGCCGCTGTGCGCCGGAAGTTGGTGTAGCACGCGCTGCAAACGGTAAGCAAGTCCCGTCCGCTGCCAGCCTGCTCGGCCAGGGCCAGATTGCGGGCCGGCAGCACCACTCCTAGCAAGTCGCTCATCGTCGAAGCCACGCTGGCTCCACAGCAGGTCCAGTCCTCAAGCTCCTCCACTTGCCCTCCCAGAGCCTCCAACGCCGCCAGAGACGACATCCTGTACTCTAGGGCAGAGCTTTCCTGTGAGCAACCCGGATAGAAAATGTACTCCATTATTGCTGCGCCTCCAATTCCGCCACTCGCTCATACAAACGGTCCAGCCGGCCCTCACCGCTCAGGCGGGGCATCTCCAGATGAGCCTTTCCCCGGGTCAACAGGGTGAGTCCCAGTTTGGCATAGCCCAACGCAGTCAAGGGATTGGTCGCCAGGAAGTAGCGAACCATGAACTCTATTTCCCTCATACGCCCGTAGCGACGCATCACGTCGCTGAAGGCTCGATAGAAAGCGGTGCTTTCCCTCCACTCCCCAATCCCTTCCCGAAGCGCCAACTGCTTGAGCTTGACGATGGTCTCGGTGAGGGGGATGTCCCTCGGGCAGCGGACGTGACAGGTGTAGCAGAGACTACACAGCCACATGGCCTTGCTGTGAAGCACCTGATCCTGGAAGCCCAGTTGGGACAACCTCCACATCTGGCGGGGAGTGATATCCATGGCATGGGCGGAAGGGCAGGAAGCAGAGCAAGTGCCGCACTGGATGCAGCGATTGAGAAGCTGTCCTGCTGGGGTGAGACGGTCCACGAAGGTGGGGTCTCGTTTCACTGCGGTTAGATTAATGACCTCAGAAGTCGCCAAAGGAAACCTCCTGTCTCTAGCTCTGTCTCGCCATTCCGCCAAACACCTACCCCACCACCTGCGCGAAGTCCTGCGGGGTGACGCCGGGGCTCTCAATGCCTTGCTCGGCGTAGAAGCGGGCGATGGCCTGTTCCACATCCTCGAGCGGCACGCCAGCCAGCGCCGCCTCCAATTCCGACATCTTTTCCTCTGGATAGAAGAAGAAATCGCCGGACAGGGAAACGGCGGCAACGACGCCGTCCCGCTCCTCGGTCGTGGCGCGGATGAGGCCGCCCGGCGCTTTGTGCATCTTGTGTCGCACGTTCACGCCAGCGCGAATCCTCACCTCGCGGTCAGGGCGCGCCCGTGATTGTAAGCGAAGCGGCGCCTTTTGATAGAGCCACTCATCGGTAAGAAAGCGCTCCGCCAGCTCATCCGCTTTGGCGCGCCATTCCTCATCCACGGTGGTCTCTATCTCCATCGGCCCCAACATCTCCCTGAACTTGTCGGCCATCAGCGACCACAGTTCCTCCCTCGGCGGGACGTTCTCCACCTCCCGCTTGATGGTGGAGAGGTTCTCGTAAATCGTTTTGTAGACCTTGTCGCGGAACTTCTCATCGGGGACGCGCAAAACGCGGGCCATCATCTGGTAGTTGAAATCCACGATCAAGTTGCCGACCAGGATATAGTAATCGCCGATTTCCGCCGCCCCGCAGCCCGACACCTTGCGCTGATTGGCCACGATGTCGTTGACCTCCCGATACTCGGCGGGGATGCCCAGCGCGCGATAGGCCTCGATGGGCGCCCGCAGAAACTTGCGGTAAAAGGCCAGCTTGCCGCCGGCGGGGACCAGCGGATTGTGGCGGTGGATGACCATCTGAAAGAACAGTTGGTCGCCGTCCAGGTAGACCGCGCCGCCGCCGACCTCGCGCCGGAAGATGGGGATCTCATTCTGGCGGCAAAACGCCACGTCCACCTCCTGCTCCACGTCCTGGAAGCGCCCGATGCAGACGTAGGGCGTCGCAGGCGAGAGCAGGTTCAGCCCCTCACGATCCAGACGGGGCTGGGCGTGGTAGAGAAGTTGAGAATCTTGCCAGGGTACGGATTGGAGACGATTGAGCTTCATGTATACCTACTTCTTCACCATTTGACGCGCCACCAACTCAGCGATGTCCATCACCCGAACGCGCATCCGCTCCTGTCGGGCCGCGCCGGCCAGCGTGCGCTCGCACTGCTGACACGCCGAGAGGACCACCTTAGCTCCCGTGGCCTTCACCTCTTCGACCCGCCGTCGGGCGACGGCCGCCGTCAGGTCTTTGTCGGCCATCTCCACGTCGCCGCCGCCGCCGCAGCAGAGGGCGTACTCGCCATGGTGCTCCATCTCCGTGAAGGTGATGTCTGGAATGGCGCGGATGGCGTTGCGCGGGGCCTCGTAGACGCCGCTGGTGCGCCCCAGGTCGCAGGGATCATGGTACGTAACCGGCTGCTCGAAGGGCTCCAGCTCAATGCGACCTTCGTCAATGATCTCCTCCAGCAGTTCGGTGGCGTGCAGCACCTCAAAACCCAGCGGCTCGCCGAGGATGCGGGCATAGTCATGCTTCCAGGTGTGATAGCAGGAGGGACAAGCAGCCACCAGCCGCTTAGCGCCGGCCTGGCGCACCGCTTCCACGTTGTGCCGTATGGACTCAATCGCTGCATCGCCCATGCCAGCGATGATCAGCGGAAAACCGCAGCACCACTCCTGGCCGCCCAACGTCAGAAAGTCCACCTCGGCCTGCTCGAAGATTTCCACCATGCTCTGCGGCACCGAGTAGGAGCGGGGGTAGAACGAGGCCACACAGCCGACGAAGTAGACCACCTCCGCCTGCTCCTTGCCGCCCACACCCTCGGGCACCTCAAGCAGGTTCTCGCTCCAGATCAGCCGGTTTTCGTTGACGTCGCCGGAGATGTTGTAGCGGGTGGTGACCGTCTCCCGCAGGTGATCGAACACCTCTGGGTAGACGCCCTGGTCCACCAGCGTCTCGCGCATGGCCACCCACAGCGCGCGCGTATCAATGTGCACCGGGCAGACGACGGCGCAGCGGCCACAGAGAGTGCAGTCGTAGGCGCCGGCGGAGAACATCTGGAGCGTCTCCTCGTTGGCGCGACGGTAGCCAAAGAGACGACCTAGCGGCCCCAGCCTCTGTGCTCTCAGAAAGGTGTGCACTCGCTCGATCTTGCGCAGGGGCGTAATCTCGTCCAGTTCCTGCTTCTCAGTAAACGTGGGGCACCATTTGACACATTCGCCGCAGCGGGTACAGGCATCCAGTTCCAACAATTGACGAAACCCAAACCTGGTTGCTGCAATCTTCTCAGGCATCTACGGTATCCTCGCTTCTAGAGCTGAATTGAGGGCCGCAACAAAGGGACCGATCAGCACATGGATGAACTTGCTGAACGGGAGGTAGGCGACCAGCACCGCCACCAGGCCGGCGTGAACGTACCACAGCCATCCGTAAACCACGCCCCAATTGATGGGGAGAAAATCCAATGCCCACGAAACAGCGTAGCCAACGAATGAGAACGCAGCCAGGCCAGGTTTGAGGTCAGTGGTTAGAATGCGCGTCCCTTCGACGAAGAAGCCCATCACGAAGATGGCCCCCAGCAGGGCGATGGCGACAGTATCCTGTCCGCCAGTGATGAGTTGTTCGTCCTTGAAGACATAGCGCCGCACGATGGCCAGGATCGCTCCCACGATGACCAACATTCCCAGACCGTCGTAGATGAGGGCGACGACGGGCGAGCTTTTGTTGACCAGCGTCTGAGTAAGCAAGGCGGTGGGCGCCACCAGCGCCATGATCCAGGTGAACACGCCCAGCGCCATGCGCGCCGCCATCCCAAAGAACATGCTGGCGTGGGTCAGCCAGTGAAGTTTACTCTTTCGGAACAGTCTCCTGTGCAGGATGCCATCCACGACGAACGACCTTATGAAGACGAAGAGGCGCGGTGTGGTGACGAGGTCGAGAAAGGCCGCCAGGATACGCCATAAGCGGGCCGGCACGGATAGGCCCTGCCGCCCACCAATCGAGCCCTGGAGCCAGATGGAGGAGACCACCAGCATCCCCAGGCCAAAGATGCCGATCCCGGCCCAGGACAGGCCATCCTGGACGACAGGCGAGGCATCGTGGCAGGCCAGACAGAGGACACTGCGCGGCGGCAGTGCGGCTGCCGATGCGGCGACCGTGTTATCCGAGGCATGACAGCGCTGGCAGTCCACTTCCTTGCCGATCACCGCCAGTTCGGGGCTGTCCGGAGGGACGCCCTCCTCCATCTCAGGTAGGACGACCTGAATGCGACCGGTAGTTGGGCTACGCTCGACGGTAGCAACCTCTAGATGACAAGCGGAGCAGTCCACCTGAGCGTGCGGATCCCCCCTGGCGATGTGATCGGAGAGACTGTATCGCTCGTCAGGCCTGTCCGACGTCCAGTGACCCTTCTGCTCGTGGTGGCAGGACGTGCAGTCCTCGTTCCGCGATTGGATCCGATCCGGGTCGTGCGGATAGCTGCCGGCCGCCTGGTGGCAATCCACACAATCCACCCAATACTCCGGGCCGTTGTGGATCGTCTCCGCGGCAGCGCTCTTAGGATGGCAGACGCCGCAGGCAACCGATGGCATCCCCTCATAATGGTAGGGCGCCGGGGGATGACAACTCGTGCAGGTGCCGCTTTCGTAGATCGCGTGATCGTAATCAGAGTCGTTCAGGTTGGGAATCTCGATGTCCTTGCCATCCCACCGGTCGTGACAGCCGCGACAGTCCTCCCACCCGGCGACGGGATGTGAGGTGTTGGGAGCCTCCGGCATACCAGTGGTGGCGTGGCACACGCGACAGTCGGCGTTGTCGTGTTGGACGTGATCGGCAGCTAGCAGTGGAGCGTCCTCATCGCCCGTACGGTGGCAGGTCACGCAATTTTCATAGAATATGCCGTCCTCTTCCTCAGGATGCGGTACTGGCGGCTGGGCGCTGACGGCCAAGGTCTCCAGGAGCACCAGCGCCAACCCGGCAGCCAAAATGATGATCAATCGGCAACGCATAGCAGGCTTCATCATTGACTAGCCCTTCTTCTCCGGCTGCATCAGCCAAATCAGCATCGAGATAAATACGACGGACGCCACTGCCATGATCACCAGGACGATGATCCCACCCTCCCCCATCGAAGACCTCCTGATCAATGCGCTCTCTTCGGCTGCGAGCTCGCCGTAGCCCCCGGCAGGTACGATCTCACCCGCTCCGCAGCCTCAGGGATGCTCCGCTGCCGGGCCTCATGCATTTCCCAGACAGCGACGACCGGAAACAACTTGGTGAACAACACGTAGAGCAAGATGAAAAAGGCGAAACAGCCAGCGGTAACGGCCCACTCGACCCAGGTGGGCATGTAACTCCCGATGCCGCCCATCCTCGGTCGCGTCATGGGGGGGATGATGACGATGTAACGCTCCAACCACATGCCGATATTGACGAAAACAGAGACGACCACCGCGCCAGCGATAGTGCGCGTCCTGGGATTGCTCAGGATGGCCACCGGTATCACGAAGCAACAGGCGACCATTATCCAGAACAGGGGTGAAAACTCCTGCCAGAACTTGGCATTGAAGATAACCATGTGGGCGGGCTCGTTCCCATAGAAAGTGGTGAAATACTCCACGAAAGTGAGGTAGAACCACAGCAGGGACAGAGAGAGGTGAAACAAAGACATGGCGTTGATGTGTACGGGCTTGATGTAGTCCTCCAGATGGTAGACGCGCCTCAAGATGACGGTGGCGATGATCACCGCGCCCACCCCGGAGAATATAGCCCCGGCCAGGAAGTAAGGGCCGATGAGGGCCTCGTGCCAGCCGGGGACAATGGTCATCCCGAAGATCCAGGCCACCACTGTGTGCACGATGACCACCAGCACGGTCAGCCACACGGCCATGACGTTCATCAACCGATCCAGCCGGTGGTACTGGCGCTCGGTGCCGGTCCAGCCCAGGGCCAGAAATCTATAGAGCCTGGCGCGGAGCGAGCCCACGTCCAGCCGATCGCGGCACATGGCGATGTCCGGGATGAGGGCCAGGTAAAAGTAGAAAATGCTCGACAGCATGTAGAGCGAGATGCAGGTGACGTCCCACATGATGGCCGACTGGAAGCGTCCATAGAAGAACACGTTCAACAGCCTGTCGGGTCTGCCCAGGTCAAGGATGATGCTGCCCGCTCCGAAGGGCAGGCTGAAGACCGTCACCGCTTCGGCGGCGCGGGTGAAGGGCCGCCGCCACTCCGCCTTCACGATACGCAGAATGGCCGAGACCAAAGTGCCGGCGTGACTCAGGCCGATGAAAAAGACGAAGTTGATGATGTACACCCCCCAGAAGACGGGCCTGTTCATACCGCTGACGCCCAGGCCGAGGACCAACTGGCGAGCGTAGGCATAGATACCCCAGGCAACGATAGTCACCAGCACCGCCACCGTGACGTAGAACCCCTTGCCCGTATGCACTAGGGGCTCGAAAAGGGCAGCGTCCTCCTGGGCGATACCATCGTGTTTCATGCCTTCTCCTCCGAGAGATAGTACACCTTCGGCTCGGTGCCCAAGTCCTCCAATAGACGAAAGGCGCGGGGGCTGCGTGCCAGCCGGGAGACGGTGCTTTCCGGGTCGTCCAGGTCGCCGAAGTAGCGGGCCGAAGCGGGGCAGGCCTGGTTGCAGGCGGGCAGCAGCACCACGTCGGCGTCGGTCAACTCGCGCCCCTGGGCGGCCGCTTCCCGTTTGGCCTGCTCCAGCCGGTGGATGCAGAAGGTGCACTTCTCCACCACCCCCACGGGCCGCACCGGCACGTTGGGATTGAGATAGGCATCGTAGCCCGCCGGGTACTGCGGGGCATGCCAATTGAAGTAGCGGATGGCGTAAGGACAAGCCGTGGTGCAGTAGCGGCAGCCGATGCAGCGCTGATAGTTCATCCGCACGATACCTTCGTCGTCCACGTAGGTGGCGCCCACCGGACAGACCTCCACACACGGTGGGTCAGCACAGTGCATACAGGGGCGGGGGATGAAGCGAGCGTGAAAATGCGGATACTCGGCTTCCTCTCCCAGCTCGGCCATCACGTCGTGCCAGTGCTTGGAGCGATCAAGCGCCGTCTGATCCGGCCCGGCGAAAGGTATGTTGTTTTCGGCCTGACAGGCGATGGTGCAGGCCTGGCAGGCGGTGCACTTGTCGAGATCAATGACCATGCCCCAACGCGGCATGTTCCCTCCTAGACTTGCTCGTAGTAACGACTTCACTCGTTCAAGCCAAGCGACTGAAATCGCCACTACGAGTGAAACGTCATGTTTTTCGGACGCGAACGCGCGTGGACTGGGTGGCTAACTCACCACTCAGAGGGTCGGCCAGCAGTAGTAACGACTTCAGTCGTTCAAAGTGAGGCCAAGCGACTGAAGTCGCCACTACGATTGAAACATTACACCCTGCGGACGCGAACGCGCGTGGACTGGGTGGCTAACTCACCACTCAGAGGGTCGGTCAACGGGGCAACGAGTTCATTGGGATTGGCTCCTCGATCCTCCGCCCATCGCCCGCCCGCCGTATGCCCCTGTCCCAACGGGATGCTGATTACCCAGGGTGGGGTGCCGGGCCAAAGACGGGCTCTCAACTCGATACTCCCCCACTCAGACTCCACCCGCACCAGGTCTCCGTCGTGGATGCCCAGTTCGTGGGCCGTCTCCGGGTTGAGCTCCACCCAACTGTCCCACTTCTCCTGCACGTGCAGCCCGTAGATCTCCTGCAGCCAGGGAATGTTGGCCCCCCAACGCTCGGTGTAGGTGATCATTTTGAAAGTGCGCAGGTGGAATGGGTACGCGGATTCATCCCCTTTGAAAACCGGGACCTGGTAGTGAGGCAGCAGGTCCTTGTCCCCGAACGGTAGCCCAAGCGTCTCCAGCCTCTCTTTGAGGATCTGTGAGGCGAACTCGAACTTACCCGATGGAGTGGCAAACACTCGCCTCCACTGGCCGAACTCGTAGGGCTGGTCGTACCAGACGGCCCGGGATCGCAGTTCGGCCCAGAACTCTTCGAACTTGGAAGTGGAAACAGCGGCCTCCGCATTGGGCATACCAATTCCCGCTTGCTGTAGTCCTTGCACTTTCTCCTGGAGCGCCTCAACGAAGCTATTCCACGGCATAGCAGCGGCCAGCGAGCCGCCCATCACCTGGGCCAGTTCAATGAGCACATCGGCGGTATTACGCGTGTCGTGAAGCGGGTCAACGACGGGCTGGCCTAGCCCGACCGCAGGATAGCCCAGGCTAGGCTCAAGAGGCTCGAGGAACCACTTCTCCAGGTAGGTGCAATCGGGCAACAGGAGGTCAGCGTGCACGCTCGTCTCATCTAGGTAGGAGGAGAAACTGACGACCAGCGGGATGTCCTCCACCGCTGTCTCCCAACCTAGCCCAGGGGGACCATCGTACAGAGGGTTGGTGTGATAGAGAAACAGGGCCTCAATAGGATACGGAGCCTGGGGGAGCACATGGGGAACGCTTTCGCCCAGCGGCAACTCAGCGCTGCCAACCCCGTCCGCCCGAGGCTGGGCCATCCCTTGTGCGGCGATCTCGTCCAGCGCGAGCTCGGGCCAGGAAAGTAGCGGCGGATCCACCTGCCTCATCACCCCGCCCGGCACGTCAATGCACCCAACCAGCGCATTGAGGGTGTGAATGGCCCACTGACTGTAGAGGCTGTTGGAGTAGCCACTCGCGTCCCCTGCCGCCACCGCCGGCCTGGCAGCGGCGAACTCGCGGGCGACGCGCTCAATGGTCTTCTCGGGCACGCCGGTGATCTCCGCGACGCGGCTGGGGGGATAATCCTGCAGCACCAGCGTGCGGAAGCCAATATGCTCGTCGTCTGCTTCGTCCCTCCAGTCCTCGAAGCCAAAGGTATGTTCCGCCACGAACTCGGCGTCGTACACCTCATCGCGGACGATGACGTGGGCTATACCCAGCGCCAGAGCACCCTCCGTGCCAGGGTTGATCGGGATCCACTCGTCGGCTTTGGTAGCCGTCACCGAGGCGCGGGGCTCGATCTGCACAATCTTGGCCCGCTGACCGGGGCGGCCACGGCGCATGCGTGCGTAGGCGCGCAGTTGGCGCACCAACGGCTGCCACGCCTCCAGGAAAGCGCCGCCGAAGCACAGCAGGTAGTTGGTATTCTCCCAATCGTATGCAGCGTGGTCGTTCCAGCCCTGGGTGAGCAGGCGGGCCAGCCCCGTTCCGTCTGCGCTGTGGCGGGGGGAGTGCACGTCGTTAGGCGTGCCGAAGGCCCGGCAGAAACGAGCGATCAGGTCGCTGGTCGGACCGCGCTTGCCGTCGTGGAGAAAGACCAGACGTTCGGGACGACCGGCATCTCGCAGCGACTGTAGCGCACTGGCGACCTCGTCCAGCGCCTCCTCCCACGAAATCTGCTGCCATCCCCCTTCAACTCGCCGCATAGGACCCTTGATGCGGTCGGGGTCGTAGAGCACCTGGAGGCCGGCCTGTCCCTTGGGGCATAGTTTGCCCTGGTTGTTGGGGTGGAAGGGGTTGCCATCAAGCTTGACCACGCGGCCGTCCACCACACGTGCGGAGAGCCCACACCCGCCAGCGCACAGCCGACAGATGGTAAGCAGACGCTGGTCGGAAGGCGGGCCGGCAAATTTTTCCTCTGGCAAGGCCGATGAGCCCAGGCGGATAAGCCGTAGCCCGTAAAGCCCACCAGCGGCAGCGGTCGCGCCGGTCAGTTTTAGAAAGGTGCGCCGGTCGAGCTTAGCCATAAGCAACTGCCTCTTACTATCTTATGAGTTCCTCGTACTTCTCCGCCTCTTCCTCAATGAAGGCTTTGAATTCAGGCGAGTCGGCGCGCATCAGGTTGTCCAGTTCCGCTTCGTCGGACATTTCCAGCTTGACCAGCCAGCCCTCATCGAAGGGAGACTCGTTGATCAGGAACGGCTCCCACTCCAGCTCCTCGTTGACCTCGACGAGCTTGCCGCTCACCGTGGCGGGGACGCGGCCCACCCACTTGCCCGACTCCATGGACATGAAGGTCTGCCCCTGCTCCACCTCCCGCCCGACCGGCGGCGACTCGACAAAGACGATCTCCTGGGCAATCCTCTGACCGAAATCAGTCAGGCCCTGCACCACGACATTGCCCTCCACACGGGCCCAATCGTGTTGACGATCGTAGTAGAGGTCATCAGGGAATTCAATACCAGCGATGTTCATCTTTGTTACCTCCTAGAGATGTAATAAGCTGCCGTGCTCCAACCAGCCTCCGAAATCGCGCATCATTCTACCACGCCAGCCGCACTTTGTCAAAGTCAACAGATGCGCGGCAGTTGCTCGCCGCTGAGCATGTCCACCACTCGTTTGCCCCCCACTCGGCTGCGCAGGCTCACAACGCCAGGATGCTGTTCCACCACCTGCCCGATGATGGCCGCCTCCTCCCCCAGCGGATGGGAACGCATGGCTTCCAAAGCCGCTTCCGCCGCCTGCGGAGCCACGATGGCCAAACACTTCCCCTCGTTGGCCACGTACAGAGGATCCAGCCCCAGTATCTCACACGCGCCCTTCACCTCGTCCCAGATGGGGATGCTGGCCTCCTCCAGCAAAATCCCCACGCCTGCGCTGGCAGCGATTTCGTTCAGCGCGCTAGCCACCCCGCCCCGCGTTGGATCGCGCAGCACGTGCACCTGCGGGCCGGCGGCGCGAAGCAGCGCGTCTACCAACCCGTGGAGAGAAGCGGTGTCGCTTTCCAGGGCCGTCTCGAACGCCAACCCCTCCCGCACCGACAGGATGGCGATGCCGTGCACGGCGATGGCCCCGCTGATCAGCACTACATCGCCGGGTCTGGCCCGCTGGGGCGAAATGTGGATGTCCGAAGGGATTAGGCCCAAGCCCGTAGTATTGACAAAGACGCCGTCTCCTTTTCCGCGGTCCACCACCTTGGTATCCCCGGTCGCCACCTCCACCCCTGCTTCCCGCGCCGCCCGCTGGACGGAGCGCACCACCCGCCACAAGTCCTCCATGGGGAAGCCTTCTTCCAGGATAAAGCTCAGGGAGAGGTAGAGCGGACGGGCGCCGCACATGGCCAGGTCGTTGACTGTGCCGTTGACGGCCAGCTCGCCGATGTCGCCGCCGGGGAAAAAGAGCGGGCTGACCACGAAGGAGTCGGTGGTAAAGGCCAGGCGAACGCCCTCCACCTCCAGCACCGCCCCGTCGTGGAGGGTCTCCAGAGCCGGATTGCGGAAGGCAGGTCGGAACATCCGCTCGATCAGCATCTGGGTCAGCCGCCCCCCGCCCCCGTGGGCCAGGAGCACGGTGGGGTATTCCTGGATGGGGATGGGGCACTGCAATGCGAGTCGGTTCTCTATCACTTCAGCGTTCTCCGAAAAGTGAAACGTGAAACGTAAAACGTGATGATGATCCGTTCATCCTGCAAATCAGTGTTCTCCATACCGGTAATACGCAGCACAGGCCCCCTCGCTGGAGACCATCGGCGCGCCCAGGGGGTGCTCCGGCGTGCAGCGGGCGCCGAAGGCAGGGCACTCAGGCGGCTTCTTGCGCCCCTGCAAGATGAGGCCGGCCATGCACTCGGCCGACTCCTCCACCACCATCTCCCCCACGTCGAAGCGCCGCTCGGCGTCGAAGTCGGCGTACTCCGCCCGCAATCGCAGGCCGCTTTGGGGGATCACGCCGATCCCCCGCCAGGCGCGGTCGGTCACCTCGAAGACCTGGCGGATGAGCCGCTGGGCCTGGACGTTCCCCTCCCGCCGCACGGAACGGGCGTACTGATTCTCCACCACAGGCCGCCCCTCCTCCAAAGCTTTCAGGGTCATGTAAAGCCCTTGGAGGATGTCCAGCGGCTCGAAGCCGGTGACGACGATGGGCGATTGGTACCGCTCGGCGAGGGGCTCGTACTCCCAGTAGCCCATCACCGTGCAGACGTGGCCGGGGGCCAGGAAGCCCTGCACCTGGTTGCCGGGCGCGCTGAGGATGGTCTCAATGGCCGGGGGCACCAGGACGTGGGCGGAAAGGACAGAGAAATTGGGCAGTCCCATCTGTTTGGCCTGCCACACGGCCATGGCGTTGGCCGGGGCAGTGGTCTCGAATCCCACCGCGAAGAAGACCACTTGTCGGTCCGGGCTTTGCTGGGCCAGCTTCAGCGCATCGAGGGGGGAGTAGACCATGCGCACGTCCCCGCCCTCCGCTTTGACCATCAACAGGTCCTTTCGGGAGCCGGGCACCCGCAGCATGTCGCCGAAGGAGCAGAAGATGACCTCTGGGCGGGAGGCGATGGCGATAGCTTTATCTAGAAGCTCCACCGGGGTCACGCAGACCGGGCAGCCGGGGCCGTGCACCAGGGTCACCTCTTGCGGCAGCATGCGGTCCAGCCCGAACTTGAGGATGGTGTGGGTCTGCCCGCCGCAGATCTCCATCAGCGTCCAGGGTTGGGTGACCGTTCGCCGAATGGCCTCGACGTAGCGCTGTGCTGCCTCTTCGTCTCGATACTCGTCTATGTATTTCATGGCTAGAAATCAGCAGATCAACAAATCAACAAATCGGCAAATGGGCCAGGCCACCCGAGGTTAAGCAATGAGCGGCTCGCTCTGTTCCGCCGCTATCTGCTCCAGCTCGGCCAGCAATTCCAGCGTCTGCTGGGCCTCTTCCTCGTCCAGGCGGCTGATGGCGAAGCCGACGTGAACGATGACGTAGTCCCCCACCTCAGCCTCAGGCGTGTAAGCCAGGCAGACTTCTTTGACGATGCCCCCAAAACTCACTTTCCCCATGCGGATACCCAGGGGATTGTCCTCTGTGCTGATGATCTTACCGGGAATTCCTAAACACATAGCTTTTTCCTCGAACCTCTAAAGACTGCTCAAAGGGGACGACAGTCCCCGTCTCAGAACCAGAACGTGGTCATTTGAGTATTTGATGACGCGGACTATCGTCCGCTTGGGGCTTGTCAGGAAGTCGCTCGGCCCCGAATGCCAAGTCGGCCGGTCAATCCCCCTGCCACCGCCGACATATCAAGGCAGCTCAAAGGTCTCGTGGAGGGCCTCAATAGCATCATCCATGTCGCTGGCGTCAACGAGACAGGAGGCGGTAGAGATGGAAGTGCTGATGGCCAAGATGTTGATGCCCACCGACGCCAGGGCCGAGAACATCACTCCGGCGATGCCTGGCCGCTCCCCAAAGTGAGGACCAAATATGGAAACGATCCCCACCTCGTGGTCGTAGACGATCTCTTTAGCCCCCACCGTTTCTTCAACGCTGTGGAGTGCTTCCAAAGCCTCGGTCAAGTCCTCTCGAGCCACACAGATAACGATGTTGTCTAGACTATTGAGATCAATGTTGTGCACGATGAAGGAGACGTTAATGCCTCTCTCTCCCAAAGCATTGAGCAGCGCGCCGGCCACACCGGGGCGGTCGGGGATGGACATCACACCGATCTTGGCCAGGTTGCGCCTCTGGATGATGCCACCGATTTTGACTCTACATTCTCGCATTTCTCTTTCTCTTTCCCTTTTTCAACTCAACCTTCTGCCGGCAAGTTTACGTAGAAAGTACTCCCCTCTCCCTCCACACTCTCCACCGTAATCTGACCCCCATGTTGCTCCACTACATCCTTAGCGATGGCCAGCCCCAGTCCCGTCCCCTCCATCTCCATAGCCTTGGCGCTCCTGGCGCGGTAAAACTCTTCGAAGATGCGCGGCAGCGCGTCCTCGGAAATGCCAATCCCGGTGTCGGAGACCTCCGCTTTGATCTGATCCTCCTCGCTCCAAGCTCTCACCGTCACCGATCCGCCGGACGGGGTGTACTTGACGGCGTTGCTCACCAAGTTCATGAACACGCGCTCCAATCCGTCTTCGACGCCCACGAGGACCAGGGGCTCTTCCGCTATCTCCACCTTCAACTCCAGCCCCTTCTCCTCAGCGCGGGTCCGCATCAGCTCCGTGACCTTGGTGATCACTTCGTTGAGCACCACCTCTTCCTTCTCGCCCTTGAGCTGCTCCATCCTACCGGCCGCCAGCTCCAGGAGGTCCTTGACTAGCGCCAGCAAGAAAGAGATACGCCGCTGCGAGCGCTGGACGAGGTCCTGCTGCTGAGCCGTCAGAGGGCCTACGTAGCCCTGCTCCATGATCCTCAACATGCTCTGCACGGCAGAAAGTGGGGAGCGCAACTCGTGGGTGACCATGCGCACGAAATCGGACTTGGCCCTGTCGGCCTCCGCTAGAGCCTGATAGGCCCTGGCGTTCACGATGGCGGCCCCGCCCTCGCTGGCCAGGGCTGCGAGGAACTCGGCGTCATCCTCGCTGAAGTGATGTGCTTCGGTGCTATAGACGCAGATCACCCCCTCGGCGCGGCCCATGACGATGAGGGGGACGCAAAGCATGGAGTTGATCCCCTCGACCTTGGCCTCAGCCGGATACTGAAGCCGCTCGTCCTGAGAGGTATCGGAGATGATAGCAGGCCGACCGGACAGCGCCTGATGTGTAAACAGACTTTTCTCGACATCTACCGGCCCCTTGGCCAAATAGCGCTCGCTGAGTCCGTAAGCGGCGACGGTGTCAACGATGCGGCCGCTTTCATCCAGCAGCCGGATGGTACAGGCCTTCACCTGCATGGCCTCGGCGGCGGCTTGAGCAACGAGATTCAACACCTCCTCCAGGTCCAGGGTCGAGCTGACCGTCTTGTTTACGTCGTACAGAGTCTGCATCCGCTGGTAAGCGGCAGACAGCTCCTGCTGCAAGCGCAGCAGCTCCTCATCTTTTTGGCGAAGATTGATGGTCACCGAGGTGGCCAAGTAGACAGCGATGTATAGGCTGGTGGTGAAAAAGAAAAGGATGCTGGCGATGTACAGCTCGTTTCGGAAAAGGCGGACGGGGATGAAGCCCAGAGAGACATGGGGGATGAAGCCCTGATATTCCATGAAGGCCAGAGTTCCCACTCCCAAGGCGGCCATAGTGGCAAAGAAGTAACAGGCTCGAGGTGAGAGCAAGATAGAGGCGATAATGAGGTGGAAGATGAAATAAAAGAGAAGGGGACTCTCGACCCCTCCTGAGAAGTGAACCAGCAAGATCATGGCCAGCCAGTCCAGACCGGTCTGAGCCTTCGCAAAGCGGTCGAAGACCACAGCTTCGGAGACTGACTCTCTCTCCAACCGTCTCAGGTGGAGCCAAAAGAGGAAGTTGTAGGAGAGGATGGACAGACCAACGATGTAGAACGGCCACGGGGATAGTCGGACATCCAGTATGGAACTGGCAAACCAGGCGGCGGCCAAAACGCCCACAACCGCTAACCACCGTAACTGAATCTGCCAGGCAACCCGTCCAACCAGCTCCTCTTCGACCGGCGTCCTGGAAAGCACAGCCCTTTCTTCCATGGAGCGTCCTCCCCTCCCCGACAAAGGCCAAAATACAATGACGGGCCACGCCGCCCGTCGTTGATAAATCAGTACATTTGGAAGCTGGAAGTTGGAAGTTGGAAGACCAATCTCCAACCTCTAACCTCTAACCTCCAACAACTTCTCTACCTTCTGCACCAGAGCGCTTGGCTCCAGGGGCTTCTCCACGAAATCGTCCACGGGCAGGTAATCATCGTCTGGTCCAAAACGCAGCGACGTCGTGCTGTGGAGAGCCGTCAGCATCAGAATCGGTATCTCGCTATAGGCGGCGTACTCCGAATCGGAATCAGGGCTGCGCAACTGCAGGGAGACCTGGAATCCCTCGGTGGTGTAGTCCATCATCACGTCCAGGATGATCAAATCGGGATGGATCTCCTTGACCTTCTCCAGCCCCGCCGTGCCGCTCGCCGCGCTGAAAACCTGATAGCCATTGGCTTCCAGAGTCAGCCTGATCACTTCTACCAAATCTGGATCATCGTCAATGACCAAAATCTTCTCGTTCGCCATAATTGCTTTCCTCCTGTTTGTTTCTGTTGGTAGTAACGACTTTAGTCGTTGCCAGGCACCAAAAGCGATTGAAATCGCTACTACTACAGTGAGGGCGGATCAAGTCGCTGCTCAGCCAGTATCAGTGGACCCAAAATGCTCTGAGGGGATTGCGTGCAACCGCGGTTGCCTCCCGCTTTTAGCCTGGATCTGGCGATCCAGGCCGAGCATAATGGATCTACTGAGTACCGAGTTCGTCAAGAATAATCTCGATAATCTTTGGAATGACTCCTTCCACCTCTGGTCTTAGCCCGGCCACTCCCTCTATTCGGCCAGGTTGGACGCCGATGATGATCAGCTCATCGGGGGCCATCTCCAGAGCCTCGGCCAGAGCCAACACCTCTCCCAACCCTATCTGGTGGAGTGACAGCGAGGCGTCCGTCTTCTTGAACTGCACTTCCGAGGGAGTGAATCTGACCACGTGGCCAGGCGAATGGCCCATGTCCGCCGCATCCACGACGATGACCCGCTGGTAGCCTTCCATGAGAGCAAGGAGGCCCAGCCCCGCCGTGCCGCCTTCGAGCACCTCCACCCCATCGGGTAGCTGCAGCCCTCTCAACTCCTCGACCACCCGCACGCCGACCCCCTCATCCCCCAGCAGCGGGTTGCCGAGGCCAATAACAAGGGTCAAGGGACAAGGGATAAGGGATAAGGGACCAGCAGTTCTGCTCCCTAATCCCTGGTCCCTAGGCCCTAGTCCCTCGTTCCTCCCCATCACACAAACTCTACGTTGAGCAAGTGGGCCGAGCACGAGATGCAGGGGTCGTAGGCCCGCACCAACATCTCCAAAGCCAGGGTGATTTCTTCTTTGGATTTGTCCAGGATGGTCGGCGCCAGAGCTTTTAGGTCCCGCTCGATGTTGTTGTGGTTCATGTTGGTGGGGATGATAAAATTCGCCCCCTTGATGGCGCCGCCGCCGTCCACAGTGTACTCGTGAATCAGCAGGCCCCTCGGCACCTCCGTCGCTCCCACGCCCGTTCCGGCGCTGATCTCGACGCTGCGGTCTTCTTCTTCGAGGCCCCTGGCCAGCAGCTCGTCAATGATGCGCACGCTGTCTTCGAAGCAATGCGCCACTTCCACCAGTTGGGCGACGTTGTTCATGAACGGATTGTAGCACATCGGCTTCAGGCCCATTTCCTCGGCCGCCCAGCGGGCCAGCGGGGAGAGCTTCTCGTAGTTGTTGTTGAAACGGGCCAACGCGCCGACCATGAAGGACTCGCGGGCCGCTTTGGTGTGCTTGGCCGTGGAATAGGGAACGACGAACTCCTCGATTTTTTCTCTGTACTGAGGCACCGCTGTGGCGCCGCCATCCGTGGAGGCGATGACGCCGTCGTAGAAGGCGTACTCATCGTCCCGCTGGAGCGCCAGATACTCGGTCTCCCGCTCGAAGTCGGGGATGTCCAGGGTTTTGACGATCTCCACCCAGGCCTCCAGGTCGGGAATGGCGTCCGTTATCCGCTGGCGCAGTCCCCGCAGTTCGTCTGGGGTAGGGAGGCGGGTAAAGCCGTTCACCACCATGTTGATGGGGTGGGTGGTGCGGCCACCGATCAGATCGCTCCACTCGTTGGCCAGGCGGTGCAAACCAACAGCCTTTAGCAGCGCCTCTTTGTGCGTCTCCGCCAGGGGGATGACGCTGTTCACCCCCAGAAAATCGGGCACCGCCAGATAGAAAACGTGCAGGGTGTGGCTCTGCACCGTCTCCGCGTGCAGGATCAGCTTCCGCAAAAGAACCGTCTGCTCCGAAGGTTGGACGCCCACCGCGGCCTCGATCCCCTGCAGGGAAGCCACGGTATGCCCAATGGAGCAGATGCCGCAGATGCGGGAGGTGATGTGCGGGGCGTCGGCGTAGCTCTGGCCTCGCACCATGGCCTCAAAAAAGCGGGGGGCTTCGGGTATCTCCCAGCGCAGTTCCTTGATGGCGCCGTCTTTCAGGTCAAGCACGATGTTGCCGTGTCCCTCCACCCGCGTCAGGTAATGGACATTGATGCCGCTTTGCTTATCACCGTCTCTCATTTAGCCACCTCCGAGTAACCGACAAAGATGCGGAAGCTGTTCAGCATTTGCTCCACCGTCAGGCCATGCTCCTCCAGGACCTCTTTGTGCGAATCGAGATTGGGGTCGTCCACCAGGCCGCGGCAGCCTTCGCACTTGTTGCCGTAGGTAGGGCAGATGGCCCCGCACCCGGCCCGCGTCACCGGCCCCAAGCAGGTCATACCCTTGTCGAAGACGCAGACGTTCCCCTTCGATCTACATTCCACGCAGACGGGGTAGTTGGGGATGGGCGGCTTCTTGCCCAGGAGCAGGGCCTTGACCACGCCCACGAACTCATCGCGGTCAATGGGGCAGCCGGGAACCGCGTAATCGACCGGCACCACCGCGCTCAGCGGTCGGGCAGGGATGGTATCGAAATGTTTGGCGTCTTCGCCGTATACGTACTCCAGCACTTCGTCCATTTCGAAAAAGTTCTTCAGGCAATTGATGCCCCCAATGTGGGCGCAAGCGCCCAAAGCCACCAGGACCTTGGCGTTTTCGCGGATGCCCTTCAGCCGTTCCATCTCCGCCTGGCGGGTAATGGACCCCTCGACGATGGCGATGTCATACTCATCAGAGTGACCGGTCATGGCTTCCCGCCAACTGACCACGTCCACCAGACCGACCAGGTCCAGCAATTCTTCCTCCAGGTTAACGATCTGGAGCTGACAACCTTCGCAGCATCCGAAATCAAAAATCGCGATTCTGGGTTTCGTCATTTTTTGCTCTCCATTCTCTTCTCTCTCCATCGAGAAATTCGTCCGCCTCTCATGCGGCGGCAAGTGCTACTTGCTGTAGCGATGTGATTAGAATAGTCTCCACAACTGAAGGTGTGTAACTTGACAGAAAGAGGATATCACTCACCGGGGGACGTTGCAGAATATCGAGCACAATCTCCTGGAGCTCATCGGATAGCTCGGCCAGGCCCGTCAGAGGGAAGCTACGCGGGCCAATCTCGGTCTTTTGGGCTAAGAGAGAGTAGTCCAAGAAAGTCAACCCTATGGCTCGACGCTCTTTCTTGTTAATGCGCAGCAAAATGTGGTCGTTTAGCTCGATGCCTGTCGCCTTCTCGCCAGGAGCAAACGAAACGTACAGTGTATCGCTTACCTCGTCATAGTTGAAGATTGGTCCTGTCATGATCGACCCCTCATCCTATCTCTTTCTGATAGGCAGTGACAATGTAGTTATTGGTAACAGGTTCACCACCTGGCCCTTCGCTAAACCTGAACAGCGCAATGGCGATAATGTGCGTATTGTCCTCTGCCAAATCGTCAAATTGTTTGACGTAGCGGTATTTCTGCGGATTCAGAGAATCCTGCTTCCGCTTGCCTGATTGAATTGTCTCTTTCAAATGTTCTTCATAAGCTAACATTTCAGGATGGTTCATCGGTTCAGTGATGTGCTTCCAGCGTTCGTGAGTCAGATAGATATGGTTGCCATAGCGATCACGAATCTCCCATCGTCTGCCAGCAATCATTAACGCTCCCTTTCGCGTGATGTTTTATATTGCCTCCGGCAGCTCTTTTAACTGGGCGTAGCTAAAGACTGGGCCTTTCTGGCAGACGTACACATTGTTGATCTGGCAGTGGCCGCACTTGCCGACCCCGCACTTCATGCGGCGTTCCAACGATAGGAAGATGCGGCCGTCCTGGATGCCCTTGCTCAACAGCTCCATGAGGACGAAGCGATACATCACGGGCGGGCCTACCGTCACCGCCACTGTGCTGCGGGGATTCACGGTGATCTTGGGAAAGAGGGTGGTGATGACGCCCACGTTGCCTGTCCAGCTCTCGTCGCCCCGGTCCACGGTGACGTGAAATTCAACGTCGTCTCGGGCCTCCCACCGGGCCAGCTCGTCCTTGAACAGCAACTCCGAGGGATTTCGGGCTCCGTAGAGGATGATGACCCGCCCGAAGGACTCCCGCTCGTCCAGCACCTGGTTGATGAGGGAGCGCAGAGGAGCCAGACCCAGGCCGCCGGGGGCGAAGAGCACATCCTGGCCTCTCATCTTCTCCACCGGGAAGCCGTTGCCGTAGGGTCCCCGGATGCCCACTGTGGAACCTGGTTTCAGCCGATGCAAAGCCTCCGTCACATCCCCCACGCTACGCACGCACAGCTCAAAAGTACCGTTGAGGGTAGGTGAGGAGGTAACGGAAATGGGCGCCTCGCCGATGCCGAAAACTGAAACCTCCACAAACTGACCCGCCCGGTGCCCCAGATCACGCCCGTCTTTCAGATGCAGGGTGAAGAGCTTCTCCTTCTCGGTCAGTTGTTCTATCTTCACCATCTCGGCCAGGGTAGGCTGGTAAAGGGAACTTATACCTTGATTTGTCATATTTATAAAACCTCCAGAAAACCCAAAGAGAGGGATTAGGGATTAGGGATTAGGGATCAGGGACTAGGTCACTGGACAAGCTCAGGGCATGGAACACCTGATCTCCTGTCCCTTGTCCCTTGCCTCTTGTCCCTTATCCCTGCCCACGGTCAAGCTTGCCGGTAAACTGCCACCTCCCGCTCGGCCCAGCCACGGGGGGCGCAGGTACGCTTCAGGGTGTTGTACACTTCCACAGGGTCTATGTGCACCAGGCAAGCGCGCACACAACGCCCGCAGCCCACGCAGCCCATCTTGCCAAACATTTCTGTCAGGTACTTCCCCTTGCGGAAGAAGCGATGCCGCTGACGATCGGCCCGTTTCTCGCGGAAGTTCTCCCCGCCAGCCACGGTGGCAAACATGGGCAGTTGGCACGAATCCCAAACACGCACGCGCTCGCCCTCTTTCAAGTTGAGCTCCAGCTTGTCCATGACATCGAAGCAATAACAAGTGGGACAAACCAGAGTGCAGGCCCCACAGGCCAGACACTTCTCTCCCAGTTCCTCCCAGAGGGCATTGTCGTAGCTGACAGCCAGCAGATTGGGCAGGTCGCTGACGTTCATCTCCAGCTTGTAAGTGAACTTGGGCCACTTGGCGTCCTGCACGGCCCGGAAGCGAGACATGTCCTCCTCGGTGGCCTCCCGCGCCCCCTCATGTCTGGCCAGAAGCTCCATGCCCGCCGGCGAGCCGTAATCCACCACGTAGGCGTCCCCGATGTCGGTCAGGAACAAGTCATACCCTCCCTCCACCGCCAGGCTTCCTACGCTCTTGCAGAAGGAGTGCTCGTCGCAAGGCTGGTTACAATCGAGACCGATAATGATGGCTTTCTTGCGCTTCTCCATGTAGTTCGTATCCAGATTGTCACTGGAGAAGGCCAGGTCGAGGAGCCAGGTGGCGTTGATGTCGCAGGGATGCACGCCCAAGATGGCGCGGGGCTTGGCTTCCACCACCGGCTCGCTTCTCACTGCCTCACCCAATTTGAATTCCAGGAGAGGCTCCTCCTGAGGGAGAAAGTACTCCTTGGGGGAAAGGAGCGTGATATTATAGTCCAGTCGCAGTTGATCGCAATCCTCAATCGGACTGAAGACGAACTTGCTGTCTTTAGCCACCGGGCCAACCACTTCCCTCTCCTCCATGAGGCTGGTCACAAAAGAGCTCATGTCTTTCTCGTCAATCACTTTGAACGGCATAATGTTTTACCCCTTCCAGGATTTTCACACCTGTGAAGAACTGATCCCACACCCTCGCTCCGTGCCAGGCGAACCGGGGGGGATTGTAGCACAAATCGAACGCATTGTCAAGCAAGTTTTGCCAAATTCTGCGCCGCGACGGCCACCTGCCCCAGGGCGATGCCGCCGTCGTTGGGCGGGATGCGCTGGTGGACGTATACGCGGAGGCCAGCCTCGGTCAGCCGACGACAGGCCCGCTGCAGGAGGATGCGGTTTTGAAAACACCCCCCGCTGAGAGCCGCTCGCTCCGCCCCCACCGCCTTGGCCACAGCGACCGTCCCCTCCACCAAAGCGTTGTGAAACCGCGCCGCCATCACACCGACTGGTACATCTCGCCGCAGATCGTCCAGAAGCGCCTCCAGCAGCGGCCCCCAGTCCAGCGCCAGGGCATAACTTTGCGTATTGCGTATTGCGTATTGCGTGTTTGCGATTTGAGATTTGCGATTTGCGATTTGGTCACTCGTCATTGGCAGCGGGTAAGCTTCTGCCACCGTCTCGTCCACCGCGTACTCCAGCATCATCGCCGCCTGGGCCTCGAAGCGGTTCTCCTGGCGCAGGCCCACCAGGGCGGCCACGGCGTCGAACAGGCGGCCCGCGCTGCTGGTCACGGGCGAGTTCACCCCCCGCTCCAGCATCTGCCGCAGCAGGTCGCGCTCCGAGCGGGAGAAAGCAGCCACCGGCGCCAGGTACTCCCATTCCAGAGCCTCTGGCCCAAAGTGCTCCCACAGCACGCCCAAGGCCGTCCGCCGGGGCTCCTTCACCGCCGCCTCCCCGCCCGGCAGGCGGAAGGGGCGCAGATGGGCCACCCGCTCGAAGCCCGCCGCATCCCCCCACAGGAACTCCCCGCCCCACACCGTGCCGTCGAGGCCGTATCCCGTGCCGTCCCAGGTCACCCCCAACACCGGCCCCTCCACCTCGTTCTCGGCCAGGCAGGAGGCCAGGTGCGCGTGGTGGTGCTGGACGGCGATTTTCGATTTTCGATTTGCGATACTTCGACCAAGCTCAGTACAGGTTTCCGATTGGGCGTATCTTGTAGAGAAGTAATCGGGGTGCAGGTCGTGGGCGATGGCCACAGGCTCCACCTCGTAGAGGCGCAGGAAGTCGGCGATGACCCGCTGGAAGGCAGCGCAGGCTTCGGGCGTGTCCAGGTCGCCAATGTGCTGGCTCACGAAGACCTGCCGCCCCACGCTCAGGGCGATGGTGTTTTTCAGGTGCGCTCCCACGGCCAGAATGGGGGGCACCTCGTGCTTCAGGGACACCGGCAGAGGAGCATACCCACGCGCCCGCCGCAGCACCAGCTCCTGTCCCAATACCACCCGCACCACCGAGTCGTCGCACTGGCGGACGATGGGGCGGTTGTGGATCAGGAACAGATCGGCGATGTCGCCCAACCGCTCCCGCGCCTCGTCCTCGTCAATGCAGATGGGCTCGTCGGAGCGGTTGCCGCTGGTGGCCACCACGGGGAAGCCCAGCTCTTGCATCAGCAAGCTGTGGAGGGGAGTGTAGGGGAGCATGGCGCCCAGGTAGGGATTTCCTGGGGCGACCGCTTCGCAGACTTCACCCCCCCCCAGCCCCCCCCTGGCAGGGGGGGGAGACATCCGCCGGCGCAGCAGCACGATGGGCGATTCGGGGGAGGCGAGCACCCGCTCCTCCAGCGGGGAGACGAAGCAGTGCTCCTCGATCATTTCCAGGGAGGAATAGAGGACGGCCAAGGGCTTCTCCTCCCGCTGCTTCCGCTCCCGCAGCCGCTGCACCGCCGCTTCGTTCCGCGCATCCACGACGAGCAGAAAGCCGCCCAGCCCCTTCATGGCCAGTATGCGCCCCTCCCGCACCGCCTGGGCCGCTTCCTTGATGGCTTCGTAGCCAACAGGCATTCGCCTCGAAGCGAACGCCGATTGAGTAGCAGAGCGTATCGAAATCAAGCGAGCGGGTTCGTGGATACAACTTGCTTGGTCTCGATACGTCGCTTCACTCCTACTCGACCGGCGCTGGGCCCGCCCTCCTGGATGGCCACCGTCGGCCTCATCCCACAGCGCCACCTGGGGGCCGCAGACGGGGCAGGCCACCGGCTGGGCGTGGAAACGCCGGTCTAGCGGGTCTTCGTACTCCTGCTGGCAGTCGGGACAGAGGGGGAAGTGGGCCATGGAGGTGTTAGGCCGGTCGTAGGGCAGCGCGCGAATGATGGTGAAGCGAGGACCGCAGTGGGTGCAGTTGGTGAAAGGATAACGATAGCGTCGGTCGTCGGGGTCCCCCACCTCGCGGTAGCACTGCGGGCAGGTGGCGATGTCGGGGAGAATGAGGACCGTCTTCTCCCCTGCCTCCTCGCTGTGGCGAATGACGAAGTCGGAGTAGCCGACGGGATCGAGGAACGAGTACTCCAGGCTCTGGATGATGGCTCGCGGAGGCTTCTCCTGCTCCAAACGCAGCAGGAAGTCCTCCAGCACCGTGCGCTCCCCTTCGACCTCAATGAACACCCCTTGAGAGGAATTGAGCACCCAGCCCGGCAAATCCGATTCCGTGGCCAGCCGATAAACGAAGGGACGGAAGCCCACCCCCTGCACCGCCCCGCGAATAACCACCTTCAAGCGTTCTATAACACTCTTCGTTCCCCGTCCATCTGCTGCAACAGCCACTGCGCCCACTCTTCTGCTCTACCTATCTCTATCCTCTTCTCTCAGCCAACAGAGGTACACACGGCCTGCCCATGCATCCCTCTGTGACCGGTAACTCATGCATGACTCAGGCAGCAGGCCGCACTTCAATCCCCCACCGCCGCAGCTCACTCACCACCTTCTCCACCAGCTCATCCACCCGCGCGGCCACGGGCGGCGAGAGGTCGAGACCGACGTCCAGCACGCCGGGCTGCACACCCCACAACACCACGTGGCGCGGATAGAGGTCCTTCAGCTTGGCGGCCAACAGCATGTCCGGAATGCCAATTTGGTGAGGAGATACCTTGACCGATAGGAAAGCCGGTACCTCATCCCCCTCCAACCGCAGCAGCGACCCCGGCTCTCTGCCCATTTTCACCGCATCAACGATTACCAGGTTCTCTATGCCCTCCAAGTAATAGAGGAGGTCTAACCCCAGCGTTCCACCGTCTAGGGTCTGGACCTCCTCGGGTAGGTCATAGGTTGCCGCCAGTCGCTCCAGCACACGCAACCCAACCCCTTCGTCCGAGAGGAGCAAGTTGCCCACACCCAGAATGAGCGTCCTAGCGGCTGGTCGGTCTATCATGAACGTCCCATGGCGTTCACCACTACCTTGGTGATCTCGTTCCCGTCGGCATCCAGCACGTGGACGCCGCAGGCCATGCAGGGGTCGAAGGAGTGGATGGTACGCAAGATCTCTATCGGTTTCTCCGGATCAGCGAGAGGGGTGCCAATGAGCGCGGCCTCGTAGGGGCCTTTCTTGCCACTGGCATCCCGCGGAGACGAGTTCCAGGTACTGGGCGCCACGGCCTGATAGTTGTAGATCTTCTTGTCCTTAATGTGGATCCAGTGACCCAGCGCGCCGCGAGGCGCCTCGGTGAAGCCCCAACCCTTGGCCTCATCCGGCCAGGTGTCCGGGTCCCACGAGTCCCAAGCGTGAATCCGCAAGTCGCCGCTGGCCATGCTCTCCACCAGTTCGTTGGTCCAGTCAACCAGCTTCTCGGCCACGACCACGGTCTCGATACAGCGGGCAGCCGTCCGGCCCAGGGTGGAGAAGAGCACGCCGCTTTCGCTTACAGGCCCGATGCCCAGCGTCTCCAACACCGAGTTGACCACCGCCTGCACCCGCTTGTGACCGGAAGCGTAGGCCACTAGCATCCGCGCCAGTGGGCCAACCTCCATCGGCTCGTCCGCCAGGCGGGGGGCCTTCATCCAGGTGTACTTGCCGTCGGTGTCCAGATATTCGTAGGGCGGCTGAGGGCCAGTGTAGTTGGGTCGGGTCTCCTCCTCCCACGGATGCTTGGCCTTGGTCTCATCGTCGTAATTGTACCAGGAGTAGGTCACGTACTCGGCGATCTCCCGCTGATCCAGCGGATGGACTGTGCTCAAGTCCCTGTTCAAGATAACGCCTTGGGGGAGCCACAAATTCCCAGCGGCATCGGGCCAATCGCCGTAGGCCAGGAAATTGCCTGTCCCCTCGCCGAGCCCGGCCCATTCCAGGTAGAACGGCGCCACGGCCAGCACGTCGGGCAGGTAGACCTGATCCACGAACCGCTTGGCTTTGGTGAACAGTCCGTTGAGCATAGCGACTTTATCGGCGTTGATCGCTGCCTCGCTGTTGGGATCAATGGGCGAGGCCATGCCGCCCACCAGGTAGGTCTGCAGGTGAGGGTTCTTGCTGCCCAGAATGGCGTGGGCGCGGATGACGTCCCGCTGCCAGTCCAAGGCCTCCAGGTAGTGAGCCACGCCCATCAGGTTGGCCTCCGGCGGCAGCTTGTAGGCCGAGTGGCCCCAGTAGGCATTGGCGAAGGGCCCCAGTTGACCGCTGGCTACGAAGGCCGCGACGCGATCCTGGATTCCCTTGAAGTAGTCGGCGCTGGACTTGGGCCAATCGGAGATAGACTGAGCCAGCTTGGCCGTGCCGGCGGGATCGGCATCCAGCGCGCTGACGATGTCCACCCAGTCCAGGGCGTGCAGATGATAGAAGTGGATGACGTGGTCCTGGACGTACTGGATGCCTTCAATGATGTTGCGCAGAATTCGAGCGTTATTGGGGATCTTGATTCCAAGAGCATCTTCGACTGCTCGCACGGAGCAGATGGCGTGAACCGTCGTTCAGACCCCGCATATCCGCTGCGTGAAGGTCCACGCCTCGCGGGGATCACGCCCTTTCAGAATCAGTTCGATGCCTCGGAACATGGTGCTGGAGGACCAGGCATCGGTCACCTTACCTCCGTCCACCTCGACTTCGATCCGCAGGTGGCCCTCGATGCGGGTGACTGGATCAATCACGATTTTTGCCATTTGCTCTCTCCTTCTACTTTAGTGAATATTCATATTCAGGGAAGAACCGGACCGCTTCGCTTAGAAGGGCGGCAGAGCGCTCTATTCGCTCTCGCCGGCCTGCAATTCTTGATAATACTTGGCGTGATGGTGCTTCACGTATTCCTCCGGCATCCAGCCGAAGAGCATGCCGTTTATGGCCCCTTTCATCAGTGGATGCATCACCGACAGCATAAAGTGTACCAAGAAAAAAGCCGCGTAGGCGACGGTGCACAGATCGTGCAGGAACACGCTCCACCAAAATACCCACACCGGAACGAGACCTTTGCCAAACCACATGATGAGCCCGGTGACGATGAAGCCCACCATGCAGATGACCACCATCAGATAGAACAGCTTCTGACCCGTGTTGAACTTGTCCTGCGGCGGCATGGCCTCCTCGTCGCCTAGGAAGTAGTAAACTGGGGCAGCCTTCAGCCAACCTAGGTCATCCCTGCTCCAGGTGAAGATCCGCTTCATGGAAGCCAGCCACTCCTCCAGGTCAAAGATGATGTAGATGACGGGCGCCAACATGAAAGCCACAGCCCCAATACGATGAAGAAGACGCACCACATCCCCGCCCGCCCCCTGGGCAAGAGAGTGGCTGAACCACGGAATGTAGAGCATGGCCCCAGTGATCATCAGCACCGCAAAAGCCGCCGTGTGCAGCCAGTGCACCAAACGCTGCGTCGAGTCGAACACCAGAAGCTCTCTCTGCCTATTCCCCATCCTACGCCTCCTCTACCTTGATCTGGGTGCGCGCTACCAGCCAGTTGACCACTAACCCCAGAGCCGTAGCGCCCACGGCAATCCCCCCTAGAGGCTGGACGATCCGCTGCCAAATGGCGGAGAAAGAGATCGGGCCTTGGGGATCAGCAGGTAGGCCGTAGACCGATGGCTCATCCAGCAAGATGCTCATACGATGTAGCCCGCCGGCCTCGCTCTCGCCGTAGAGCCTGGCTTCGCTGTGCCCTTCGGCTTTCAAGTCGGACACCCTGGCCTTCGCTTCCTCCAGCAGCGCCTCTCGTTTCCCCCAAACCAGAGCTTGGGTGGGGCAAGACTCGGCGCAAAACGGCCCACCTATCCCCGCCTGTATCCTGTCCTGGCAGAAGGTGCACTTGGCAGCCCTGGCCTGCCCGGTGATCAGATTGACGTCTCCCAGATGGGGGACGCCAAAGGGGCAGAACTGGGTGCAATAGCCGCAGCCGTTGCATTTGTTCTGGTCTATGGCCACAAAACCTTTGGCATCCTTATGTAATGCCCCGGTCGGACAGACCGTCACACAAGCGGCATCGGTGCAGTGCATACACTGGTAGTTGACAAACGGCCAATCAGTCTGGACATTGGTCAGCTTGATCAGCGTCCAGGTATCTGCAGAGAGCTCCCTGGGGGCGTCGTACAGTCCGGTGGGGTCTAACTCGGCAGGGTTTCCGTTCCAGTCCTTGCAAGCGTTCTGGCAAGCGCGGCAGCCAATGCACTTAGTGGGGTCGTAGAACAGGGCCAGCTCGTTGGCAGCGCTGAGCGCTCTGGAAGTCTCTACACCCTGCGGTGAAAGGAGCATCCCACCCGCCCCCAAGCTGGCAAGTTTGATGAACTGCCTGCGATCGAGAGACATGGTGGCCTCCTTATTCCTGTTCTTGCTCGGACTCATCTGGTTCGGCTTTGGAGAGCCGCTGAGCAGCTACCGCTCCTGCCGCGCCGACGGCCAAGCCGGCCAAACCTCCGATGACACCAGCGGCGGCCGGAGTGATCTGACCCTCGGGTTCCTCCACCGGCGGATAGCCCACTGGGGGAGTCACGTCGAATACCTCGACCGTTTTATACGCGCCTAACTCCCAGAAGCCGGGCTCAGAGCACCCGATGCAGCCGTGCCCGCTCCCCACCGGCCAGTTGCTGCCCTCGTTCCAGCGGACAGTGGGGCAGTTGTGATAACTCACTGGCCCCTTGCAGCCCATCTGGTACAGGCACCAGCCCTTGCGATGCCCTTCGTCGCCCCACGCTCTTACGAACTCGCCGGCGTCGAAATGCCCGCGCCGTTCGCAGTTGTCGTGGATGCGCGCGCCGTGGGCGAAGAGCGGGCGATGCAGGTCATCCATGGCGGGCAGCTCACCAAAGGTGAGGAAATGGACTACGGTGGCGGTTAGGTTCACGACATTGAGCGGGCAGCCGGACAGGTTGAGGACCGGCTTGTCCGTCACCAGGTCCATCACCGCTACCGCCCCTGTAGGGTTCGGAGCCGCCTTGGGGATTCCACCGAAGGTAGCGCAGTTGCCTACCGCGACGACGGCCAGTGCGCCAGTAGCGGCCTCCTCCAGGATATCCACCGCCGTCCGTCCGCCGATGGTGCAATAGATCCCGTCTTGCGCGGTGGGAATGGAGCCCTCGACGACGAGCAGGTAGCCACCGGCGTCAATGGTAGCTGCTTTTGCTTCCTCCGCCAGGTGCCCAGCGGCGGCCATAATCGTCTCGTGGTAATCCACCGAGAGCACATCTAGCACGATCTCAGCCGCCGTCGGCCTAGAAGCCCTCAGGAACGACTCGGTGCACCCGGCACAGTCTTGAAACTCCAGCCAGATAACGGGCGTCCTCTTAGAGG
>CAZEBW010000007.1:0-82221 GCA_964510205.1 uncultured Anaerolineae bacterium
GTGAGAATGGCGTTGGCTTTTCCCTTCCTCGTGTCCCAAACATGTAACGCTCACTACAAATGTACCCAATTTCCACGGTACATTTGTACCTGCTGCTCAGTATGTTTGTACTTCTGCAGTTGCAAGCGTAAGGAAGCACTTCATTCAGTGGCCTCAGCGCTGTTCTGCGCGGTCAGTGGCGCACGCAAAAAGCCAGCCGTAGGGCACGCAAAGGCGCGTCCCCTGGGGCTGGCGTCGGCGTTGAGAACAGGGAGGTTGATGGTGCGAGGCAGAGGTCAGGCTGACGGCTGTTGACGCAGCCTGCTCCGCAGCGAGAAGGCCACCGGGACGGCCAGCAGCAACACGCCGCCCGCGGCCAGAAAGGTCTCGTTCAGCACCTGCGCCGTGAGGTCGAGGAGAACGCCGCCAAGCTCGGTGATGGCATAACGGCTGGAGAGCTGCTCGAATCGCCTCAGTCCCCAGGCGGTCAACAGCGACAGCCCGGTGCTCATGCCAATCAGCCGCAGGATGACGACTAGGCCAGAGGCCACCCCCCGCTGTGTCTCTCCCGCAGCATCAATGACGGCCGTACTCAGCGAGGTCGTCGCCAGCCCAAATCCCAGCCCCGCCAGCGCCAGGTGGATGGCCATTGGCCCATAGCTCATGCCCGGCGACCAGGCGCCCATCAGTCCAAAGCCCCCGGCGGCGGCCAGCAGTCCCAGCACTGTCGGCAGGCGGTAACCAAATCGTCCGCACAGCCAGCCGCCCACTAGCGAGGCCAGGGCCATAGCGCCCGTCATCACCGCCAGCACCTGGCCGCTGCGCACCGCCGCCAGACGCAGCGCCTGGTCTGCAGTGCCGCCTTCGGCCAGGACGATGTTGATAAACAGCGGCACGTCTACCATGGCGATGATGAGGGCGAAACCGACCAGGAAGTTGATGGCGCAGGCAGCGGCGAAGTTGGGCCGCCGCAGCATGTCCAGCTCGATCAACGGCTGCGAGACACGGCGCTCCAGGCAGGCAAACAGGCCAAACAGCAGCGCGGATAGTCCCAACAAGGGCAGCACGAAACGGGAGGTGGGCGGCGGCGCGTTGAAATCGAACGAGGGGCCGGCAGCCGCCCGTCCCCCGCTGTACGAGAGCGCGACGTTCAACGCCGCCAGGCCGCCCATGAGCAGCAGTGCGCCGGGGATGTCCAGCGAGGCCCGGCGCCTGGGCTGCGGCAACCCTCTCAGCGCCCAGTAGGCCGTCACCGCCGCCAGCAAGCTGGCCGGGATGTTGATGTAGAACTGCCAGCGCCAGTCCAGATAGCGCACTAGAAATGCGCCGTACAGCGGGCCAAAGATCCAGCCGGCGGTATCCACGGCGACCAGCACGCCCATGGCCAGCGGACGACGTTGGTCTTGAAAGAGGTCGCCCACGATGGCCATGGCCACCGGCACCATCGCCCCGCCTCCCAGAGCCTGCACAGCTCTGAAGACGATGAGCAATGGCAGGTCTTTGACCAAGGGCACGAAAATGGAGCCGAAAGCAAAAAGCCCCAGGCTGGCCAAATACACCCGTCGGCGCCCGTAGACGTCCGACACCCGCCCCATGAAGGGCATGGTCACGATGTAGGCGATCAGGTAGGCACTGACGATCCAAGCCGCGTCGTCCAGCCCGGTGGGCACTGGAATCTCGAAGTCGCGGATCATCTGCGGCAGCAGGGTGGAAACCACCGTCAGGTCATCGGCGGCAACGAAGACGCCAAACGAGACCAGAATCAGAACGAGATAGGGATGGTGTCGGGCTTTCGTATCGTTGGACATGGTAGTGATTCCTGCGGGACAAAGGCAACTGGGTCTTTGGGAACTGGCGTGAGTAGCAAGACGGAGTCCCCAACTTGTTGGGGGTTATGGCGCCGCTCCCCCAACAAGTTGGGGACTCCAGCACTGTGACCCTGCAAAATCCAAGGAGCCAGGCAACTCATGACACGGGCGGCGCCTCGATGTCCACAGGTTCATCAAAAGCGGAGAATTCGATGAGCCAGTGGGTCGGGTCCTGTGGGTCGCTCTCCGGTTCCACGATCTGAATACGGCGCACGTAGCCATCAGCCTCGCCCACCCACATGTCCAGCGTCACCTCTCCCGTCCCGATCATGCCGGCCGTCAGGGGCGCGATCTGCTCAGCAGACAACTGCCCGTGCAGGTGACAATGAGGTTGGCCGCCAATCTTCTCCTCTTCCGCCCCAAACGTCCAGGCCGTTTCATTGAGGGTGGAGGCGATGCCGACCTCTGCATCAAACATGAGGGTGGGATCAAAATACCAGCCATAGTCCGCTGGCAGCTTCACCCACTGCTGGTTAAGCGGGTTGGTGATGTACTGCTCGTCTCCCAACCCGACGATGGCCACCTCAGCCACAGCGCCAAACGACGACACTTTGACCACAGCGCGCACTTGATCTGGCCGCACCAGGTCGCCCTCGGCCCGCTTGAACACCATCGTCCGTGAGTCGTCCAGGTAAGCCTCCTCGCCAGAAAGCTCAATGATGAAATGGAGCGATTGGGTGGTCATCATCCGCTCACCAGCTCGACGAGCGACGTCCGCCGGTGAGGGGGTGGGGGTTGGGGTGGGCAAAGGCGTAGGCGTGGGTGTAGGTGAGGGCGTAGGTGTGGGTAGAGGAGTGGACGTGGGTGCGGATGTTGGCAAGGGCGGGATTTTGGGTATGGATATGGTGCAACTAGCAGCGAGCAGGAGTGCAATGCCCATCAACAAGAGACGAATGTGCTTCATTTTGACTGTACCTCCGGGAGTTTGATCGTTACTTGGGCTTCGCAACACAAATGACGCCGTGCGAAGGGATTCAATCACATTATACCATACTGTGGGATGAAACGTCAATTCGGGAAAAGGATGAGTCAGCGGATGGGGAGGTAGGGTTAAGCCGCACGCAAAAACGCCAGCCTCAGGTCGCGCGGAAACGCGGTCTGGGCTGGCGTGGTGTTTGGAGACACCGACCGATCTGTGGCTAGGTGAACTGGGCAATGGCCATCAGGATGGTCATGATGGTGCCAATGAGAGCCAACGTCCCCACCGTCCAGCGGGTCATGGTGCTGATGTGCCTGTACATCTCGTCGAAGCGCCCGTTCATCTCGGAGTTCATGCGGTCGAAGCGCTCGTTCATCTCGGAGTTCATGCGGTCGAAGCGCTCACTCATCTCGGAGTTCATGCGGTCGAAGCGTTCGCTCATCTCGGAGTTCATGCGGTCGAAGCGTTCATTCACCCGGTCGAAGCGCTCGTCCATCGTGCGATGCAGGTCAGTGATGCTGGCCTTCACATCGGCGACGTCGTGTTCCAGGATGTCCAGGCGCGAGAGCACCTCACGGTACTCGTCACGGCGCACGGTGCGTTCATCCAAGACGATCTCAAACCACTGGCTAAAGTCCCCCGTTGCTTCCGGGCCCAGGGTTCGCTGTACACTTGGGGGTATTTTGGGCAAAGTAGCCTGCATGTGAGTCCTCCTTCTGAAGATAAGAGACGAACTATCGCACTCTATTGTACCGCTAATCGGTCTTGGTGTCAAATCACTATCACCTTCTCCTAAACAAAGCCACGCTCTCGATGTGATAGGTCTGCGGGAACATGTCCACAGGCTGCACTTCCACCAACCGATACCCACCGTCCGTCAGCTTTCGGGCGTCGCGGGCCAGGGTAGCTGGATCACAGGAGACGTAGACGATGCGGCGAGGGCCCCGCTCCATGAGGGCCGCCAGCGTTTCTGGCTTGCACCCCTGGCGGGGCGGATCCAGCACCGCCAAGTCAATCGGCCTGTCCAGCTCAGGCACAAAGTCCTCCACCCTCCCCTCGATGAGTTCCACGTTAGGCAGCTCGCCGGCATTCACGCAGGCATCCGCCACAGCGCCCGCGTCCTCTTCCACGCCGATCACCTGGCCCACTTGGTCCGCCAGGCTCAGGCCGAAGGTGCCCACGCCGCAGTAGGCGTCCAGAAGCACCTCGTCAGCGGCCGGGGCCAGGTACTCGCTGACCAGGCGAACCAACTCCTCGGCCCCAGCGGTGTTAATCTGAAAGAAGCTGGCGGCCGAGACGCGGAATCTGCGCCCGGCCACGATCTCGGTGATGTAGTTGTTGCCAAACAGGTTGACGGGAATGCCATCGGAGAGCAGCAGGACACAGGAGATGGACAGGTCGCTCTCCAGGGCCGGCGGCATGTCGTCCTGGGTCTCGAAAATCATCATCAGATCACCCGTGTTGACGCCGGCCCGCAGAGAGAGCCGCGTCAGCCCCGGCAGCTCAAGCTCGAGAGCGGCGAAGAGCTCCTCCAACAGAGGGTGCATCACGTAGCACGTCTCGATGGTCTCAATGCGGCGCCCGTCCGTGGCCACGAAGCCCAGCCGACCGTCGTCGCCAACGGAGAACTGAACGTGGTTGCGGTAGCGCCAGGGGGAGGCGCTGGGGATTGTTGGTTTCACCGGGACGTCGGGTAGGCGGCCGAGACGGGCCAGTTGATCGCCCACCACCGCCGCTTTGAACTCCAGTTGGGCCGCGTAGGCGATGTGCTGCCACTGGCATCCGCCGCACTTGCCGGGGCCGAAATGGGGACACGGGGGATCAACCCGGTGGGGCGAGGGCGACAGAATTTCGACAACCTGCGCGCGAGCGTAGCTGCCTTTGTCCTCGACGACCTCCACCAGCGCCTCTTCGCCTGGTATGGCGTAGGGCGCGAAGATCACTTTGCCTTCGTGTCGCCCCAGGGCGTCGCCGCCGTGGGCCATGTCGGTTAACTGTAACTCGATTCGTTTTCTCATCAGTCTTATTGTATCCTATGTAGCGCGATTGGTCAAGAAAAGAACCCTCGCCAGTTTTCCGCCGGCGAGGGTCCTGTTTCTCAGACGAGCGAAGCGAATGCCGAAGAGAGGCGGCGGCGCTAGGGATAGATGCCGCGAATCATGATGGCTTCGGCGACTCGCTCGATGGCGCAGATGTAGGCCGCTATCCGCATGTCCACGTTCCTCTCTTGAGCAATGGCCAGGACGTTGTCAAAGCTGCTCTCCATAATGTCCCGCAGCTTGACGTTGACGTCCCGCTCGCTCCAGAAGAACTGCTGCAATCCCTGCACCCACTCGAAGTAGGAAACGGTCACCCCGCCAGCGTTGGCCAGAATGTCGGGGACGACGAACACCCCGTTTTCGTGCATGATCTGGTCGGCTTCGGGGGTGGTGGGACCATTGGCGCCTTCGGCCACGATTTTAGCCTTGACCCTGTCGGCGTTCTCTTCGGTAATCACCTTCTCCAGGGCAGCGGGAACGAGAACGTCGCACTCCAGTTCCAGCAGCTCCGCATTGGTGATGGCCTCGGTGTCAGGGTAGCCCACCACGGAGCCTGTCTCCTGCTTGTGTCGCGGCACGTCGCGAGCATCGAATCCGTGGGGATTGTAGATGCCGCCCTGGGAGTCGCTGGCAGCGATCACCTTGCAGCCTTTGCCCTGCAACAAATAGGCGCTGATGCTCCCCACGTTGCCGTATCCTTGCACTGCGACCGTGGCGCCCTCAATCGGAATGCCAAGATGCCGAAGGGCCTTGCGAGCGGTAAACATCACACCGCGACCGGTGGCCTCCAAACGGCCCAGGCTTCCGCCGATCTCAATGGGCTTGCCAGTGACTACGGCCGGCACGGAATACCCCTTGGTCATACTGTAGGTATCCATGATCCAGGCCATGGTCTGGGGATTGGTGTTGACATCCGGCGCGGGTATGTCGGATTCCGGGCTGATCAGCATAATGATCTCGCTGGCAAAGCGCCGCGTCAATCGCTCCAGCTCCCGTTCCGACATCTGCTTGGGATTGCAGATCACGCCGCCTTTGGCGCCGCCGTAGGGAATCCCCACCACGGCGCACTTCCAGGTCATCCACATGGCCAGAGCACGCACTTCGTCCAAAGTCACGTCGGGGTGGTAGCGGATGCCGCCCTTGGTCGGCCCGCGAGCGATGCTGTGCTGCACGCGGTGGCCAGTGAACATCTCGATGCTGCCATCGTCCATCTTCACCGGGAAATTGACCGTCAACTCCCTCTTCGGAAGCCGCAGCTTGGCCTTGATCCCCGCCTTCAGATCGAGGTACCGGGCTGCATTGTCGAATTGCCTCTGCGCAATCTCGTACGGGTTTTGGTTCACAGTACTTCCTTGCACTTTTAACCTCCTTGGTTATGTTTTTGGGGAGAAACAAAAAGCGCCCAGAGGCGCCCGTCACAGATTCCCTGAGAACGCCCTTGTCCCTCCGAATATGCTTGCCATATTGTACACAAAGCGGCTCGAAAGTCAAGCCGCGCTCAGCTTCTCCTCGAACAGTTCGTTAACCAGACGCGGATTGGCCTTGCCGCGAGTGGCCTTCATCACCTGACCCACGAGGAAACGAAGCACCGCGTCTTTCCCGGCCAGATACTCTGCCACCGGGCCGGGGTTTTCAGCTATGACCTGCTCGACGATGCGAGCGAGTGCCTCAACGTCGCTGATCTGGGCCAAGCCCTTCTCTTGGACGATCTGGGCGGGAGGCTGCCCCGTCTCGAACATCTCGCCGAAAACGCCTTTGGCCATGCTGATGCTGATGGCGCCTTTGTCCACCAGGGCGAGCAGCTCGGCCAAAGAGTGGGGAGCGATTTTGACCGCTTCGATTTCCGTGTCTGCGGCCTTGAGCAGGCGAAAGAGCTCACCAGTGATCCAATTAGCTATGGCTTTGGCTCCAATCCCTAGTCCCTCCTTCACACAGGATTCGAAGTAGTCGGCCACCGGCCTCTCCGTGGTCAAGACCTCGGCATCGTAGCGGGATAGCCCATACTGCTCCATGAAGCGGTTCAGCTTGGCGTCGGGCAGCTCGGGCAACCTGACCCGGATTCCCTCCACCCACTCGCGGCTGAGGACGAGGGGCGGGAGGTCCGGCTCCGGAAAGTAGCGGTAGTCGTGGGCCTGTTCCTTACTGCGCTGGACCACCGTCACCCCCCTGGCCTCATCCCAACCCATCGTCACCTGCTCCACGCGCCCGCCTGCCTCCAGGATACGCGCCTGCCGTTCGATCTCATACTCCAGAGCCAGCTTCACGGAGTGAAAACTGTTGAGGTTCTTCACTTCCACTTTGGTGCCCAGCTCGCTCTCACCCCTCGGCCGCAGGGAGATGTTGGCCTCGCAGCGCATGGCGCCCTCTTCCATGTTGCCCGAGCTCACGCCCAGGTACCGCAAGATGGTGCGGAGCTTGGTGAGATACTGGCGGGCCTCTTCGGGAGTGCGAATGTCGGGCCGACTGACGATCTCCATGAGAGGCACACCGGCGCGGTTGAAGTCTACCAGACTGTGCTTGTCTATGTGGAAAAGCTTGGCCGTGTCCTCTTCGAGATGCACCCGCTCGATGCCGACGCGTTTGGTTTCCCCACCCACCTCGATCTCCAGCCAGCCATCGCGCGAGAGGGGCAAGTCGTACTGGGAAATCTGATACCCTTTGGGCAGGTCGGGGTAGAAGTAGTTCTTGCGGTCGAACTTGGAGAACTCAGGGATGCGGCAATGGAGGGCCAGGGCGGTCATGAGAGTGTGCTCGACGGCTTTCCGATTGATGACCGGCAGCATCCCCGGCATCCCCAGGCAGACGGGGCAGACGTGAGTGTTCGGCTCAGCCGCCGCATAATCCGCGCTGCAGCGGCAGAACATCTTGGATTTGGTCAGCAGTTGGGCGTGAACCTCGATGCCGATGATGGCCTCGTAATCCACCGCGCTCTCCTATGGGTGCAGGTTTGGATTCTCGGTTGACAATCCCTCGGCTGCGGCTGCTTCCAGCAGGTCCTCGTCGGCGGCGGCGAAGGCGAGGGGCGGCAGTTGCTTGCGGAGCAATTCTGCGTTTACAGCAAGAGCCGTCGCCAAGTGGACAGCGTCGTAGCCGCGCAGTTTGTGCTCTTGAGTCAAGTTGATGGCCGCCCTGATCATCTTGCTATTGAGGGGAACGACTTCGTACTGCTTGTCTGCATCGCGCAGAAAAAGCCTCAAATACTTGTCCCGCCTCTCAATGGTAATCCGTCCCCTTCGCCGCATTTTAGCGAAGGCAGCAGCTACCTCCACCGTTCCGATCTCGGCGATGATGATCGTGTTCTTATCTTCGGCAACGATAGAGCGTACCCAACCACTGCCTGTTTCGGTGGCGTATCGTTTGGCGATGCCACTGCTATCGAAGTAGTAGGCTGGCATCACTTTTGCCCCCTATTGTCGAGGATGATTTGCGAAAGAGGGGGCTCGAAAGACTGCCCCGCCAGCTCGCGACGCACGGCCTCGTAATCAATGCCGGGGTCAATCATTTGCCGCAACTCTTCACTCAAGGGCCGCACCAACCCAGAGGTACGCAGGGCCTCGACGATCCGCTCTCGCCCGCTCTTGACTTCTTCCGGAGCCAGCTCCTTTTGCAGAATCCGCAGGGCCGCCTCTTGCAGCTCCTGGCCTCTTTCTGAGGCACGCTCTTGCAGAAGACTCAGCAGATCCTTCGGCAACTCTAATGTAAGTGTCGTCATATTCCTCACCTCCACTTTCAGATCAACATCTCCAATGACTTGCACTCGAACCCGTGGGCACAGGCCACCCCTCCGCAGGTGACATGGCCTTGGTGGACGTTTACGCCTTTGGCCAGAGCCGCGTCACTCTTCACGGCTTCGACGAAGCCCAGGTTGGCCAGCTTGAGGGCATAGGGCAAGGTGGCGTTGGTCAAGGCGTAGGTCGAAGTGCGCGGCACGGCGCCGGGCATGTTGGTGACGCAGTAGTGGATCACGCCTTCTTCCACGTAGATGGGATCGGTATGGGTGGTGGGGCGGGCTGTCTCGATGCAGCCGCCCTGGTCAATGGCCACATCAACGATCACGCTGCCCTGGCTCATGCTCCGCACCATCTCCCGCGTGACCACGTGAGGCGCCCTCGCACCGGTGACCAGCACCGCCCCGATCACGACGTCGGCGCGCTTGACGGCCTCGGCGATGTTGTGAGGGGTCGAACTCAAAGTGACCAAATTGCCGTGAAACACCTCGCTCAGGTGTCGGAGTCTATCTATTCTGAGATCAATGGCGGTGACTCTGGCGCCCATACCGAGGGCCATCTCTACCGCGTTCCTCCCCACGGTGCCGACTCCGATGACGACCACGGTGCAGGGAAGAACACCGGGCACTCCACCGAGAAGCTTGCCCCTTCCGCCGCTGGGCTTTTCTAGACAATGAGCAGCCACCTGCACCGCCATCCTGCCGGCCACTTCGCTCATAGGCTCTAGCAAAGGCAGTTCGCCGCTCGGCAACTCGACCGTCTCGTAGGCCACGGCCGTCACCTTATTCTCCATCAGAAGCCTGGTCAAGTCGCCCAACTTCGGATTGGCGAGGTGAAGATAGGTAAACAAAAGCAGATCCTCACGGAAGAACTGGTGTTCTGGCTCGATAGGCTCCTTGACCTTGAGCACCATATCGGCTCCCCAGGCATCGGCGGCGGTAGGCACGATCTCCGCGCCCACCTGCTTGTACTCCTGATCGGAGAAGCGGCTGCCCTCGCCGGCTCCCCTCTCGATCAGGACTTCGTGTCCTGCCTTGACCAGCATATCCACTGCGGCTGGTGTGGCGCCGACCCTGTTCTCGGCCGTCTTTATCTCCTTGGGCACTCCGATGATCATCGTTGATCCTCCTTAGATTTTTTTGATACGAGGCGTGACTGTGGCGAACGCTCCCTTGCGCTCCACACGTCCTCAGCCTCGTCATACGCTAACTCGACAAAGCCGCCCTCCTCCGTGCGCACCAAGAAATGGGGACCCCGCACGGCGCGCCAGGCCCGTTCCACCGTCTGGACGATGTGGCGCTGGCCATGCCAGGTGAAGGCGCGGGGCTGCTGGGCGTAGGTGTGGCCCGAATAGCACTCGACTGTCAGGTCCATGGTTTCGATACGCCCCTTCGACAAGCTCAGGACACCGCTTCGGCTACGGGCGATCTTTGCCCGCCTCGACCCAAGGATGCTACAGGCTGAGTCCCTTGAGATACTCGCGGAGCGGCGGGCCAAGCTCTTCATCCTTCAGGGCCAGGGCGATGAACGTCTGCAACAGACGCAGCGGATCGCCGGTGGTGTACCAGGTTCCTTCGATCGGCTGGGCCACGACCCGTTTCCGCTGGGCGAGGGTCAACATGGCGTCGGCCATCCAAAGTTCGCCTCCCTTGCCCAGCGTCTGTTCCTCCAGGATGTCAATAACTTCGTACGGAACGACGAACCTGCCCACCTGAATGAGATTGGAGGGGGCCGTCCCCGGCTCGGGTTTCTCGATGAGGTTTTCGATTTCGGGCGCTTCTGTGCCCTCTTTCAGCTTGATGCAGCCGTAGAGGTGAGTTTCCCCCCACGGCACCTCGTAGGCGGCCATGGCTGCGGCGGGCTGGTAGCGCTGATAGGCGTCCATCACCTGGCGCAGGCCGGGCGGGCTTGCATCAATGACGTCGTCGCCAAACATGTAGACGAACGTCTCGCCCTGGCTGATGAAAGGGCGGGCTGCCAGCACCGGGCTGCCGTTGCCATAGGGCAAATCATCCCCCTGGCGAACGAAGGCGAAGTTGGCCAATCGCGAAATGCGCCGCACCTCTTCCCGGTAATGCAATTTGCCCGTTTCTTCCAAAGTCTGTTCCAGCTCAGGCGCCGAATCAAAATGGTCGGTGATAGCGTGGCTGCCGCGCCGGGTCACCAAAATGACGTCGGTGATACCAGAGTTCACGGCTTCTTCCACCACGTGCTGGAGGATGGGCCGGTCCAGCAGGGGCAGCATCTCTTTGGGCACCGCTTTGGTGGCTGGCAGGAACCGCGTCCCCAGCCCGGCAGCGGCGATGACGGCTTTGGTGATTTTCATAACCTCTCCTCAAAAGAGCGCCGGCGTAGGATCTTCACAATGGCATCTAGATCCTCTTCTTCGCGGATACCCAGTCTTTCTGCTTCTTGACCTATGCCAATGACCAAGCTCTTGAGTAAACTTTCTGCCGCCTGTTGGCGAGACAGAGAGGGCTTCGACAATATCACGATCCCTTTGGCCACCCTTTGCAGGGTTATATCTTCGCCCCCATGTACATCCAGTTCCTTGCGAATTTCCTGAGGCAACGTGATCTGCCCCTTGCGGGTTACTCTTGAGACAGTTGCAGCAAACACCTATGCACCTCCTGCGTAACGCTTTAGATGTTGGGCGAGCTCAGTGTTTCCATAAAACCATTTGTGACTTTCTTTCGGAAGCCTTCTTGCAGCTCACAGCGCGGGTTTCCTCTTGTACCACTGCGTGGCCTGTTCATAAGCATAAGCCACGCGCAGAACCGTTTCCTCGGCAAAGGCATCGCCCATGATCTGCAGGCCCACGGGCAGGCCGTCGACGATCCCACAGGGGACCGAAATGCCGCAGATGCCGGCCAGGTTCAAGGAGAGGGTGAGGACATCGGAAAGGTACATCTGCAGCGGGTCGTCCACCCTTTCGCCGATGGGAAAGGCCACCGTGGGAGAGGTGGGAGCTACCAGCACGTCGAATTGGCTGAAGGCCTGGTCGAAATCGCGCTTGATGAGGGTGCGCACCTTTTGAGCCTTGCGGTAATAGGCGTCGTAATAACCGGCTGACAGAGCATAGGCGCCCAACATGATGCGCCGCTTGACCTCGGCGCCAAAGCCGTGCTGGCGCGTCTGGCGATAGGCGCCCCACACGTCCTCCGCCTGCGGGTGAGCGTAGCCGTACTTCACGCCGTCGTAACGGGCCAGGTTGGCTGAGGCCTCGGCCGGAGCAATCAGGTAGTAGGCCGGCAGGGAATATTCGGTGTGAGGGAGCGAGACTTCGTCCACCGCTGCGCCCAGGTCGGCCAGTTTGTCCATAGCAGCACGCACCACCGCCTCCACTCCTGGCTGCATGCCCTCGACAAAGTACTCCTGCGGAACGCCCACCCGCAGGCCCCGAATGTCGGGAACGAGGGCCTGGGCGTAATCAGGAGCGGGGGAATCCACTGAGGTGGAATCGCGGGGGTCATAATGGGCCAGGGCTTGCAGCATAATGGCGCAATCGGTCACGTCCTTGCCCAAGGGACCGATCTGGTCCAGCGAAGAGGCGAAAGCCACCAGGCCATAGCGAGAGACGCGGCCGTAGGTGGGTTTGAGGCCCACCACGCCGCACAGGGCTGCTGGCTGGCGCACACTGCCACCGGTATCAGAGCCCAGGGCGCCCAGGCACTCGTCGGCGGCTACGGCGGCAGCGCTGCCCCCGCTGGAGCCGCCCGGCACCCGACTCAGGTCCCAGGGATTCCGCGTGGGGAAAAAGGCGGAGTTCTCCGTGGAGGAGCCCATGGCGAACTCGTCCATGTTGGTCTTGCCCAGGACGACGGCGCCCCTGCAGCGCAGATGCTCAATGGCTGTAGCATCGTAAGGTGGGATGAAGTTCTCCAAGATTCTGGAGCCGCAGGTGGTCACAACGCCCTTAGTGCAGATCACGTCTTTGATCGCTATCGGTATGCCCAGGAGGGCGTGATCCTCGCCAGCAGCCCGCCGCCGGTCCGCCTCACGGGCCTGTTCCAGAGCCGATTCAGGAGTGACGGTGAGGTAGGCTTTCACCCGGTTATCAACCTCCACGATGCGATCCATAACGGCCTGGGTCAATTCGACGGCCGAAATCTCGCCGCTTTTCAGCAGATCCTGGGCTTGGCGGGTGGTTAGCTCGTATAACTTCAAACTAGTTCTCCAAGATGGCCTGCACCTTGAAGCAGCCGTCCTCGGTTTGGGGTGCGTTGGCCAGGATGTCCTCGCGGGGGAAAGAAGGCCTGACCTCGTCGGCTGCCATCACGTTTCGCTGGGGGAGCACCGTGGCTGTGGGGGGGATCGCTTCGGTGTCCAAACGCTGCAATATCTCGGCGTACTCCAGGACGGCTGATAGCTGCTCCCTGAACTTCTCTTTTTCGCCGTCGGTCAAGCCGAGCTTGGCCAGCTCAGCGATGTGCTCCACCTCGACGTGGCTGAGTTTCGTCTCCTGGCCTGTCAGCAAAGCGGCTTTGTCCATCTTCCACCCCCTGGCGTATTATATCACTTTCGGGCAGACCGAGCAAATCAGAGGGAGCGCAGGAGGTCGGTGAGCCAGGCTGTTATCTTCAGCATGGCCGTTTCTATTGTCTCTTGATAGCGCCAAAAAGCCAGTGCGATGACGACCAAGCCAACGGTGAAGAGCACGACTTGGGTTCGAGTAAGCTCGGCAGCGTTTGCGCCCACCAAGTTGGCCAACAGCGCGCCTGGCAGGCGGCCGAGGGCAGACAACATGACGAGCTAGGATAGGGGCAGCGGGGTGAGACCAGCCAGAAAGCAGGCCACATCGTCGGGCAGAAACGGGAAGAGGAAGATGAGGAAAAAGAAAAGGGCGCCCCTCTGCCGCGAGTAGCTATCGAGACGTTCCAGCGTCTCTTTTTTGATCAGCCGCTCCGCCCAGGGCCGCCCGAAACGTCGAGCCAGAGTCATGGCCAGGCTGGAGCCAGCCATCATCCCGATCAAGCTGTAGAAAGTTCCCCAGGCTGCGCCAAAGAGGTAGCCGTTCACAGCGTCCATGACTTGGCCGGGGATGGGAGCCAGGAGCACCTGGGCCACGTGTAGCACAATAGCCGCCAGCGGAGCCCAGGGGCCAAACCTTATCACAAACTCTTGCACCCTGGCCCGGTCGGCGAAGAGAGATAGAACAGGCCGGCGCCAGATGAGCAGGGCCGCAGTCGCGAGGGCCAAAAGCACCCAGACAGCTACGGTTCGTACCCGGATCTTGTCCATGCCCCAATCATAGCAGCGAAAGCGCAAATCGTCAAACCCCTCAACTTGCGCTTTTCGACTTTTTTGGTTATCATTAAGGAGAGACTTGGTAGATCGCGATCTACGTTGGAGAGCTGGCCGTAGACATCAATGCCACGCGGCGCACATTGCGCCGGTAAGAATACAGATCAGCAGGATTGACGGATCACTCATTATGAACATCAACACCAAACGACGTATTCTACATAGGCGTAAGAAGAAGAACAACAATAGTGGGCTGCTGTTGCGTTTGCTCGTCGGCGCAGTTGCTGTGGCCTTTCTTGTGGTCACGGCACTTGGTCTGGCGGGCGTCGGCACGGCCGTTGGCGTGTATGCCTACTACGCCAAAGACCTGCCCGACCCTGGCCGCATCGAGACGGAGCAGCAGGAGTTCGAGACCACCAAGATCTATGACCGCAGCGGCCAAGTGCTCCTCTACGAGATCTTCGATCCCCGCTTTGGCGATCGTACCTGGGTTTCGCTAGATCAGATGCCGCTTTACCTGCGTCAGGCTACCGTGGCTATTGAGGACAAGAGCTTCTACGAGAACCCCGGCTTTGACATCAGGGGCTTTGCTCGGGCCTTCTATTACTACACCCTGCGGGGCGGACAGGTTCAAGGCGGCAGCACCATCACCATGCAGTTGATCAAGAACGTGCTGATCCCTCTGGAGGAGAGATACCAGGTGCTCTACTCCCGGAAGATCAAGGAGTTCATCCTGGCCCTGGAGATCTCGCGACGTTACAGCAAGGATCAGATTCTGGCCTGGTACTTGAACTCCAATTTCTATGGCAACTTGGCTTATGGTGTGGAGGCGGCGGCGAAGGTCTATTTTGATAAGCCTGTCCAAGAGTTGAGCTTGGCTGAATGTGCTATGCTGGCCGCTGTGCCCCAGTACCCCGGCCTGAACCCCATTGATGCGCCTGCGGAAGCTCGCAAGCGCCAACACCTGGTGCTGGACGCCATGGTGCGTCAGGGCTACATCACCGCCGAAGAGGCCATTGCAGCCAAGTACCAAAAGTTGGACATCAAGGCTCGCGAGGAGCGCTACGACATCATCGCCCCTCACTTCTCCATCTATGCCCGCAAGCGTCTGGAGGAGATGCTTGGCCCTGAGCTGGTGCACCGTGGCGGGCTGCGGGTGTACACGACCATAGACCTGGAGAAGCAAGACCTGGCCTTGCAAATCGCACGGGAGCACGTGGCCGAACTGCAAGCCGAAGATCGCAACGTTTCCAACGCCGCCGTGGTGGTCATCAACCCACGGACCGGCGAGATCCTGGTCATGCTGGGCAGCCTGGACTATTGGGACGACAAAATCGCCGGCGAGGTCAACGTGGCGTTGGCCAATCGCCAGCCCGGCTCGGCCTTCAAGCCTTTTACCTACGTGACCGCTTTCTCACAGGGCTACACAGCGGCCACCATGATCATGGACGTCCGCACCGCTTTCCCCGACCCACCCCACCCGCCCTATGTGCCAGAGAACTACGACCGCAAATACCACGGCCCCGTGAGCATACGCCAGGCCCTGGCCCGCTCGATTAACATGCCAGCCGTCAAAGTGCTGGACATGGTTGGGCTGGAGAACGTTCTCAACACCGCTCACCGTTTGGGCATCACCACCCTGAACGAAGATTACTATGGGCTGAGCTTGACCTTGGGCGGAGGCGAGGTCAAGCTGCTGGACATGACCTACGCCTTCAGCGTGTTCGCCAACGGCGGGACCATGGCCGGAGTGCCCGTGAAAGAGCAGACGCCAGGCTACCGCGAGCTCGACCCGGTGGCCATCCTGCGGGTCGAGGACCGAGATGGAAACATCATCTGGCAATACGCTGCACCCGAAACCAGACAGGTCCTAAGCCCCCAGTTGGCCTATCTCCTCACCGACGTGCTATCCGACAACAGCGCGCGAGCGCCGGCCTTTGGGTGGGAGAGCCCACTGCATCTGAGCCGCCCGGCCGCAGCCAAGACCGGCACCACCAACGATTTCCGTGACGCCTGGACCATCGGCTACACCCCTCAGATCGCCACCGGCGTCTGGGTAGGCAACAGCGGTAACGAGGCCATGGAACACGTGCCTGGCTCACAGGGAGCGGGCCCCATTTGGCACGACTTCATGGAACAAGTGCTGGCGGAGATGCCCGTGCAAGAATTCGAAAGGCCGCCCGGCTTCGAGGAAGTGGAGGTATGCTCTGTGTCGGGAATGTTGCCCACCGAGCACTGTCCTCACAAAATCAAAGAGAGTTTCATCGAGGGGACGGCCCCCACGGCGTACTGCAACGTCCATCAGGTCTTCCGGGTCAACAGGGAGACTGGTAAGCTGGCTACGGTGTACACTCCGCCCGAGTTGGTGGAGGAGCGGGTCTATGAGATCTTCCCGCCTGAGGCCGCCGACTGGGTGCGCCAGGAAGGCATCCCCCAGCCGCCCACGCAATATGATCTGGCCTATGGCCCCAGTCCGGCCACCGGGGATGTAGCCATCATCAGCCCTACGCCTTACGCTTACGTTCGGGAGACGATCCCCATCATCGGCAACGCCAAGGCGCATAACTTCCAGCTCTATCGCCTGGAGTACGGCCAGGGCATCAACCCCTCGGCCTGGATTCAGATTGGCGGCGATCATTACAACCAAGTCACTAACGCTCCCCTGGAATACTGGGACGTGAGCGGACTGGACGGGCTCTACACTCTCCAACTGTCGGTGGTGGATGGAGGAGGGAACTACAGAAAGGACACCATCCAGGTCACAGTGGACAACATCCCGCCTGAGCTGGAGCTCGTCTATCCCTACGACGGCCGCGTCTATTACATGGAATACGACGAATGGGTCAACATCTCGGCCGATGCGGTGGACAACTTCTCCATGGATCGCGTGGAGTTCTACTTCGACAGCAGTCTGCTCAGCTACAGCACCATCCCCCCTTACAACACCAAGTGGACCATCGTCATGTCCGACACCATCCCTGTGCCGGGCACAGTGGCGCACGGGACCCAGATTGTCCAAAACCCGGACGGCAGCATCAGCACCGAGGTCATCACCATCACTAAGGTGATCACCGATTCGGATGGTATGCGCATGCAGGTTTTCGCTAATGGGATGACCATCATCTCCGACACCCACGGCTATACCGAGACCCACCAGATCCACGCGGTGGCCTACGACGCGGCTGGCAACAAGACCGAGAGCGAGAAGGTGCGCATCTTCGTGGTGCACGAGCCAGAGGAGGAAGAGCAAAACACCGCCCTTCGACAGCCCTTCGACGGGGCTCAGGACAAGACTCAGGACACCGACTTGTGGTTGGGAGACCGTGTGGGTTATCTTGAAGATAGAACACGGCTTAGCAGGATTCACGGATAGTGCCCCACACAAACGCGCAGCCGATTTGTAAATCTTGCCTATCCGTTCACTCCCTCCCCCTTGCAGGGGGAGGGTTGGAGAAGGGTTGGGAGTCCGTAGGCCAAAATGAGTCGGATCCACCCTCCCCCTGCCCCTTCCTCCCAGGGAGGGGTGAATGTTTGCCCGTTCCGTCCGTTAAATCCCCCAAGTCCGTTGTTCCCTCCCCCAAAGACATCCTGGTGAGCGCAGTCTGCTCCCTCCTGCGCACCCCCTTTCGCCTCGCCCCTCGAAGCGATTCGCTCAATATCCCTACCTCGATCCTAATCATCAAACCCTGCTGCCTGGGCGATGTACTCATGGCCACGCCGGTGATAGCGGCCCTGCGCCAGGCCTTTCCTAGAGCCAAGATTGACTTTGCCGTCGGCGACTGGTCGCGGGCTATGGTGGAGAACAATCCCCGCCTGGACGGGCTGGTGGACTGCGGCCGGGTGGGAAGCGGCGGCCGCTGCTCCTGGCGCGAGTACCTCGACCTGGTTCGGCGAATCCGCGCCGGCGGATACGAGGCTTGTTTCGTTCTGGATCGCTCCCCGCTCATCAGCCTGCTGCCGTACCTGGCCGGCGTCCCCCAGCGGGTGGGCCTGGATAGCCAGGGGCGGGGTTTCTCTTTGACCGTTGGCGTGCCGGTGGTGGGCCTGAAGCATGAGACAGAGCTCTACCTCGACACCGTGCGGGCCGTCGGGATCGAGGTGGACGAGCCAAAGCTGGAATTCTGTCCCACTGAGGCAGATCGCCGCTACGTCGCTGAGCTGCTGAAAGCGGCGCCCCAGGCGCCGCTGGTTGTCATGCACCCAGCAGGGGGGAGCAATCCAGGCATGGTGCTATCGGCCAAGCGTTGGCCGCCTCGGCGCTTCGCCGCCCTGGCCGACCGCCTCATCGAGGAGAGAGGAGCCCAGGTGCTCCTGGTGGGCGGGCCTGACGATAGGCCCCTCGCCGCCGCGATCAAGGGGGCCATGAAAGAGAAGCCGTGGGACCTGGCGGGCCGGCTGACCTTTGGGCAGTTGGGCGCTCTCCTAGAGCGGTGTGATGTGTTCGTCGGCCACGACACGGGCGCTATGCACCTGGCGGTGGCCGTGGGCGCTGCGGTGGTAGCCATCTTCGGCCCCTCCGACCCGCGCATGTACGGCCCTTACAGCGAGAACAGCGTGGCCCTCTGGCACGACGTAGGATGCAATCCCTGCCTGCTGCGTGGCCGCTGGGATGCTGACTGCCGCCGCTTCAAGTGTATCGAGGCGGTTACGGTGGAGGAGGTCTGGCAGGCAACAACTGCTTTTCTGTCGGTGATTTGACGAACCCCACAAAGCACGCTCCAGACGGTCGGCTGAAAGGCCGACTTTTGTTTTCGACCACAACACCGTTCGGCTCGTCGCCGCTACTCAACCGACAGGCTCGCTGCTGACCGCGTAACTCCTATATTTATGAAGAGCCCCAGCCAGACCTCCAAACCTGGCTGGGGCTCTTTTCGTAATGAGCAATGGTCTGTACTGGCTCATTCACGCATTTTTCATACATTTTTCACCTCTTTTTTATTTGTTATTCACGCGTTCTTTACCCACAATCTGGCGGTAAAATGTTACAATATACACAGTTCGCTCAATTTACAGTCGTTTTGTACGCTTTAGAGAGAGGTTCTTAACCAATCACTGTTCTTCAAAAAGGAGGTGCAAAGATGGCAGAAGCTAGGATGAATCTCATGACGGCTAAAGAGGCGGCAGAATACTTGCGGGTCAGCATGTTTACCCTGAGCAAGATAGAGAGGGAAGGCGGGTTAGTGCCCTACCGCACTCCAGGGGGGCATCGCAGGTACAGCCTCAGGATGTTGAACCAATACCTCAGAGGTAGCCGTCGCCAGGGAAGAGAGGAGAGTCGGGTTAGTGCCTTGCCGCACTCCATGGAGGCGTCGCAGGTACAGCGTGAGGAAGTTGAACAAGAGACTCACTAGCCTTTTTAGGATGATTATGATGTATGTCATTGCGAGTTGGCCATGGCGCGGCCCGCCATTCTAAAGGGCAGAAACTTCCCACCCTCACCCTAGCCCTCTCCCTCGCAGGGAGAGGGGACGTGCACCCTCGCCCCATTGGGGAGAGGGTGGGGGTGCAAAGCAGCGTCACTTCTTACTCGCTGAGCTGGCTGCATCGCCCACTTCGACTTGTGTCTAGCGGACTGACGTGAGAGCCGAAGAGCATTGGGGGCTTTGCAGCCAGTTCATCTATTGAGGGACATCGTCCCGCCCTGTTCGGCTAGATCAGTAGCCAGAACGGGGCTTTTCATGTATAATAGAAGCATCATCACTTCGCAGGAGGAGAGAATTGCTTTTTGGCAATACGCACTTGCACATCGTGAGCGATGGCCTGGCTTGGATGGACGGCGGCGGGCACTTCGGACTGGCGCCTAAGGCGCTCTGGGAGAAGGTCGTTCAGGCCGACGAGCTGAACCGGATTCCCATGGCCCTGAACTGCTTACTCATCGTCTCCGAGGGCAAGAGGATCCTGGTGGATACCGGCTTCGGCGACAAGCTGTCTCCCAAAGAGCGACAGATCTGGAGCATTTTTGGCCAAGATCGGTTAGTGGGGGACCTGGGCCGCCTGGGCTTCGCTTCTGAAGACATTGACATGGTCATCAACACCCATCTTCACTCCGACCACTGCGGCGGCAACACCGTCCTATGCGACAACGAGGTTGTGCCCACCTTCCCCCGCGCCGAGTACTGGGTCCAGCGACTAGAGTTGGCCGACGCCCGTTACCCCAACGAGCGCACCAGAGCCACCTACCTGGCCGAAAACTTCATCCCGCTGGAAGAGCGCGGCCAGTTGCGCCTCCTCTACGGCGACACCCGTGTCACCTCTGAGGTGCGATGTATCATAACCAGAGGTCACACCCGAGCTCACCAAAGCGTGGTGATCGGATCGGGTGGGGAGATGGCCATCTACCTGGGCGACCTGGCCTCCTGGACGATACAAATGGAGCGCCTGGCCTGGACCTCCGCCTTTGACGTGGAGCCGCTGGAGACCATCGAGACCAAGCGCCGCATCAGGAATTGGGCCCTAGAGAAGAACGCGCTGCTCATCTTCGAGCATGATTCGCGGGTTGGGATGGGGTATCTGCGGAAGGACAAAGGGGAATACACAGTGGAGGCTGTTTGAGCAGACCTGACGGGTTTCAAAAACCCGTCAGGTCTATGCCTATCCCCGGCGATCTAACTCCCTGGCAATAGCATCCTTCACTGTCCGATAATCGGCCGGCAACTCCAGCGGGGGATTGTCGTAGCGGGGGGCCACTTCTTTCAGCGCTCGGTCGTGGTAGCCCACTTTGAAATCCGTAAACTTGAGGCCGTGGGCGGTGGAAATGACGATGACCCGATCCCTTGGCCCGACGTCACCGCGCTCTACCAGTTTGAACAGCACGGCCAGGGCTACGCCAGTGTGGGGACAGCAGTACATGCCGGTCTTGTCGGACCGGGCGGCGGCGTTGGCCAACTCGTCTTCGCTGGCTTGCTCCACCACCCCATTGAACTCGCGGAGCACTTTGACCGCGCGCTCGTAACTCACTGGGCGGCCGATCTGAATGGCGCTGGCCAGCGTTTTCTGAGCGGTGACAGGGCGGTACTCCGTGAACCCGGTCAAGTAGCTCAGATAGAGCGGGTTGGCCTTCTCCGTCTGGGCACAGGCGATGCGCGGCAGCTTGTTGATGAGGCCCAGTTCCTTCATCATCAAGAAGCCCTTGCCCAGCGCGCTGACGTTGCCCAGGTTGCCCACCGGGATCACGATCCAATCCGGCACCTCCCAGTCGAACTGCTGCACCATCTCGAAGCTGACTGTCTTCTGGCCTTCCATGCGCAGGGAGTTCATCGAGTTGGCCAGATAAATGGTATTGTCGGCCGTCACTTCTTGCACGATCTCCATGCAGCCGTCGAAGTCGGTGTCCAGAGCCAGCACCAGGGCGCCGTTGGCGATGGGCTGCACCAGTTGGGCGGTGGAGACCTTGCCCCGAGGCAGGAAGACGATGGTAGGGATGCCAGCCGCCGCGCCATAGGCGGCCAGAGCGGCTGAGGTATCGCCAGTGGAAGCGCAGGCTACGGCCTGTATCGGCTTGCCGTCGGCGATCATCTGTTTGACCACCGAGACCAACACCGTCATGCCCAGGTCTTTGAAGGAGCCGGTGTGGCTGTTGCCGCACAGCTTAACCCACAGGTCTTCCACCCCAATCTCCTTCCCCAGGCGCTCGGCCCAGAAGCAGTTGGTGTGTCCCTCATACATGGACACCACGTTCTCGTTGTCCAGTTGAGGGCAGACCCATTCTTTCTTGCCCCAAACGCCACTGCCGTAGGGCCATTCGTTACTGCGCATGCGTTGTTCGAAAAGCCTCATCCAGGCAGCCGCGCTGCGCGACTTCAGGGCCTCGATGTCGTGCTCCACATCCAGCAACCCACCACACTGCTCGCAGCGATAGACGACGTCGTAGATGGAATAGCGTTGATCGCAGCCGCGAATGCACTGCAACCAAGAGTTGTAGCTCATAATCTGCTCCCCTTCAGGGAATCGGGAACCAGGGAATCAGGAAATCAGGACTTCAGAGAATGCCCTGATGCCCTGATTCCCTGATCACTGATTGCCTGACTCTGGCACTCGGGGCAGAAATACGTCCCCCGCCCACCCACCACCATGCGCTCGATGGGCGTCCCGCAGCGAGGGCACGGCTGGTCCTGTCGTCTGGAGACTTTAAGATATGCCTGATTTCGCCCCTCTCGCCCCTCGGCATCGCGATAGGCGCTGAGCGTCGTGCCACAGTTTTCGATCCCCTGGCGCAACACCTGGCGGATGGCGCGATACAGACGCTCGATCTCTTCGACCGTGAGCGTGTCGGCCTTGCGCTGGGGATGAATCCGGGCGGCGAAGAGGGCTTCGTCGGCGTAGATGTTGCCGACGCCGGCCATGAACCGCTGATTCAGCAGCAAGGGCTTGATCATGCCCCGCCTTGCGGCGAGGAGGGCGGCGAAATCGGCCGGGGCGAAATTGTCGTCCAGGGGCTCCGGCCCCAGCTTGCCCACGATTTCGTCCGCGTCGTCCACCAGATAGACCCGGCCCAGCTTGCGCACGTTGTTGAAGCGCAGATCGCATCCATCGTCCAGCTCAAAGATCAGGTGATCGTGCTTGTCCAACTCGTCGCCGCAGTGTTTGATCAGCAGCCGGCCCGTCATGCGCAGGTGGACGATCAGGCTCGCCCCGCTGGACAGGGCGAAGATCAGGTACTTGCCTCGCCGCTTCACGGCTAGAATCTCTTGGCCCACGAGGCGGCGTTTGAACTCCTCCACTGAGCACTTGGCGATCAGCTTCTCCCAGCCGATGCGGACGCCAGTGAACGTGCGACCGATGAGGGGCTGGCGCAAGCCGCGGACGATGGTTTCAACCTCTGGCAGTTCAGGCATACATTCTCACCCTTCGAGCAGCAGCGCCGCAGCCGAGTAGGGATCTATCTCGCGGCGCACGATGCTGTTGATCAGACTGTCGAACTGCGCCTCGTCCAGTTCCTCGAAAAAGCTCCTGGCCATCTCTTGAGTCAGGATACGCCTGAGCTCTCCCTCCACGCGCTCGCGCTCGCGCCGCTGGAAATTCCCGCTCTCCCGCAAGTAGGCGGCGTGCTCTTCGATAGCTTCTATCACGGCGCCGATGCCCTCGCCGCGAAGGGCTATCGTTTTACAGATGGGAGGTCGCCACCCGGCCTCCTGGGACGACGTGTGCGAGCGGTGATTGAGGTCCAGAATCATCTCCAGGGCCATAGCCGTGTTGTCGGCCCCCTCTCGGTCGGCCTTGTTGACCACGAAGACGTCGGCGATTTCGGTGATGCCGGCCTTGATGGCTTGGATGTCGTCGCCCAGCCCCGGCGCCTCTATCACGATGGTGGTGTGGGCCGCCTTGGCGATGTCCACCTCCGATTGGCCAGCCCCCACCGTCTCCACGAAAACCATCTGGCAGCCGGCGGCGTCCAGCACCTTGACGGCGTCAGCGGTGGCCCGCGCCAGGCCGCCCAGGCTGCCTCGGGTGGCCATGCTGCGAATGAAGACGCCGGGGTCGCCCGACAGGTCGCGCATCCGGATGCGGTCGCCCAAGAGGGCTCCGCCGGAGAAGGGGCTGGTGGGGTCCACGGCGATGATGCCCAAACTTGTTTGGCCACCCACCGTGCGGTCCCTTTGGCGGTAGGCCTTGGCCAGCTCGTTGACCAGGGTGCTCTTGCCCGTGCCCGGCGCACCGGTCACCCCCACGATGTGCGCTTGGCCAGTGTGGGGGTAGAGCGCGGCCAGGGCCTCTTGAGCCTCCGCCCCATCGTTCTCGATTATCGTAATCAGACGGGCGATAGCGCGGCGGTCGCCCGTCAGCAGGCGTTCGATCAGGGAATCAGGGATCGGGGAATCAGGGATCTGGGCTGCATCCCAATTTCCTGATTTCCTGATTCCCTCATTTCCCAATTCCCTGCTCCCTCTCGATGAATTTGACGATCTCTTCCGTGGACGTGCCCGGCCCAAAAATACCCCGCACGCCCAGCTTGTTGAGGGCTGGCACGTCCTCGTCGGGGATGATCCCGCCGGCCACGACCAGCACATCGTCCAGGCCGTTCTCCTCCAAAAGATGGACGATTCGGGGCAAGAGCGTCATGTGGGCTCCCGAGAGAATGGACAGACCCACCACATCCACGTCCTCTTGCAGGGCCGCCTCCACGATCGTCTCCGGCGTCTGGCGGAGGCCGGTGTAGATGACCTCCATCCCCGCATCGCGCAGGGCGCGGGCCACTACTTTTGCCCCCCGATCGTGTCCATCCAGGCCGGGTTTGGCGATAAGCACTCGAATCTTCCTATCAGGCATAGATACCTCCCAATCTCCAATGTCTAGTCTTCACAGGAACACCGGCTCCCGATACTCGCCGAAGACCTCACGGAACACGCCGCATATCTCGCCCAAAGTGGCGTAAGCTCGTACCGCGTCGAGGATATGGGGCATCAGGTTCTCGCTGCCCTGGGCGGCCTCACGCAGGGCTTCTAGCCGCTGGGCCACCAGCTCGTTGTCCCGCTCGCTTCTGACGCGGGCCAGTCGCTCCCGCTGCCGCCGCTCTCCCTCGCGGTCCATTTCCAGAAGAGGAATGGTCAGCGGCTCGTCAGCCACGTAGTCGTTGATGCCGACGATAACGCGCTCCTTGGCATCAATCTCGCGCTGGTAGCGGTACGCGCTCTCGGCGATCTCCCGCTGAGGGAAGCCCCTCTCAATGGCAGGAAGCACCCCCCCCAGGGCCTCGATCTTGCGAAAGTACTCGTAGGCTTCTGCTTCCATCCGATTGGTCAGGGCCTCGACGAAGTAGCTGCCGGCCAGGGGGTCCACGGTGTTGGTCACGCCGCTCTCGTGGGCGATGATCTGCTGGGTGCGGAGGGCGATGCGCACGGCGGTCTCCGAGGGCAGAGCCAAAGCTTCGTCCATGGAGTTGGTGTGCAGGCTCTGGGTCCCGCCCAGCACGGCGGCCAGGGCCTGGATGGCCGTGCGCACGATGTTGTTCTCCGGCTGCTGGGCGGTGAGGGAGCAGCCAGCGGTCTGGGTGTGAAAGCGCATCCACCAGGAGCGGGGGTTCTCGGCCCCAAACGTCTCCCTCATCTCCCGCGCCCAAATCCTTCGCGCCGCCCGGTACTTGGCGATCTCCTCGAAGAAGTCGTTGTGGGCGTTGAAGAAGAACGACAGGCGCGGTGCGAACTCGTCCACGTCCAGGCCGCGCTCCACGCCCGCCTTGACGTACTCGAAGCCGTCGGCCAGGGTGAAGGCCAGCTCCTGGGCAGCGGTGGCGCCGGCTTCGCGGATGTGATAGCCGCTGATGGAGATAGTGTTCCACTTGGGCAGATGCTGGCTGCCGAACTCGAAGGTATCCACCACCAGACGCATGGAGGGCTTAGGCGGGAAGATGAACTCTTTTTGAGCGATGTACTCTTTGAGGATGTCGTTCTGGATGGTGCCGCCCAGAACTTCCATGGGAATGCCCCGATTTTCGGCGGCGGCGATGTACATGGCCCAGATGACGGCGGCGGGGGAGTTGATGGTCATGGAGGTGGTGATCTCGTCCACGGGGATGCCGTCGAACAGGATGTCCATGTCGGCCAGAGAGGACACGGCCACTCCGCACTTGCCGAACTCCCCTTCGGCCTCGGGGTCGTCGGTGTCGTAGCCGTACAGGGTGGGCATGTCGAAAGCCACCGACAGGCCGGTCTCGCCGTGCTCCAGCAGATACTTGTAGCGGGCGTTGGTCTCCTCGGCGGTGCCGAAGCCGGCGAACATGCGCATCGTCCACAGCCGCCCCCGATACATCGTGGGATGTACGCCACGGGTGAACGGGTATTGGCCGGGGAAGCCCAGGTCGCGCTGGTAGTCGAGGCTTGTACTGAGCTTAGTCGAAGTATCGGCGATGTCCAGCGGCGTGTAGAGTCGCTCCACCGGCGCGCTGGAGGTGGTTATAAACGTATCGCGCCGCTCAGGGAAGCGCTTCAGTGTCTTTTGGAGAGTGGTCTCTTCCCACCCGTCTCGCTCTTCTCTTATCTCGTCTAGCTTCGCCTTGTCGAACATGGCAACATCCTCCCGTTGTTGACAAAATCAATACTCGATCCCCCGTCGCCCCACTACCCCCTCCGCATACGGATGCTTGATGTCCAGCATCTCCGTCACCAAGTCGGCCCGCTTGACCACTTCGGGATGGGCATAGCGGCCGGTGAGCACCAACTCCACCTTCTCCGGCTTGGCGTCGAGCAGGCCCAACACCTCGCCCAGCCCGATGAGGCCGAAGTCCACAGCCACGTTGATCTCGTCGAGGATCACGACGTCGTACTGGCCGTCCGTGATAACTTGGGAGGCGTGATGCAGGGCCTGGTGAGCCTGCCGGACGTCCTCGGGGTCGGGGTTGTCTCTGTCCACGAACTCGGGGCGGCCAAACTGACGCAAGGTGATATTGGGCAGCTTCTCCACGCTGACCAGCTCACCGTAGTCGGGCCAACCCTTCATGAATTGGATGATGTAGACTTTCAATCCTTGCCCTGCCGCGCGGAGGGCCAATCCCAGGGCGGCAGTGGTCTTGCCTTTGCCCAGGCCGGTGTAAACTTGGATGAGGCTGCGTTCTAGAGGCATGAGATTCTCCTTATGATCAGTGATCGGTGATCAGTAACCAGTGATCAGTGCCCACTGATGACTGAATACTGACTGTGCCCAGGATCGCCGAGCTAAAGCTCGACGCTGAAAGGGCAAAGCCCTGCGGGCTCAGATTCAGCCCCCGAAGGGGGCTTTGCCCTCTCAGCACGGCGGTTCAGCGCCGTGCTTTTCAATCAGTTCGATGAGCACGCCGTGAGTGCTCTTGGGATGCAGGAAGGCGACGCGGCCGTGGGCTCCCTGGCGAGGCCGCCGGTCAATAAGGCACAGGCCCTTGGCTCTTAGATCCTGCAGCGCGGCCTCGATGTCCTCCACCTCTAGGCAAATGTGGTGCAATCCCTCGCCCCGCTTCTCTAGAAAGCTGGCCACGCCTCCCTCGGTGGTGATCGGCTCCACCAACTCGATTTCGCTCTCGCCTACGGGCAAGAAAGCGACTTTTACCCCTTGCTCTGGCACCTCTTTGACATCGCTCAGCTCCAAGCCCAGGGCTCCTTCATAGATCTGTAGAGCTTCCTCGATGCTGTGCACGACGATGGCGATGTGGTCAACTTTCTTGATCATGGTCTTTCCTTTCCCAACCCGCTAATTCTATCTGTATACAATTTGTAGTCAGTTGTATACCAATTGTAGTCTGAGTCAAAGGAATCATGAATTAGGGAATGTACCACCACTCAAAAGCTGATAGCTAATCGGCCATCGGCCATATTGCAATCATACCATATCTGCAGGCAAGGAATTAGGGACTAGGGACTGGGTCCACCTGATCCCTAGTCCCTGCTCCCTGATCACTTTCACCTACAGCGCCAACGAGGGCCTGTACTCGCCGAAGACTTCCCGCAACACCCCACAGATTTCGCCCAGCGTGGCGTAAGCCTCCACGCACTCCAGGATGACGGGCAACAGATTCTCTTCGTCCTGCGCCATCTCCCTCAATCGGGTCAGCAAGGTCTGCACCTTCTCGCCATCGCGCCGCTGCCTGAGAGCTTGCAGCCACTCGATCTGACGCTCTCGCACCGCAGGGTCAACCTTCAATCGTCGCAAAGTCGTTTTCTCTTCAACTACGAACTCGTTGACGCCCACCACAATCTGCTCTCCTCGCTCCACGGCTCGCTGATAGCGATAGGCGCTCTCCTGGATTTCTTGCTGGATGAAGCCTCGCTCGATGGCCGCCAACGCCCCGCCCAGCGCATCAATCTTCTCGATGTATTCTCTGGCCCTGCTCTCGATTTCGTTGGTCAGGGCCTCGATGTAGTAGCTGCCGGCCAGGGGATCAATGGTGTTGGCCACCCCACTCTCGTGAGCGATGATCTGCTGGGTCCTGAGGGCGATTTGCACCGATTTTTCCGTGGGCAGCGACAGCGCCTCGTCGCGGGAGTTGGTGTGCAGCGACTGGGTGCCGCCCAGCACGGCGGCCAGGGCTTGCAGGGCCACTCGCACCACGTTGCTATTGGGCTGCTGGGCGGTCAGAGTGCAGCCGGCCGTTTGGGTGTGAAAGCGCAGCATCCAAGAGCGAAGCTGGCGCGCTCCAAACCACTCCTTCATTATCCTGGCCCACAGCCGCCGAGCCGCCCTAAACTTGGCCACCTCCTCCAGAAAATCGTTATGGGAGTTAAAGAAAAAGGAAATCCGTCCGGCGAACTCGTCCACGTTCAAGCCGGCCCCAATGGCCGCCTCCACGTAGGCGATGGCATTGGCCAGGGTGAAGGCCACCTCCTGCACCGCCGTCGCCCCAGCCTCGCGGATGTGATAACCCGAGATGGAGATGGCGTTCCAGCGAGGGAGGTTTTCCTTGCAGTAAGCGAAGGTGTCGGTGATGATGCGCATGGAGGGTTGGGGCGGAAAAATGTAAGTCCCTCGGGCCACGTACTCTTTCAGGATGTCGTTCTGGATGGTGCCCCGCAGCACTTGGGGGTCTACTCCTTGTTTCTTAGCTACCGCGACGTACATGGCGAGCAAGATGGCTGCGGGCGCGTTGATGGTCATGGAGGTGCTGACCTTGTCGAGGGGGATGCCGTCGAAGAGCATCTCCATGTCTGCCAGGGAATCAATGGCCACGCCGACTTTTCCGACCTCACCCTCGGCCAGGGGGTGATCTGAGTCGTAGCCGATTTGGGTGGGCAGGTCGAAGGCCACGGAAAGGCCCGTCTGACCCTGCGAAAGCAAATACTGGTAGCGGCGGTTCGATTCCGCGGCGGTGGCGTAGCCTGCGTACTGACGCATCGTCCAAAGTCGGCCACGGTACATGGTGGGGTACACGCCTCGGGTGAAGGGATATTGGCCTGGGAAACCTAAATCCTCAGCGTAGTCTATTTCCGCCTCCTGCGGCGTATAGACCCGCTCCACCTCAACGCCTGAGGACGTTTCGAAGCGCTCCCGACGCTCAGGATGGCCTCGAAGAACGGGTCCCAGTGTCTCGCGTTCCCAGTGCTCTCTATCCAAGATGTCTTCACTCATTCGCCTCCCCTTCACACGTTTGAAATTGCAGCTTTAGCGATGATCAAGCCCGTGGTCTGGCCAGGGCATAGCAATATTACTCCACATCGGAAAGCTTGTCAAGTCCTCACTCTCGGCCGGGAAGCTCAAAGTGAGTTTTTTGCCTTTATATGCACTTTGTGATAAACTTTAGACAGATCGTAAGAAGTGCAAGCTGGGATCACAAGATAAAGATAATAGGAGGTTTAGGAGATGATGAAAACAAAAGCTCTAGTGATCACCTTGCTGGTTGCCCTGGGCCTTGCCTGGGCCTGGTCGGCAATAGCGACGGCCTCCATTGGAGAGCTGGAATTCGTGGGCTTCCCCAGCGAAATCACCGTTGCAGGCGAGGAAGTGCAGCTCGAAGGATGGTTGAAGTTCAATGAAAAAGAGCACGAATATTCCAAGAACATTCGCCTGTGGGTGGCTGGGCATGAGGGACGAATCGAGCCCAGCTATATAGCGGGGCCGCTGTACGATGGGGACATGGTCCCCATCACCGTCTATCTCGAAGGAGTTCCTGGAGAGGCAACCCTGCACGCCGACGACCCCCGGTGTCCACGCGGGAGCTGGACCATCGAGCTCGTGGGACCAACTCCAACGAACACGCCAACGAGTACAGCCACCGGCACTCCCACGCCGACATTCACGCCCACTCATACTCCAACACCAACGCACACCCCCACGCCCACCTCAACGCCAACCGACACGCCCACACCTACAGATACGCCAACGTCTACGCCCACGCCTACAGATACACCGACACCGACTTTCACACCCACGCCCACAGATACACCGACCTCGACGCCCACCCCCACCCCCACGCCGACCCCTAAACTTGGCGTGCCCTTCCAGGCGCCTCTCATCCGAGCGGAGCAAGGTTGGGAGACGATGATCCAGGTGCAGAACGTGGGCTTTCTGCCCACCAGCGCCATCATGTTCCTGTGGGGGGATGAATCTGGCACGTGTCCATTCAACGATCCCGGCCCCATAGCCAGCCTCTGTTCCGACCCCATCTCTCCTGGCAGTGTTTGGGTAGTGAGAGGAAATGATCTGGCCGGAGCGAAGTCAGCCATCGTCTATCCAGTCTCACCGGATATGATGGACACGAAATGTCAAGAGGCCCAAAACGCTGTGGGCGATTCCTCAGCCTGGCTCAGTTGGGTGCAAGAATGGGAGGCCCAAGCTCGGGGCGGGGTCTTGGCAGTGACAATCCATCGGGTGGGACCGGACGGTGATGGCACAACTGTCTCTAGCACCTACGCCGGCATCTCAGAGGACCTCGAAGCAAGCGGCCCATTTACTTACTTCGCTCCTCTGAACAAAAGGGCTTACGACGGTTCCGACACGGAGCTCTCTATCCAGAACTCCGGTCAGATGTGTTCATCGCTGTGGGTCCACTATCAGGGGGAGGGGGTCTGTCGGTCTGAGTATGCTCAACATATAGAGCAACTGGCGCCGGGCGAAACCCACAGCACGGGCGTGCCGCAGGAGCTGGGCGACGGCTGGCGAGGATCCGCCTCGATCAGCGCCAACGTGCCCCTGGGCGTCGTGGTGGACGAATGGGGCCACGATATGCTCTTCACTCATCATGTGCCGATGCTGGCAGAGATCGGTGGGTCTCTGGTCAGCTATGGTCCCTTGGTCTATCTGGATCAGGGCTGGAGCGTCGTTGTCCAGATACAGAATCTGACTGATGCGGGGCAGCCCACCTTCGTCACGGTGAACTTCTTAGACGAGAACGGCGACCTCGTACGTTCCCTGAGCGATTGGATATGTGCCGGCGGCTCGCAGGGCTTCTACGTTCAGGCCTTCGACGCACAACCTAGTCAGTCCATAGGCGCAGCGGTGATCGAATCGCAAAGCCGTATCCTGCCCCCAACGACAGACGAGGTGCCGGGCTCGCCGGTCTATGCCATAGTGAAGCTGTTTAGCTCCAATACGGGACGCGGGATGAGCTACAATGCCATAACACAGGATCAAGTGGAGGGAATAGAGGCCATTGCCCTGCCCCGCCTGGTGAAGAACGATCAGGGCTGGAGCTCGGAGATCGCCATTCGCAACAACTCAGCCCAAAATCGCCTGCAGGTAGCGCTGGACATCTACGGTGAGAGCAACTTGGTGACGACAGCGCCCCTGGCGATCGAAGCCGGCCACGTGAGCTACATCGGGCTGGACGACCTGGGCGGCGTGCCCGATGCCTTCAGCGGCTCGGGCGTGATGCGGGTCACAGAGGTAGAGGGGGACGGGGCGATCATGCCCAGCGTCGTGGTGGTCGAGAGGGCCAGCGGCAGCGGCGACTTGACCGGCGGCTTCGAGGGCGTCCCACTGACAGGCGGGTATCCTCGCGGTGATGAGCACGAGCCGACGGCGACGGCCACGCCAACAGCTACACCCACAGCCACCGACACCCCGACGGCCACACCAACCCCAACTGGCACGGCGGCGGCCACACCGACTCCAACCAGCACGACAACGACCACGCCGGAGGACACGCCGACCTTGGAACGAATATACCTACCAGTCGTCACCAAAAAATAGCGGCAACCGTATGCGCCGCACCTAGAAAAAAGCCATCTGCGCTAACTGCGCGGATGGCTTTTTTGGCAATGGCGCAAAACTTGCTATCGGGCACAACTGAGCGCCGCCAGTCGAGTAGCACCACAAACGCGTATCGAGACCAAGGCGCGGCTTCGCAGTGCAAAACTCGTGCCCGGAGCCGCTCGCGTGGTCTCGATACGGCCTTCCGCTGCGCTCCGGGCCTACTCGACCGACGCTTGTCCTGAGTAGCGGAGCGTACCGAAGGGCTCGCTCCATCGGCACATAGCAAGTTTTGCGGTACTGCCTTCTTTGCGTTTGCTTGCGCAGCGGGTAGTCTCCCCGCGGAATGTTGCTATGCCAAACAGAGGTTGTCACGAATCGAACAATGTGGTAAAATGTCTATGTATTACCCCCATGAGCGACAGGAGGGAAAAATGGCCAACGAATCCATATTTCCGGGGCAACTGGATGATGAGAACGTCATCATCTGCGAGCGAAGGCATTGGTATACGATCATCAAGTGGGCGAAACGCCCCTTCCTACTCCTGCTTTTCTCCTCGTTGGCTGCCTGGGCTGCGACTGCGCTGACGGGACACGCTTCGGCCTTGAGCCTCATTCTCTATGGCATCGTCGCTGTAGCGGCCACTTGGTTCACATGGGAGGTACTGGATTGGGAGAACGACCGCTACATCGTGACCAACAGGCGAGTGATCCACATCGAGAAAGTATATCTAGTGCGGGAGAAACGGGATGAGGCTCCCCTGGCCATGATTCAGGATGTCTCCGTAGACATGCAGGGCCTCATGACCAACCTGCTCTACTTTGGCGACGTGATTATCCAGACCGCTGGCACATTGGGCACCATCCGTTTCCGAGGCATCCCCAAGCCTCGCAAAGCCCAGGCTCAAATCCTCGCCCTGATGTCCCAGGCAAGACCAGCGCTGCCCCTTGAAGAGGAGGAAGAGGAGCCCGAAGCGATCCGCGTCGTCCGCGAAATCCTCGGTGCGCCCAGACCGGAGCCCGAACCCCTGCCCGCCGCGGCCGAGGGGTTGCGCTGGGAGAGCGAGCAGCCAAGACGAACACAGCTCCTAAAGGTGCTCAGGTTAATGGTTTTCGCCCACCCAGACTTTGGCGAGAATCAGAAAATTTGGCGCAAACACTGGTGGGCCCTGGTCACAAAGATAACCTCCCCCGCACTCACCTTTTTCATCCTGATCATCCTCTGGTCAGCGGCTTCCCTAATCTTGGGCTTCAATATTTGGTTTGACGTGCTTCTTGGTATCTCCCTGATTGCAAACGCTGTACGGCTCATCTGGCTGTTCATAGATTGGGAGAACGACCTTTATGTCATAACTGATAACCGCGCCGTTGACATCGAAAAAGTGCCCTTCATCCGCGAACATCGTAGAGAGGCCAGTCTGGACAAGATCCAGGACGTACGCTACCTGCAAGAGGGTTTCATCGCTACTAGGTTGGATTTCGGCAACGTGCGTCTGGAGACAGCGGGCGGGATAGGAGAGTTCACCTTCGATTCCGTGCCCCATCCCAGACAAGTGCAAATCGAGATCTTTAAGCGGATGGAGCGATTCCACCGAGAAGCAGCGCGGGAGGAAAAGAAAAAGAGAGCAGAAGAACTCATCAATCTATTGGGCCGTTATCACCAAGAGGTTCAAGGCAGCGGCGGAACTGAATCCTGACTCGCGTTGAAATGCGTAACGCTCCCAGCGAGTTTGGCCACCTCCACCCGAAAAAGCAAACCCCCTCCACCTCGGATGAGGCGAAGGGGGTTTGTTATTCCCCCGGACTATTTGGCTTCTGCCCTACCCACTAACCTCCCCCACTCCCGATCCACATTCTCCTGGACAAACTCGATGTCCTCCTCGGTGAGGTGGCTGAAGCGGCCCTGCAGCTTGAGATATTCCCGCACGGGCACCTCCCGCCTGGGCCAGACGTTGATGGTCCACTTGTCGCCGTTCTCTACCTCGTAGAGGGGGAAGACTTTGCTCTCCACGGCCAGACGCGAGATGCGAATGGAGTGAGCGGGCTCTGTCTTCCAGCCGGGCGGACAGGGGGAGAGGATGTGGATGAATTTGGCCCCGCGGATGCTTTTGGCCTTCTGGAACTTGCGCACCAGGTCCTCTGGATAGGCGACGGTGGCTGTAGCGGTGTAGGGGATGCGGTGGGCGGCCATGATGGCCACGATGTCTTTCTTGGGCGTCTCTTTGGGATGCCGCACGGGCGTGGTGGTGGTCCAGGCTCCCCACGGCGTGGCCGAGGAGCGCTGAATGCCGGTGTTCATGTAGGCCTCATTGTCGTAGCAAGCATAGATGAAGTCCTCGTTGCGCTCCACGGCGGCGGAGAGAGCCTGGAAGCCGATGTCGAAGGTGCCGCCGTCGCCAGCCCAGGTCAGCACCGTGGTCTCCGTATCTCCCTGGACCTCCAAGCCGGCCTTGATCCCCGCCGCCACGGAGCCGCCCGTCTCGAAGGCGGTGTGGAGGAGGGGAACCTTCACCGAAGAGTAGGGGAACGCTCCGGCGATAATGGACCAGCAGCAGGCGGGGATGACGAGCATTGTCTCCTGACCCAGGGCCTTCAAGGCCAGCCGCATGGCAAGCGAGCCGCCGCAGCCTGGGCAGGCCAGATGGCCGGAAAGCATCAACTCCTCATCAGGTATAACGTAACTCATTTCTTCACTCCTTACTCATGTTAAGATATAGGAGTAAGCCAGACTTCGGAAGTCTCAAAAGTGCATTATCCATCAGCTTTTGAGGCCATTTCAGGCTGATTTCGCTCTCCGAATCTTCAGCGGCAGACTTCCGAAGTCTTGACCTCTCTCCAGATGATGTCTGTCTCAGGCGCGTCGTGCTCGAGAGTGTATTCGGCGATGCCTCGGATGGACGCGGGGGTGACGTCCCTGCCCCCCAGGCCAATGATGAAGCCGAAGAGGGGCGGCCGCTGTGAACCGTTGTAGAGCACGGACTTGATCTCCTCGGCGAAGATGCCGCCGTGGCCAAAGGAGATGTTGCGGTCAATGACGGCCACTTTGTGCACTCCCGCCAAAGCGTCTCGGACGTCCTGGGCGGGGAAGGGGCGAAACATGCGCACTTTGAGAAGGCCTATCTTGTGGCCTTCTTCTCGCAGTTCGTCCACCACCACCCTGGCCGTGCTAGTGATCGTCGCAGAGGTCACCAACACCACCTCGGCGCCTTCCATGCGGTATTCCTCCACCAGGCCGTGGCTGCGCCCGAAGACCTCCCCGAACTCCTCATCGGTGCGGCGAGCCACCTCCACAGCCTCCTCCATAGCTTTCTGCATCTTGTAGCGCAGCTCCATGTAATGGTCGGGCGTGACCAGGGCGTTGAAAGCATGTGGATCGCTCGTATCGAGCTTGTATCGTGCATCGTAGGGAGGCAAGTAACTGTCCACCAACTCCTGGTCTGGTATGTCCACCGGCTCCTGGGTATGGGAGAGGACGAAGGCGTCCAGCACCAGCATGGTGGGCAACAGCACCTGCTCGGCGATTTTGAAGGCCTGGATGACGGTATCCAGCACCTCCTGGTTGCTCTCGCAGTAGAATTGCAGCCACCCTGTGTCTCGCTGAGCCAGGCTGTCGGTCTGCTCCGTCCAGATGGACCAACCGGGGCCCATGGCCCGGTTCACATTGGCCATGACGATGGGCAGCCTGGCCCCAGCCGCCCAGTGGAGCATCTCGTGCATCAGGGCCAGGCCATGCGACGAGGTAGCGGTGAAAGCCCGCGCCCCAGCCGATGAGGCGCCGATGGAGGCGGCCATGGCCGAGTGCTCGCTCTCCACTTTGATAAACTTGGCGTCCAGAAGCCCATCGGCGCAGAACTCCGATAACATCTCTACAATCTGGGTCTGGGGCGTGATGGGATAGGCAGCGATAACCTGGGCTCTGGCCAGCTTCGCTCCGTAGGAGACGGCGTGGTTGCCCATGATCACTTTTTCCATTTCAACTCCTCCTCAATGGATATGGCGTAGCGAGGACACTCCTCGGCGCAGACGCCACACCCCTTGCAGTAGTCGTAGTTCACCTCGTAGGGAGACCCGACAGGTTCGGCAAACCTGTCAGCTCTCAGGCGAACGATGGCCACGTCGGGACAGAAAATCAAGCAGGTATCGCACAGGTTGCAGGCGCCACAACTGAAGCATCGCTCGGCCTCGCTTAGGGCCTGCTCTTCAGCAAAGCCCAGGTTCACCTCTTCGAAATCGCGCGCCCTCTCCTCACCCGACCTCTGGGGCTGTTCGGGCCGCTCCAAATAGTCGAAGTAGGCCAGATTCAGGTCCTCGAAGCGGACGACGGTGGGATCGACGTCTTTGGGAACCGCGTGCACCGCCTCGTCCAGGGGTGGAAAGCCCGCCATTTCCTCGGCCCTGAGATACTTGTCAATGGCCAGGGCGGCGCGCTTTCCAGAGCCAATGGCGTGAGCCACCGTGCCAAAGGGCGTGGCCGCGTCACCGCCGGCGAAGATGGCAGGCGCCGTCGTCGCTCCAGCTTCGTTGATGACGATACGCCCCCGCTCGACCTCCAACTTCCATTCTCCATCTTCCCCCTTCCATTCTCCATCTTCCCTCTTCCATCCCCCAGCTTCCAGCTCTTGGGCAATGGCCGCTATGACGGTGTCTACTTCAAGCGTGAACTCAGAGCCCTCGACAGGAAGGGGACGGCGGCGACCGCTCTCGTCAGGCTGGCCCAAGCGCATCTCAACGCACTCCAGTTTGGACACATGGCCGTCCTCAGTGAGCACCCTGGTAGGCGAAGCCAGGTAGCGGATCACGATGTTTTCCGCCAGCGCCTCTTCGATCTCGCTCTCGATGGCAGGCATCTCCGCCCGCGAGCGGCGGTAGAGAATCGTCACCTCCGCCCCCAGGCGCAGCGCGGTGCGAGCGGCGTCTATGGCCGTGTTGCCACCGCCGATGACCGCCACCCTGGGGCCTACCTCGACCTCTTCTCCCAGGTTCACCTTCTTGAGGAACTCCAAGCCGGCGAGGACACCCTCGGCGTCCTCGCCGGGGATGTTCAACCGACGGCTCTTGTGGAGCCCCACCGCGATGAAGACGGCGCCGTAATCGTTGAGCTCGCTCATCGAAAGGTTATCGCCCAGGCGCATCTCAGTCTTGATCTCCACCCCCAGGGCCTCGATGTCAGCAATCTCCCGATCCAACACCTCGCGGGGCAGGCGATACTCCGGTATGCCCACCCTCATCATCCCTCCCGCCACCGGCAAAGCTTCGAACACGGTGACGGAATAGCCAAGTCGAGCCAGGTGATAGGCACAGGACAGGCCAGCGGGGCCGGAACCGATGACGGCAACGGGGGACGAGTGATGAGTAACGAGAACCTCGTTGCCTCGTTGTCTCGTTGCCTCGTGACGCATCGCCCAGTCAGCCAAGAACCGCTCCAGGTTGTGGATGGCTATTGCCCCTCCCAACTCCTCACGGTTGCACTCGCTCTCGCAAGGATGGGGGCAGACCCGTCCGCAAACCCCTGGGAAGGGGTTCTCTTGCTTGATCAGTTCCCACGCTTCTTTGTATTTTCCCTCCTTGATCAGAGCCAGATAGCCGACGATGTCCTCACCGGCAGGGCAGTGATGGTTGCAGGGAGGGGTTTTGTCCACGTAAAGGGGCCGAGTGTACCTCCAGCTCCCCGTCTTGTTGACCAGGGTCGTTCCCAGGCTCATCGGGAGGTAAGGCATATCGGCCTCGGTCTTAAACACGATTTCGTCTGTCATTTGTGTGTTCATCTCCCTTTCAGCTTTTCACTTGTTCGTAGGCCTCTCGGGTAGCGGCGACGTTCTCCTCTGGTTTGATGGGAACCGTATCGCGCACCGCCTCGGCGATGGCCTCCAGACTCACGATGCCTGTGGCCTTGGCGAAGGCGCCCAGGATGGCCGTGTTGACGATGGGCGCGCTCTTAGGCCCCAGCTTGTACTTGATGGCGATGGCGTTGGCGTCAACGGTGGCCACCCGATACTTAGCCGGCAGGTCGAAGGCGGCAGGGTGCTGCTCGCTGTTGATGAGGATCCACCCGCCCTCTTTCAGGCCGGCGGTAACGTCCACCGCCTCCAGCAGAGTCGGATCCAACACCACGATGTGATCGGGCTCGTAGATCTGGCAGCGGATGCGCACGGGCTGGTCGTCAATGCGGGCGAAAGCCACCACTGGCGCGCCGCGCCGCTCCACCCCAAAAGACGGAAACGCTTGCACGTAGCGGCCTTCTCTAAACACAGCAGCCGCCAGCACCTTGGAGGCGATCACCGCTCCTTGGCCGCCGCGGCCGTGTATCCTGATCTCAATCATGCTTTGCCTCCCTCTCCACTGATGGAAATCAGCGGAAACCCTCGCGTTAGCATGCTTCACAACCTCCTTGTTGATGTTGATTTATTGACTTGTAGATTCAGTAGATCCAGTTTTGCTCAGCCTGGATCGTGATTTGGGTCAAAGGCGGGGAAGGCAACCGCAGCTTGCACGCAATCCCCTGGGAGCGATTTTGGATCTGCTGAGACGTGCTAAAGGGTTAACATTGTCAATCTGCGAAAGGTCATCGCGAGAATGATCAGAAACGATCCCCTCTGGACATCCTGTAACCCGATATGGCCAGCAGATACCCAAAGAGACAGATACCAGCCACGACCAGCATTTCTTGCCAGCCCAACAAACCGGTCATGTACAACAGGCCGGCTCCTAGCGATATATACCCTACTCCAGTCAGGAACATAACGAGACCATAGACTTGTTGTAGCATTTTTACGCCTCCTATCAACACCAGTCATCCGGTAACTGATATGTGTCCCTCTCTTGGCCTCTCAGAAACGCTCTTCCCTGGACATTCGATAACCTGCTATGGAGAGCAAATACCCAAATATACAAACGCCAGCAGCAAACAACATGTTCTGCCAGTCCATAGGCTTGACCAGATACCCTGTGTACAACAGATAGGCCCCCAGTATGAGGACCCCTATTCCAGCGATGAACATGACGATACCATAGACCCGATGCATAATTTATCCTCCTAATTTGGTAGTGTTTGTTACATCGCCTCACCAAGCGACGCTCGGCTGCGGCCTTCGGCTACGGCCGCTTATTCTCCTCTCGTCGCCAGCATCACGCCCAGCGCCATGGAGACCAGCTTGGTCTGGTGCGGATCGGAGCGGGAGGCCACGATGATAGGCGATTTGCCGCCCACCACAACGCCCGCCATATTCCCCTTGGCGAAATAGGTGATGGCTTTGGCCAGAACATTGGCCGCTTCGACGTCGGGCGGGATCAAAATGTCGGCCCGGCCCGCAACCTTGCTCTTGATGCCCTTGATTTGGGTTGATTCCAGGGAGATGGCGTTATCCAAGGCCAAAGGACCGTCTACGAGGCCGCCCCTGATCTGCCCCCGGTCGGCCATCTTGGAGAGGTTGGCGGCGTCGAGCGTGGTGGGTATCTTGGGGTTGACCATCTCCGTGGCAGCCAAGATGGCCACCTTCGGCTGCTCCACTCCCAGACGTCGGGCGACGAAAATGGCGTTTTGGACGATCTCGATCTTCTGCTCCATGGTGGGGGCCACCACCACCCCAGCATCGCTGATGAAGATGAGCCGGTCGAAGCCGGGAATCTCGAAGATGCCCACGTGCGTCAAGAGGCGACCCACTCGCAAGCCCACCTCCTTGTCCAATGCAGCCCGCAGAAAGTCTCCCGTCTCGATCTTGCCCTTCATGGCCATCTGCGCGTGGCCCAGATGCACCAATTCCATGACCCGGCGCGCCGCCTGCTTCGGCTCCGGCTCGTGGATGACCATCATGCGGCCGATGTCTATAGAATTCTCCTCGGCGATTTCTTTGATGGCCGTCCGATCTCCCACCAAGACGCACTCACAGAGCTCCTGCGCCTCCGCATCCTGAGCCGCCAGGAGCACCTCTTTTTCGTGCGCCGCAGCGATGGCCACTGTCTTGGGCCCAACCTCCCTCGCTTTCTCCATCAATTGAGCAAAAGTGCTGATTGCCATACTTCGAGCCCCCCTCGCCCCCCCAACTTTGGGGGGGAAGTCTCAATGCCCAATATCCAGTCTCTATTTGCGCCGGCGGCGCCTCGACCGGCGGGCCGCCCGCTCCTTACGCATGCAGCAATGTTTGTACTTCTTGCCGCTGCCGCAGGGACAGGGATCGTTGCGCCCGACCTTGTCCCCGGCCGTTCTGATCGGCTGGGGCGGGCGTTGGGCCTCTCCGCCGGGGCGCATCTCGCGCATGGGGCGCTGCCGCTCCGCTAAATGCGGCTCTCTGACCAGACTAACCCGATAGATGTCGCCCACTATGGCGCGTTGGATAGCAGCCAAGAGCTCCACGTACATCTCGTGGGCCTCTTTCTTGAAAGCCATCAAAGGGTCCTGCTGGCCATACGCCCTGAGACCTATGCCCTCCCGCAGATCGTCGAGGTTGGTGAGGTGCCTGATCCACAGATTGTCCACCGACCGCAGCATCACCAGTCGCTCTAACCGCCGCATGTCGTCCGAACCCTGCTGCTCTTCCTTTTCTTCGTAGAGCCTCTCGGCCAGGTCCAGGAGCTGCTCCTCGATTTCCTCGGGCGTCAGCTTTTCCCAACGGGCCGCACTAACATCGGGCGGCAGAGGCATGATGTTCCGCAGGGATGCCAGCAAGGCCTCCAGGTCCCAATCCTCGCGGTAGCCAGCAGTGTGGGCAGCCACCAGAGCGGCGAGTTCCTCGCGGATCATGTCCATGATGATGGGCTTGAGATTCTCGGCGCTGAGCACCTGATGCCGCTGCTCGTAGATGACCTCTCGCTGCTTGTTGATCACATCGTCGTATTCCAGCAGGTGCTTGCGGATGTCGAAGTTGTGACCCTCCACCCTGGTCTGGGCGTTCCCGATAGACTTGGAGATCAAATCGTGCTCGATGGGAATATCTTCCTCCATCCCCGCCCACTCCATGAATCCCTTAACCCTGTCTCCGCCGAAGCGGCGCATTAAGTCGTCCTCCAGGGAGACGTAGAAACGGGAGGAGCCGGGATCGCCCTGACGCCCAGAGCGGCCCCGCAACTGGTTGTCAATACGCCGCGCTTCGTGGCGCTCGGTGCCCAAGACGTGGAGACCACCCAATTCTAGCACCTGCTCGCGATTCTGCTGGCAAACCTCTTTGGCCTGAGCCAGGGCCTCAGCCCACTCCTGCTGAGAGACCGTGGTCAGATCCACGCCCTGACGGCGCAGGTCTTCGCGGGCCAGGCCCTCCGGATCGCCCCCCAGCTTGATGTCCACGCCTCGGCCGGCCATGTTGGTGGCGATGGTCACAGTGCCAGGGCGGCCAGCCTGGGTGATGAAGAGCGCCTCCTTCTCGTGGTATTTGGCGTTGAGCACCTGGTGGGGGATGCCCTGGCGTTTAAGCATCTCCGAAAGCATCTCCGACCTCTCGATGAAGACCGTCCCCACCAGCACCGGTCGCCCCTGCTCATACAGCTCCTCAATCTCTCGCACCACGGCCCGGAACTTGGCCCGCTCGCTCTTGTAGACCAGATCGGGGTAGTCAATGCGCTTGTAGTACAGTTCGTCACTGTCGTGGTCCTCGTAGGTCACGACCTCGACTCCGTTTCGCCGCTCTCGCTGGGTGATCAGCTCGCCCTCCAGAGCGCGGTACTCGACGTTGGTGGGCAGCATGACCACGTCCAGGCCATAGATCTTGTGCAATTCCTCGGCCTCGGTGACCGCTGTCCCCGTCATGCCCGCCAGCTTCTCGTACATGCGGAAGTAGTTCTGAAGGGTGATGGTAGCCAGGGTCAGGTTCTCGCGCTGCACCTGCACCCCTTCTTTGGCCTCAATGGCCTGGTGCAGTCCCTCCGAATAACGGCGTCCATGCATCAATCGGCCGGTGAACTCGTCCACGATGATCACCTGCCCATCTTGGACGATGTAGTTGCGGTCGCGATGGAAGAGCGTCTGCGCCCTCAGGGCGTTGTCTACGTAGGGATTCAGGGCGAAGTTCTCCGGGGAGTAGAGGTTGTCCACCCCCAGCAACTTCTCCATCTTCTCGATTCCCTGTTCGGTCAGGGTGACGATTCGGGCTTTCTCTTCTATGACGTAGTCGGTCTCGCGCCGAAGGCGGGGGGCGAGATTGGCCATGCGGCGGTAGTTGGGATCCGGCTCCTCCGCCGGGCCGGAGATGATGAGAGGAGTGCGCGCCTGGTCAATGAGAATGTAGTCCACTTCGTCCACGATGGCGTAGTGGAAGCCCCGCTGCACCTGCTGGGAGAGGTCCAGCACCATGTTGTCCCGCAGGTAGTCGAAGCCGAACTCGTGGTTGGTGCCGTAGGTGATGTCGGCCTCATAGGCCTCGCGGCGGCTCACAGGCCGCAGGTGCTGATAGCGCTCGTCGTCGGCCAGGTAGTCCGGGTCGAAGAGGAAGGCCGACTCGTGCTGAATGACCCCCACCGAGAGACCCAAAAGGTGGTAGATGGGGCCCATCCACTGGGTGTCGCGCTTGGCCAAGTAATCGTTGACCGTGACCAGATGAGCGCCCTCGCCCGTCAAGGCGTTGAGATAGAGGGGCAAAGTGGCGACCAGGGTCTTTCCCTCGCCGGTTTTCATCTCGGCTACCTTGCCCTCGTGCAGCACCATGCCGCCCATCAGTTGCACATCGAAATGGCGCATGCCCGTGGTGCGCTTAGAAGCCTCCCGCACCGCAGCGAAGGCTTCGACCACCAGGTCGCCCAGAGACTCGCCAGCCTGGAGCCGGTCGAGGAACTCCGCCGTCTTACCGCGAAGCTCCTCATCGGTCAGCGCCTCGAACCCAGGCTCAAGCGCGTTTATCTCCTCGACCAATGGTCGCAGTCTATTCAGTTCCCGTTCGTTGGGGTCTCCAATGACCTTATTCAGTAGATTCCGAAACATGATCTAGCCAACTCTCATTTGGGTGTGTTCCATCTCGGTTGTAGGACGGATTGGTAATCCGTCAATTCGTCGGAATACCATTCCGACCAACAACACCAGCCAACTCGTTCGCCCCCCTCGCATTTCTCTCTTTGTTCGTCGAAGGTCTCCCGACCGAGGCGAAATGCCGCCAATGGGCTCGGTCAGGAGACCTTCGCCCATCAACGCTACGGCGGGGCATTCTCGGCCCGACCACCTAGCTAGGCACATCCTTCATGTACTCCCCCACCGAAATCCCCAGGTGGACGCGGCGGATCACCTCGCCCAGCAGCGGGGCCACGGAGAGGACGGTGATGTGGGGCAGCATCTTGTCAGGGGGGATGGGGATAGTGTTCGTAGTAACCATTTCTTTGAACCCACATTTTCGCAAACATTCCAGCGCTGGGGGGGAAAACAGCGGATGGGTGAAGCTGGCATAGATGTCTCCAGCGCCGTGGTCTCTGACGATAGTCGTAGCCTCCAGCATGGATCCCGCCGTATCCACCTCGTCGTCAACGATGATCACGTCCTTGCCCGCCACGTCGCCTATGAGGGTCAGCGCCTTGCTGGACCCGCCTGTGAGGCTGCGGCGTTTCTCCACGAAGGCCAGCGGCAATCCCAGCTTCTCGGCGAAGTTGCGGCCCTTCTTGGCGAACCCCAAGTCAGCAGAGACAACCACAGCATCGCGCAGGTCCTTTTTCACGAAGTAATCGCTGAGGATGTTGAAGGCCGTTACTTCATCGCCAGGTATGCTGAAGAAGCCCTGAATCTGACCCGCGTGGAGGTCTATGGTCATCCAGCGGTCGGCCCCGGCCACGGTGATCATATCGGCGATCAGGCGGGCGCTGATGGGTATGCGGGGCTGGTCCTTTTTGTCGCTGCGGCCATAGGCGTAAAAGGGGATCACCGCGGTGATGCGGCCCGCTGAAGCCCGCTTCAAGGTGTCAATCATGATCAGAAGTTCCATGATGTTTCTGTTGACCGGCGAGCAGGTGGGTTGGATGAGGAAAACGTCACGCCCCCGCACACTCTGGCGCAGCCTGATGAAGATATTCTCATTGGGAAAGTCTGTAATTTCCGCCTGCGATTGGGGAACCTGTAGGTAATCGCAAATCTCCTGAGTCAGCGCCGGGTTGCCTGAACCCCCAAAGATCGCCAGTTCACCGTACATCTTCACCTTGATTTCTTGCATCTCCCCCCTCGTTTTCAGCAGAGGCAGCTCCCCTACGGAGAAGGCCGCTGCTCGGTCGCGGGCGGCGGAAAACCGCGCTCAGGAGCCCGCCCCGCCCACGATTTGGACCTACTGGGCCTCAAAGTCCTCCCGCAGGAGGCCCATGATCAGGGTATCGTGATAGCTGCCGCTTCGGAATAGGGCCTCCCGTTGGCGTCCCTCGAGCTTGAATCCGCACTTCTCGTAGCAGCGGATGGCGCGGGCATTGAAAGCGTACACTTCTAGCTGAACGCGGTGCAGGTTCATCTCGCCGAAGGCAAAACCCAATAGAGTGCGAACGGCGTCGCCCCCGTAGCCCTTTCCCCAGTATTCCTTCTCGCCAATGACGATGCCCAGCACAGCGCGGCGGTTTTTCCAGTCGAAATCGTGCAGGCCGCAGTTGCCAATGTGCACACCGTCCTCGGTCTCAATGGCAAAGATCCGACTGTCCTGATCTTCTAACTGGCGCTCGAACCATTTCTCCTCCTCGGCCAGGGACATGGGCATGTACATGGTCAAGTAGTGGCGCACCTGCGGATCGTTGAACCAGCGGACAAAAGTGGGAAGGTCCCCTCGCTCTATGGCCCTGAGTTTCGTCTTCTGCCCCTCTATCATCTCCGTCTGCCTCCGCAGGTAATTATACAACAATTTCGCGAGATTGAAAAGCAGCACCTGACGGAAGACGCATTTCAGTTTCGGAGCAGCTCGCAGCGGCAGCCTGGGCCGGCTCGCGGCCTGGCCCCCAAATTGCAATACAACCACGCCAGAAGCAACTTGTCTGCTCGGTGCTGTTGTGGTATAATCAAAATTGCCAAGAGATGGCGGTCGCTTCACAGGGCTAACGGGAAAGGAGGCAACGAGGATGATCCGCGTAACCGTCGACAGCATAAGAGCTAGTTTGATGTCCCAGCATCGGGTGGTGATCCTGAAAGATGTAGACAGCGAAAGGTATTTGCCTATCTGGATTGGGCCCTTCGAAGCCGAGGCCATTACCCTAGAATTGAAACAGGTCGAGTTGGCTCGCCCCCTCACTCATGATCTGTTGAAATCGGTGATCACCAAGATGGGAGCTAAGGTGTCTCACGTCGTGGTAAACGATTTGCGCGACGACACTTTCTATGCCCACATCATCTTGGACGACAACGGCCAAGCCGTGGAAATAGATTCCCGCCCCAGCGACAGCATCGCTTTGGCCGTGCGAGCCAAGGCCCCCATCTTCGTGGCCGAGTCGGTGATGGGGAAAGCCGCCATAACGCCCGAAGAGGAGATAGGCCCTGTTGATGAGGAGAAACTATCGGCTTTTCGCGATTTCGTTGAAACCCTCGACCTCGACGCACTGGACGAAGAGGAGAGCTGAGAGAGCGGTGGTGAAATGACCAACCAGTCAGAGCGAATGGCGCCTCACAACACCGAGGCGGAAGAGGCGGCCCTGGGATCGCTTCTCCTGGACCCCGATGCCATATTCAATGTGGCCTCTTTTCTAAGTCCCAAGGATTTCTATCGGGAGAAGAACGGCTGGATCTACGATGCCATCAGAGACCTCCACAATCGGCGGGAGCCCGCCGACTTCGTCACCCTGTGCGACGAGCTAGAGCGGCGCGGCCAACTGGAGGAGGTTGGCGGACCAGCCTACATCACTTCCTTGATCAATGCCGTGCCCACGGCCATCCACGCAGAATACTACGCCCGCATCGTGGAGCGCACGGCCATCCTGCGCCGGCTGATTAGCGCAGCAGCAAGAATCGCGGCCATTGCCTACGAAGACGCCGAAGACGTGGACGAGGTGGTGGACAGGGCCGAGCAAGTGCTATTTGGAGTCTCTGAGCGCCGCATCACCCGCGACCTGGTGTCCATAAAACAGATCGTTGCCGCCTATTATGATCGGATAGACTACCTGTATCAACACCGCGATGAGCTCATCGGCATCCCCACCAGTTTCTCCTCGCTGGACAAGTTGTTGGGAGGTCTGCAGCCCTCCGACCTGATCATTGTGGCCGGACGACCGAGCATGGGCAAGACGTCGCTCGTCCTCTCGGTGGCCCAAAACGCCGCCCGCAAGTTCAACCAGCGTATAGCTCTCTTCAGCCTGGAGATGAGCTCCGAGCAAGTGGTGCAGCGTCTCGTCTCGGCCGAGACGGGCATAGATTCCCAAAGATTGCGCCTGGGGGATCTGAAGGACGACGAGTGGCCCCTCTTTGGCGAGGCGACAGGCATCCTCTCAGAGATCCCTATCTTCATTGACGACACGCCCTCCATCTCCGCCTTGCAGATGCGAACCAAGGCCCGTCGCCTCCACGCTGAGCACGGCCTTGATATGATCATCGTTGATTATCTCCAATTGATGCGAGGAGACACCAAATCGGAGAACCGCGTCCAAGAGATCTCTGCGATTTCTCGGTCACTCAAAGGTTTAGCCAGGGAGCTAAACGTGCCTGTGGTAGCTGTCTCCCAGCTATCCCGAGCCGTTGAAGCCCGTAAGGATAACAGGCCCGTGCTCTCCGACCTTCGCGAAAGCGGAGCCATTGAACAAGACGCAGACGTGGTGATGTTCATCTACCGCGAGGAGATGTACAAAGAGGATACGGAGCGGAAGAACATCGCTGACATCATCGTGGCTAAACACCGCAACGGCCCCACTGGCACAATCCACCTGTTCTTTCAGAAAGAGCTGGCTCAGTTCCACGAATTAGCACGTGTCCCCGAAGAACTAAATCTCTAGCTCAGGCCTTGAGTTCACCAGTTTCGAGACCTCGACGAACCCTGTCGAGCTGTTTCGGGTTTACCTGACCATCCGACCGAGGACCAACAGACCAATGAAAGGCTTTTCTGGTTTTCCCGCTGGCAAGGTGCACTTCACCCCCTTGCCCAATCTGTTCTTCAGCGAGCTCCTGCCGGCCATTGATGACCTGGCCGAGCTGAAGGTGACGCTGCACATCTTCTGGCTGCTGCATCAGAAGAAGGGCTATCCCCGATACGTGAGCCGGCGGGAATTGGAGGCCGACGGGGTGCTGCTGGGAGGGCTCAAGGGGACGGGACAGGAGCCCGAGGATCGCCTGGCGCAAGCTTTGGAGCGAGCCGTGGCCCGGGGCACCCTTCTCCAGGTGACGGCCCGCCGGGAGAATGAGCAGGACGACTGGTATTTCATGAACACCGACCTGGGCCGTCGGACGGTGGACAAAATCCGCCGTGGAGAACTGGAGCTCGAGGCGGACACCCTGCCCAGCAAGGTGCATTTGAAAGCAGAGCGTCCCAACATCTTCGCCCTCTACGAACAGAACATCGGCTTGCTCACGCCCCTCATCGCCGAGGAACTCCGCGACGCCGAGAAAACCTACCCCGCCGACTGGATCGAGGAAGCTTTCAGGATAGCCGTGGAGCACAATGCGCGCCGTTGGCGGTACGTGCACAGCATTCTGGAGCGCTGGGCAGCCGAAGGGAAGGATAGTGAAAAGGGTAGACGAGGTCCTGAAGAAGATCGCCGCAGATACATCAAAGGGAAATATGCCGACTACATCGAACACTGAGGAAGTCCAAGGTCCGAAGTCCAAAGCCCGAAGTCTGAAGTCCAAGGAGCCAGGACTTAGGACTGGCCAAGCCTGTCCCATCTGCAAGGGGGCCGGGTATCTGATCAAGGATGTGCCCTTTGATCATCCTGATTTCGGCAAACTCTATCCCTGCCAGTGCAAGATCGAGGCATTGGAGGCCAAGCGCCTCTCGAAGTTGCGGGATTTGAGCCAGTTGGGCAAGCTTTCCCGCATGACCTTTGAGAGCTTCATACCTGAGGGCGTTGGCCTCAACACCCAGAAGCGCGAGAATCTGCGGCGAGCCTACGAACGGGCTAAACACTTCGCCCAGGAACCGATAGGCTGGTTGATCCTCAAAGGCGGCTACGGCTGCGGCAAGACCCACCTATCAGCGGCCATATCTAACTACCGCATTGCCAACGGTCAGCCTGTTCTGTTCGTCGTGGTGCCCGATCTCCTGGACCATCTGCGAGCCACCTACGCCCCCACCAGCGAGGTCTCTTACGATGAGCGATTCGAGGAAGTGCGCAATGCTCCCTTGCTGGTCCTCGACGACTTCGGCACGCACAGCGCCACCCCTTGGGCCCAGGAAAAACTCTACCAGATACTTAACCACCGCTACAACGCCCGCTTGCCCACCGTCATCACCACCAACCGCGAGCTGGAGGAGATTGACCTGCGGCTTCGCTCTCGGCTGGTGGACCCCGACCTGACGGAGATTGTCACCATCCTGGCGCCCGACTTCCGCCGCAGCGGGGTGAGCCAGGATCAATCGGAGCTTTCCAGCCTCTCTCTCCACGGCGACAAGACCTTCCAGACCTTCGACCTGCGCGCCCACGAGCTGCCCCGCGATGAGCACGAGAACCTCAAACGGGCCTTTGCCATTGCCAAGGGATACGCCGAGAGCCCGGTGGACTGGCTGGTCTTCACTGGCCCTTATGGCTGCGGCAAGACCCATCTCGCGGCGGCCATTGCCAACTCTTGGCAAGATCGGGGGCATTCGGCCCTCTTCATCGTCGTTCCCGACCTTCTCGACCACCTGCGAGCTACGTTCAATCCCCAAAGTCTGGTTTCATACGACCAGCGATTCGAAGAAATACGCAATGCCTCTCTGTTGATCCTCGACGACCTGGGCACCCAGAGCGCCACGACCTGGGCTCAAGAGAAACTCTTCCAGCTTTTCAACCATCGCTACAGCGCTCGCTTGCCCACCGTGATCACCATGCAAGAGTCAGTAGAGGAATTCGAGAAGACCAACCCCCGCCTCAGCTCGCGCATTTTGGACTTCTCCCGCTGCACCGTCTTCGCCATCATCGCCCCCAGCTACCGTGGCGGAGCGCGTCCCCAGAGACGACAGGGCCGCCGACGCAAGGGTTAGACCCAATGCGAACCAAAAGACCTCGGAGGTCTGCTGAGATCTCCGAGGTCTTCTTTTTTGGAAGAGGACTTCGCGCCTACTGCCGCGGCATTTTCACCGTAAAGGTCGTGTCACCCGGCTGGCTCCTAACCTCGAACTTGGCCCCGTAGGGGCTCAGAAGCTGATAGCAACTGTGCAGTCCCAGCCCCGTCCCCGTGAGAGATTCCCCACTGAAGGACTTGGTGGTGAAGAATGGCTCGAAGAGGTGAGGGATGTTCTCCTCTGGGATACCTACTCCCGTGTCGTGGAAATCAATGTAGACGTATTCCTCGTTACAGCACGTGGTGACGGTGAGAACTGGCTCCTCGCAGTCCTCCATGGCGTCTATGGCGTTGCCGATGATGTTGGAGAAGGATTGGCTGAAGTCGCTGTAGATGCCTTCAACGTACAGAGGCGACTCACAGAAATTGTAAACCTTCTTGATCTGGTGTTTGAAACGCGGATCCCCGTTCAAGAACTTCAGCTCCTGCCAAAGCAGATCATTGATCTCAACTAACTGCTTGTGCTCCTCTTGCTCCTGACGGCTCTTGTACATCAGGTTGTCAATGATTTCCTCCATCGTTTTGCCCCCGCGCTCGATGGCGAACAACTCCTGACGTATGTTGTCATATATCTCGGCAATTCGGGCGGGCATCTCCGCCTTGCGGCCAGCTTTCTGGCTAAAAAAGTCCGGCAGTATCTCCTCGAAGCAGTCTCGTGTGTCCTCGAAGATAAGCTGAGTTCGACCCCTGATAACCGTTAGCGGAGTGAGGAGGTTGTGGGCGATGCCCTGCGCTAGTCGCCCAATGGCCGAGAGTTTCTCAGCCTGGGCAAGTTGGGTCTGCAACTGCTTCTGTAGAGTGATATCCTGAACGATTTGTACCAGCCTATCCACATTGCCTTCTGAATCCCGCAGGGGATGGGTAGATAGCCGAAGGTCTTTTCCCAGCACAGGTTCTCTCACCTCGATGGTTTGAGGCTCCCCTGTCCGCATCGTCTCAATCTGAGGACAGTAATCGGGAGGTTCGTCCCGATTGTGTAAGACTCGATAGCACTTCCGGCCGATGAGTTTGGCGGGCGTAGTGCCCAACATTTTGGCCAAAGCGACGTTGACGCGAAGGATGTTGAATTCCTCGTCCAGCATGAAGATGCCTTCAGTGATGGCGTCAAAGATTTCCTCCCATTCCCTCTTGGCGCGAACCACTTTTTGAAACGTCTGCGCGTTTTCGATGGCAGCCCCGACCTGCTGGCCAATAGTCACCAGCAAGTTGACCTCTTGAGAGTTTGGAGCGCGGCCTCGGCTGAAGACGTTCATGATCCCCAGTAAATTGCCGTTGGCGCTCAGGGGCACGCTGATGTAGGAGCGAAGCCCCTCTCGGTCTTGCAGGAACCTGCCAAGCCGAGGGTACTGAGAGATTTCCTGCACCACGATGAGTCTCTCCAGCTCAGGAGTCACCGCCGGGAAATCCTGCCCAGCTTTCATGGTGATCAACTCCCGGGCAAATCTTTCCCCCATCCCCCGCTGAGCCTCTAATACAAACTCCCCCCGGGCTTCATTGAACAGGAAGACAAAGCCTGTCTCTAATCCCATGGAGGACAACGCAATGTCCAGAGCCTTCTCCAGGATCTCTCGCAGATCAAGCGACGGCACAACCTCGACGTTGATCTTATTGAGAGTGACAAGTTCCTCCTCTCTGGATAGCAGCGCATCATTGACTCCCTCTAACTCAGCAATCTTCTCCTCCAGACTGTCGAGCAACGCCTCTTTCCCCATCTTTCCTCCTCGGTTTACCAAAGCGCTTGGCCGGGACGGTCCGCGTCGTTCCTTAGCCAGGCAACTGGATCACGATCCCTCGTCTCCTGTTCGAACCTAAAACCTTTCTGTCTGAAGAGCTTCAAGCACGCCCCTACCACTTCAGGGTCATAGAGAGTATGCCTATTCTGCAAGATCTCGTCCAGGGCCCTATCTAGGCCGCGAGCCGCTCGGTAGGGCTGGTGAGAGGCCATAGCGTCAACGACGTCAGCCACCCCCAAGATTTTTGCCTCTGGCAAGATGTCCTCACCCGAAAGACCTTGAGGATACCCAGAGCCATCTAGCCGTTCGTGATGCTGAAGCACGATTTCGGCCACCGGCCAGGGAAAGTCCACCTCTTTCAATATGTCGTAACCGATTTGGGGGTGCGCCTTGATGATGCCGTATTCGAGCTCGCTTATCCCATCGGGATTACTGAGGATTTCCACGGGTACGCTTATCTTGCCGATGTCATGAATCAGCCCCGCCACCCGGATCCCTTCGATCTGATCACCAAAAAGGCCCATCTCCTGGGCGATGGCAGTGGCCAACTGGGTTACCCGCTGTTGATGGCCGGCGGTATAGGGATTCCTCGTCCTGATCGCCGAGGCCAGCGCCTGGACCGTTTCATCGAAGGTCCTTCGCAATCTATCGAGACTTCTTTGGAGTTCTCCCTCCACTTGCTTATGCTCGGTAATGTCGGTGAAGACAGCCAGGGTGCCAGCGAAGCGGCCCCCCTCAATCAGAGGGCCGCTGCTGACCAGGGCGGGAATCAGCGCGCCGTCCTTGCGAACGAGCTGCAATTCGTAGCGATCGGCTTCGCCGTGCGCACGCCGTTCGTGGGCCGCCTGGATGCTGGGGTGCTGATCAGAGGAAACGATGGCTGTCCAGTGCTGGCCGATCAGCTCTTCGGGCGTGTAGCCCAACAGGTCAGCCGCAGCCGGGTTGACGAAGATGATACGCCCCTCTGCATTCTCCACAGCGATGCCCTCGGCCATGTTCTGGACGATATTCTGATTGAAGTCTTTCAGCCGCCGAATCTCCTCCTCGGCCTGCTTGCGGTCGAGGACCTCCTGCTGAAGCTGTTCGTTCAGCTCTTGTAGTTCGCTCTGCGTCTCAACGAGCTTTTGGTTCTGTCGGACAGCGTTATCATAGGTGGATAGGAGGAGATTCAACATTTGCTGACGGCCTGAGGTTATGACGTGACGCTCACCGCCAAATGCGATTTCCAGTTCCCCTTCCCCCCCGTTGTTTTTCCGCCGCACCGACCCTGCAAGAGCAAATTCTACTTGGGACAGGAGGTGATTTTCGTAATACGGTTTGGTCAGATAGTAATCCACCCCCGACTGGAGCGCCTGGATAACGTCCTCGGTGTCCGACAGCACGGCCAGCAATATGATCGGAATGTCCCTGAGCGCTTTGTCACGCTTGATCGCCTGGCACATCTCATAACCGTCCATGACCGGCATAACAATGTCAGAAACAATGAGATCTGGCTTGCGTTCGCGCGCCGCCGCGAGAGCCTCTTGGCCGTTGGTAGCAACCGTGACCCAGTAGCCGCGCTTCTGGAGCAAGTCCTTGAGTTGCGCGACTTGGATCAGGCTGTCTTTGACGATCAAGATGCGCTTTTTCGCCATGCGCCCTCCCGCAGCCATCTCTTGTAATCGTTCTGGGTACTCTGAGCGCGCTTCTCTGCCCCGCCGGCGCCCATCGCCCCTCACTTCCAATTCAGCAACCCGTTGACGCGATCCTAGCGACTCATTCATGAATAGCACCCCTCTCTCTTAGCCTGCTCATGCACCCTGTGAACCTCTCGTGACCTCAAAACGAACAATGACCTCGCCCCATTCGAATCGCCCAGCACGCCCCTGGCATGAGCAAATCATCTACCACCCTTTTTAGCTCCTGCCAGGGGCCACTGCAAGGGCGTGCTTGCATTTGGGGGGGGACATGCCCGTGGCCGTTGTGCTACTGAACCCCAGATTTGTCCTCCGATCGCCGGTGAGAAGACACGCGGCTCTCCTCGAGGTATTCGTTCAACATACTCAGGCTGTACCTGCGGTGGCCGCCTGGCGTCCGGAAAGGGATCAAACTTCCGTCTCTCTCCATCCTCCTCAGAGTGTATAAGCTCACCCGCAGATACTCAGCGGCCTCCTTCGCTGTAAGGATGATCATTTCCTCTTCTGTCATATCTCACCCCCTCTTCACGTCCGCCCCGTTCTGTCCCCACTGGTCTGGGGGCGGGGAGATTTGCGACTATTGTTTAGGTATTGGTTCAGCATCCTGAGACTGTACCTGCGATGCCCGCCGGGGGTACGATAAGGCACCAACGCACCATCGCTCTCTATCTTGCTCAAGGTGAACATGCTCACCCGAAGGTACCTCGCGGCTTCCTTGGCAGTCATGAGCCTGACCCTATGCTTTGTCATTTTCAGCACTCCTTTCCTCGCTTGCCGAAGAACTGCCCAGAAGTGAACGAAAAGGCCGGAATTTTTCTGAACTGATTGAAGACTCCCCTGAAAAAAGGTCAGAATCTCAAACGATGCCACTACAAATTGTATCATAGCTACAAACTTACTACAATTTATAGTGGGCTCAATCATCAAAATGGAGTTTTTTCAGTAGAGTCATTGAATTATAGCAAATTTGGCCCAAGTTTGGGGTGAAGAAAGCGTTAATTCAACATTAATTTGGCGTGAAACAGGCAGGGACCACGTCGAGGCTGCTCCGTATTCAAAGGGATAGCGCGGGTTCTGTATCGCAGCCCGTGCCCTCCAAAGAAAGAGCGCTAGTCCGATGATGGACTAGCGCTCGGTGGGAGAGCTTTGGTTTTTCAGAGGAACTTGAATCCTGCCAGACTCTAGCTCGCTACTCGCTGATGATATAGCCGTGGCGGGAGATTGTTCTGATATAGATAGGCTCGGTGGGCGTGGGTTCGATCTTGGCCCGGATGTTCTTGATATGCGCTCTGACCAGGTTAGGATCGCCCGTACCGGGGGGGTATTCCCACACCTCCTGCAGCAGCCTCTCGGTGGAGATGACCTCCCCGGCGTGGTTCATTAGATAGTAGAGCAGTTCAAACTCTACTGGGGTAAGGAGAAGAACGTAGCCGTCCACATTCAGCTTGAAGGTGCGGGGATCGAGGGAGAGAGCGCCAACTTCCAGAGGGGCTTTGGGCGCTTCGCTGGGCATACTGCGGCGCAGAAGGGCCCTCACCCGCAGCTCTAGCTCTCGCAGGTCGAAGGGCTTGGTCAGGTAGTCATCAGCCCCGGCCTCGAAGCCTTCGATCTTATTCTCTATTTTCCCTTTGGCCGTCAAGAATAGGATAGGCACAGAAGCCACGTTGGGGAGAATACGGATGCGCTGGCAGACCTCAATGCCATTCATGCGGGGCATCATGATGTCCAACACGACCAAGTCGGGGCAATGCTGTTGAATCAGTTGCAGGGCCTGAGCACCGCTGTAGGCCACAACCACCTCGTGGTTTCTGCGCCGCAGGGTGCGCTCTACTGTCCCAGCAACGTCTCGGTCGTCATCAACAACCAGGATACGGGCCATAAGTCACCTCCAAAGTTAAGGATTAGTCCCGCTTTTCAGTCGCAATCTGGTTTTCTATCGGCAAGGTCACAGTGACAGTTGTTCCCTGCCCTTCCTCACTGTCCATCTCAATACGCCCATTGTGCCGCTCAATGGTTTTGTAGGTGATGTACAGGCCTAAACCCGTGCCCTTGTCCACATCCTTGGTGGTGAAGAAGGGCTCGAATACCCTATCCAGGTTTCCCTCGGGAATGCCCACGCCTGTATCTGAGATAAGCACCTGGACGGCCTTGCCCGACTCATCCAGTCGGGAGGTAATGCGAATCTCGCCCTGTCGCTTGTTGGGTATGGCGTCCCGTGCGTTGATCAACAGATTAATCCAAACATCTTCCAGATGATGGGTGCTGCCTGGTATCAAGGGCAGATTCTCAGCCAGGTCCTTGCTTATGGTGACATTAGACCTTTCGATCTGATAGGCGATAAGGGAGAGCGCGCCGTTGATGGTTTCGTTCACGTCTGTGGGGCTCAGTTCATACTCCTCTTGGCGGGAGAAGGATAACAGATTCCCGATGACTTTGCTGGCGCGCTGTCCCGATCGTTCGATAGCCTTGAGGGATTCGTATTCCGGCTGGCCTGGCTGCAGATCGCTCATCAGGAGCTGAGCATCGCCGATGATGGTCGTCAAGGGGTTCCGAATCTCGTGGGCGATGCCGGCTGCAAACTCCCCGATCGCCGAGAGCTTGGCCGATTGAAAAAGGTGCGCCTTCGCTGTCGCCAGGTCCTCGTATGCCCCGTTCAAGTCGCGGAAAAGCCGCGCATTATCAATGGCCACACTGATTTGATTGCCTATAGAGGTGAGCAAATCCACATCCTGAGGGGAGAAGTGGCGGACATCGTGGCTGGCAATATCCATCACGCCAAGCACCTTGTGCTTGGCCCCCAATGGTATGCAGGCAAAAGAGCGAAACCCATTTTGCTTCATCCGCAACTCTATCTCCGACAGGTCAGCTTCCTCGGAGATGTCCTCCAGCAAAACCGGCTCTCCCGACTGCACCGCCCGCCCAGTCAGTCCTTGCCCTAGCTGCAAATCCGCATCGCGGAGCAACTCCTCAGGAAAGCCTTGCTGAACAGTGAAAGTCAGCTCTTTGGTTTTTTCATCCACCAGCGCTATGGCGCCCGTTTCTATCCTCATCACTTCGAGCACCTTCTCCAAGGTGCTGTTCAGAATCTCTTCCAAGTCTAGAGATTGGCTGACCGTGGCCGCGACCGCATTGAGAGCAGCGATTTTCTTTAAGTTCTCTGTTTCCTTCTCGACCTCTTTTATCCTACTTCTCCAGGTTAGGATAAGCCCTGCCACCGCAGCGATGAGCAAACCAAGCTTGGGAATGATGAGATAGTCGCTTTGCAGCACGTTCGAAAACAGATAGGTCCTGGCAAGTTCATCCCTAGCCGTGAACCAGGCGCTGAAATAGATGCTGTCAATGACCAAGACCGCAAATCCCAGAATCAGAATGACCCTGGCAATAGTAGCCGTTCTGGGCTCAGAGGTCTTGGGCTGGTCATATTTGGTCAGAAATATCAGGACGATAAGACCCCACACGATGACCAGAATCCAATATACACCTATGGAGAGGTAATCCGAGTTAAGCATTTTGCGCCTATCTTATCATTTGGGTGTGGCTAAAACTTGTGGTAGTGACGACGTGCCAAATTGGTTTGGCCTTAGTCGTTCCAAGCGACTGAAGTCGCTACTACCTTCCACAGATTTTAGCCACACTCCTTATCATTTCGATGTTGCCTTTGCTGTTTAACACTATTATAACCCATTTTTTGTATTTATGCAAAACCACCAAAAGGGCCGCGAGACCTCAGAACTCACAGCCCTCTCAGCCGGCCTCGACAAGAGAACTCCCTGTAGCCAGAGAAGCGATAGCCGAGGGCTTCGCAAACTCGAATCGAAGCGGCGTTGCCCTCGGCGACGATGTAGAGGGGTTTGATCCCTTCTTTCAGCAATTCGGAAGTGCAGGCCGAGACCGCCGCTCTAGCCAGACCCTGTCCCCGAAAACCCTCCCTGGTCCAGACGCCGACCTCGGCAAAGTAGGGCGAGCGCCAGATCGTGCCTGCGGCCGCGATCACCGCGTCGCCATCTCTGATCTCGAAGCGCGGAAGACGATCCTTGCGGACCACGCTTTCCACCAGGCGGCTAGAATCTGGGCGGAAGCTGGCCTCGTCAACGGCATAGATCAGGTTGCAGCACCCATCCCAGGTGATGAGACACCGCTTCAGGGCCGAGGCCCGTGATTCCCTCACAGCGAAGAGGTACTCCCGGCCCTTGTCCAGGTGATCGGACAAGAGCGTGGATAACACGTCGTCGGAATCGGCCCGCATCACGACCAGGGGCGTGAACAGGTCATACGCCGTCTGACAAATGGCCAGGAAGCCGTCAGCGACTCCCTGGCCGTGAGTGAAGATGTGCGTGCGTCTATGGTAGAGGGCGTAGTAGGCAGTGAGGGCATCCTCTGGGGAGGTGGGGGAGAGCAAATGGGCGATTGCGCGTCGTTCCTGCAAGTTGAGCAATAGCGATTTCTATGGATACATCCTACCCAGCAGCCTGGGGAAGGGAATCGTCTCGCGGATGTGGTGGATGCCGCAGATCCAGGCCACGGTCCGCTCCAGGCCCAGACCGAAGCCAGAGTGAGGCACCGAGCCGTAGCGCCGCAGATCGAGGTACCACTCGTAGGCCTCACGAGAGATGCCCAGCTTCTCCACTTGCTGCTCCAGATACTCGTAGCTGGCGGTGCGCTGACCTCCGCCGATGATCTCGCCGTAACCTTCGGTGGCCAGCAAGTCCACCGAGAGACAAACCTCCGGCCGCTCAGGATCGTACTCCATGTAAAATGCCTTGCACTGCGTGGGATAGTGGTGGACGAAGACCGGCTTCTCAAAGTGTTCGGCCAGGGCTGTCTCGTGCGGAGCGCCGAAGTCCTCGCCCCATTCGATCTCTACTCCTTTCTGGTGTAGAATCTCCACCGCCTTATCATAGCTGATGCGGGGGAAGGGGGGCGTGACCTTCTCCAGCAGGGCCGTATCTCGTTCCAGCGTTTCCAGTTCCCTGGCCCGGTTCTCCAACGCCGTCTGGACGATATAGCTGACGAACTCTTCCTCGACCCTCATGCACTCTTCCAAGTCGGCCCAAGCCATCTCCGGCTCCACCATCCAAAACTCCAGCAAGTGGCGGCGGGTCTTCGACTTCTCGGCCCGAAAAGTGGGACCGAAACAGTAGACCTTGCCGAAGGACATGATATTGGCCTCGTTGTAGAGTTGGCCGCTCTGGGTGAGATAGGCTTGCTCCCCAAAATAGTCGGTCTCAAAAAGAGTGGTGGTGTCCTCACAGGAGGAGGGGGTGAGGATGGGCGTATCCAGGTTGACGAAGCCGTGGGAGTCCAGCCAGTCGCGGATGGCCCGCACCACCTCGGCCCGCACCCGCAGGATGGCATGTTGGCTGGAGGAACGCAGCCAAAGGTGACGGCGATCCATCAGGAACTCCACACCGTGCTCCTTGGGGGTGATGGGGTAATCCTCTGCCAGTTGCACGATCTCGAAGTCGTTCACTGCCAGCTCATAGCCGCCCGGCGCCCGCTCGTCGGCCCGGACGATGCCGGTAGCGATCAGGGACGACTCCTGGGTCACCGCCTGGGCCGCCTCGAACACCTCCGGAGACACATCATCCTCAAAGACGACGGCCTGGATGACGCCCGTGCCATCTCGAACCAGAAGAAACTGCAAACGGCCCTTGTCGGTGCTGTTGTAGAGCCAGCCCTTAAGCGTCACGTCTTCACCCTCGTGGGCGGCGATGTCCTCGATATACACGTGTTCAGTCAAGATTGTCCCCCCTTATCCTCACTCAATATGCAGCCGGCCTTGTCATGAAAGCACCTGAAATATATCACGAAAGCTGGCTTTTGTCAATGAGCGCCACGCCACAGAAGTGAACGCAAATTCGTTGTTCAGGTAGATGCGGCAATGCCCGCCTTGTCAAAAACCCTTCTCTGTGATACACTTGGGGCATCTCATTTGGGTGTGTTGCAAAAGAGTTAGCTAATATTGTTGGTCGGAATGGTATTCCGACGAATTGACGGATTACCAATCCGTCCTACAACCGGGATGAAAAATTGCCATCTCATTTGATTTCTGGAAACCATTAGCAAGGGAGGGAGAGAATGACCGAGAAATCACTCATCATCGTCGGAGCCGGGATGGCTGGCCTGTCCGCTGGCTGCTACGCCCAGATGAACGGCTATCGAAGCCACATCTTCGAACATCACACCAAGCCGGGCGGAGTGGCCGCAGCCTGGAAGCGCAAAGGCTACCTCATTGACGGCGGCATCCACTTTCTGATGGGGCACAAGCCAGGCCAGCCGACCTACGAGTTGTACCGCGAGTTAGGCGCTGCTCAGGACAACCGCTTTCTCGACATGACCACTTACGGTCGTTTCATAGACGAAGCCAGCGGGCGCAGCGTGACGGTCACCCAGGACCTCGACCGTCTGGCCGACGACCTGAAAGCCCTCTCGCCCGCCGATGCCCGCATCGTTGACGAACTGGTCGCCGGCGCTCGAACTTTGCAGGGGTCCGCCGGGCTGTTCGAAATGGGGATGGGCAAACCGTCTGAGTTGATGGGGGCTTTGGACTGGCTCAAGGATTTTTTGGGGATGCGCCGAGCGTTGAGGTACTTCAGCGGCAAGTACGCCAAATCTGTCGCGGAGTACGCGCAAAGTGTTCAGGACCCCTGGCTGCGCCGAGTCATCGTTAACCTCTTCCTGCCAGAAGTACCGGTCTGGTTCCTGTTCATGCTCCTGGCCCTGCTGGCGGACGGACAAATGGGGCTGCTGGAAGGAGGATGCCTCGACTTTGTGCTGCCCATCGAGAAACGCTACAAAGAGCTGGGCGGGGAAGTGACTTACAAGGCCACTGTCGAGGAGATCGTTGTGGAAAACGACCGGGCCGTCGGCGTACGTCTGGCCGATGGCGCCGCTTCGCTTGCAGAGCACCGCGCTGACGTCGTGATCTCCGCCGCCGACGGACACAGCACCATCTTCCAGATGCTGGGCGGTCACTACGTGAATGAGAAGATCAAGCAACGCTACCAGAACTGGGAGCTGATCCGTCCTTTCGTCATGGTCAGCTATGGGGTGGCCCAGGAATTCAAGGGCCAACCGCACCTGGACATCATCATGCTGGATGGCCCAATCACCGTAGGCGACCGGTCCGCCGAGGGGATCATGATCCGCGTCTTCAATTACAGTGACCGGTTCGCCCCGCCAGGCAAGACAGTATTCCAGGCGGCTTTCGAGACGGAATGGGAATTCTGGAGCGAGCTACGAGAGGATCGGCCGCGCTACGACGCCGAAAAGGAGCGCGTGGCGGCGGAGCTCCTGGAGCGGCTGGAGGCGCATTATCCCGGCCTCTCCTCTCAGGTGGAGATGACCGACGTGGCCACGCCCTACACCACCTGGCGCTACACCCGCAACCACAAAGGGACTTACATGGGCTGGCTGCCGACGCCGCAAGCGGTCAACACGCGCATAGAAAGGACGCTGCCTGGCCTGAGCAACTTCTACATGGCCGGGCAATGGGTGATGCCAGGCGGCGGCGTTCCTCCTAGCCTCTATTCCGGCCAGCACGCGGTACAGCTCCTCTGCCACCAGGATGGGAAGCCGTTTTCTAAGACCCCGCTGTGAGTCTCAGCAAATCCCAGTTGGGCTGTTTGGCTGCCCTCTTCCTGCCGTTCTCGCCCAGCCTTCGCGCCAGTTCTTCGTTCTTCAGAACTCTCACAATGGCCTGGGCGATTTCATTCACGTCCAAGGGGTCAACCAACAACCCCGTCACCCCGTCCTCGACAGCCTCGCCGGTGCCTCCTCCCCTGCCAGCGACGACGGGCTTCCCACAGGCACCCGCTTCCAGATAGCTGATTCCGAAGCTCTCCACCTCGCCATGATCAGGCAGCGACCGGCTGGGCATCGCATACACGTCACAGGCAGAATAGTAGCGGGGCAAATCGTCGCTGCCGTGCTCCACCGCACCCACGAATACCACGCGCCTTGCAATGCCCAGTTCCGCAGCAAGCGCTTGCAGTCGCAGCCGCAGCGGCCCATCCCCAACAATCATGTACTTCACCTCTGGCACGGCACGAAGGACCTGGGGAAGCGCGCGCAACACCATGTCAACGCCCTTCTTCTCAACCAGTCGGGCCACTGTCAAAATGAGCGGCGCGTCGCCCACGGCATGTCGCATCCGAATGGGTGCCGGGTCAACGTGGGGATGAAAACGCTCGTGCTCCACCACCGGATGGATCACCCGAATGCGCTCCGGGCTTTGGCCCAATCGCTCCATTTGCGACTGGGTTGCCATGCTGTTGGCTATCAGCCGATTGGCCCGGGAGAGTGTCCAGCGCAATACCGCCCTGCCCCCTGGAACTCGCTGCACGCGCAGCAAGTCGCTGCCGTGAGACCAGATGATCACGGGCAGACGGTGAATCCGTTTGAGCAACCACGCCGTCAGTCCAAGAGGCAAAGGCTGCCAGCACTCGACGGCATCAAAGTCCCCCTGCTGAAGCAACTGGCGGGCCAGGAGCAAGGGCTGCAGCCATTGCCCGACGCGCTTCAGGCCAGAAACGTTTCCAAGAAACGGACGCCATCGGCGAACGGGAAACGGCTGGCGGGCGTCGAACTCAGCGCTATCCGGGTGCCAGGGTGCGAGCACCACCGGCGCATCGCCGGCGCGCAGGCAGCGCTGGTGGGCGAAGCTTTGCATGCCCCCCGTGTCGGGCGGGAAAGTCAGGGTGATCAGCAAACGTCTTTTCACGGCGCACCTCTGTTCGACGACGTTGAGGCCAACTCCTTGTACAGTCCGGCCAGGGCATCGGCCAACCGTCCCACACTGAACTCACGAAGCGCCACCTGCCGACCCCGCAAGCCCATGCGCTCTCTGGCCTGAGGGTCTTTCAACAAATGGACGATGGCCTGGGCAAGCGCGCCTGGATCCCCTGGCGGCGCCAGCAGGCCCGTCTCCCCGTGGCGGACGATCTCCACCATGCCGCCGACGCGTGACGCGATGACGGGTCTCTGCAAGGCCATCGCTTCGATGATGGGATCGCCGAACCCCTCGCGCAGGGAGGGCATGACCAGGAGGTCGCTGGCCGCGATGATGGCCTCTACGTCGTCTCGGTAGCCAGCAAAGATGATATGATCGCTAAGGTCGCACCCTGCGGCCTGCGATTGCAGACGGGAGCGCAGGGGGCCCTCACCGACCAAAACAAGGTATGCTTCCGGCACAGCAGCGATCACCTCTCGAAATGCGGTGAGGAGATAGCCGTGCCCCTTCTCCGGACTCAGTCGCCCGACGGCGCACACCAGCAGATGGTCTGTGGTGCAGCCAAGCTCCTCCCGCACCTGGGCGCCGAACTGCAATCTATCAGGTGAAAAGGTTGTGGCATCCACGGCGTCATGCAAAGTTAGAACGCGCCGCGCCGGATAGCCAGCTCTGATCACCTGCCGACGCACAGCCTCAGAAACGGCCACAATGCGGGTGAAAAGGCGCAGCGTCAGCCCCAGGTCCAACCATTTGTAGATTCGCAGCGGGAGGGTGCGATCCGTGTAGCCGCGCACGGAAGCGACGGATGGCACGCCCAGCCGCCAGGCCGACCATCCACCGATCAGGTTGCCTTTGTACTCGTGAGTGTGGAGGAGGTCGTAGCGGCCTGAGCGAATTCGGCGTCGCACTTGAGCCAGCACACGATGTGACCAACGCCCTGAGTCCAAGATTTGATCCGCCATCGCGCCGTGTTCACGAGCCTGGGCGACGAGCGGATGCGCCACTGGACCCTCACTCGGTCGGCGGTACAGCACCAACACATCCACCGCGACGCCGCGCTCCCGAAGTGGCCGGATCAACTGGAGGATCTGCCGATCAGGCCCCCAGAACGCAGCGCTGGTCCGAAGGTGGAGAACCTTGAGCATGGAATCAGTCCAGATAGCCGAGGGCCCGAAGCCGCTCAGTGACGACGGCCTCAGCCACGAGAGGGCGAGTTCGGGCCTGTCGAGTTTCAGTCATCAACGCCTCCCTAGCGCCCAGCGCAGCACCTCGCGATGCAGCGCCAGCTTGTGCCTGAATCGAGCACGCTGGTTGGCCCCTCGGTCGGCCAGCCAGCACACGGCGAAGGCGACCAGCTTTCCCGCCGTCACCACCGCTGCCATCAGACGATGGACCATCGCCGAGTTGTGGCCATAGCACTTGCGGAACAGGCGGTTGGTGCTGCGCAGCGCCTCCACGCCCATGGCATCGCGCACCTGAGAGGTGCTGTAGCCGCCCCAATGCCGAATCCGCGCTTGCGGCCAATAGACGATGCGCCAACCAGCGCGCTTGAGGCGAAAACACAACTCAGTATCCTCAGAGTACATGAAGAAGTCCTCGGCCAGCGGACCAACCTGATCCAGGGCCTCCCGCCGGATGACCATGCAAGCGCCAGACAGCGCATCCACGTCCCGGCAATCTCTATGATCCCAATGGCCCAGGGAAGCGCCGCTGAACAGGCGATGCCGTGGGAACCGCCTGGTCAGCCCGCTCACGTTGCAGAACTCCGTCCAGAGGGTGGGGAAGCGCCGGGCGCAGCGAAAATCTAGCTCTCCAGACAGCGTGAGGGCCATGGGGCCGGCGGCAGCGACATCAGGCCTGCCGTCCAGGCAGCGCACCAGACTTGCCAGCGCATGGCCCAGGGTCTCTGCGTCAGGATTGAGCAGCGCCACGTAGCGACCTTTGGCCCGAGCCAAAGCTTGATTGTTCGCGGCGGCGAAGCCACGGTTTTCCTGATTCTCGATAACCCGGCCCCACGGAGCAACCTGGCGAGCCACGTCGGCGCTGCCATCGGTCGAACCGTTGTCAACGACAAAAAGCTCCAGGGAGATGACCTCCCGCTCCGCTTCCAACGCTTGCAGGCAGCTCACCAGAGGGCTGGCTGCGTTCCAGGTAACCACAATCACAGTCAGGTCTGGCGGCAACATTTTACCCCACGCCTTTGACTTTTACCAACCCCAATGTTATACTCCATCCCACAACCCGAGGTGAAAGAGATATGCATCCCCCATCTCCAATCAACATCCTGCTGATCACAATTGACTGCCTACGCCCAGACCACATGAGCATCTACGGCTACAAACGTCCGACCACGCCCCATCTGGACGACTTGGCCAACAAAGGGGTGTCCTTCACTCAGGTCATCTCTCAAGGTCCCTGTACCGAGGCTTCGTTCCCTGCCCTGTTTAGCTCTACCTATCCGGGGATGTTGGGAGGATTTCCACACTTGTCACCCCAACGTAGGCTTCTGGCAGAGATGCTTAGGGAGGCCGGCTACCGCACCGTGGCCCTGGGGAGCAATCCACACCTGTCGTCCGCCTACGGCTACGATAGGGGGTTTGAGGTATTCGATAGCAACCTCGTCCCCTGGATCCAATCGCGTCAGCACCAGCTTCTCAAGCACCTGAATCGCTTCTTCAACGTCGCCCGCGGGTTGCTCCCCTACCTTCCCGCCAGCACTCTGACCGCCAAGGCCCTTCGCTTCCTGCGCCGCCGCCCCGCAGCCAAGCCCTGGTTTCTGTGGTTACACTACATGGACGTTCACGAGCCGTATTGCCCGCCGCGCCGCCACGCCGCACGGTTTCAGAGTACCGAGCGACCGAAGCTCTCCAACCGGGCGCTGTGGCGGAAGGCCCTGTCTCAACCCGGGGAGATCAACGAGAACGAACGCCAGCACCTGATAGACCTGTACGATGCGGAGATCAACTTCGCGGATGAGCAGATTGGACGGCTTTTGATGCACCTGCAGCAGTTGGACTCGCTGGACTCGACGTTGGTCATCGTCACCGCTGACCACGGGGAGGAGTTTGGAGAACACGGTCAATTCTCTCACCGATTTAAGCTTTACGACGAGCTGTTGTGGGTGCCGCTCCTCATGCGGCTGCCGTTAGGCAAGCTCTCCGACCGCAGCCCGACCGCTGGCCAAGTCGTAACCGCGCAAGTGCGTTTGCTCGACTTGGCACCGACGATTCTCGACCTCCTCAATTTAGACGACGGCCCATTTGAAGGCACAAGCCTCCTCCCTCTGATCCAGGGACGCGATGAAACGTCCAGGATAGCCATCAGTGAGACGCAACCCAAGACGGGGTTATACGCCATCCGCCACAAGGGCTGGAAGTTGATCCTCAACGTGCAGACTGGCTCGGTGGAGCTGTATAACCTGCGGCAAGATCCGCGCGAAACAAGCAACTGCGTCCACACCGCGCCCCTGATGGCGTCGAAGCTGGAAGCCCAACTGCGCCGCCATCTACAGCGCACAGGGTCCAACGCCTTTTCCCAAACAGAGAGCGAGATGGATCACCTCACCACGGACCGTCTCCGCGCCCTCGGCTACGTGGAGTAGTTGTTGGGCAAAGTGGCCTCTGACCGCAGCCCCTGAAGGATTTCCTCAAGCAGATTCTCCATTTGGCGGGCCGAACGTTCCCAGGTGAACTGCTGGATGTGTTTGTAGCCAGCTCTGGCCATGCGTTTCAACTCGTCCTCATCAGCCAGCAGACGAATCAGATTGCGGGCCAGGGCCTCTGGGTTACCAGGCGGAGATAGCAGCGCGGTTACGCCGGGGATGGTGTATTCTGGGATGGCGCCCACATCCGTGGCCACGACGGCGCACTGACCAGCCATCGCTTCCATGGGCACCAACGCGAAGCCCTCGACCCGACTGGGCGAGAGCCAGATGTCACACGAGCCGTAGATCTCGCGCAGCTTGTGCTGGGGCGGGTTCTCGTGAAACTCCACGTCAGCAGGCAGGGCCGACGCAGGTTTTCGAGTTCCAAACATCACCAACTGGATATCGGCATAAACCGCTCGCGCCTGCTCGAACGCGGCCAAGCCATCCTGCAGGCCCTTGATCGGATTCTGATGATAAACCATGCCGATGCGCTTGCGGCGATTGAAGCGTTTGCGCTCGATACAGAACTGGCTGCAGTTCACGCCGTTCAGGATAGGTCCGTGAACCAACTGGCCTGACTTTTCTGTGACCAGCTCCTTCAGCCACGAGCTGACGACGATTTTGTGAAGCGGCATGCGCCAGGTGGCCTCCACGCGATCGGGCGGCCCAAGCCAGACCTCGTGCCCCTGAATCAAATAACATTTCAGACCTCTCTGCGGGTCACAGCGGTTGATCCACTCGGCCGTCGTCCAGTCCACGGCCAGCATAACATCGGCATCGGGCATGGAGTGTGGCCGTAGGTCTGGCAAGCGGCGCAGCGGCGCTTGGAGAGGAAACCAGGTCGGGAGCTGCTGCTTCAGAATTCTGGCGGCCCAATAGCGCAGATCGTATCTCACGCGGCGTGATATGCCCTCCCAACCCTGCCAGCGGGGTCTGACGTCGGCGTAGTACGGAGGCCTACGCGGATAGACAACGGTCACACGGTGGCCCAGCCGCTGGAGGTGATTGGCGTATTCCAGAGGTACTCGGATGCCTCCCCCGATATAGATGTGAGGAATGACGATGGTAATTCTCATGGCCCTGGCAACCTCAAGATAGCACGATACAACGCTCGATCCTGGGCATCCCAGTAACCGCTGCGCCAGATAAATAGGACATAGAAGCCAGCGAAAACAAGCCCGCCGCCGATCCCGGCGGCGGCGTGCGCCAGACGGCCGGCGGGCAGATAAGCCAGAAGTCCTCGCCCGGCCAGGTAAGATGGTAGGGTCGCTAACAGGCAGGCCCACAAGGGCGGGGCATACAGCTTGCGCCACAGCGTCCGCCATGCCTGGCGCAGAAAACGATGCCACTGCGCCAGGAAATACGACGAGCCCAGCACAACGGCAACCAGCGTCGCCATCAGCAAGCCGTCCAGGCCCAGTAAGCGCATCAGAACGATCCCCAGAAAGAGGTTTACGATGATGACCAATACAGCGTACCGCGTCTCGAACTGCGGATGCCCCACGCCTCGCGCCATGGCCGTTCCCATGGCAGTGAGGAGATTGAAACCATAGGCCAACATGAGGACTCGGACGACACGGGCTACCTCAGGTGGAGGCGTTCCCAGCCAAACGGTGGTGATAGAGCGAACGTGTATGACAGTGAAAAAAACCAGCGGAGCAATGGCTAACACGACGTATTTGGCCCCTTGCCGATATAACCGCTGCAAGCGATCGTGATCGTACTGGGCGTGCAATTCGGCGGCGGCCGGCATCACCGCTGAACTCAGCAACCTGGGAAGGGAGATCAAGCTGTAGACGAGCTTGAATCCCAGCTCGTATGCGGCCAACAGCTCCAGGCCGAGAAAATAGCCGACCAAGAGCTTGTTCATTTGCAGGTTGATCAGGGCGCCCAGGGCAGTGACTTGCACCTTCAGGCCGTATCGCAGCAGCACCTTCAGAGTTTCCCACCGCGCCAGGAGAGGATTAAGGCGCAGCATCGGGAAGACGCGGTAAGCCAGCACGGCTGACAACGCCGTCGTGAGGATCATGGTCATGATCTCGTTGAGGGCCAGTCCCTTTAACCCGTACCCCAATTGAAGGAAAGCAACGGCCCCCAGAGCGTTAAGGGTCGCACTGACCGCGGCAATCAGATTGGTCAAATGCATTTGCTGCAATCCGGTGACGAGGCCCCGAAATACCGACAGCATATTGCGCACGGCGAACGCGACCACCGCTATGGCCAAGACCCTGCCTACCTCTTCCCACTGCTGCGGCGGAACACGAAAGGCGGACAACACCAGCGGGCGCAGCACAATAGCCAGTGTGATGGCCACCGTCGCCAAGGCAGCGTAGAGGAGCAGGGCGGTGTTCAGCACGGCGTTCAGACCGTCGTAGTTCCGCCGGGCATCATAATGCGCCACATGTCGAATCAGGGAGTTGCCCAGTCCCAGGTCCCAAGCGAGCAAGTAGTTGGTGATGACCAGCACCAGGGACCACAGGCCGTAGTCTGCCATCCCCAGTTTGGCAACCAGGAAGGGAGTAAGTAACAGGCCCAGGAACATCGCCCACAAGCGACCCGTGAAGTTGAACAGCGTGTTGCGGACTATCCGCTTGGCCAGTGACGCAGGTATCACAATCGCCCATCTCCACTCTGGCTTGGTCAGTTGCAATCAGACCAATTATACCACCACTGCTACAGAAAACAAAGGTGTCGAGGCTTTCACCCCGACACCTTTGCCTGATTCAAGAGAAGTCCAGGAGCACCGGCTTAGTAGGCTTCAACGTAGATGGGATCGGACGAGAAGGTCAGATCAACTGAAGTAGCGCCGAGGTATCCATAAGTATTGACGCCGCCCTGCTTGTCCGTGACGCGCAACCTGCCGGTCCATCCTGTCCCCAGCTCAGCCGCGCTGACGGTCATGGTCACCTCTGCAGACTCGTCTTGATCCTTGAGTTTCCACCCATCGTCCCGCCACAACACCAGCTTCTTCACCCCACCCTTGTCAAACCGATACGCTTGTATATACGGTTGTTTAGTGGAATTGCGATATATTACCAATTGCTCATCAAAAACATAGCCATCAAGCTGTTGGGTCAGCACCTGATAGGCGGTGTACGACGGGCGGGGCGTCAAATCACCTCGCAGCAAGCCATACTGGAGCCCGTCTGGCTTGTCCACCAGGGTGTACCAGCAGATGATCTTCAAGCCAGCCGCCATCCCCCTCACGTTCACGTGTACGGCCTGGCGCGCCTGGAGTTCCTCGCATCTATCAAGGTCACCGCCGCAACCTAAGCTAACTTGCTCGCCGACCTCCCCAGATGCCATCGGCTTGTTCAAGTCATAGACCGACTGCCACTTGTAAACGGAATATGCGTTTGGCTGATCGACGTCGAAGTAACCGTCGTTACTTGAGTACCGAAACTTGGCGATAATCTCCTGGTACGTGGGCAAGCCCCGATCCCAATCATCCCGAAGGAAGTTGTACTGGTTGGCGGCTATGATGTCCACGTAGTCATAGCCCGACGGCCGTTGGTTCGCTTGCATATATTGAAAGGCGTCCCGGAGGAAGAACGGATCCCACGTGTTCCCCTTATCCCAGGCCGGCTCATAAGCCACCGCACCGAAAATCACCTGGGCGTCAGGATCGGCGCCGTGAGCCGCATCCCAGGCCACGGCCAGCATCTGCGCATACTCCGCCCCATGCCCACCCCAACACCCACCCGCGTCGTTCGGCACAGTAGCTTTCTGATCTTGCTCATTGTAGAAGACCCAGTACGGCGTCACGTCTGCGTAGCGGGACACCAGTTGGTACACGAATTCGCCAAAGTCGTCCAGGTCTTCGGAATCAATGGGACCACAGGCCTTCTCCGCAGCCCAAGTCGGGTTGTTCAATACCATCACGTAGGGGATAAGGCGCCGATCGTTGCGATAGACGTTGAACGCGCTATCGGGCCAGTTGCCATTGTCTGGGTTGGTAAGATCCACATTCTCCGGTTCAACCGATGCCCAACTGACGCTGGTTCTGTGCAGGCGGAAGCCCGCTTCCACCGCCAGGTCTCGCCGCGTGGGGTCGGTGTCTTGCCCGCCCATGTCCACGGCGAAAAGGACAGAGCAGTGACTCCCCCACCGTGCTGCAACCAGCATGATGTCCACAATATCTATATCGCCATCGTCGTCGAGGTCATACAGGGCAATATCCACCGGGTCGGTGCTCCGCCAGCAGCCGGCCACGCGCATAATGTCGCCCACGTCCACGACGCCACTGTAGTCGAAATCCACATCGCAGGTCTTAAGCTCTGCTGCCATCATGCCAATATAGGTCTCGCTAAGGCCGGAGAAGGCGGCTGGGCTGCGTACCAACTCTGACGGCGTCTGGCTGGCGCCGAGGGTAGAACCAGACGCCACGTATGTTGCCGATAGAATCAATCCGACCACCAAGCTGAAAAGAAGGGGCACTTTTTTGATCACGTCACATCTCCTCTCTCCAAACAGATAAAGCAGCACTCAGGGTGTTTACATATGTTATTATACCATCGCTTGGACGCATTGTCAATAAAACTTCTGTGAAAGGCGGTTTCAGCACTGCTCATGACCGCCCCCGAGGACGCTGAAAACTTGTTTGATAAAAAGGCCAAGTAACGTTACGTAGACAAGCCCAAGCAGAACGTAGAATGCCCTATTTCCCCAGATGGATGGCTTATTCCTGGCCAGGCCAGTCAGCAAAGGAGATGGCGTCGTTTCCACGTGACGCACGTCGGTCGCCACTGGGGTGGAGGTACCAACCATAGCCGCTTCTGCAAATCGGGTGGCGGTGGCGACCACGGTCGGCGAAGCTGTGCCCGCTGTAACGGTTGCGGACACGGCTGAGTTTGCTGTCACTGTTGGCCCAGCGCTCGGCAAAGCAGCGATCAGTAAGAACAAGAGAGCCATCATCAAGCCTGTACTGATCACTGGGGGTAGAACGCGGATTCGCATGGTTAATCACCTGGGATCGAACGACGAGCCGACGTGGTTGCTACGGCATCGTCGGTTCATTCTCAACGAAGACTGGATCAGACGATATGTCGAGGGCGACTTCAGTGGGCGATTGGATCACCTGCGCACTTCCGAATTTATCCGTGACGCGCACCCTACCGGTCCAAGTTCCCAGCTCAGCCTCGCTGACGGTCGCGGTCTCTGTAGCATCCTCGTCCTGAGCCTTGAGCTTCTCCCCGCTGTCCCGCCACAGCACCAGCTTCTTCACCCCACCCTTGTCAAACCGATACGCTTGTATCATGGAATTGCCAGACACCAACTGCTGGTCAAAAACGTAGCCATCAAGCTGCTGGGTCAACACCTGGTAGGCGGCGTACGATGGCCGGGGCGTCAAGTCGCTCCGCAGCAAGCCATACTGGAGCCCGCCTGGCTTGTCCACCAGGGTGTACCAGCAGATGATCTTCAAGCCAGCCGCCATCCCCCGCACGTTCACGTGTACGACCTGGCGCGCCTGGAGTTCCTCGCATTTCTCAACGTCACCGTCGCAACCTAAGCTAACTTGCTCGCCGACCTCTCCAGTCGCCAGCGGCGCACTCAGCCCATACTCCGTCTGCCACCTGTCTATCGAATACGCCCCAGGCACGTTATGGTTGAAGCTGGCGTCACTCACCGCATGGCGGAACTTGGCGATGATCTCCTGGTTACTCGGCAAGGTGTCAGGCCCACCATCCCAATCATCCCGACGGAAGTTGTACTGGTTGGCGGCTATGATGTCCACGTAGTCATCGGAGTTATCCTGCATATACTGAAAGGCGTCTCGGAGGAAGAACCGATCCCACGTGTTCCCCACATCCCAGGCCGGCTCATAAGCCACCGCACCGAAAATCACCTGGGCGTCAGGATTGGCGCTGTGAGCCGCATCCCAGGCCACGGCCAACATCTGCGCATACTCCGCCCCATACCCACCCCAGCATCCACCTGCGTCGTGCGGCGCAGTCGCCCACTGATCCTCCTCGTTGTAGAACACCCAGTAAGGCGTCACATCCGCATATCGGGACACCAGTTGTTCTACGAACTCGCCAAAGTCGTCCAGACGTGAGGCATAAATGGGACTACAGGCCTTCTCCGCAGCCCAACTCGGGTTTTTCCATACCATCACGTAGGGGATAAGGCGCCGGTCGTTGCGATAGACGTTGAACGTGCTGTCGGGCCAGTGGTAGGTGTGCACATCACCCACTGGCGCATCAGGCTCGATGCTGGCCCAACTGACGCTGGTTCTGTGCAAGCGGAAGCCCGCTGCCGCCGCCAGGTCTCGCCGCGTCGGGTCGGTGTCTTGCCCGCCCATGTCCACGGATAGGAGGGGGCGGGGAAAAGTCGCCGTTGGGGTCGGCGTAACGGTAGGCGTCGGCGAGGGGACGGGTGTGGCTGTGCCAGTGGCCGTCGGCGTGGATGTCGGGGTTGGCGTATCGCTAGGCGTCGGTGAGGGGATGGGCGTGGATGTGCTCGTCGGCGTGGCGGTGGGCACGGACGGTATGCCGCCCCTAAAGAGCATGGGGAGATAAACCACCGTCTGCTGAGCCGGCGGAGTTGCAGTATAAGGCGAAACGTCTCCATGCACAATCGCTGGAGATGTTCGTGCAGACATGCGCAGGGAGACAGGTATGGACGCCAAGTCAAGACAGATCAGGCCTACAAGCATCAGGCCCAGTAAGCCTAGAAGAGCGATCTTACAGCGAAAGGACATCGCGTCAACCCATCCTTTATCCATAGAAGTAAGGAATGATTAACAAAACCATGCTGTACGTATCGAGTGACAACAGCAAGACGAGCAAAGCGCTCACCCACGCGGTGCGGCGGCGCTGCGGAACCAGCTCCGACCAACCTTGCACAAACAGGGCGGCAATGGGAATGATGACTACGAACAGGTAGCGCGCCTGCGGCCAGCCGCCCCATCCCAGGTCCCAGCGGCGAATCTCATTGGCATAGACCATCGCCGTCATGATGACGATGCTGAAGGCCAAGAGTGTGAGACTGGCCAGCAGCCAGGCGGGCCGCTGATAAGTTCCCCTTATCACCCGACCGACGAACAACACCAGCCCAACCAGAGCCATCAAACTCAACGCGGCGGCCAAAACGTATAAGGCCGAGGGCCACTGCACTTGGAACAGCGCGAAACGCCCCCAGAAAGTCTCAAACAGAAAGCGGGCGTACTGCACGTAGCGACTCACAGCCTCCGCGCTGAAGTAGGACTGGTCTGGGGAAAAGGGGAATTGTTCCGACGGCAAGAAAAGGTAGAGCTTGACCAACCAGTCGGCCACCGCCGGCGCTCGCTGCGACAGCCAGGCAAATCCGTGCCTGCCCAGCCAGATCATAAGTCCCAATGCCAGCCCGGCCGCCCCGAGGGTATAAACGATGTTTCTCCTTGAGAACGTGCTCGGACGGTGCACCCGGAGGTAGAGTATCGCCGCCGCCAGATGCACGGGCAGCAGCACCAATGCGGTGCGCTTGGCCAGGAGGCCCGTCATGGAGAACACCGCCATCCCGCCGGCCAAAGGGAGCGACAGGCCAGACTTCAAGGCCACCAGCCAAAAGGCCAACACCAAGGAAACACTCGCTTCCACCAGGTGGTCGTTGTTGACCGTCCCGCTCAGGGAGGCATAGGTGGGCAGAAACACGACAAAAGCCGGGATTGCCCAGCTCAGGGTTGGATGCAGGTCCCGCATCGTGCCGGCGGCGACGATTGCTGCCATAATCACCACCACGCCCAACAGCACCGACACCACCCGCATCAGATAGAAGTGCAGATTGATGTCCTCGGGCGCCAGCAGCACGGGGCCCAGGTAGAGCAGATAGGCTAGAGGAGGCTGGTGTAACTGATGGCTCGACGCGCCCCAGACTTCGGCGAATCTGTGACCTCGTCGGAGATAGCGCCCCGTTCGCCAAAAGTCAAAACGTTCCATGGAGGCGATAACTTCTTGTTCTACCTCCGGCATGCTGTCCCCCCACTGAACCAGTCGGCCTTTCTCGTAGAGGAGGCGCGCATATTCGTAGTGCTGCGCCTCATCAGGTCCCTGCCAGGGCGGAAGAACAGCGCTGTACAGCAAGCCGCGCACCAGGCTCAAAGCGATCAACAACCACCACCAGCGCTTGCCGTTCATCAATAAGCTCCTCGACTGGAAAGGATGGCGGGGATGGTCTTGAGCAGAATTTTGATGTCCTCCCACAAAGAGTAATTCTTGATGTAGGCCAGTTCCAGTTTCAATCGCTCTTCGAAGGCCAAATCGCCACGGCCGCTCACCTGCATCGAGCCGGTGACGCCTGGCCTAACCAGCAATCGCTGCGCCTGCCAGGCGTTGTAGCGCTCGACCAGGTCCAACTGTTCCGGGCGGGGACCGACCAGGCTCATCTCACCCCGCAGCACATTGATGAGCTGGGGCAGTTCGTCCAAACTGGTTCGGCGCAGCCAACGCCCCACCCGCGTCACCCGTGGATCGTTCTGGAGCTTGAACACGGGCTGATCGAGTCTCTCGAAGTCCACAAACTCAGGCAACTGCTGCTCGGCGTCGGCCACCATGGTGCGGAATTTCCACATCCAGAAGGGTTTCCCGTACCGGCCGGCCCGCTGCTGCCTGAAGGTTATCGGTCCGGGGGAGTCCAACTTGATCAGCAGGGCGATGATCCCCATCAGCGGGGCGCACAGCACCAGGCCGACGAGAGCGCTAACCAAGTCAAAGGTTCGCTTGATCATGGCGTTAAGGCCGGAGATGGGCGGCTCGCGGACGGTGACAAACGGGACGCCCCGCAGGTTCTCGATGGCGGTGTGAACGGTGAGAATGTCCAGCAGGTCGGGGACAAAGCGAATCTTCACCCCCAGGGGCTGCAAGGCCAATATCAGGCCGGACAGGCTGGCCCGATGGCGACCGAGGGTAATGAATACCTCATCCACGTTGAGTCGGGCCGCTACGTCGGGGCATTCGGCCAACGTGCCCAGGCGAGGCAAGGGGAGCGCCGCCGCTGATCGGCTCTCATCGTCCACAAACCCCAGCACCTCGTAGTCGGGCCAACTCCGCAACTGGTCTGCCAGTTGAAGCCCCCCTGAGCCGCCGCCCACGATGAGGACGCGACAACGACCATAGCCGGGCAGGCGCAGGCGGACGAACAGACGTCGCATCGCCGAGCGGAAGGCCACAAGCCCCGCCGCGTCTATCAAATAAAAATACAGGAACAGAAGCCGCGAGAAATCCTTGACTTTGAGGAAATAGAAAAAGGCAGCCAGAGTGAACAGCGAGAAGGTAGCCGCAAACAGGAGCGTGCGGATTTCGGCGCCCTGGTGGCGGAGATTGTGCTCATCATACGCGCCCCACAGCGAGAACACCACGCCCCAGATGACCAAGACGAGGACGACGATGCCTGGGGTCACGTAGACCAGGTCCGGCTCCAGCCCCAGGGGAATCCGATACCGAATGAAATTGGCCAGCAGCAGCGCGGCCAACGTCAGAACAAGATCGCCCAGTAGAAGGCTTATCCGCACGGCCAGGTTATGCCGTGGAAACATCACCGTCCTCCTCATTCACCTTCGCCGCGACGAACGCCCGCATCTGTTCTGCGAAACGAGCGGCATCGAATTGGCGGGCGTGTTGGCGGACAAGCTGCTTGTCAAAGGCAGTCTGTTCAAACTGCTCGACAGCCGCACACAGAGCAGCCGGATCCTGCTCTCGGAAGAAGAGCCCCGTGACGCCATCCACCACCGTCTCCAGCGCGCCGCCGGCGGCGTAGGCGATGACCGGCCGCCCGGCCGCCTGGGCTTCGACCGGCACGATGCCAAAATCCTCCACGCCGGGGAAGATCAGCGCCCGGCAGCGGGCCAGATGTTCCCGCACCACTGCCCGAGGCTGATGGCCGAGGAAGGTGACGTTCGGCCCAGCCATACCCTGCAAGCGGCGAAGCTCCGGCCCATGGCCGATGATCCGCAGGGGACGCCCCAGGCGGTTGAAGGCCGCCACCGCCAGATCAATTCGTTTGTAACCCGTCAAACGGGACACCACCAAGTAATAGTCCTCGTCCCGATCCTCAGGCAAGAAATATGCTGTGTCCACTGGAGGGTAAATCACCGTCGCCTCGCGGTGGTAGTACTTCCAGATGCGGCGGGCCACGAAGCGCGAGTTGGCGACGAAGTGGTCCACTCGCGCGGCGCTCAGCACATCCCACAGCCGAACGTAGTGCATCACCAGCGCCGTGACCGCGCGACTCAGCCGCCCCATCGGCCGGGTGTACTCAGGGTACATGTCCCAGGCATAGCGCATCGGGGTATGGCAGTAGCAGACGTGCAGCGTCTCGGCCGGAGTGATGACGCCTTTGGCGCAAGAATGGCTGCTGCTGATGATCAGATCATAGTCACGCAGGTCAAACTGCTCGATGGCCGTCGGGAACAGAGGCAGAAACGGCTGGTGGCTCCGCCTTGCCCAGGGGATGCGCTGCAGGAACGAGAACCGCAGCGCCATGCCTTGCAAGACATCTGCTTCCCAATTTCGATCAGCGACGATCAGCGTGTAGACCGGCGCGTCTGGGAACAGTTGGTGCAGGGCCTGCGCCACGGCGTCTGAACCGCCGAGATTGCAAAAGAAATCGTGAACCAGGGCGACCTTCATTCTCGGTTCGACCCCGTGGTCTCCGCCAATCGCTGGATGATCTTCTCAGTGATCAGTTGGTAGCGAGCTTCCCAGGTGTTTGCTTGTGCTACACGCCAGCGACGTGCAACAAGCTGAGGATCATCTTCCACCAACGCGGCTTCAACAGCCGCCACGAAAGCGTCAGGACCGTCCGCAAGCCGGATCAGACCATCCAATCCCTTCAGCTCGGGCAGAGGCGTTGCGACCGTCGGTTTGCCTATCGCCAGGCATTCAAATACTTTACTCGGATAAATATACTTGGTGTATTGATTGATGACATAGGGTATCAGCAAAACGTCGAGAGCATGAAGATAAGGCGCCAACTCGTCATGCTTCTTTTGTCCCAGGAAGTGGACGTTCGGGCGCAATCGTAGAGTGTGGACCTCAGCGCGGACATTGCCGATGAACACGATGTGCCACTCCGGCCGCGCCTTTGCCATGTGTGCGACCAAATCTTGATCTACACGCTCGTCTAGTCCACCGAAGAAACCCAGGCGCGGATGCGGAATGGCTGCCATGTCACCCGGGACGGGATGGGTTCTCGTAAAACGCTCAAGGTATACGCCGTGTGGGACGTGAACCACGTGAGGATTCAAGGGTTCACGCTCGCGGGCCAGCGCGGCCGCGGTGGTGAAAACCAAATCAGCTTGTTTCACCAATCGCTGTTCCAACTCCGCGTAACCAGGCACGACACCTTTGGGATTATACGCGACGTTATCCATGCAGTCGTAAATCAACAGCCAATGATCAATCGCATCAATCAGATCAAGCACGGTTTGCGTGGCGTAGAACGTCCACACAATGGGCCGTGATAACCCCAACCGCTGCAGGAGACGACGGATGGATCTGGACAACAGCCAATCATTGAAACGCTGCACCCAATGTGGACCCTGAAATGGTAAGGCCAAAGGCGAATGGAGATATAGATTAGGGGCCGGAGAGCGGAATCCGCGGCTCCTGTCCCCTAGCCGATTCCGAAGCCGCTTGACGATTCGCGGCCAGTCCTGGAATCGTGGGGACCGAATGCCCAGCGGTTCAATGTAAAGCACCCGCGTTCCGTTGTCCGCGAAGAGGGACATTAGCGTTTGGGGCCGGAACCACAGAAAGTCCCAGTCAACATTTGACAGACAAACCAAACTCTCAAGGCGCGGGTTCAAGATACACTCTCCTGCGACGCTCCTCAAATTCGCTTGGATAGGCTTGTAAAGTGAGCACCGCCGAAATCACGTTGCCACTTCCAGAGGCAGAGGGCTCCTATCACTGCCGGTGCGAGGAAAACCACTGCGTGAAGGACAAGAGCATAGCTCAGGGCTACCGTTCTATCCACACCAAACAAGCCCAGCGTGAGAACGGTGGCATAGTGGAAGATACCCAGATTGGCTGGAACGGTCGGCAGCTTGCCCCCAATCTGGAGTGTAACCAGGAGCACGATCGGCATCAAAAATGGCATCCGGATTCCCATGGCTTGCAGAGTGAGCTCATTGGCCAAAGCACCAGCGCCCCAGACGACCACGGACCAGCCCCACAATGACCAACGGATGTCCCGCCGGGTCAGGGCGGCGAAGCTATCCAGAACCATGCCCAACTGTCGCTTCAGGTCAAAGCGACGCCAGAGAGGCAATCTGGCCCCAAGACTCTCTGACCAGCTCATGACTCTGCGCCTGTAACGGACGGCGAGCACCATCAGGAGGAAAAGGGCCAGGAAAAAGACGCTTGTGCCAAGACCTGGCTGCCAGAGCCAGCGGGGAAGGAGGACAAAGGGGACAATGATCACTCCCAAGAGGGCGACGAGCAAGCTGTCCAAGACTTTTTCTACCGCTACACTCCCCAGGGCGAAGGCCTTGCCGACATTCTCTGACTCGCCAGCCAAGTAAGCCCTGGCGACCGTCCCCAACTTGGCCGGGAGCACCGTATTGAAGAGATGCCCGATCATGAAAATCGAGAAGAGTTTAGACCATCGTACTTCGTGAGGGCGAAGTAAGAGCCTCCACCTGAAGACGGTCACGATTGTCGCCGCCATGTGCGCGCCAAAAGCGAGGCAAACAAGTAGATAATTGGTCCCGGTGAGGGCATCCATCACTTGAGAGAAGTGAACGCCCCTAAAGGCAAGGAATAAACACAGCAGGCTCAAAGCCAACCCGAACCAGGAATGCACCCTTGAGCCTGTCAACCCGAACCTGGCTGCCCCATTTGCGGTCTCATGGGGCGTAGTCACTGGCTTCATTGTGGTCCCTTTCCAACCGCGACAAAGCTCTGAGCCTCAGCCACAAGGCCGCGGTTAGTCCCATTATGACCCAGATGACCGTACCTGGCTTGGTGCTAAAGGTGACCGCATCCACGAGTCCGTGGACAAGGTAGACCATAAAACCGCCCAGGAGACCCATGGCCAGGGGTTGCAAATGAGTCTGCCTGGCCATGCGAACGGTCTGAACAGCGGCGATGGAGAAGGCCGTGAGGAAAGCGATAAAGCCCACCAATCCAGGTATTCCCAGGTCAACCCCTGTCTGCAGGAACAGATTGTGGGCTTGGGGCACGACGGCATCCGGCCCGATCAAAAAAGTAGGGTAGAGAACGGGCATGACACGAGAGAAGGCTCCCAAGCCGATCCCGGTGTAGGGAAAATCCTGCAGCATGTAGATGGCTCGCTGCCACAGCTCCGATCTCCCGGCCGCTGTCATGGTGGTGTTAGTGACCAGCAAGAACTCGGCCACTTCCTGAGTACCGAAGCGGCGAACCGCCCACCATATCCCGCCCAGCAAGACAGGAAAGCTCAGCAGGACCCACCGGCTCCGCCAGACGCCTATCACCAGCAAGGCCAGGATTACGCCGACAATCGCTCCTCTGGATTGGGTGAGCAGCAGCGTGCCTCCCACCACGGGCAGCGACAGGCCAAGCAGCAGCTTCCAAAGACGCCTTGAATCAAACAAGGTTAGGGAAAGGTGCAGCGGAAAGATCATGGCCAGCGTGCCGCCCACGATGTTGCCGTTGAAACCCGCTTCGTTCAAGCGCCGCACGAGCTGGCGCACGGAGTCTCCGTACCCCCCAAAAAAAGCTGCAAAATCATATGCCATCCCCCCCGTGCCAACTAGACCCAGAATGGACACCCCCACGCCCGACACCAGCAGCACAGCAACCAGGGCCTGTAGCCGGCTTTCGGAGTGCAGGCTGTTGATCAATCCATAGAAAAGAGCAAACTCCACGATCATCTTGTACAGCACCAGCTTGCTCATCAAGAGGTCAACGGAGGGATACAACCCCACCCAGGCCATGCCCAGCAGAACTACGATGGGCAAATCCATCGGTGTACGAACTGTCAGGTATCCCCGTGCTGCCCAGCGGCACAGCCAGGGAATGGGGATCAACCATAAACTGGCGCTGATGATCCGAAGGGGTACGCGGCCAGAAAAGAGCATCAGCGCGACCGGAACCGCCAACAACCACAGCTCACGCTCCGCAATCCAATGGGCCGTGCTTTTCAACCTGGACCCCTTGGAACTCGACAACGCCTCTTGCTCTACGCCTCTACTGTCCACCTGGCTTCCCCTTCAATCCGTCCGGCCAACGACGTGTTACTTATTATACATAGGTTTCACCGTCCGTGCAAACCTAGTGGGAGCATGGAAGTGGCCCGATAAACGAGGCGGCGGATCCATCCCGCCACTGCCAGGCGCTTTCCCACGCTCTCACACGCAGAGGGCCACGCAAGTTCCCGCTGACTCGAACGATTTGCTACAGCTAAGGTCGTGTCAAACGCAGCGCGGGGTCGCCGAAGAGCGTATACGTTTCGATGAGGTCCTCGTAGCCAAGCCCACTGTCCGCTACGCTCCGCTTGGCCCGCATCACGGCCTCGCCGAGGGTGGGGGCGTCGCTGGCGAAGAGGGCCTCGAACAGGGCCTTGACCAGGGCGTCTTGCTCGGCGGGCAATAACTCGCTGGTGGGGGCGAAAGCGGCCAGCGCTCCCTTGTCCTCCGCCAGAAGCAGCTCCTCGGCCAAACAGTCCACCTGGGGATGGTGGAAGTAGCCGTCCAGGCAGGTCATGGTCACCACAAAGGGCAGTTTAGACCCATTACGCAGGTCGGCGATGTCCGCCGAACCGAACACGGCCTCCTTGGCCCACACGTTCAGGGCGGCGTGGCCCACGTAGTTGACGATGGCCGCGCCCTGGTTGAACTCGGCGATGATGCGGGCTTTGCTCTCCTCGGGATCGGCGAAGTCGCTCAAGTAAACCCTGATGGCCTGATAATCGGGAGGGAGATTGCTCTCAATGAGGTGGTCGGAGGTGGCCTCAAAAGCGGGCTGGTCATCGTCGGCTACGAACAGCACCCTGCGGCGCCATTCGCCCGGCGTCGGACTGCGCTCGTAGTCAACGATCTTTTGCACCGCGATGCTGGCCTCGGCCGCGCTGCTGACCGGCAGGCGGCCGATGGCCAGGTCGGGCAAGGCGTCGTCGTCGAAATCCACAAACCAGTTGTCGCTGGCCGTCTCGCCGACGAAGTGGGTCTGCAGCAGATAGGTGGGGAGCAGGTTCTTGTTGGGCGCCCGCAGGTTGTCCCGATGGTCGTAGCTGGCGTCGCCCACCAGGAGGACGTAGCGGGGGGCGGGCTTGGCCCAATGCTGGCCAGCGTGGCGCAGAAAATCGCGGATGGCCGCCGGATCGGCCAGACCGTAGCTGAACTCGTCGTAGACCTGTTCGATGGTCGCCACTTCGACCGCCAGCCCTCCGCTCTCTCGCCAGGCGATGAGGGGCTCCAGGCTCTGGCGGAAGTCGGGGTGGGTGATGACGAGGTAATCGGCCTGGTTGTCGCTGGCGCGAAGGTCGGCGGGGACGACCGGCTCCATCCGCTTGGGCTCGTTCATGGCCGTTGAACCCACCGCCAGATACGTGCGCTGACCGACAGCTTGGTCAGAGAAGGAGACCGCGTAGGCATCGCCCTCAGGCTCGACGGCGCAGCCGCTCAGGCGCACGGGGTCGGTCACGTCGGTGACGTCGAAGATGCCCACATCGGAGCTGCGGAATCCAGTCACCCGATAGGCCGCAGCCTGTCCCTCGAACTGGAGACGGTCGTCCTCGGCCACGAAGCCGCGCCGATAGGCGATCTCAACCCAATCGAGGAGGACGACGTCGGCCTGGGCGGCTGTATCGCCAGGCGACTCGAGGACGAGCACATTTTCGCCTGCGAGCAAATGCGACGTGTCCGCCTCGACGAGATGCGTCTCCTGGCCATCCCAGGCAGCGTCGGCAACGAGATGGCCGTTGAGATAGACGAGGACGTGGTGATCTGGCTCGGCGGGGTCGGAGGTGCCGCCCAGCAGCGCGATCTCGACCGCACCAACGCCCTCGGCCAGGTGGGGCAGATCGAAGGCCAACGTGGATGAGGCAGGAGCGATCAGCGATTGCCAGTACCAGCGGTCAGCCCCCTGAGGGGCCTTGGGCCAGTACAGGGAATCTTCTTCGCGGCGGACGGTCGCCTCGAAGGAGGAGGGAAACGAGGCGGCCTCTCCTGACGATACCGCTCGCTCCCTCATCATTTTCCCCGCCGTCTGGCCGACGGTCAGCCAATAGACGTTGGTCAGGCTGTAGCCGCCCTCATTGGCCGCGCCGTAGAACTCGATAGCGTGCCAACCTCGTTGGCCTTCGCCCTCCTCGACGATCCAAATCGGCACTTCCTGGCCTCGATTGGTGAGTCGGATCACGGACGGCTCAACGCCCTTCAGGCCCAGCCCTACCTCTCGCAGAGCGGCGTCGGTCAAGCGGTATACCCCCTCTTCCTCGACGTAGACCTTGGCCTGGCCAGAGGAGGAGACCTCTTCTGATGCGCAGGCCCAAAGGAAGAAAGGCAGCGTTAGCAGGAATAGGAGGATAATAGTCGTTCGACTTTTCATATCGCCTCTTGGGATACCACACCCTGAACGGTGTGGCTTGGGCTACTCCTTATGCGCTGCAAAAACGGAAATGGTCTTTGGCGAGCGAAGAGCATCGCCTAAGGATCAACTAACACCCGCCCGCAACAAATCACTACCGCCCCTTCCTAATGAACGAATAGGCCAACCAGGCCATCCCCGCCCCAAAGACAATGAGCAAGATGGCAATCAGCCACAGGCGGCCTATGCCCGCAGGGCGACTGGAGATCGGCAAGGCCACGGGGGTAGCGACCAGGGTCGGCGTACCAGCAGCCGGGCCGAGGGCCGTCGGGGTTACGGCGGCCGTCGCTGGCTGGGAGGTAGGGGGCTGAACCACTGGCTCGGGAGTCGCGCTTACGGTTACTGTCGGGGGCTGAGGGGTAGCGGGCTGAACAGCGGGCTCAGGAGTCGGGGCGGCGGTTGGCGACGCTGCCCCGAGCGGCTCGACCGAGGCTTCGACGGTGATCGTCGCCTCGCTCTCCGCCGGGCCGCTCGTCGGAGTCAAAGTCGCGCCGGGGGGCGGCGTGGGCGACAGGGTTACGGTGGCGATTTTTGTCGCCGTCGCCGTGCTGGTGGGAGAGCTGAGCTCCGTGGTGGCGGGTGTGACGGTAGGGAGGCTGTTTGCCAGCGGCGTGGGCGTGAAAGTCGCCGCTGGGGTCGCGGTCGGCGCATCCGTCGGTTCGGGGGGGCTGGTGGCGGTGGGCAAGGCGGGGTAGGACGTTGGAACGCTGGTGGCGGTGGGCAGAGGGGGATAAGACGTGGGGGGACTAGTCGCCGTGGGCAAAGGCAGCGTCGCGGTGGGGGTTCTGGTGGCCGTCGGCGGCGGGGTGAGCGTGGGCGTGGCGGTGGCCGTCCACTGAGGGGTGAGGGTGGCCGTTGGGGTGACCGTCGGCTGCTGTCCCGGCGTGGCCGAGATGGGACCGTGGCGGTCGGAGTGGCCGCTGGTGTCTATGCTGTCCAGCTTATAGTAGTAGGTAGCGCCGTTGACCACGTCGCTATCGGTGTAATCATAATGGGCTCCCACCACAGAGCCGAGGGCCTTGCTGGGGATGAGCGAGTCGTTGAGCTTGACGTAGCCGCCCGCCTCGCTGGTGCTGCGCCAGAGGTTGAAGCCGATGTTGTTGACCTCGCTGGCCGTCTCCCACTCCAGCAGAACGTGGCCATCGCCGCCCGCAGCAGTGAACGAAACCAGGGTCACGGCGGCCGACGCGCGGCTCACATTGAGCAGCAGGATCACGGCTATCAAAATCGAGACGGTGTGGTTTCTCTTCACCTGTTCCTCTCACGGCTGTGTCATTGCGAGGCGGCCATGGCGGGGCCCGCCATTCCTTCGGCTTCGCTCAGGACAAGTCTAAAGGGCAGAAACTACCGTTCATGCTGTCATTGCGAGGGCGCGGGGTTTGCGCCCGAAGCAATCTCCAATTTGCAAGGTG
>CAZEBW010000008.1:0-81949 GCA_964510205.1 uncultured Anaerolineae bacterium
CGCCCCGTCCGGGTGGCGGGGACGCCACCCGGGAGCAGAGTTTTCTCATCTACTGATTATGTAGTGTTGCCATGGAGCATTTGCTGGATGGCTAGTACCTCGCGGCGCAACATCTCATCTCGCTCTGTTTCGTCACGGATCTTATTACAACCGTATAGCACAGTGGTATGATCTCTTTTTCCCAAGGCTTCCCCGATGCTCGGAAAAGAAGCTTCTGTTTCTTGCCGGGCTATGTACATGGCAATCTGACGTGGTTTAGCCACTTCCTGTCTACGGCTTCGCCCCTTGAGGTCCTCCGGACTCAGGGAGTAGAAATCGGCTACAGCTTTGATCACCGACTCTGTGGTGCATTCTCGGGGACTGATGAGCATGCCTTGCAGGGCGGCGGCAGCCAACTCGACTGTCAGGGGCTGTCTTTTGGACATAGCTTCGGCCACCACCCGGTTCAGAGCCCCCTCTAGCTCCCGAACGTTGTTCATGAACCTGTGGGCGATGTGTTCGATCACCTCGTCTGGGACAGGGATAGGTTTGGGCTCTCGCTTGAACTGCAAGATGGCGATGCGAGTTTCAAAATCTGGTGGTTGGATGTCGGCTATGAGCCCGCCTTCGAAGCGAGAGCATAAGCGCTCCTCCAGGGTGAGGATGGCCTTAGGGGGGCGGTCGCTGGAGATGACGATTTGCTTGTCGGAACCCTGGAGGGCGTTAAAGGTGTGGAAGAACTCCTCTTGAGTGCTCTCCTTGCCGGCGATGAAGTGAATGTCATCCAGCAGCAGCACGTCTATGGTACGGTACTTATTTCTAAAAGCTTCGGTGCTGTGGGTACGGATGGCGTTAATCAGTTCATTGGTGAACTTCTCGGAGGTGGCGTAGAGCACGCAGTGGCCTTTGTCTCGGCAGGCGTGGCCCAACGCCTGCATGAGGTGCGTCTTGCCCAAACCCGCGCCTCCGTAGAGGAAGAGGGGGTTGTAGGCTTTGGCCGGAGGATTCTCAGCCACTGCCAGAGCGGCAGCGTGCGCCAGGCGGTTGTTGGAGCCAATGACGAAAGTGGAGAAGGAGTATCTGGGATTGAGCATCGTTGGCGTGGGACTCTGGGCGGCGGCTTCTTGGGTCTGGCGAACCGAGGGTTTCAGCAGGGGCGGAGGGTTATCCTCTTGGAGGGTTTTTGTGTCGAGGATGAATTTCACTTCTACCGTGCGATTCACAATGCCCGCCAGAGTGCGCTTGATGATGGCCATCAGTCGGTTCTCAAGCCAATCTTTGGCGTAGGCGTTGTGCACCCCGACAATGAGAGTACCATCCTCATAGGAGATGGCCCTGGTGTTCTTAAGCCAGGTATCGAAGGTGGGCCTGGTCATTTGCAGTTGTAATTCACCTAGTGCTGCTTGCCAGATTTGATCGGCTTTCATGCCGTCTAGTGTTGCCCTTTCACTCATGTGATGATGGGTTGACTGAGCCACCCGTGGCCGTCTTCAACTCGGAATGATCTCGCGCACGAAGTCTCGTCGGGGATAGAATAGACGCCCAACGATGGCTAGAGCGTCTTTGCTCGAACGTCCAGGGCCTTCACAGAGGTACCATAGAGCTTGAGAGGTGCTGTTTGGTGCAATTTAGAGCACGGGGTGTTACAGTTGGAAGCTAGATTCACACAGTGTTTTCGAAAAGTGGGGACGACTCACAATCGAAGATATTCTACCAGAAATCTTTTTTTTTGGCAACGGATTTTAGACCAGTAATATTAAAGTCTAGAATCTTTTAAGAATATTTATGTCAGAATTATGGGGAGTGCACAGCTTGCTTACATTGTGATAATCGTGTAAAATATACTGGGGAGAGGAAGGGTACTCGTTGTGGCTACGGTGGGAGGCAAGCATGGGAATCCTCAGAGTGTCGGCGAGATCAAGGTCCACGGCAGTGGCGGGAGCGATTGCCGGAACAGTTCGGGAGAGCGGACGAGCAGAGGCTCAGGCGATTGGAGCAGGAGCGGTGAACCAGGCCGTCAAAGCGGTGGCCATCGCCAGGGGGTATCTGGCTCTCGACGGGATAGACGTGGTCTGTCTTCCCGTTTTCACCGAGGTGGAGATCGAGGGTCAAGAGCGCACGGCCATGAAGTTGGTCGTGGAGCCCCGATGATCAGCCGCGTTGACTTGCACCTGCATACCACTGCTTCCGATGGTCAGTTTTCGCCCTCTGAATTGGTGGCTATGGCGCTGGAAGGCGGCCTTCTGACCATTGCCATCACCGACCATGACACGACGGCGGGCATTGACGAGGCATTGGAGGCAGCCAGAGGCACGGGGCTCGAAGTCATCCCTGGCGTGGAGATTAGCTGCGACGTGCCCCGCGAAGAGGTGCACCTGTTGGGGTACTACCTCGACCATCACCACCCGACCCTGCAGGGGAAGCTGCGCGCCATGCGCGATGCCCGCCTCCAACGGGCCAAGGGGATGCTGGCCAAGCTGGAGGCTCTGGGATTCCCACTACCCTGGGAGATGGTGGCCGAGTTGGCGGGAGAGGGCTCCGTTGGCCGTCCGCACATCGCCCAGGCGATGTTCAAGATGGGACACGTGGCTTCCACTGACGAGGCTTTCGATCTGTACATCGGGCGCAACGGCCCCGCCTACGTGGAACGCTACAAGATCAGCCCTTCAGCCGCCGTAGCTTTGGTCAAGGAGGCGCGGGGGTTGCCTGTGTTGGCCCATCCCCTCAGGGTAACGCATTTCTTGCCTTCTTTGCTAGAAGCCGGGCTGGTGGGTCTGGAGGCGTACTACAACGGCTATTCGCCTGAGGAGATGCGGGGCTTGGCTGCTCTGGCCCGCAAATTCGACCTGATAGCCACGGGGGGGAGCGATTTCCACGGCCCGGATGTGTTGGACACGGTGGGAATGGGAGGGGCGCCGGTGCCTATGGAGTCGGTGGAACGCCTGCGTGCGCTGGCAAGAGAGGAGTGGAGCTAGCTTCGGCCGCGATGCGATTTCCTGATATCTTTCACATCTTTGGCCGGAAGCTCGACGGTCGCTCCGCTCTCTAGTTCCACATTGACCGTTTCTTTGAGGATATTGATGCCGGTTACCTTGCCTCGGCCGTAGGGGGTGTTCACCTTTTTCCCCTTCCGAGGCAGTTTCTTTTTGACGTCAGCGTAATAATCGTTTTCGTATCTCAGGCAGCAGAACAAACGCCCACACAGCCCCGATATCTCCATCGGGCTGAGGGGCAGGTCCTGTCGTTTGGCCATTTTGATGGACACCGGAGTGAAGTCGGTGAGGAAAGAAATGCAGCACAGGCGGCGCCCGCAACGCCCCACGCCCCCCATCAGCTTGGCCTCATCGCGCACCCCCACCTGCCTCAGTTCGATCTTCGTCTCTAGGGTCTGGGCCAGATCTCGCACCAGATCTCGGAAGTCTACTCGCTTTTCGGCCACGAAGTAGAAAGCTAGGTGGCTGCCATCGAAGTTGTATTCAGCCTTGATTACCTTCATGGGCAGACCGTACTCAGCCACCTTTTCGCGGCATACCTCCAGGGCCTCGGGCTCGAGGCTGCGATAATGCTCCATCTGGACCAAGTCCCAGGCGTCGGCCTTGCGAACGATGCCCTTCAGCTTGCTGATCACCTCGTCCTCCGACACCTCTTTAGGCGCTATGGCAACCTCCGCTGCTTCCCGACCTCGCGCCGTCTCCACGATGACGTAATCGCCGGCTTCCAGATCCTCGAAGCCGGTGGGGTCGAAATAGTAGATTTTGTTGACTGGCTTAAAACGAATTCCAACTATCTTTGGCATTTAATTCCCCTATCTTTAAGTTCCGTTTTGCAATGGTGACATGCGTTCCAAGGTCCGTCCCCTCGACAGCCCTCCGGCAAGCCGCGCCACCGGTCGGTTCAAGTCCGCTAAATCCTAAAGTCCGTTGTTGGGCAGGTTTAGCATCAGCACTTCCAGCGTCAGGCGGGTATTGGCGTTGTGTTCCAATCGCCAGGCGGCGGTTCGCAGGGCCTCCACAAAGTCCCGCACCTGACTCAGGCTGTATTGCTGTGCCTGTTTCCTCAAGGTGTTCTCCCGATCAATGTTGATGATCCCCACCGAACTGCTGCTGGCGGTTAGGAGCAGGTCTCTCCACCAACTGATCCACAGGGGGAGCAGGTCTGACGCAGCTCCGGCATGGCGGCTGATCTGTTCAGCATACTCCAGGCGTTCTACGCGCCCTTGGCTCAGCAGTTCCATCATTTCGTCGAGAAGTCTCTCCCGTTGGTCCAGGATGGCGTCGTCTTGGCTGGCTGTCACTGCCCAGCCCAGCCGCCCGCCGCAGAGATGGGCCAAAAGCTCAGCTCGTTGGACATCCACCCCCCATCGCTCTTGGAGGACGTTTTGCACCGTTTCGGTGGCCAGGGGCCGCAGGTTGAGCACCTGGCAGCGGGAAACGGTGGTTGGCAAAAGCGCTTCGGCCTCATTAGCGGTAAGCATCAGGATCACGTTAGGTGGGGGTTCCTCCAATGTCTTGAGCAGACAGTTGGCGGCTTCGGGGGTGGCTTGCTCCATTTGCCGCACGATGTAGACCTTCCAGCGTCCCTCCAGAGGCGAGAGGGCCGCTTCGTGCCGCAGGGTTCGCATCTGGTCTATCTTGAGCGTTCCGCCTTCGCCTTCGATGATCTGAACATCGGGGTGGTTGCCGTGGGCAATCTTGCTGCAAGACAGGCATTGGCCGCAGGGCTTCTCTCCATTGGTGTCACTGAGACAGTTCAGAGCTTGGGCGAAGTTAACGGCCAGCGACCGCTTGCCTATTTGGGGCGGGCCGGTCAGAAGATAAGCGTGGGCCACCCGCCCGTTTGCCAGCGCCCGTTTCAACAGATCCACCGCCCACTTGTGACCTACAACTTGCCACATAAGCTCCCCTCGACAGTCTACTTCACCGATATTGTACCATAGATTGCCGCTCATTCCAAATGGAGGCGCGTCATAGAGCTATCGCATTTGTCTAGACTTCCGAAGTTTGGGCCAAGTGCCCGTGTTAGGAGTCTGTCTCGTGTTGCCAAGAACCTTCAGAGCAGAAGCTATTCTGTAAACTTCGGAAGTCTAATCGTGCGCAACCTTCGATATGCGATTGCCCTGACGCGCGTCAATTTTGCATTTTAGGGCATCTGTGGTATAATCTAATCAATGGGCGGTTAGCTCAGTTGGCTAGAGTGCCACGTTGACATCGTGGAGGTCACTGGTTCGAGTCCAGTACCGCCCACTGGAGACTGGAGAGGTATAGAACATGGAAGAGGGGATGAGCAACGATAAAACGTTTGAGAAAAACGTCAGTCTGAACACTGAATTTACACGGTATGCACTTGAGCACCCCGATATTTTGGACCAGATACCGAACGGTGCAAGGCTGGTCTTCTTGCCCGAAGATGATCCAGAACTGTGTCAGATAAATCTTGAGATGGCGAAGGCACATCCAGACGGTGATAGACCCATAGCTTATATAAGGATGAAAGAAGTGCCTCAGGTCAGAACAGTGATGGTCACTGTTCCTGAGGTAGAGACTGTATCAGGGCATAGTGAATAAGCCAAAAAAGCGATGACCAGGACGAGTACTTGAGGGTTGCGCTTCAGGGAGGAGGGGTCATGGACTGCAAGCCTCTTCAGCGGCGAACTCAAGGAAAACCACCTGCGAGCTGGGCTCCGGAAAGGGGCAACGGATGCGAAGCGGATAAGCGGATTCGTTGTCCAGAGTAAGGAGCCACGGAGGCGTCCGTTAGCAGCCGGCAGAGGACGGCGGACTTAAGAAATGAGTGGGTTTTGCTGAATCCGTTTGTTTCCCAGTCCGTTGTTGAAACTGGGTGGAACCGCGTGAGCAGAACCTCTCGCCCCAAGGGTGAGGGGTTTTTTGTTTGGAGACCGTCTTCTCAAAAAATCGGGGCGAAGAAGCTGTAGGCCGAATTGGTAATTCGGCAGTCGAAATGCCATTTCGACCTACATTTCCCCCAAATATTGAGATGATACTTTGGAGACTGCTCGAATCTTGCCACGGAGGTGAGTGACATGACTGAAGACGACACTGGTACGGTGATGCTGTTCGGATTTACCAATCATTCGATCAATTAAGGAGGACGATCATGGCTGACAAACAAGAAGCAAATGACCTAGAAAGCCTGCGTCACTCGGCGTCCCACGTCATGGCCGAGGCGGTGCTGGCAATGTTCCCCGAAGCTAAGCTGGCCATCGGACCGCCCATCGAGGACGGCTTCTACTACGACTTCGACTTGCCTCGCTCCTTGACGCCGGAGGACCTGGGGGAGATCGAGTCTCTCATGAGGGAGAGCATCGAAGCGGAAAAGCCGTTTGTGCGCCGCGAGCTGTCCAGAGAGGAGGCTGAGGAGCTCTTCGCCGACCAGCCCTACAAGCTGGAGCTCATCGAGGAGATGCCCGAAGGCGAGGTGATCTCGATCTATACGCACGATGGGTTCACCGATCTTTGCCGGGGGCCACATCTGGACAACACGGGCCAGATCAACCCTCGTGCCTTCAAGCTGCTCAGCATCGCCGGCGCCTTCTGGCGGGGCGACGAGCAGCGGCCCATGCTGCAGCGTATCTACGGCACGGCTTGGGCCACCAACGAGGAGCTGGAGGCCTACCTTCATAAGCTGGAGGAGATCAAGAAGCGCGATCATCGCCGGCTGGGCCAGGAGCTGGACCTCTTCAGCATCCACGATGAGGGCGGCCCAGGCCTGATCCACTGGCACCCCAAAGCGGGACGCATCCGCACCATCATCGAGGACTTCTGGCGCCAGGAGCATTACAAGGCCGGGTACGAGATCGTGTACTCGCCGCACATCGGCAAGGCGTCGCTGTGGGAGACGAGTGGGCACCTGGATTTCTATCGGGAGAACATGTACTCGCCCATGGATATCGAGGGCCAAGAGTACTTCATCAAACCCATGAACTGCCCCTTCCACATCATGATCTACAAGACCAAGACGCGCAGCTACCGAGACCTGCCCCTTCGTTGGGCGGAGCTGGGCACAGTCTACCGCTACGAGCGGAGCGGCGTTTTGCATGGGCTGCTGCGGGTGCGAGGGTTTACCCAGGACGACGCGCACATCGTCTGCACGCCAGACCAGATTGAGGACGAGATTCTGAGTGTCCTGGACCTAACCGCCCATGTCTTGGGCGCCTTCGGTTTCACGGAGTACGAAATCGCTCTCTCGGTGCGGGATCCGGAGCACAAGGAGAAGTACATCGGCGACGACGCCACGTGGGAGATAGCGGAAGGGTCGCTGATCAAGGCGCTGGAACAGACGGACCTTTCTTACACGCGCATGGAAGGCGAAGCGGTCTTCTACGGCCCCAAGATTGACATCCACATCAAAGATGCCCTGGGTCGTCTGTGGCAGTGCACGACCATTCAGTTCGACTTCAACGTGCCAGAGCGCTTCGACATGACCTACGTGGGATCGGATGGGCAAGAGCATCGCCCCTACATGGTTCACCGCACGCTGCTAGGCTCCATGGAGCGCTTCTTCGGCGTCCTCATCGAACACTACAGCGGGGCCTTTCCAGTGTGGCTGGCGCCGGTGCAGGCCAGGCTCATCCCCATCACCGATCGCCACAACGACTACGCCTATCAGGTTCGGGACCAGTTGAAGGAGGCGGGCTTGCGTGCCGAGGTGGACGATTCTAGTGAGCGCATGAGGGCCAAGATACGCCAGGCCCAACTGGAGAAGATACCCTACATGCTGGTTGTCGGGGATCGGGAAGCGGAGGAGGGGACGGTGTCCCTGCGCTTGCGCACCGAGGAGGACCTGGGACCGCGGACGGTGGCCGAGTTCATCGAAACAGCACAAAAGGCCATCGTCGAGAAGCGCGACATCTAGATAAGGAGACCCTTGGGGTTTCCTAAAAAACCCCAAGGGTCTGAAGACGTTTGCGATTTGACTTCTCTGCCTAAATGTGTTATATTCATAGTCAGTTGGGCAGTTGGTCCAAAGCGCGTGTCTGGCCTTTGGACCGCTTGGCCATCGGATCCATAGACCGTTTGACCATTAGATTAATCCACGAGGTGGCAGTATCAGTAATAAGAGACATCGCGTTAATGAGGGCATTCGGGCCAAAGAGGTTCGGCTGATTGATGAGGAAGGTCAGCAGGTGGGGATTGTGCCCATCCGAGATGCTCTGGATGCTGCACGAGCTAGTGGCTTCGACCTGGTCGAAGTGGCTCCCAACGCCGACCCCGTCGTTTGCCGGCTGATGGACTACGGCAAGTTCCGGTATGAGCAGGCCAAGAGGGAGCGGAAAGCTAGGAAAGCTCAGAAGACGGAGGTCAAGGAGATTCGCCTGCGTCCTAAGACCGGTGAGCACGACGTGGCCTTCAAGGTCAGAGATGCACGCCGTTTCCTGAACGACGGCTGCAAGGTGAAGGTCCGAGTCCGCTTTCGCGGGCGAGAGATCACCTATCCCGAGATCGGGCGGGAGATGCTGAGCAGGATCGCAGAGGAATTAGGGGACATTTCCGAAGTCGAGCAGAGGCCCCGTATGGAAGGCCGCAGCATGCTCATGATCCTGAGTCCTAACAAATAGCAGGAGGGAGTTCATTGCCTAAGATCAAAACGCATAAGGCGACGGCTAAGAGGTTTAGATACACCAAGCGGGGCAAGCTTTTGCGCACTAAGCAGGGCAAGAGCCACTTGCGCCGCAGGAAGTCCAAGCGCGTCAAGCGCATGTTCAGCGAGATGCACGAGGTGACTACAGCGGGAGAAGTCAAGCGTGTCAATAAGCTGGCGCCGTATCTCAAGAAGAATCGCTAGAGGAGGGATTTGAAACTTGCCAAGGGTTAAGGGAGGGCCACGGGCCCGTAAGCGTCACAAGAAAGTACTCAAACTCACCAAGGGCCAGAGGGCGACTAAGCACACGCTGTTCCGCCGCGCCCACGAGGCCATGCTGAAATCGCTGCGCTATGCCTATCGCGACCGCCGTGCTCGGAGGCGCGATATGAGAAGGCTTTGGATCATTCGCATCAATGCCGCGGCTCGTCAGAGTGGCTTGTCATATAGTCGCTTCATACACGGTCTCAAGCAAGCAGGAGTAGAACTCGATCGCAAGGTGCTGGCCCAACTGGCAGTCGAAGATGCTGACGCCTTCGCCCAATTGGTCGAGGTAGCAGCCAGTGCACTTCACCCGGCGGGAGCGAGCTAGTACGTCTGGATCGTCATGATCACCAGCACCGCCAACGAGAAGGTCAAATACGTTCGCTCCCTCCACAGGCGGCGGGCCCGTTATCGTGAGAGGCACTTCGTCGCCGAGGGCGTCCGTTTGGTGGAGGAGGCGTTTAGAGCGGGAATTGTGCCCGCTCTTGTCTTTTATAGCCAAAGCCTGGACTCCACACCGGGCGGACGGGAGTTGTTGGCGGAGATACAGAAGGTAGAGTCTCCGGCTTTGGCGGTGAGCGAGAGGGTGATGAAGGCCCTCGCCGACACCGTCTCCCCCCAGGGCGTATTGGCTGTCTTGCCCTTCATCGAACTGTCCCCGCCTGCTGAAACCTCGCTGGTTTTGGTCGTTGACCAACTGCGCGACCCCGGCAACTTGGGCACGATCCTTCGCACGGCTAACGCGGCCGGGGTGGAGCAGGTCTTTCTGACTCCGCAGACGGTGGACCCCTATAACCCCAAGGTAGTGCGAGGGGCCATGGGCGCTCACTTCCGGCTGCCCATCGCAAACCGGAGTTGGCCGCAGATCGCCGAGGCCCTGGCTGGGCTTCGGATTCTGTTAGCCGATGTGCGAGGCGGGCAGGTTTACGATGAAGTGGATTGGACCAGGCCCTCGGCTCTGATCATCGGTGGCGAGGCCCACGGAGCCACTTCAGAATCAGCGGAGCTGGCTACAGCTTCCATCACCATCCCCATGCCCGGCGGCGCGGAATCCCTGAACGCGGCCGTGGCTGCCAGCATCATCTTGTTCGAGGCGGTGCGCCAGCGGCAGGGGAGAACAACGGATCGGTAGGATTTGCGGATCGGCTGCCTGTATATCAGGGCCACATCTGTAGGTCCTGCCCAAAGGACTCATGGTTATGAGCCGCATCTATATCGCTCTGGATTTGGAAACGACGGGGTTGGATCCTGACCGCGATGCCATCACCGAGGTCGGGGCAGTGAAGTTCCGCGACGATCAGGTTTTGGATACCTGGTCTAGCTTGGTCAACCCCCAGCGGCCCATCCCCTACCGTGTCCAACGGTTGACGGGCATCACCCCAGAAGAGGTAGATGTGGCTCCTCCCTTTCGCTCGCTCAGCGGAAAAATCCTGAGCTTCGTCAAAAACTACCCCATCGTTGGCCACAGCATCTCTTTTGACTTGCGCTTCCTCAGCAGTCAGGGGCTCTCCCTGGGCAATTTGGCCGTTGACACCTTCGAACTGGCCAGCATCCTCATGCCCCACGCCGCCCGTTACAGCCTGGGGAAGCTGGCCGAAGCTCTCAACATCCGCTTTCCCACGCGACACCGCGCCCTGGAGGACGCGCTGGCCACCAAAGACCTCTTTCTGGCGCTGGTGGAACAGGCGTCAAAGCTAGATTTGAGCGTCATCCAGGAGATCAATCGCCTGGCGAAGCGCATAGACTGGCCCCTCCGCCACGTCTTCCGCGACCTGGAGCGGACCAAGGCCCGTACGGCTTTCGTGGGCAGCATCGGCCAACAGTTGCTGGCCAAAGGGGCTCTAGATGGCGACGGATCGTTGAGCCTCTTCACCAAAAAAGAGGACGAGCGTCCCTTGAAACCAGCTCCGGAGCGAAAGCCCATAGGCGAGGATGGTCTAGCGGCTATGCTGGAGGAGGGTGGCATATTTGCTCAGGATTTCCCCGGCTACGAGTACCGCCCCCAGCAGGTGGAGATGCTGAGACTCGTGGCCCAGGCCTTCAACGAGAGCCAGCACCTGATGGTGGAAGCGGGCACGGGAACGGGCAAGTCCATCGCCTACCTCCTGCCCGCTGCTCGCTTTGCCGCCCAGAATGGGGAGCGGGTGGTCATTTCCACCAACACCATCAATCTGCAGGATCAGCTCTACGGGAAAGACATCCCCGACCTACAGCGCATTCTGCCTTTTGAGTTCAAGGCCGCTCTTCTCAAGGGGCGCAGCAACTACATCTGCCTGCGCCGGCTGGCCGCTTTTCGCCGCAGCGGCCCTTCCTCGCTCGAGGAAATGCGGCTGCTGGCCAAGATCCTGGTCTGGCTGCCCAGCACCATGACGGGCGACCGGGCCGAGCTCTTTATGCCCGACTATAAGGAGCAAGCCCTCTGGCCTCGGGTCTGCGCCGACGCCGAGACTTGTATGAGCGACCGATGTCGCTATCGTGAAAAAGACAGGTGCTTTTTCTATCGAGCGCGGCGGGAGGCGGAGCGGGCCCATCTCATCGTCATCAACCACGCCTTGCTGCTTTCCGACGTGGCCGTCGAGAATCGCGTCCTGCCCGACTACCGCTACCTCATCGTAGACGAGGCCCATCACTTGGAGGACAGCACCACCCGCCAACTGAGCTTCTCCGTTCGTCGAAAGCACATGGAGCGGCTGCTCAATGGATTGAGTCAGAACCTGGGCGAGAAGCGAACAGGAGGGTTCCTGGCCGACCTCCTGGCCCGCTACCGTGGCAAGGTGCCGAAAGATACCCAACAGAAGATGGAGCGTCACGTCAACAATCTGCACGGGGAGGTGGAGGCTGCCCGGCGTCTCCTCTACCAGTTCTTCAACCGTCTGGAATCTTTTTTGGATGAGCACGGCCGAGAGGGGGGGAAGTATAACCAGAGAATCCGTCTGACCGGGGGCATCCGTGTGCAGCCTGCTTGGTCCAACGTGGAGATTGCCTGGGACAATGTATCTCGCCACCTGCTTCGCATCGGCGAGGGACTGGAGCGACTGTCCAGCGGGCTGGAGGATGGGTCAGGGTTGCTGGCCGAAGACATCCCAGGTCGAGAAGACCTGTTGCAGGAGCTGCTCAACTACACCAGTCGCGTTCGGGAACTGTATGAACAGATGGACGCCCTCATCGTCCAACCGTCCTCTGGCGGCATCTACTGGGCCGAGGTCAGTGCGCGGGATGGGGAGATCTCCCTACACGCGGCCCCCCTCCACGTGGGCCCCTTGGTGCAAAAGCATCTCTTCATGCCCAAGGAGTGCGTCATTCTCACCTCAGCCACCCTGCGCACCGAGGGCGAGTTCGATTTCATCCGCGAGCGGCTGAGCGCGTGGGAGGCGGACGAAGCCGCTGTGGGTTCGCCTTTCGACTATGCCAACTCTACTCTGCTCTACCTGCCCACCGACATTCCTGAGCCCTATCAGCCCTACTACCAGAAGACGGTGGAGGCGGCCTTCGTTGACCTCTGTCGAGCTACTCGTGGGCGGACGCTGGGACTCTTCACCTCCTACAGCCAACTGCGCAGCACCTCCCAAGCCATCGCGCGGCCCCTGGCCGAGGACGAGATCGTGGTCTACACCCAGGGCAGCGGCTCCCGCAGGGGGCTCTTGGAGAACTTCCGCACCACCTCTCGGTCCGTCCTGTTGGGAACTCGCAGCTTTTGGGAGGGCATTGACGTGGTGGGCGAGGCGCTGAGCTGTTTGGTCATTGCCAGGATACCTTTCTCCGTGCCCAGCGACCCTATCTTTGCCGCCCGCAGTGACACCTTCGATGAGCCTTTTGGGGAATATGCCTTGCCGCAGGCCATCTTGCGCCTTCGGCAGGGCTTTGGCCGGCTCATCAGGACCAAGACCGACCGCGGCGTGGTGGTGATTTTGGACCGACGCATCCTGACCAAATCCTACGGCCGGGCCTTCCTCGACTCCTTGCCCGCCTGCACCGTGCGGCGCGGTCCCATCGCCAGCCTGCCCACCGTGGCCGCCCGTTGGATTGATGAGAAGGGAGCGTAGCGACAGAGCCTGTTTTGGAATTTCGATTTGACAGCGAATGGGCGGAGGTTTATAATCAGTTGTGTGAGAGCTCGATCAAATAGGCAGAGGTGAAGCTATGCGCGTCGTATACCCGGGCCGAGAGGATTTTTACTGGACTCTGGAAGAGGCAGACAATGACTCCTTGAACTTCATTGTGGTCATTACCGCCGCTCTCACTCCGGTGGATAGTGATGGGCTTCGCGCATACCTGGATGAGTGCATGCGGGTGCTGAAGAATGGAGGATTGCTCTTTGTTCAGGGTCGGCCCGACTATTTGCCGGAGTTGGGTGTTTACCTTGACCAGCGTCTGAACTTCAAATATTGGATTGCGATTGAGTCCGCAATGCAGCACAGGGATAGTGGCTTGCCGTCCGTGCACGCTGCCGTGCTTCTGTTCACCAAAGGCAACGAGCGTTTCAATGTGAAACGAACGCGCTTTCCACACCAACATTGCGCTTTCTGTGAGAGGACACTCAAAGATTGGGGTGGCAAGGCGCATTTGATGCATCCTGATGGCTACGTTATCTCCGATGTGTGGAAAGACCTGCCTCAGTTGGATAATTACACACAGATTTCCGAACCCGTTCTCGATGCCATCCTGCGGATGTTGGATTTCGAGCAGACTTCGAATGGTTCTGGGCCTGGTCGTCAGGGAAATAAGACCGACTTGTTTGAGCAAGCGGGTATGCAGTCGCCCGATAGTGCAATCGTAGGCATTGTTGGTCCCAAAGAGGGTATTGGTTCTGACAGAAGCATTGCCGAGTTAGCTGTTCAGTATAGATTGCCAGGTATTCTTGGACCGGAGATCGAGTACAACCCTGTCGTCAACGAGGTGGGCGACAGGATGTTCAACGTCGTTCATCACGGTGATGCAGTGAAGATTCTCCAGCAGTATCCTGATAACTCCATAGACCTCGTTTTCGCCGACCCGCCGTACAATCTCGACAAGGCATATCACGTCTATGACGATGAACGGGCGGACAAAGAATACGTCAAATGGTGCAACGCGTGGCTGCGGGAGTACGCGCGGGTATTGAAACCTACAGGGTCGCTCTATGTCCTGAATCTGCCCCGGTGGACGATGTACCATGCAGCATTTCTCAACCAACACCTCCATTTTCAAAACTGGATTGTTTGGGATGCGATGTCCGAACCGCGCGGGAAGTTGATGCCCGCTCATTATGGCTTGTTATTCTACACCAAGCACCCGACGGACTTCACTTTCAACTACGATAAAGTGGGGCAGTTGGATGCCCGTTATTATTGCTTGCGCTCGTCGTGCATCCGAAAGCGCAAGGCGGAGGGGGTTGATGACAAAATGCCGCTCACTGATATTTGGTGGGACATTCACCGCATCAAACATCGGCGTGACCGGGATAGTCATCCTTGCCAGTTACCCGACGCTTTGATGGAGCGTATCATCCGTCTTTCCACGAACGAAGGCGATGTTGTGCTCGATGCGCTCTGTGGCGCGGGTACGACCCCGGTTGCCGCGGTCAAGCTGGGGCGGCGCTACGTGGCCATTGATGTTGATGAGAAATACGTGCGAATGACGAGGCGGAAAATTGCCGAAGTGGAACGTAAAGGCTACGTAGAGCGCGAGAGTGTACACAAACCGCAGCGAAAATACACTAAGAAAGAGTTGCAATTGGAGTTGCGCGATTTGGCGGCAGACTTGGGGCGTTTGCCGACGCCAGAAGATGTACGTAAGATGAGTGAGTATGATTTGGAAGTGATCCTCGACACGTTCCCAACATGGGGCAAAGCGTTGAAGGCGGCCAAGCTACCTGCAGCATCTGGATATGCTGGAGGCAATCGTGTTGAAACATGTGCCTGAGGGGTATTTCGCGTAGGCGGAGGGAGGGAGACAAAACATGATCACGGCTAACGATCTACGCAAGGGGACAACTTTCGAATGGGAGGACGAGCTCTATCGTGTGGTGGAGTATCAACACTCTTTCATCGGACGGGGCAGAGCTAATGTGCGGGTCAAAATGCGCAGCCTGCGCACGGGAGCGATCACCGACCACACCTTCTCGCCCGATGACCGCATTGACGATGTCCGCCTGGAGCTGCGGTGGGTGCAGTATCTCTACAACGACGGCACCCTCTATTACTTTATGGACACCGAGACCTACGAACAACCGGTCCTCTCTGCCGAGGTCCTGGGCGACGCCGTGGACTATTTGACCGAGAACATGACCCTGCAAATCTCCACCTATGATGGCGAACCAGTGGACATCGTGCTGCCCATCACCGTTGAACTCGAGGTAGTCAAGGCCCCGCCGGGCTTCGCCGGCGACACGGCCACCGGGGCCACTAAACAGGTTGCCCTGGAGACGGGCCTCAAGGTCACGACCCCGCTCTTCGTTGAAGAGGGCGACGTCATCCGTGTGGATACCCGCACGGGCGAGTACCTCAGTCGCGCATAACCCCCGGTGAAAGTCTGAGCAAACAGAACGGGCGCCCCCTTGCAGAAGTTACGAGGGGGCGCCCGCTCACTTTTTTAGAGCAACCTCTTGTCAATCAGAGTCGGTCTCTAGGGAGAGGGCCGCCAGCTTGGCGTTCAAGGCAGTCTGCAATTGCTCTATGGCTTCTTGTAGCTCTATCTCCTTGGCCAGCGCCAGCTCGCTGGCCAGGAAAGTCTTGGCTCGCTGATACAGCTTGTTGTCGGCCATGGTCAGTCCCGACTTCTGATTGCGCCAGGCCAAATTGCGCACCACCTCTGTGACCTTGATAAGGTCTCCCGTGTTCAATTTCTCCTGGGCGCGTGCTTGTCGCTCCCTGTGGTCGCTGGATAGCGTATCGGGTGTGGAGGTCAACGTGTTCATGGCCTGTGAGATGGCGCGTTTCCCTGATATTTGCCGCAGGCCGATTTTCTGGATGTTGTTGGTAGGTACCATCACTATGCTGTCGAAAGCAAGTAGATCAATGATGTAGTAGCGCCCGCGCTCCTTCAGGAGTTTCTTCTCTTTGACGTCTATTACCACACCAGCTCCATGGTAAGGATGAACCACCTTATCGCCTGCCTTAAACATATCATTCACTCCTCGAGATGTACTCTCTATCGCACGACTTGTTTGCGCGAGCAGTCGTGGAGTAGGCCTTCTCACCTACGCGGTCTCCTGACCGAAGCTTGGGGGCTGCGGTCAGGAGGTCTTGCCCAACATTTCAAGGCGGTCACCTCTTGGCTTGGGCACACTTGATGCAGAGAGTGGTGTGGGGGAGTACTGCCAAGCGTTCGGCTGCTATCTCCTGGCCACACACTTCGCACACGCCATAGTCACCCTCTTGTGTCTTGCGCAAGGCAGCTCTGATGGACTTAGCTTTTGCTTCCAGACTTTGTCGCAGGGCAAGATCAAACTCCCACTCGTAAATCGTAGAGCCTCCTTTGCCCAGGCCGTAATCGGCCTTGTCTGCCAGCTTCTTATTCAATTGCTCGATCTTGGCTAGAGTCTCTTCTAGCGCCTGCTCTAGCCGCTCTTGCTCCGAAGACATCTGAGCTGCTACCTCGTTCTCGTTTGCAGTGTAACTCACCAGGACCTGATCGGTCGCCCTCCAACCAAGAACTCGGCTATCTTACCTCGCCAAAACACCTCTGAGGCACGGAGCCGAGTTCTTGTTGCCCTTAAACATCCTCTTGAAGGTTCGCAAAACGAAGTGAGGGTTTGTGCGGATCTCACCTCGCTTTGCCCAATACTGTTTTTGCTTGCGCTAGACCTTTGTCAGAAGTCTCAGAGAGGATGTTCTTTGGGGGGAACCTCAGATTGTTGCTTGTCTAGATGACACGGGAAGTATAGACCTTGGGTTGAAAAGGGGTACTGACGCTCGCTATTTTGACTACTAAATTATATATGATTTGGCAACTTTTGTCAAAGTTTGACAATCTGAACTCTATCCTGTATAATGAGATTGAATTCAGAAGCCCTGTGATAAAAACCTATCTCTTATAATGAGGACGTACAGAGGTCTAAGAGTCGCCTCGCCTAAACTCAGATTCATGAAACATTTCTGGAAGCCTGGGGGCTGAACTAGCTTGTTTAGCAGTGGATTGTGCAGTGCCGCGTTAGGAGCGGTTTCTATGCCTTAGCGAGCTGCTCTACAAAGGTGGCATAAGTATCGCGTCCAGCCAAACATCCGCCATAAGGCAGCAGAAGGCCTGGCTACTATCCTCGGTGTGTTCAAGGGGTAGGTGGCTAGGTCTTTGTTTTTGCGGTGTTGCTGTCGGGCGCCCGTCACTCCTGACGGTATGTAGGACGAATGGGCGTTCAGGGGGTAGCTCAGAAACCAGGTTTTTTGGCACTTGCCATACGGAGTGCGCTTGGGTTCAAGCGGTTTCTGTAGGTGCAGGCAGTTTCTCTGACGGGAAAAACCTGGTTTCTTGACCCAGGCTGAATGGTTAGTAGGACGATAAACTTGAAGGGGGAAAAGTACGAATTGTGGAACAATCTTTGGTTATAGATGAATTTGCTGAAGAAGATCAGGCTCCGCCGCCCATGGAGGAGATCTTTGAGGAAGAGTACGACTATCAATATCCAAAACGTGGCGATATTCGCCAGGCCGTCGTGCTATCTATTGAGCCTCATCAGATCATTGTAGATATCGGGACCAAACGGGACGGAATCGTTCCGGACACCGATCTCGAGCGGCTGAGTGAGGAAGAGATAGATGAGATAGAGGTTGGCGGCGAGATGCCGGTCTATGTCCTCAAGTCTGAGGATAGCGAAGGAAGCGTGATCGTTTCCGTGAATATGGCCCTGGTACATGAGGATTGGTTGAGGGCCGAGGAGTACCTTGAGAGCGGTGAGGTATACGAAGGAGAAATAAGCAAGTTCAACAAAGGGGGGCTCATTGCTCCCTTTGGTAGGATATCGGGCTTTATCCCCGCTTCGCAAGTGGTCAACATGCCTCGTCGGCTGCCACAAGATAAGAAAATGGAAAAGCTGTCTGAATTTGTGGGAGGGACTTTGCCTCTCAAAATCATCGAGGTGCATCGCCGCCGACGGCGCCTGATCTTCTCGGAGCGAGCAGCGCAGCGAGAGTGGCGTGAGCAGCAAAAGCAACAATTGATGGACGAGCTCTATGAGGGTGAGGTCCGCAAGGGCACTGTCAGCAGCTTGTGCAATTTTGGGGCCTTCGTTGACCTGGGAGGCGCCGATGGTCTGGTGCATATTTCTGAGCTGGCCTGGCATAGAGTGAAGCATCCTCGCGAAGTGCTGAGCGTGGGCGATGAAGTGGAGGTTTACGTTCTGCGTCTGGATCACGAAAGAGGGAGGATTGGCCTCAGCACCAAGCGCCTGCAGCCAGACCCCTGGACGCTGGTGGATGAGAAGTATCACGTAGGACAGGTTGTGCAAGGCAAAGTCACCAACGTCGTCGCCTTCGGAGCCTTCGCGCGCCTGGAGCCGGGCGTGGAGGGCTTGATTCACGTATCTGAGTTGGCTGAGGGCAAAGTGGATCATCCTTCCAGCGTGGTGAAGAAAGGCGACGAATTGACGCTGCGCATCATCAGCATCAATGCCAGACGGCGACGCATTGGCTTAAGCTTGCGGCAGGCGCCGCCCCCTGAGGAGTTGGTCGAGGAAGAAGAGGAAGAGCCAGCACCGGAGGCTGAGCCGGTCCCTGAGGAGGTCGAGCCAGCGATAGAGGAAGCTGCTGTTCCCGAAGAAGAGGCGGAGACGGCGGTTGAGGTTGAGGAGCAAGAAGAAGCGGCGGCCGAGGTAGAAGAGGGGCCGGAACCTGAGCTTGATTCTGAGGAGGACGAGCCAGCCGCGGAGGAGCCCGCTGTTCCTGAAGAAGAAGAGCAAGCGGAGGCTGGGCTTGAGGAAGAGGAAGAGGGGCCGGCCGAGGTCGAAGAAGAGCCGCAGCCTGAGCCTGCTCCAGAGGGTGAAGCAGTTCCTGATGAGGTCGAGGAGACTGCCCAGGAATCCGCTGTTTCTGAAGAAGAAGAGGAAGAGGAGCAGGCCGAGGCCGAAGAAGAGCCGCAGCCTGAGCCTGCTCCAGAGAGTGAAGCAGTTCCTGATGAAGTTGAGGAAGCGGGAGAGGAACCCAGCGCCTCTGAAGAGGAAGCCGAGGTTGAGGATGATGACAAAGAAGAGGAAGGTGACGAGGCCCCTCAGGTAGAAGCTGCTGAGGAGACTTCTGAGGAGCGCTGAGTGAAGTGACGCAGTTAGCCCAATATTTGGGACAATGGTATTGATCCGACTCGCTCAGCCAGGATGGCCGGATCCAGAGGGAGCACGAGATATGCGCTTGAAGATCTGATTCAAGCGCATTTTTTGTTCTCGCAGCTTGATAGGGCCCCTGGTTTGTAGTATAATAAGCTGTGCTTAAGAAAGCCGCTTGTGCGTCCCGGTAATGGGTGCGCGGTTACTGGGCGGCTATCCCCAGGTGTGAGAGTGCTCATGAAGATGGGAAGAATCTACCAAAGTCTGCGCTTCAAGATCGTGCTTGGTGTAACTATACCGTTGCTCATCATCTTAACGGTCGTTTCTTATCTGCAGTATCGTGGTCGCCGCGATTTGATGATGGATAATCTGAGGCTGTCCGCCTCGAACTCGGGTGAGATCATCGAAAGCAGCCTGCAGCAAGCCATGTTGATTAACGATTTCGCCGGAGTCCAGAGGATTGTAGACAAGATTGCCGAAAGAGAGGAAGTCAAACAACTTTTCTTAATTGACCAAAGAGGTCAGATTGCCATCTCTGCAGACCAGGGGAGCATCGGCACGATATTGGATTTGGACGACACCACGTGTCAGTCCTGTCACGAGCATAAGGCGGTGGATCGAAGCCTGACTTGCATTTTTACCACTGAGCAAGAGGGGAGGGTTTTCCGAAACCTGAATCCCATAGAGAACCGCGAGGAATGCCAAGCGTGCCATGAGGAGGGCAAAAAGGTTTTGGGCATTCTGATTACCGATTTGTCTATGGCAAACATTGACCGACATCTGGCCGTTGATCGCCGCAACACGCTCCTTTGGGCAATAGGGACCATTGCCGTCGTGGTGTCGGTCGTTGGCTTGGCGATGAACCGCTTGGTGGTCGCTAAGCTGGGGAGATTGGTGGGGGCGATCCAATCGCTCAGTAGGGGCGATTTAGATCAGACGGTGGCGATCGAAAGCAATGATGAGATCGGGGAGCTGGCTGTTGCTTTCAATAGAATGATAGAGGAATTGCACGACAAAGAGATTCTGCGGGGCCGGCTTCTGGAAAAGATCATCACTGCCCAGGAAGACGAACGCAGGCGAATCGCCCGCGAGCTGCACGATGAGAGCAGCCAAGCGCTCACCTCGCTGATGGTGGGCCTGAGGGCTCTGGAAGGAGCCACTTGCCTGGAGGAGGTTCGGGATACGACAGATCGGCTGCGCACCGTGGCTGCTCAAACGCTGGACGGTTTGCACAATTTGGCCTTGGAACTCAGACCCAGCGTGCTCGACGATTTGGGCCTGGTGGCTGCCCTCAAGCGCTATGTCAGAGACTACGCTGCGGGCTTTGGACTGGATGCGGACTTCGAAGTTGTGGGGCTTGAGGAGAAGCGATTGACTCCTCAAGTGCAGACGACGCTCTATCGTGTCGTTCAGGAAGCGCTCACCAATGTGGTGCGACACGCCGGGGCTAGTAGCGTGAGCGTGCTCCTGGAGCAGAGAGGGGACTCGGTGATAGGCATCGTGGAGGACGACGGCTGTGGTTTCGATGTGGACAGCGTCCTCACCTCGGGGCAGTTTAGAAGATTGGGACTTCATGGGATGCAGGAGCGAACCTCCTTGGTGGGCGGCAGACTGACTGTGGAATCCACGCCAGGGGTAGGCACCACGGTGTTCATCGAAATTCCCCTCAACGGCAAGCGCTGAAAGGATATCGGTCGTGGAAAAGATTCGTGTTCTTCTGGCGGACGATCACGCTGTGCTCAGAGCGGGCCTTCGCCTGCTGCTGGATGCCCAAGACGATATGGAGGTCGTGGGCGAGGCGAGCACAGGCGATCAGGCCGTGGCTCAGGCCAAGGAACTGAACCCTGACGTTGTGCTTCTCGACATCACCATGTCGGGACCGGACGGATTCGACGCTGTCCGCCAGATCAAAGAGGATCATCCCGAAGTCCGTGTGTTGGCTCTAACCATGCACGACGACGAGAGCTATCTTCGTCAGGTGCTTGAGGGCGGGGGATCTGGTTACGTTCTGAAGAGATCTGCCGACACCGAACTGCTGTCTGCTATCCGGGCTGTGTACGAGGGCGGAACGTATCTACATCCCGCTCATGCCCATCTGCTTCTGGAGGGAAAGGAGGAAGAGCCTGAGGAAACAGAGGCAGTCGGGTGCGATCTCCTGAGCAATCGCGAACGACAGGTTCTCAAACTGGTAGCGCTTGGCTATACCAACAGGCAGATCGCCGATAAGCTGTTCCTCAGTGTGAAGACGGTGGAGACATATCGAGCGCGTATGCAGGAGAAGCTGGGGATAAGAGGTCGAGCTGCCCTGGTGCGCTATGCCCTCAGCGAAGGGCTGCTGGTCGAAGAAGAATAGGCTGGCCCTGTTCTGACATCAGCGGACCGGATACCTGAACTCTCGCCAATATACTGGCGAGAGTTTCTTTTTTTGGGCCCTTGCGGAAACAATTCAAGGGTTTTCCCTGACACGAAGAGGGAGATCATAGGGTTTTCCCCTCTAGACGAAAGCCGTCGGCAATTGTATAATGTATCTGCTGTGACATATCTAAAAAACTAGTCCTGTAGTGCTTATCTCCGGTGGTCTGTTATGGATATCGCGGCGAACCCAAAGAGCTATCGGCCAGGGAAAGGGAAATCCACCAGGCAGGTTGCAGAGCAACATCCTAACGACGCCACCCCGCCCAATGCTGAAGTTGAGAGACGGGCTAAGGTTTTCAGCGCGCTGGGCAACGAAACGCGGTTGAAGATTTTGAGATTGCTTCTGGCAAGCGACCTGTGTGTATCCGACATTGTGGAAAGTGTCCCTGGGGCGGCCTCAACCATAGCCCACCACTTGCGCACGTTGGAGGACGCCGGGTTGGTCGCCAGCCGCCGCGATGGCAGATCCACCTACTACACCGTTCACAAAGAAGAATTGGCCAAGTATCACATCTTTGAGTCATGAAGATTAGCAGGCGTGAGTTTATCAAGCTGGCCGGCGTCAGCGCGGCTGCTGCGGCTCTGTATGAGTCTAGCGGCTCCATTTTGCGCGCCCTGAGCCTCGTTGACCGCACGACTCCTCCCGGCCAGGAGGTGTGGGCGGCCAGCGTGTGTCAACTGTGTCCGGCCCAGTGCGGCCTGCGGGTGCGGGTAGTTGAGGGGCTGGCGGTCAAGATCGAAGGCAATCCCCGCCACCCCCTCAATCAGGGCAAGCCCTGCCCGAGGGCCCAAGCCGCCCTTCAGGTGCTCTACGATCCCGACCGCATACAGCATCCCCTGCGTCGTGTCGGAGAGCGGGGAGAGGATCGGTGGGAACCTGTCTCCTGGGAGGAAGCTATCGCCCAGGTGGCAGATCACTTGCAAGGGCTGCGCCAGCAGGGGCAAGCCCACACGCTGCTTTTCTTGCACGATGCCCTCTCCGGCCAGATGCGCGAACTGATTGATCGCTTCTGCCGGGCCTACGGCTCGCCCAACGTGGTCGCCGCCGACGGGCTGGACGCCGAGCGACTGACCCATCTCCTCACGCAGGGCTGGTTCGACCTGTCCGCTCACGATTGGGAGGACACGGCCTACGTCCTGTTCTTCGGCGGCTCGTTCTTGGAGGATTGGCAGCCCCAGGTGCGCATGTTGCGAGCTTACTCGTACATGCGGCGCGGACGACCCGATCTACGCGCTCGCTTGGTGCAGATAGGGCCGCGCTTCTCCGTTTCCGCCGCCAAGTCCGACGAGTGGGTGCCGCTCCTTCCTGGTCGCCAGGGCGCGTTGGCGTTGGGGATGGCCCACGTCATCATCCGCGAGCGGCTTTACGACCACGACTTCGTGGCCGGCCACACCGAGGGGTTCGAAGAGTTCGCCGCGCTGGTGCTGGAGCAGTACGCGCCCGATGCGGTGACGGGGCTGACCGGGGTGCCTGCCGATACCATCAAGCGGCTGGCGCGGGAGTTTGCCGGGCAGAGCCCTGCCGTGGCCGTGGCTGGACGAGGGCTGGAGGAGGGCACCAATGCCCTCTTCAACCGTCTCGCCATCCACTCCCTCAACGCCCTGGTCGGCAGCGTGGATACGCCGGGTGGCATTTTGCGGCCTGGAAAGCCTCCTCTCACCCCCTGGCATCCCGATGTGGCTGATGAGTCGCCTCATCCCCGTCTGGACGGAGCCGGCACTGCGCCCTATCCGCTGGCCGCCAACGCTCTCCACACCCTGCCGGAGCGCATCGTGCTTGGCGCACCCTACGCCCCCCAGGCTCTGTTCTTTTACGACACGAACCCGCTCTTCGACGGGGTCGGGGCGAGCCGCTGGCGCGCTGCCTTCCAGCAGATTCCCCTGATCGTCAGCTTCTCTTCTTTCATGGACGAGAGCACGCGCTACGCCGACTTGGTGCTGCCCAATCACACTTTCCTGGAACGATGGGTGGACGGGACGCCGCCGGGCGGGCTGGGGGTGCCGACCGTGGGCATAGGCCAGCCTGCCGTCGAGCCGCTTTACGATACCCGACACACGGGCGATGTGCTGTTGACGCTGGCTCGCGCCATTGGCGGCGAACTGACCGATTCCTTACCCTGGTCGGATTACGAGGCCTTGCTCCGCTTCCGAACACGGGGGCTTTTCGGCGCGGGCGGCTCCATCCGCGCCGAGACCTTTGATCAGTTTTGGGCTGAGCTTGTGAAGCGAGGCGTTTGGGTCGGCGATTCCTACGCCTTCGGCCAGTGGGAAGAAGTGCTGACTACGCCTTCGGGCCGCTTTCAGTTCCGTCTGCAGCGGTTGGAAGAGGCCTTCAATAGGATCGGGGCAGAGAACGTGGGCTTTCTGGGACTGGAGGCCGAGGGAAGTGCGCTGTCGCTGCCCCATTACGAGCCGCCGAGCTACGCTGGGGACGAGGCCGACTACCCCCTCCACTTGATTCCCTACCAGGTGATCGCCGACGCCGGCTGCCGGGCGCCCAACGCCCCGCTCTTGTGGGAGATGTATGGCCTGCATCTCAAAGAGGCGTGGCAGAGCTGGGTGGAGATTCATCCGCAGACAGCTCACCGACTGGGCATCCACGATGGGGACCAGGTGTGGGTCGAATCGCCCCAGGGACGCATCCGACTGAAGGCCCGCCTGTACGAGGGAGCGATGCCTGACGCCGTCAATATTCCTCTGGGCGGAGGCCACACCGCCGGCGGACGCTGGGCCAGCCAGGTGGGCGGAGGGAACGTGGCCGAAATCGTCGTTCCCCAGACCGATCCGCTGACCGGCACCGCTGCCTGGTGCGGCACGCGCGTCCGAGTGTACAAGGCTTAAACGTGGGGCGAATTGCCAATTTGCCCTACTTCAGTACATCACAATTTGCTCCCGCTGGGTCGCCAGATCCAGCGGGAGGGCGGCGATAGGCAAGCGAAGCTTGCACGCAATCCGCCGCGAGCGACAGTGATCTACTGTACTTAGCATGAGGAGTGAGAGATGCCCCATTGGGGGATGGTGATTGACCTGGATAAGTGCACCGGCTGCCAGTCCTGTTCGGCGGCCTGCCGGGCGGAGAACAGCGTTCCCTTCGCCGGGCCTGAACAGGCAGACATGGGCCGCGCGATTTTCTGGCAGGAGGTGCTGGACAGGGAAGTGCACGGTCACTACCCCTTCCTAGAGACCCAGTTTATTCCTCGGCCCTGCATGCATTGCGAAAATCCGCCCTGCGTCAAGGTCTGTCCGGTGGGCGCGACTTTCCGCACGGAGGATGGCCTGGTGGCCATGAACTACGACATCTGCATCGGCTGTCGCATGTGTACCACCGCCTGTCCCTACGGCGTGCGCTATTTCAACTGGTTCACTCCCCAGTTCCCGTCGCCGCTGGAGCGCACACTGAATCCCGACGTGCCGCTGCGACCTAAGGGCGTAGTGGAAAAGTGCACCTTCTGTGTCCACCGGCTGCGAGCGGCGCAGGCCCGGGCGGAAGAAGAAGGACGAGAGCTGAGTGACGCCGAGGTCGTCCTCCTGCCGGCCTGCAACCAGGCTTGCCCCGCCTCCGCTCGCTACTTCGGCGACCTGGAGGATCCGGAGAGCACCGTCTCGCGGCTGGCCCGCGGCCAACGGGCCTTTCGACTGTTGGAAGAGTTGGGCACCGAGCCCAGCGTTTACTATTTGAAGAGCGAGTAGCCAACGATGCAACCACAACAGCAGGAAGAGGCCCTACTTCTAGCTCCACTCACAAAGACAAGCCGCGGATTCGCCGTTCTTGTGGGCTTGCTGCTGGCTGTCCTCGCCTCGGGAGTCCTGGCCTACGCCTACCAGTTTGTCAAGGGGCTGGGTGTGAGCGGCATGAACCGACCTGTCTATTGGGGCGTGTACATCGTCAACTTCGTCTTCTTCATCGGCTTGGCCCACTCCGGCACCTTCATTTCTGCCATTCTGCGGCTGGTGGGGGCGGACTGGCGTAAGCCGCTGGCCCGCGCGGCCGAAGCCATCACCGTCTTCAGTATCCCCTTCGGCGCTGGCAGTATCCTGATGGACCTGGGCCGCATTGACCGCATGTTTAACATCCTTCTCATGGGGCGATTCCAGTCCCCCCTCCTGTGGGACGTGACTTGCGTGACCTTGTACCTCTTTTCCAGTGTCGTCTTCTTCTATCTGTCCCTTCTGCCCGACATCGCCCGCTGCCGCGACAAGTTGACGGACGTGCCTCGCTGGCAGCGCCAGATGTACCGCATCCTGTCCCTGGGCTGGAAAGACCGCCCTGAGCAGTACCGCCGCCTGGAGAAAGTGCTGGGTGGGATGACGGTGTTTATGGCCACGCTGGTCGTCGTCGTCCACACCGTGGTCGCTTGGGTCTTTGGCATGACCCTCCAGCCGGGCTGGCACACGGCCATCCTGGGGCCCTTCTTTCTCATAGGCGCTGTCTTCTCCGGCTCCGGTGCCGTCGTCGTGGCTATGGCTGTGCTGCGGCGCGCCTTTCACCTGGAGGAGGTGCTGACCCTCAAGCACTTCGACTACATGCGCAAGCTGCTCATCAGCCTCACCCTCGTTTGGCTCTACTTCATGGTGACGGAGTACCTGACCACCTTCTACGGTCAGGAGGTGGAGGAGATGCTGGTCTTTTGGCAGAAATTCACCGGCGACTTTGCCATTCCTTTCTGGATCATGTTCGCGCTCTGCTTCGCCGCGCCGCTGGCGATTCTCCTGACCAAGGGAAAACGGAGCATCGGTTGGATGGTGGCGGCGGGAGTGATCATTAACATTGGGATGTGGCTGGAGCGGTACATCGTTATCGTGCCCACCCTGACAAGGCCCCGCCTGCTGAGCGAGTTGACCATGGGTTCCTATACCCCCTCTGTGGTCGAGTGGATCATCACCGCCGCCTGCTTTGCCGGCGTGTTGCTCTTCTATGCCCTGTTCACTCGTTTCTTCCCCATCATCCCCATCTGGGAGCGATCAGAGGAAGTGGAGGCGTATTTGCACTAGGATCCAGAAACCAGGTTTTTGGTTGGCAAGATGCCTTTTCGTGTCGCAGGAGATATCACACGGTCAATCTGTTTGGGTGTGTTTCAAACGAGTTGGCTGGTATTGTTGGTCGGAATGGCATTCCGACGGATTGACGGATTACCAATCCGTCCTACAACCGAGATGAAACACACCCAATCTGTTTGCTCATATAGGGGAAAAACCTGGTTTCTCACTGGGAGGAAGTTGAGCCATGAAGAAGACGGTCAAGGACATTCTGAAAGGCAAAGGGTATGACATCTGGGCTGTGACGCCGGATGATTCGGTATACGAGGCCCTCAAGCTGATGGCTGACAAGAACGTGGGGGCGGTGCTGGTCATGGACTCCGGCCGTCTGGTAGGCATCCTGTCGGAGCGGGATTACGCCAGGAGGGTGATTTTCAAAGGGAAACTGACGGAGAACACGCCTGTCCACGAGGTCATGACCGAAAAGGTGCTGTGGGTGCGTCCCGATCAAAGCGTCGAGGAGTGCATGGCCTTGATGACCGACAAGCGGGTGCGACACTTGCCCGTGTTCGAGGACGACGAACTGATCGGTGTGATTTCCATCGGAGATGTGGTCAAGGCCATCATCTCTCATCAAGAGTTCATGATCGAGCAGCTCGAACACTACATCACGGGAGGTTACCTCCGCCCCGAAGTTGAGGCATAGTATGATGAAGATCTCGTGGATTTTCACCACGCCGGGCATCGGCGGAATCATAGCCACGGCTGTGCTGCTGAGCGCGGCTGTGATCTACATTGGTCTGACCCGTTGGATCCTGCAGGGCGGACGGGAAGAGGCGCCGCCCTGGGAGCAGATGGGCTGGCCGTTCAAGTAGGGTCATCTATCCAAGTAAGGAGGCGAGAAGATGGACAATTTAGCGATTATAGGGGCTGCTGTAGGAGGAGCGATTGCGTTTTTGGCGCTCATCGTCTGGCCGGCGGTTAAGGTCGTCCAGCAGTGGGAGAAGGGGGTCGTGCTGCGCTTTGGCCGGCTGATTGACATCCGCGAGCCGGGACTCCAATTCATCCTACCTTGGATTGATCGCATGGTCAAGGTGGACATGCGGGTCGAAACCCTGGTCCTGGAACCTCAGGAGGTGATCACCCGCGACAACGTGACCGTGCACGTGGACGCGGTGGTCTACTTCAAGGTGATTGACGCCGTGAAGGCCGTCGTCGAGGTCACCAACTACGTCAGGGCGACCACCCAGATCGCGTTGACCACGCTGCGAAGCGTGCTGGGCCAGTCCGAACTGGACGAACTGCTGTCCCACCGAGACCGCGTCAACGAGCGGCTTCGGGACATCATTGACGAGCACACCGAGGAGCCGTGGGGCGTGCTGGTAGTGACGGTCGAGGTCAAGGACGTGCTGCTGCCGGAGAGGTTGCAGCGGGCCATGGCGCGCCAGGCCGAGGCCGAGCGGGAGAAGCGGGGCAAGATCATCCACGCCGAGGGTGAGTACGCTGCCGCCGAGAAGCTGGTGCAGGCTGGGAACATGATCGCCAGCCAACCGGTGAGCCTGCAACTGCGCTACTTGCAAACACTGGTGGAGATGGCGGGCGAGCGGACGAGTACCATCATCCCGATCCCTCTAGACATCCTATCTTCGCTGGCTTCGATGGGGCGTGACGGGTCTGACAAAGATTAGACAGACCTTTTGTGGAAGGAGATAGGCGGGAATGAGAAGCTGGATACTCCACTACCGTTGGCCGATGGCTGTGACGGTGCTTCTAGTGGCGCTCCTCGTTATTGTGGGAACCATCACTGCCCAGCCGCCCGTGCCCCACGCGGTGATGGAGGGGGACGATTGTTTGGGCTGTCACCAGGCGGGCGTGGCTGGCGCGCCTCGCCTGGCCTGGGATCACCTGGGGCGCAGTAACGAGGACTGCGCGCGCTGCCACGAAATCAGCGGCGCCCCGGCGGGCGATATCCCCCATCCGGTGGTCGGCCGCGAGGACTGCCTGTCGTGCCATCGCCAGGGGGTGGGCGCCACGCCCAAGCTGAGTGGCAGCCACGTGGACTACACCAATGACCAGTGCGGTTTGTGCCACTTCCCATCTGCGGCCGCGGTGGAAGAAGAGCCTACCCCTGAGCCACCAGAGCCGACTCCGACCCCTGAGACGCCGCACATCCCCACGGGCGAGAGCACCTGCGTGTCCTGTCACCAGTTGATCTTCGCCGACGAGGAGCATGCCCTCTTCACCGGCCAGCCTGTGGGCGACGCCGAGGCCGGCGCGGCGCTGTTCGACCAAGTGTGCGCGAGCTGCCACGGCGAGGACGGGTCCGCGCCAGTAGGCCCTGAAGACAGCGTCATCAATTCGGAAGAATACTGGAGCACCCACGACGATGCGGCCATCCTGCAGGACATCGGCGCCGGGTCGCACGGTCAGATGACCGCTTTTGCCCAGGCTTACGACGGGCCGCTCTCATGGGAGGAGATTCTGGATATCGCGGCCTTTGTGCGCTCGTGGGGGCCGTTGGCTGCCCCTTCAGAAGCGCCTGCTGCGGAAGGCCCTACTTACAGCGACGCCATCGCCCCCCTGCTGGCCGAGCGCTGCGGGACTTGCCACGGAACTTCTGCCGGCCTGACCGTTACCGACTATGAGTCCTTGATGGCTGGCTCTGATTCCGGGCCAGTGATCGTGCCCGGTGACCCGGCCGGGAGTCGGATCGTTGAGGTGCAGCGAGAGGGGCACTTTGGCCAGTTGAATGAGGCCGAGCTGAGCACTTTGATCGAATGGATTGCTGGTGGAGCACCACAGGACTGAGGGAGGTGGGACAATGATGAGGTATCTCAAATGGGCTGGCTTTATGCTCTTGGCTACTGTTCTGCTAGCGGCCTGCGCCCAACAGCCGTCAACAGAGACTACCATTGAAGTCTGGCCAACAGCGCCGCCCGTGACGGTTCTGATTGAGACCACGCCCGCATCACGGGTCCACGCGGCAGCGATGACGTGGCGCGAGTCGGTGGACGCCTTACTGGCCAAAGCGGGCATCGGCGCGGAGTCGCAAACATGTGTGGACTGCCACCTGGCCACGACGCCCAAGTTGGTGGAACAATGGGCCGAGTCGGAGCACGCAGTGGAGGGTGTGGATTGCCTGGAGTGCCACGCAGCCCAGGAGGGGGAGTGGGACTACACCGAGCACCATGACGGCATGGTCATCGCCGCCAACCCCACGGCCGGCGACTGCTCCAACTGCCACCACCAGGAGTACGAGGAGTTCAGCCGCAGCAAGCATTCAGCTCTGGCCATGATCTTCTTCTCTACCTCCTTCGACCGCAACGTCCTCGAGCCGACCATCGCCACCAAGCACGGCTGCCAGGAGTGCCATAACATCGGCCACTTTTGGCCCGACCAAAGCGTGGGCGAGTGCGACGCTTGCCATCCCAAGCACTCCTTTGACGTAGCCGTGGCTCGCAATCCCTACACCTGCGGCGAATGTCACATCGGCCCCGACCATCCGCACATCGAAATCTGGGAGGAGTCCAAACACGGCAACGTGTTCATGAGTAATCTCGAAAACTGGGAGGATCTGGGCTACGAGGCCGTAGAAGGAGAGCCGCCGCCCTTCGACGCGCCGACCTGCACCACCTGTCACATGGACGCCACGGCCAACTTGCCGGCCACGCACGACGTCGGGTCTCGAATGGCCTGGGAGACCCAGTCACCCTGGACCATCCGCACCACCGAAGCCTGGGGCGGCGGCCTGACCTGGGAGGAGAAGCGGGACAATATGACTGCGGCCTGTTTCCAATGTCACGCCCAGCCTTTCGTGGATCGCTATCTCTTGGAAGGCGATCTGTCCGCGATTCAGTACAACGAGATCTGGCGGGAGGGCAAGCGCTGGCTGAACGAGATGAACGAGGCTGGCATCATCGTGACGGCCGGTTTCGAGGGTCTGGCCCCCTTTGGCACAGCCGGCTACGACGAAGTCCCCGAGGAGGTCTCTTATCACATTTGGCACCACGAGGGCCGGCGCTACCGCCACGGCGCGTTGATGATGGCGGCCGACTACACCCAGTGGCACGGCATCTGGGACTTGCAGCACGATCTGATCGAGATCATCCGCTACGGGGCTGAGCACGGCCTACCCGAAGCTGAGGCGTGGATGGCCTCAGACGACCCTGCCAAGTTCTGGCTCTATCCATTCTACGATGTGCCCGGTTCGGCCTGGGGCATTGATACCATCGCTTACCGCATGGGAGACGATTGGACGACCAAAATCTGGATGAACCGCAGCGGCCAGGAAGGGCTCGAGGCCTACTGGGAAGCCGCCTACGCCAACGTCGAGGCGGCCTACGAAGCTGGTCTTCTCTCTGACGAGCAGTGGGCGCTCTATCAGCAGTTCTACCAGAACCGCGAGATCGAGAACGGCAATGTCTTCCCGCTGCCGGATCTCCTCCAGGTGCATCTGGACGGGAAAGCGGCCGATGACGCCGCGGGCAGCGAATATGGGGCGGGTCTGCAATTGCCCGGCGCAGGTGGCTGGGACTACCCGCCGAAAGAATAGAACCTTCAGGTGGTGCATGTATTGGCCAAGTGAAGAGAGGTTGTGAGCCTCAAGAACCCCACCTCTCCATCAACTACGCTCGCCCGTTGTCTGACCAATGTGAGGATTGCCATTTTGACCGACAGGCATTGGCAGCCAGCGTCGAATCGGCGGAGAAGGCCGAGGCAGCCTATATTGAGCCAGACTCTCTCGAGACGCCCCACGGCCGGCTGGGCTGCATCACCTGCCACGGCGGCACCGCTGGAAGACGGATAAAGAAAAAGCACACCAGGACCTCATCGAAGACTTGAGCGAGACGCATCCTCAGGATTGCCTGCTCTGCCACCGCAACCTCCCAGACCAACTTCCTGATGATCACCTGCGCACGCCCCACGGCCAGGTGGTCAATGCCATCTGGGAGGGTTCAGAGTGCGGGGTGCTGTGCAGCGACTGCCATGGGCAGGTGGGCCACGGGTTCGACCCTGTCACGGGGGAGAGTATCTGTGCCATGACCGTGTGTCTCGACTGCCACCTGGAGCGCGAGTTGGGGACTCAGCTCACCGATTGCAACGCCTGTCACGTCGGCCCTCACGACGTGGCCCAGGCGATGAGCTGCAAGGACTGCCACGTCTCCACGGATACTTGGAACGAGACGCAGTTGGGCGTGCATCCGGTGGAGCTCACCGGATATCACGCCACGACGGACTGTTTCTCCTGTCATGGCTGGCCCGATTTCAAGGGATTGGACTACGTGTGCAGCGATTGTCACCAGCGCCCCCACGAGCTTGGCAACGACGATTGTGCTTTGTGCCACACGACAGTTGGCTGGGTCGAATCGGCCGGCGAGTTCGTGGCCAGGGCTACGGGCATTCCTCACCCGATAGTCCAGATTAGAGAGGGAGGTATGCTGGAATGTACGAGATGTTCGCGCCCACAGTGCTAGTAGTCTTTGGAGTTCTTTCTTTGGCGGGCGGCCTAGTCGGCTACGCCTGGCGTTACCGCAACGAGGACCAGCGCGAAGTTGCTTGAGCGCTCAAAATGCATTTGTAGAAAGGGGGGATGAAGATAGCTATTGTGAGAAATCCTTGCAGGATCTAGCGCCACGCTAAAAGTCTGAAAAGGAGGACGAAAGAATATGTGCATATCCAAAAGTGTTTTACTCACTCTGCTTGTGGCGGGTTTGCTGGCCGTGGTGCTCATTGCCGGCGGCTGTACGACTCCTACACCGGAGGTCGTAGAGAAAGAGGTGACCAGGTAAGTGCCGGTCGAAGTCACCCGAGTGGTGGAGAAGGAAGTCACCGTCGAGGTGCCGGTCGAAGTCACCCGCGAAGTAGAGGTGGAGGTGCCGGTGGAGGGCGAGCCTATTGTGGAGGCTCCTTTCGAGGCTCTCTGGGCCGGCTCCGGCCACGCCGATGCCGAATCCGAGGCCTTCAGACATTGGGACGAGGACGATCCCCCAGAGGTCTCCCCCGCCTGTGCCAAGTGCCATAGCTCCTATGGGTATCTGGACTTCCTGGGCGCAGATGGCACCGCAGCCGGTGTGGTGGACAATGCTGCGGCTGTGGATTCGGTGATTGACTGCGCCACGTGCCACAATGAGGCGACCGCCAGCCTGACCAGCGTGGTCATGCCTTCGGGCGTGGAACTCACCGGTCTCGGCGCGGAGGCTCGCTGTATGCAGTGCCACCAGGGACGCGAGTCCACCGTTAGTGTGAACGAGTACGTCGCTGCGGCGGGCGTCGCTGACGAGGACACGGTCAGTGAGGACCTTGGTTTCCGCAACGTCCACTACTTTGCGGCTGGCGCCACGCTCTACGGCGGGCAGGCCATGGGCGGGTATCAGTACGATGGGAAGACCTACGACGCCAAGTTCGCTCACGTCGAGGGAATAGACACCTGCGTTGACTGCCACAATGCGCACAGTCTGGAAGTCGAGGTGGACCTGTGCAGCACGTGCCACGCGGGCGTGTCCGGCCAAGAAGACTTGGCGGACATCCGTCTGCAGGGCTCTGGGGCGGATTTCGACGGGGATGGCGACCTCAGCGAAGGCATCGCCCACGAGATCGAGGGCCTTCAGGAGCTTCTCTACGGGGCTATCCAGGCCTACGCCGCAGACGTGGTTGGGACCCCCGTCGTATACGACTCCCACTCCTACCCCTACTTCTTCGGGGACCCCAACGGGAATGGCGAGGTGGATCCTGGCGAGGCCATCTATCCCAACAGGTACAACGCCTGGACGCCGCGTCTGCTTCGGGCTGCCTATAACTACCAGTACGCTGCGAAGGATCCCGGCGGGTTTGCCCACAACGGCAAGTACATCATCCAGGTGCTGTACGACAGCCTGGAGGACATCGGCGGAGATACCGCCGGCGTGGTGCGGCCCTAGAGCGGGGCTTGAGCTCTGAGAACAAGTGGGCTGGGGCATAAGCTTCAGCCCACTTCTCCTATCAGTTGCCAGGCACTTTCATTGGGGATTTCAAGGTACAAGCGCTCCCCAATCGTTCTCAGTGTTTAGCTTGAGACTTTTTCGGAAGTGCCTGGCACCTTTTGAAATTGACACCAGGTTGCTTTTATGCTATAGTCTACTTTGAAGAGGAATAGAGAGGAAGACCAATGTCTGCACTGAAAGCACGAAGCAAATTCATCTTCGGTGGAGCCCTCATCGTCGTGGCGGTGGGCTACCTCATCGTCAGCAGCATCGGTGGTTCGACGGCCTACTACCTGACCATTCAGGAAGTGAAGGCCAAAGGCCCATCGGAGCGCACTGTGCGGGTTGCTGGAACTGTGATAGAAGATTCCATCGAGTGGAGCGCTGAAGAGTTGATGCTCAACTTCAACATCGCTGACGCCAGCGGGAGCCTGGCCGTGATCTACAACGGGCCTCGCCCCGATATGCTGCGGGACGGCGCGGAGGCCATCGTCGAGGGCCGATACATCGAAGGGGGAGCCTTCGAGGCCGACAACCTGCTCCTCAAGTGCCCTTCCAAGTACGAAGGTGCAGCGACGGCCACGGCGGAAGCCCCGACTGAATGACCACTAGGTCAGGTGCAACGCACTTCTTGAAGTGCGTTGCACCTTGGATGATTGGAGGTAAGTCTTTATGACCACTATCGGCTTTGGCGCTGTGGCGCTGGCTTTAGTGATTTCTATCTACGTTGCAATCGCTTCGATTTTAGGAGCCCGTCGCCAGTCCCCTAAGCTTGCAGAGAACGCCCAAAAGGGAATCGTGGCCGCGGCCGTGCTGGTCACGTTGGCCTCGGCCATCCTGCTCTATCTGCTGCTGGCCCGCGATTTCCAGGTGAAGTACGTGTACGAACACGTCAGCACCTACCAGCCCACGATTTACACTCTCTCCGCCTTCTGGGCCGGGCAAGAGGGGTCGCTTCTCCTCTGGTTGTGGTTGTTGACCCTCTTCTCGGCTTTCATCGCTCGCCGTGAGGAGGATTGGGGCCGGGAGCTCAGGCCCTATGCCCTGGCGGTGTTGGCCCTTTGCCAAGCGTTCTTCGCCTTACTGCTGGTTATTGCTTCCAACCCCTTCGCTACCCTCCCTACCCGCCCCGCCGAGGGCTTCGGCCTGAACCCGCTGCTGGAAAACTTCTGGATGATCATCCATCCGCCCGTGGTGTTCGTCGGCTACGCTGCCTACACCGTGCCCTTCGCTTTCGCCATCGCCGCCCTGGCCACGGGCAAGCTGGGGCAGGATTGGATCCGAGGCATTCGGCGCTGGAACCTCTTCTCCTGGCTCTTCCTGGGCCTGGGCATCCTGCTGGGCGCTTGGTGGGCCTACCTGGAGCTGGGCTGGGGCGGCTACTGGGGCTGGGACCCCGTGGAGAACGCTTCCCTCATCCCCTGGCTGGTGGGCACCGCGCTCCTGCACTCGGCGACGACGCAGGAGCGGCGGGGGATGTTCAAGGTCTGGAACATCTCGCTCATGATCCTGACCTTCGTCCTCTGCATCTTCGCCACCTTCGTCACCCGGAGCGGCATCATCCAGTCGGTCCACGCCTTCGGCCAGTCGGTCATCGGCCACTACTTCATGGCTTTCCTGGTTATTATCCTGGTCGTTTCCTTCGGGCTGGCTTTCTATCGTCGTCGAGAGCTGGCCAGCGAAGCAGAGATGGGCGACTTGCTTTCCCGCGAGGCTGGCTACCTTCTCAACAACCTCCTGTTTAGCGGGCTGGCCCTGGCTGTGTTGATCGGCACGGTCTTCCCCACCGTCAGCGAGATCGTGCAGGGCACGCAGGTGGCCCTGGGACCTCCCTTCTTCGAGCGCGTCTCCGCCCCTCTGTCTCTGGCCATTGTCGTCCTCATCGGCGTCTGTCCCCTGTTGGGATGGCGGAAGACGTCGCCTGAGCGCTTGACGAAGAGATTGCTCTACCCTGGCCTCATCGCCCTGGCTGTCGCGGTGCTGCTCTTCGTTGCGGGAATCACAGAGCCGTTTGCCCTTCTGTCCTTCACGGTTTGCGCCTTCGTGGCCAGCAGCATCCTGTGGGGGTTTCTGCGGGGTGCAGTGGCCCGCCATCGCTCGACGGGAGAAGACTATCTGCTGGCCCTCAGGCGGCTGATCAGCAAAAACCGCAGGCGCTACGGCGGCTACCTGGTCCACCTCAGCATGGTCATCATCGTCATGGGCGTGGTGGGGTCCTCCCTTTACCAGACCGAGTATCAGGTGACTTTGACTGAGGGGGAGAGGGTGACGGTTGAAGATTACGCGCTGGAGCAGGAGGCGTTTTGGGTCGAGACCAGTCCCAACAAACATCGGTTTGCAACTCCTCTGGGCGTTTACCGGGGCGGCAAGCGGATCGCCACCCTGGTACCGGAGAGAAACTTCCACTGGAATACCGAGCAGTGGGTGACGGAGGTGGCCATCCGCACCAGCCTGAAGGAGGATTTATATGTGAGCCTGGCCTCCATGACGCAAGAGGGTTCGGCCACTTTCCAGGTTCTGATTAATCCCCTGGTGGTGTGGCTCTGGATCGGCGGCGGGCTTATGCTGCTGGGCGCTGCTGTGGCGATGTGGCCTGAGGATAAGGGAAGCTCAAAGTGATTGGGGTGTGTTTCAAACGAGTTGGCTGGTATTGTTGGTCGGAATGGTATTCCGACGAATTGACGGATTACCAATCCGTCCTACAACCGAGATGAAATACACCCAAGTGATTGTTAGCGCGAATGAACGTTGGATCAGGTGAGAGACCAGCGCCGGTTGAGTAGGAGCGAAGCGACGTATCGAAACCAAGCGGGTTGTGCCTTGGATACGTTGGCTGGGCTCGATACGCTACGCACTCGACCGACGCTCGCTAGCCTCGCAAGAAGAGGAGGCAGGGCAGGCGATGATCGAGGTGAAGGGCCTGGTTAAGTCTTTCGGCAGCAAGGTGGCCCTGGACGGCGTTGACCTGGACGTGGCCGAAGGCGAGTTCCTGACCCTGGTGGGTCCAAACGGGGCGGGCAAGACCACGCTCATCCGCATCCTGGCCACGCTGGCCAAGCCCACCCAGGGCGATGTGCGCGTGGCCGGTTTCGATCTGGCCAAGCAGGGCGCCGAGGTTCGTCAGCGCATCGGCCTGGCCTCCCACCAAACCCTCCTCTACGGCGACCTTTCGGCCGAGGAGAACCTGCGCTTCTATGGCCGCATGTACGAGGCGCCCCATCTGGAGGAGCGCATCACGGCCCTCCTTCAGCGGGTGGACCTGGAGCACCGTCGCCGCGACCCGGTGCGCACCTTCTCCCGTGGCATGCAGCAGCGACTGTCCATCGCCCGCGCCCTCTTACACGATCCCGCCATCCTGCTGCTGGACGAGCCCTACACCGGCCTGGATCAACACGCCGCAGAGGTGCTGAAAGAGGTGCTGGTGTCCCTTACCTCCCCTCTTTCCCCCCCAAAGCCTGCCCTGAGCAAAGTCGAAGGGTTGGGGGGGAGGAAAAGGGGGGCGAAAGCGCGCACCGTGCTGATGACGACCCATAACCTGGAGCGAGGGCTGGAGCTTTGCGACCGGGCAGCCATTCTGGTCAACGGTCGAATCGTCTACCAGGCCGAAAAGAGCGACCTGGACGTATCCACCTTCCGAGAGGCATACCGCCGCTCTCTTGACGTTTCACGTTTCACGTTTCACTCTGGAGTGGGACGATGAGTTTTCTGCGGAAAGTGTTGACCATCGTCCAAAAAGACGTAGCCGTCGAGCTGCGCACCAAAGAGATGCTCAGCTCCATGTTCGTCTTCGCCCTGCTGGTGATCGTGATCTTCAACTTCGCCTTCGATCTGCGGGTGGAGAACGTGCGGGAGGTGGCCCCCGGCGTCCTCTGGGTGACATTCACCTTCGCGGGGATGTTGGGATTGAGCCGCTCTTTCGTCCTGGAGAAGGACAAAGGGTGCCTGGAGGGCCTGCTGCTCTGCCCGGTGGATCGCAGCGCCATCTACTTCGGCAAGATGTTGGGGAACGTCATCTTCATGACCATCATGGAGGCCATCATCCTCCCCATCTTCTCCGTCCTGTTCAACGTCTCCCTGTTTCAGCCCCTCTTGCTCCTGATCGTTGTCTTGGGCACCCTGGGCTTTGCCGGCGTGGGCACCCTGTTTTCGGCCATGGCCGTCCACACGCGGTCGCGGGAGGTGATGTTGCCCGTGCTGCTCTTTCCCGTGGTGGTGCCGGCCATGATCGCCGCCGTCAAAGCCAGCGGCGGCGTCCTCGACGGTTTGCTCTTTTCAGAGATCGCCCATTGGGTGAGGCTGCTGGCGGTGTTCGACGTGGTGTTCTTGGCCATCTCGTTCATGACCTTTGATTACGTGGTGGAGGAGTGATTGAAGAGCTATCCCATTTTCCTGGTCAACTTGCGGCACCAGCGCTGTCTGGTGGTGGGGGGAGGGGCCGTGGCCGAGCGTAAGGCGCGCTCCTTGTTGCAGGCGGGAGCCAGAGTGACGGTGATCAGCCCTGCGCTCACCATTGGCCTGCAGCGATTAGTGCAGGAAGGGGACCTGGAATGGGTGCCGCGAGGGTATCGGCAGGGGGACCTGGCCTCGGCGTTCTTGGTCATTGGGGCCACGGACGACGCCGACACCAACGAGCGGGTCTGGCAGGAGGCGGCTGAGCGGGGCGTGCTGGTCAACGTCGTGGACGACCCGGCTCGCTGCAATTTCATCGTCCCCTCGCTGGTGCGGCGGGGTGATCTGTGTATCGCCATCTCCACGGGCGGGAACAGCCCGGCGTTGGCCAAGAGGCTGCGAGAGAGGCTGGAAGCGGAGTTCGGCCCCGAGTACGCTGCGTTCGTCGCTCTGCTGGGCGATTTGCGGGAAAAGGTCAAGGAGAAATATCCCGAGGCCGAAGAGAGGCGGGCCATTTGGTACCGCTTGGTGGACTCGGATATCGTGGAGCTGATCGGGCAGGGGCGAGATGACCTGGTGCGGCAGCGGGTGGAAGAGATCGTGGGGCTATCCCAGACTTAAGCTCGAAGGCCCGTCCCTTCGGCAGGCTCAGGACAAGCCTCGGGCCGCCCCGGGGACGGGGCTCAGAGCTTAAGTTTACACTGATGATCGTGGGGCTTCTTTGAGCTTTATCGAGGAGGCTTTCAAGTAAGAATGCATATCGTTGTTGTAGGCCTAAACCATAAAGCGGCGCCGGTGGAAATCCGAGAGAGACTTGCCTTCGCCAGCGACTGTCTGGAGGAAGCTTTGCAGAAATTCGTCTCCAATGGCGGTGCTGGGAAGCAGGGCTGTGCGGTCGAAGGGGTGATTCTTTCCACCTGCAATCGTACGGAGATGTATGCTCTGATCGAAAAGACGAACAGCGGTCGTGAAGCGATCTGTCGCTTTATGGCTGACTTCCATCGTTTGCCTCGAGGAGAATTCGCCGACTACCTATATGTTTATGAAGATAAGGAAGCTGTGGCTCATCTATTCGCTGTCGCCTCGGGCCTCGATTCGATGATCGTCGGCGAACCACAGATCCTCGGGCAAGTGCGCGGTGCTTTCCAGGAGGCTGCTGCTTGCGAAGCTGTGGGCGGGGTGCTGTCGGCCCTTTTCCGACGGGCTATCCATGTGGGAAAACGAGCCCGCGCTGAGACAGGAATCAGCCAAAGCGCCGTCTCCGTCAGCTACGCCGCTGTGGAATTGGCCAAGAAGATCTTCGGCGATTTGGGCGCCCGTCAGGTGTTGCTCATCGGAGCGGGCGAGATGGGCGAGCTCACGGCCAAGAATCTGGTGGACAATGGCGTTGAGGGCATCATCGTCGCCAACCGCACCCGTGAACGGGCCGTTGAATTGGCGGAACACTTCGGCGGACGAGCCACGGGCCTCGCCCAGATCGGTCAGGCCCTGTGGACAGCGGACATCGTCATCAGTTCGACCGCGGCGACTCGTTTCCTCATCACACCTGCGATGGTCAGAGAAGCCATGCGGATGCGGCGCAACAGACCCCTCTTTCTCATAGACATTGCCGTCCCTCGGGACGTAGATCCGTCGGTGCAGCGCATCGAAAACGTCTACCTGTACGACATTGACGACCTCGAAGCAGTCGTAGAGGCCAACATCCGCGAGCGACAGAAGGAGGTCGGCAAGGTAGAGCGCCTCATCCACAGGGAACTAGCCGAGTTCATGGCCTGGTTCCGGTCTCTGGAGGTTGTGCCTACCATCACCGACCTCAGACATCAGGCCGAGGAAATACGCCAGATGGAGTTAGATAAAGCGCTGCGGCGGTTGGGTAGCCTTTCAGAGCGGGAGGAGAATATCATCAACGCTTTGACCATCGGCATCGTCAACAAAATTCTTCATCAACCAACGATTCAACTCAAGAGGCATGCCGATGGTAACAACGGTTATCTTTACACCGAGGCCATTCGCGAGCTTTTTGGGTTAAGTGAGGGGCAAGGCTAGTAGCGATGATCAACGTCACGCTCTTCACCGTTGCTTTGCTGATCTACCTCATCGGCACCATCCTCTACGAGGTGTATTTAGCCTTGAGGAGTCAACGTGCGGGTCGCTGGGCAACGCGCAGCTTGGTGGTCGGCGCTCTGGTGCACGCCGCCGCTCTGGCTTTCCGTTGGCTGGAATCGGGACGCGCGCCGGTGAGCAATCTCTATGAGTCCCTGTCTTTTTACGCCTGGGTCATCATCGTCTTCTACTTGATAGTTGAATACCGTTATGGATACAGGATTTTGGGCGCTTTCGTCAGCCCTTTGGCCTTCGCCGCTATCGCTGCCGCCTCTGTCTTGCCGAAGCGGGTTGAGCCTCTCATTCCCATCTTGCGAAGCCATTGGCTACCCGTTCACGTCACGGTCTCCTTTTTTGCCTATGGTTTCTTCACTTTGGCCTTTATTGCTGCGGTCGTCTATCTCCTGGCGGAGCGCCAGCTCAAGAAGGGGCGGCCTAGCTACTTCTACCATCGCTTGCCCCCTTTGGAGGCGATGGAGCAGTTGGGGCGCGGTCTGGCTGCCCTCGGCCTTACCTTCATGACCGTGGGCATCATCACGGGCTCCATTTGGGCCGAAAAGGTTTGGGGAGCGCCGTGGTTCTGGGATCCAAAGTTGAATATGGCTCTCGTCAGTTGGTTCATCTACGTGGTTTACTTTTACGTCCGCAACGTGGCAGATTGGCGCGGAAGACGCTCGGCGTGGTTGTTGATCCTGGGATTTATCGCCGTTCTCGTTACCTACTTAGGCGTCAACCTGTTCATGCCCACGCTCCACGGTTTTGTCGTCTATCCATGAGAAGGGGGAGATTGTCAGGGTGTTGAAAGGGTCTGCACTGAGCGGGGCTCCGCTTGCAGCCGAAGTCATGGTGGTTGGCACTCGCGGCAGCGCGTTGGCCATGCAGCAGACCCGCTGGGTAATCGGTGAACTCTCACGGCTGAATCCCGAGTTGGCTTTCGCCATCGAAAAGATCAAGACCAAAGGCGACGTGATGCGCGATGTGGCCCTGGCCAAAATCGGCGGCACGGGCCTCTTTGTCAAGGAGATCGAGAGGGCGCTGTTGCAGGGTGAGGTAGACCTGGCGGCCCACAGCCTCAAGGATTTGCCGACGGAGATACCGCATGGCCTGCTCATCGGGGCCGTGACCAAGCGGGCCGATGCCCGTGATGTCCTGGTTTCCAGGCTGGGCCTGCCCCTGGCCAAACTACCGCAAGGGGCCCGGCTGGGCACCAGCAGTGTGCGGCGACGGGCCTCACTCTTGGCCTATCGGCCCGATTTCCAGATCGTCAACCTGCGGGGCAACGTGGACACCAGGTTGCGCAAAGCGCGGACAGACGAGTACGATGCCATCGTCCTGGCCGCCGCTGGCCTCATCCGCCTGGGCCGCCAGGACCGCATCACCGAATACATCTCCCCAGACGTCATTCTCCCCGCCGTGGGACAAGGCGCCCTGGCCATCGAGGTGCGCGAGGATGACCGACGGATGCGGCGTATCGTGGCCGAGTTGAACCATGAGCCCACCTGCATCGCCGTCACCGCTGAGCGGGCCTTCTTGCGCCATCTGGTAACACACCGGATCAGTCCCCAAGCGCGCCAGGAGGCAGGCTGCCAGGTGCCCATGGCCGCCTTCGGGGTCGCGAGGGATGGTCGGTTGATCGTCGAGGGGATGGTGGCCACTCTGGACGGGCGAAAAGTGATTCGGCGCCAGGTGATCGGAAACCCCGCCCATGCCGAGCAGCTCGGTGAGGAGCTGGCTGAGCGTATTCTTGAGGCAGGAGCAGCGCGTATTCTGGAAGAGATGTAGGGCAGCTTACCTGCCGTTTGGGGTGATGGCATTGAGGTGGCGGCAGGTAGGGCGCTGATCCGTAAATCCTGCTGATCCGTTGTTCTTTTGGCCTGACGTGCAGGCGCCGCGCCCAACCTGCCCTACAAAGAAGTTTGAGTTGGCTGGATGAGGTGAGAAGGGATGGATAACGGCATCGTCTATCTGATCGGAGCAGGACCAGGCGACCCGAAGTTGATCACGGTGAGGGGGTTGGAATGCCTTCGCCAGGCCGACGTCGTTGTGTACGATCGTTTGGTGAATCCACGCCAATTGAGAGAGGTTAGAGAAGAGGCCGAGCTCATCTACGTGGGCAAGATGCCGCGCAAACACCCTGTCCCCCAGGAGGAAATCAACGCCCTCTTGGTCGAGAAGGCCAATCAGGGCAAGGTGGTCGTTCGCCTCAAGGGGGGCGACCCCTTCGTCTTCGGCAGGGGTGGGGAGGAGGCCGAGGTTTTGGTCGAGGCGGGCGTCCCGTTCGAGGTCGTGCCCGGCGTGACCAGCGCCATCGCCGCCCCGGCCTACGCCGGCATCCCGGTCACCCATCGCGACTACACCAGCAGCTTCGCCGTGGTCACCGGCCACGAAGATCCCACCAAAGAGGACTCCGACGTTGACTGGGCCAGGATCTCAGGCATCGGCACCCTGGTCTTGCTCATGGGCGTGGGCAAGCTGCCGCTGATCGTCGAGCAGTTGATCCAACATGGCCGTGCACCTCAGACGCCCGTGGCTTTGGTTCGCTGGGGGACCGATCCCCGCCAGGAGACCGTGCGCGGCACCCTGGCCGATATCGTGGAGAAGGTTCAAACGGCGGGGCTGAAGCCCCCGGCGGTGATCGTGGTCGGTGAGATCGTTTCCCTGCGCGAGAAGCTGCGCTGGTTCGACAAGCCGGAGAGGAGGCCCCTGTTGGGCAAGCGGGTGCTGGTCACTCGCTCTCGTGAGCAGGCCAGCGTCCTCTCCGAGAGGCTGATGGAGCTGGGCGCCGAGCCCGTCGAGTTCCCCGTCATCCAGATCGTGCCTGCTGACGACTACACGCCTTTGGATGAGGCCATTCGCCGGTTATCGGGCTACGATTGGATCATCTTCACCAGTGTCAACGGCGTGAAAGCGTTTATCGCCCGGCTGAAGGCGCAGGGCAGGGATATTCGCGCCCTGGCGGGGCTTAAGATTGGCGCCATTGGCCCGGCCACGGCGGGGGAGCTTTCCCGGTACGGCCTCAACGTGGACTACGTACCCGAGAAGTACGTGGCCGAAGCTATCGTGGCGGGGATCGGCGATGTGGAGGGGCAGCGGATCCTGTTGCCCCGCGCAGACATCGCCCGCCAGATGCTGGCCGTGGAACTGGCGAAGGCGGGGGCAGAGATAGACGAGGTCGTGGCCTACCGCACCGTCCTGGGCGATTCCCCCGATGAGGATGTCAAGGCCATGCTCCTGTCCGGCGAGATAGACATCGTTACTTTTACCAGCTCCTCCACGGTGCGCAACTTCGTGACCATGATGGGGGACGAAGATCCGGCTGAAATCCTCAAGGGAGCGATGGTGGCCTGTATCGGGCCGATAACGGCGGGGACGGCGCAGGAGTTAGGGGTGAAGGTTGATGTGGTGGCGGAAGAATACACTATCGAGGGATTGGTTAGAGCCATTGTTCGGGATGAGATGGTAAAGGGAGGAGAAAGATGATCGGGGTCACGAAATTGCTGTGCGGGACGGTCACCCCCTCCGATGCCCTGCGCTACGGGCGGCGGAGCGCGAAATCGCCCAGCCATCTGCTACAGTTCACTCAGGACAAGAAGCCGGTGGTGGTCTGGAACATGACCAAAGCCTGCAACCTGCGTTGCATCCATTGCTACTACACGGCCAGGAGCCGACCCGACCCGGATGAGCTGACCACTGCGGAGGCCAAGGTCCTCATTGACGACCTGGCTCAGTTCGGGGTGCCGGTGCTCCTCTTCTCCGGCGGCGAGCCGCTGATGCGGGAGGACCTCTCTGAGTTGGGCGCCTACGCGGTGGAGCGAGGCATCCGCGCCGTCATCTCCACCAACGGCACCCTCATCAGCTATGGGACGGCCAGGGGGATCGAGGAGGCCGGCTTCTCCTACGTGGGGGTGAGCCTGGACGGCATCGGCGAAACCAACGACAGGTTCCGCGGCCAGCAGGGGGCCTTCGAGGAGGCGTTGCGGGGCATCCGCAACTGCACCGAGGCGGGCATCAAAGTGGGCCTGCGCCTCACCCTCAACAAGCACAACTACGATGATCTCCCTGCGATCCTGGATCTCCTGGAAGAGGAAAACATCAAGCGAGCCTGCTTCTACCACCTGGTCTATGCCGGGCGGGGGGCGCGCCTGAAGGCCGACGATCTGACCCTGGAGGAGAGCCGAGCCGCCGTGGACCTGATCTTCGACCGCACCGAGGACTTCCATCGCCGGGGCATTGATCTGGAGGTCCTCACCGTGGACAACCACGCCGATGCCCCTTACCTCTACCTGAGGGTGAAGCGGGAGCAGCCGCAGCGGGCCGAGGAGGTGATGCAGCTCCTTCTGTGGAACGGCGGCAACAGCTCTGGGATTGGGATCGGAGCCATTGATCACCTGGGCCGCGTCCACGCCGACCAGTTCTGGCAGCACTATTCCTTCGGCAACGTGCGGGAGCGGCCCTTCAGCCAGATCTGGACCGACACCTCCGATCCGCTGATGGCTGGTCTCAAAAACCGCCAGCCGCTTCTCAAGGGTCGCTGCGCCCAGTGTAAATGGTTGGATATTTGTAATGGCAACTTTCGGGTGCGGGCCGAGGCCGTCTACGGCGACGTCTGGGCTCCCGACCCGGCCTGCTACCTGACCGATGAGGAGATTGGACTATGAGTGTGTTTCCCATCTACCGTCCCCGCCGCCTGCGGCGCACCGAAGCCCTGCGGCGCATGGTGCGGGAGACCTCGCTCTCCGTTGATGACTTGATCTACCCCCTGTTCGTCGTTCACGGCCAGGGAGTCAAGAAGGAAATCCCCTCCATGCCCGGCAGCTATCATTGGTCCATAGACGTGCTCCCCGCCGAGGTGGAGGAGATCGCCGCCCTGGGCATCCCGGCCGTCATCCTCTTCGGCCTGCCGGCGGTGAAGGACGAGGTAGGGTCGGAGAATTACGATGAGCGGGGCATCGTCCAGCAGGCCATCCGCGCCATCAAGGGGACCGCGTCGGATCTGGTGGTGATCACCGACGTCTGCCTGTGCGAGTACACCAGCCACGGCCACTGCGGCATCGTGCGCGACGGCTACGTGCAGAACGACGAGACCTTGGAGTATCTGGCCCAGACCGCGCTCTCCCACGCCGCCGCCGGCGCGGACGTCGTCGCCCCCAGCGGCATGATAGATGGTCAGGTGTGGGCCATCCGCCAGGCCCTGGACGAGAACGACTACCAGAACGTAGCCATCCTGTCCTACGCCGCCAAGTACGCTTCGTCATTCTACGGCCCTTTCCGCGATGCCGCCCAGTCGCCTCCCCAGTTCGGCGACCGCCGTTCTCATCAGATGGATCCGTCCAACGCCCGCGAGGCCCTGCGAGAGGCAGCGCTGGACATTGAGGAGGGGGCGGACATCATCATGGTCAAGCCGGCCTTGCCCTATCTGGACATCATCCGCCTGGTGCGCGACCGCTTTGACTACCCGACCGCCGCCTACAGCGTCAGCGGCGAATACAGCATGGTCAAGGCCGCCGCTCGCAACGGCTGGATAGACGAACGAGGCGTGACCCTGGAGTTGCTCACGGCCATCAAGCGGGCCGGCGCCGATCTCATTCTCACCTATCACGCCAAAGACGTGGCCCGATGGTTACGTGAGGCGTGAAACGTGAAACGTGAAATCGCGCATCACGCATCACGTTTCACGCTTGAAAGGTGAATATGCCATGAAGCAACCGACGAATGGCCCCCACATCGTGGCCTGGGAATCCACCGTGGCCTGCAACCTGGCCTGTGTGCACTGTCGGGCCAGCGCGCAGACCACACCCGAGCCGGACGAACTGACGACGGAAGAGGTCTTCCACCTGATTGACCAGTTGGCCGAGTTCAGCCGGCCCATCTTCGTCATCAGCGGCGGCGAACCGCTGATGCGGCCCGACATCTTCGAGATCGCCGCCTACGGCGCCCAGCGGGGCCTGCGGGTGGCCGTCTCGCCCAACGGCACGCTCATCACGCCCGAGGTGGTGCGCCAGCTGCAAGAGGCGGGCGTGAAGCGCATTTCGGTCAGCATTGACGGCTCGACGGCCGAGCGGCACGACGAGATCCGTGGGGTGCCCGGCGCGTTCGACGCCGCCGTGGAGGGCCTGGCCGCCTGCCGAGAAGCCGGGCTGGGCTTCCAGCTCAACACCACGGTGATGCGCCAGACCCGGGACGACCTGCCAGCCGTGCGCGACCTGGCGGTGCGCATCGGCGCTGAGGCGTGGCACGTCTTCATGCTGGTGCCCACGGGGCGGGGCAAGATTGACGACGAGGTCTCGCCCCAGGAGTACGAGCAGATACTCCGCGAGATCTACGAGATGACCAGGGAGTCGCCCATCCCCATCCGCGTCACCTGTGGGCCGCACTTCATGCGCATCGTGGCTCAGCAGCGGCGGAAAGACCGCCATCAGCCCAACCTGGTGCGCCCGCGAGGCGGGGGACATCCCGGCAGCCTGGACCGCACCACGCGGGGCTGCCTGGCCGGTGATGGCTATTGCTTCATCTCGTATCGGGGCGACGTGACGCCCTGCGGTTATTTTTTGGTGGCGGCGGGCAACGTGCGCCAGCAGCCGTTCAAAGAGATCTATCTCGATTCCGCCCTGTTTCGCTCGCTGCGCGATTTCGACCAGTACGAAGGCAAGTGCGGCGTCTGCGAATTCCTGCGGGTGTGCGGCGGCTGCCGGGCGCGGGCCTACAGTCTGACGGGCAACTACCTGGCCCAGGAGCCCTATTGCGTCTACCAGCCCCGCGCCCTGGCGGAGGCGAGGTCATGATCCCACTGGACGCCGTTGATAGAGCGCTGCTGGAGCGGTTGCAGGCGGACTTCCCCCTGAAGCCGCGCCCCTTTGCCGCGCTGGGCCGCTCCCTGAACCTGGAGGAGGCCGAGGTGCTGGCGCGGGTGCGCCGTCTGAAAGAGGCGAACGTCATCCGCCAGATCAGCGCCATCTTTGATACCCGCCGCCTGGGCTATCAGAGCACGCTGGCGGCCTTTCACGTGGCCGATGCCGCGCTGGACGACGTGGCGGCGCAGGTCAGCGCGCACCCCGGCGTGAGTCACAACTATGCCCGACCGCATCACTACAACCTCTGGTTCACCCTGGCCGTCCCGCCCGGCCAAGAGGTGGCCGCTGAGGTCGGCCGCCTGGCCCGGCAGAGCGGCGTGGACGACTGGCTGAACCTGCCCGCGCTGCGAGTGTTCAAAATCCGGGCCCATTTCAAGCTCAAAGAGGGCCGCGCGCCTCGGCTCGTGGAGCAGACGGGGCCAGCCCGCGCCTTTACCCCGGCCGACGTCCCCTTCGTGCGGGCGCTGCAGCGGGATCTCCCGGTCATCGCCCGCCCCTTTGCCGCGACCGCCGCCGAGCTGGACTTGAGCGAGGAGGGCTTGCTGGACAAGGCGCGGGAACTGGAAGCGGCGGGCATCATGCGGCGCTTTGCGGCCGTGCTGCGCCACCGGCGGGTGGGATACACGGCCAATGGCATGGCCTGCTGGGTGGCGCCGGAGGCGCGAATCGAAGAGGTGGGCCGGCTCGCCGCCGAGTTCCCCCCGGTGAGCCACTGCTACCAGCGTCCCGCCTACCCGCCCCGCTGGCCTTACAACCTCTTCACCATGATCCACGGCCAGAGCGAAGAAGAAGTGGAGGAGGTAGCTGCGGCCATCGCCGAGAAGACGGGCATCGAGGATTACGTGATACTCTACAGCACCACGGAGTACAAAAAGGAACGAGTGAAGTATTTTACGGAGGGAGTTCAATGAAAACTGACAGGTCAAGCGAGCTCTTTGCCGAAGCACAGCGGTATCTGCCCGGCGGGGTGGATAGCCCCGTGCGGGCCTTCCGCTCTGTGGGGAGAGACCCTCTCTTCATCGCCAGGGGCCAGGGCTCGAAGATCTATGACGTGGACGGCAACCAGTACATAGACTACGTCTGCTCCTGGGGGCCGCTGATCTTGGGCCACGCCCATCCACAAGTGGTGGCCGCTCTCAAGGAAGCGGTGGAGAGGGGGACCAGCTACGGCGCCCCCACGGAACTGGAGACCACTTTGGCCAAGATGGTGGTGGAGGCCATGCCCTCGGTGGAGATGGTGCGCTTCGTCAACTCTGGGACCGAGGCCACCATGACCGCGCTGCGCCTGGCGCGGGCCTACGCCGGACGCGACAAGATCATCAAGTTCGAGGGCTGCTACCACGGCCACGCCGACCTGCTGCTGGTGCGGGCCGGTTCCGGCGTGGCAACCCTGGGTCTGCCAGACAGCCCCGGCGTGCCTTCGGGTACGGCCAGCGATACCCTAACCGCGCCGTACAACGACTTGACGGCGGTGGAGGCCCTTTTCGACGCCAACCCTGACCAGATTGCGGCCGTCATCGTTGAGCCGGTGGGCGGCAACATGGGCGTGGTGCTGCCCCAGGAGGGTTTCCTGGAGGGGCTGCGGCGGGTCACGAAGGAACACGGCGCTCTGCTCATCTTCGATGAGGTGATGACGGGCTTCCGCGTGGCCTATGGCGGAGCCCAGGAACTGTACGGGATTGATCCGGATCTGACCACTTTGGGCAAAGTCATCGGCGGCGGGCTTCCTGTGGGGGCCTATGCGGGGAAGCGGGAGATCATGGAGATGATGGCTCCAGTGGGGCCTGTGTACCAGGCCGGTACTTTATCCGGCAATCCCCTGGCCATGACGGCCGGCATCGAGACCCTCAAGGCGCTCAAGCAGCCGGGCGTCTACGAGAAACTGGAGGCCAGAGCAGCCAAATTAGCTGAGGGCGTCGGCCTGGCGGCCCAGGAGGCCCAGGCGCCTGTTTATCAGACGCGGTTGGGATCCATGTTCTGCACCTTCTTCACCGCAGGGCCGGTGACCGATTATGGCACAGCCAAAACCTCGGATACGGTCCAGTTCAACGCCTTCTTTGCCAGGATGCTGGAGAGCGGGGTGTATCTGGCCCCCTCTCAATTCGAGACCGGCTTTGTCTCCCTGGCGCACGACGAAGGAGATATCCGGGTGACGGTCGAGGCGGCCCGCAAGGCTTTTGAGGCCGTAGGGAGGATGGAGTGATGAATGAGAAAAACCATTCGGCAAGCGACGTCCTGATCTGGGCCACCGCCATCGCCATGATAGCGGCGCTGTACCTGGTCTTCGTCTACGCCCCCACGGAGCGGACGATGGGCGACATGCAGCGCATTTTCTACTTCCACGTGTCCTCGGCCTGGGTGGGCTTCTTCGCCTTCTTCGTCACCCTGGTGGCCAGCATCGCCTACCTGTGGAAGGGGACGCGCCAGTGGGACATCGTGGCCCTGTCCTCGGTGGAGGTGGGGGTGACGTTTATGACCATGGCCATCATCAGCGGCTCCATCTGGGCCAAAGTGGCCTGGAACGTGTGGTGGACCTGGGACCCCCGCCTCACCACCAGCACCATCCTGTGGCTGATCTACGTCTCGTATCTCATGCTGCGCAACGCCATTGACGAGGAGGCCCGCCGCGCCCGCTTCGCCGCCGTCCACGGCATCGTGGGCTTCGTCAGCGTGCCCATCACCTTCATGGCCATCCGCTGGTGGCGGACCATTCATCCGGTGGTCCTGGACAGCGGGGGCTTCAACCTGGCCAAACCGATGCTGATCACCATGCTCTTCTGCATCGGCACGTTCACTTTGCTCTATTTCACCCTACTCGTCCACCGCGTGCGTCTGGAGCAGTTGGCTGACGAGGTGGAACAACTGAAGCATACCGTAGCATAGCTGAAACTCGATTTTCAAGCGTGTCATTGCGAGGAGCGAAGGAAGCGAAGCGGCTGAAGCGACGAAGCAATCTCCTCGTCAGTAGAGGGAGATTGCTTCGCTCCCTACGGTCGCTCGCAATGACATAGCTTCCGCAACACTTATCCGAGCTATAGGAGGTTATCGTCATGGAAAACCTGGTTTACATTTTCGCCGCGTACGCAGTTTTTTGGGCCTTGACCTTCGTTTTCGTCTTCAACCTCTCCCGACGGCAGAAGGGCTTGCAGAGAGAGATCGAGTCCCTGAAGCGGGCCGTGGAGAGCCGCCGAGAGAGGATGTGAGGCGGCTATCTGCTCCCTCCCCCTCCCAGGGGGAGGGTTGGGGTGGGGGTGGGAGTTTGCAGGCCAGAACGAGGCGATTTCGCAGGGGAGCTTGTCCATTTGAAGGGCTTACCCTCCCCCTGCCCCTCCCTGGGAGGGAGGGGGGAATGTCGACTACGTGAGAGGCAGTAGCGAGGAGGCAAGATGCAAGTTGCGGGACGAGGGACAGAAGTCCGTCAGGTGAAATTGCTGCTATTGCTGTTCCTGCTGGCCTGCTTTCTGTGGGGACGAGCGTTGCCCCGCCCTCCCAAGTTGGCAGCTCAAGCCACTGTCAAACGATCCAGTTCCGCCATCGCCGTAACGTCCGATGGCGGTTTTTGTCTGGCGGTGAACCCCGATTCTAATTCGTTATCCATTATTGTCACTGCCACAGAGGAGAAGATCGCCGAGATTGGGGTGGGCATGGATCCGCGCACCGTGGCTGTGGACGACGCGGGAGAGCGGGCCTACGTCGCCAATCGGGGCTCCGACAGCGTCTCGGTCGTAGACCTGACGACACACGAGGTCATCACCGAGATCGCCGTCGGCGACCGGCCTTACGGCGTCGTCGTCAGCCCCGACGGCGGCCGCCTCTACGTGGCCGAGCAGGGCGCGGACCGCCTCGCTGTCTTGGACACGATCACTTTTGAGACGGTGAAAACCCTCTCCGTGGCCGACCGCCCCAGCGGCCTGGCCGTCTCCGACGACGGCCGCACCCTCTACGTCACCCACCTTCTCAGCGGCCATATCAGCGTCGTCTCCCTGGGCGGTCAGCGCATCTACTTGCCCCTCATTCTCAAAGGCGCATCGCCCAGCCAAATGATATCCAATACCCAATATCCAATCTCCAACCTCCAACTTCCAACATCCAACATCCAGCTTTGGCCCGACAGCAACCTGGCCCAGTCTATCGTCCTCTCGCCCGACGGCGCGGGAAGTCCTCCTCCTCGCGCCTACGTTCCCCACACCCGCTCCAACACCTCCAACCGCGCTCTTACTTTCGACACCACCGTCTTCCCGCTGGTTTCGCTCGTTGACACAGCGACACAGCAGCATCTGGTGGGGCAGCAGCTCGACCTGGGCACTCTGGATCCGCCCGGCGTGGGGTTGCCTTTCGACGCCGCCCTGACTCCAGATGGCGAGGAGCTGTGGGTGCTCAACGCCGCCAGCAACGATGTCTCGGTGCTGGATCTGGTCAGCCGTCAACTCGTGGCCCACATCGAGGTGGGCGATAATCCGCGCGGCATCGTCCTGTCGCCCGACGGCGCCGCGGCCTACGTCAACAACACCCTGGCGGGCGCCGTCTCGGTCATAGACACCGCCGCTTACACCGTGACCAGCAGCATCCCCGTCACCGACCTTCCCCTGCCGCCGGTGCTGCTGAACGGCAAGCGGCTGTTTCACACCAGCGACGATCCGCGTATGTCTCGCGCCCAGTGGATCAGTTGTAACACCTGCCACTTCGAGGGTGAGCACGACGGGCGCACCTGGTTCTTCGGCTTCGCCGGGCCGCGCAACACCACCAGCCTGCTGGGCATGATCCAGACCTATCCCCTGCGCTGGTCGGGGGAGTGGGATGAGAGCGCTGATTCGGAGTTCGCCAATCGGAAGGAGAACTTCGGCAGTGGCCTGATTGACGGCGACATGAACTGCTCCCTCTCCCCGCCCGACTGCGTGAACCACTTGCCCAACCAGGGCCGCGCTTTCGACCTGGATTGCCTGGCCACTTTCATAGACGGCCTGCAAATCCCGTTGAGTCCAGCCCACGCTCACGGCGAGCCCCTGACCGAGGCCGAAGAGCGGGGCAAGGCCATCTTCGATGATGCGGAGCTGGGCTGCATTGGGTGTCATCCTCCGCCCTTCTATACCGATCGCCAGATGCACGACGTGGGCACGGCCACCGCCGACGAGCGCATCGGCCCGCAGTTCGACACCCCCACCCTGCGCGGGCTGTACGACAGCGCGCCCTACTTCCACGACGGCAGCGCGGCCACCCTCTACGAAGCCCTCAACCGGCCCAGCCCGCAGAGCGAGCACGATGTGCGCGGCCTGCTGAGCGAAGCCGAGATACAGGACCTGATCGCCTTTTTGCTCGCCTTGCCGTTTGTGGAATGAGCGTCTGGCTTGACAGATTCAGCGGCTCATAGTATATTTGAAGGCAGTGTTCATTTTCCACAACCTACCCTCAAAGCGACCGCACCGCGGTCTGTCCGCACGGCTAGGGCGCGGCTATGTTGAGCGACTCAGTTCGTCGCTCATTATTCATAAGGGTGCGTTTCATCTCGGTTGTAGGACGGATTGGTAATCCGTCAATTCGTCGGAATACCATTCCGACCAACAATACCAGCCAACTCACTTGAAACACACCCTATTCATGAGACAGGAGGTCACAAATGGATGCGCAGCAGGCAAGCGTAGACACGACCAAGTCACTAGACAAGAGCAAGTCGGATCAATCGTACATTGAGTGGCTGGAGTCAAACTTCGGCGAGCTGATTGATGCGCTGGAGTTGAGCGACCTGCGCAAGCGAATGCTCAAGAGCCGCTGGTTGGATCAGGTGCTCTGGCTGGAGGGGCGGACCAACCGCAACCGCGATTGGTACTATCGCCTGCGCCTGACGGCCATCATCGGCGGCATCCTCATCCCCATCTGCGTGACGGTTAGCCAGGTGTCTTCGCTGGCATGGGTGGCTTGGGTGGCCACGGCCCTGGGCGCTGTGGTGGCCATCGCCTCGGCGGTAGAGGAGTTCTTTCACTACGGCGAGCGTTGGCGCAATTTCCGCAACACGGTCGAGTTGTTGAAGGTCGAGGGATGGCACTTCTTCCAGTTGAGCGGGCCGTACAGCCGCCGCAAGTCTCACGCTCACGCCTACGAGAAGTTCGCCGCTCGCGTGGAGGAGATCATCCGGCGCGACGTGCAGATTTACATCAGCCAGGTGGTGGGCGAGCGAGAGCTCCAGGAGGAAGAGAGCGAGAGCGGGGAGGGAGCGATTGACTGAGCGTGTTGGGTGGTATAAGCCGACGCAGCCGCACGGCCACGTCATCAGCAGCGATCCCTATTTTACGCTGATGGCCGGCGCTGACGGCGTGGGATTCGTCCATTGCAGCGATGGCGTTCTGGTGGTGCCCTTGACCGACGACGGCCAGGTGCTGATGGCGGTGGAACGCTCGCCCGCCTTCGATCGCGAGGTGCTGGTGCTGGTCGGCGGCGAGGTGGAAGAGGGGGAGCCGTTGCAGGAGACGGCCAACCGCGAGCTGCAAGAGGAACTGGGCTGGCGCGCGGAGCGCATGGAGTTCCTGGGCGAGCTTCACCCCTTCAAGTACCTGACCTCTCGCCAGTTTGTCTTCTTGGCCCGCGACCTGGCGCCCAGTAGGCTGGAAGGCGACGAGGTGTATCCCGTAGGTGTGCGAAAGGTGCCTTTGGAGAGCTTCTTGGACCTGTGCAGCGGTGGCGAGTTGCAGGACGCGACGGCTATCGCCGCGCTATGCTTGGCTCGAAACTTCTTGAGGTAGAGAGATGGGCGATCACGTTTTCATCTGCTACGCGCGCCAGGACGAGGACTTCGTCCTCACGCTGGCGGGCAACCTCAGACAACGCGGCGTCCCCGTCTGGCTGGACCAGTGGGACATCCGACCCAGTGCCGATTGGGACCTGGCCATTGACGATGCCCTGTACGACCTACCGGGCCTACTGCGCCACGCTGGGGGAGGCATACTAACCCTGGAGGAAGAAAATTGACCGTGCGAATCGTCACCGATACCAGTTGCGACCTGCCTCCAAGTCTGGAAAAGGAACTGGAAGAGCTTGGGGTGATCATCGTTCGCTTTCTGTTTCGCTTTGGGCTGGAAGAGTGTGCGGACAAGAGCCTCCCCATGAAGGAGTTCCTGGCCAGGGCGGAGAACACCTGGCCAACGACCTCCGTGCCGTCATCGGGAGACTTTGTGCGGGCTTTCCGCCAGTGCGTGGAGGATGGCGATGAGGTGGTTTGCATCACCATCACCGGCAATCACAGCGCGACCTACTCGGCGGCGGTTCTGGCCAGCCAGGAATTCCCCGCTGGACAGGTCACGGTGGTGGATTCAAAGACGCTCTCCCTGGCCCAGGGTCTGCTGGTCCTGGCCGCTGCCCGCGCCGCCCAACAGGGCCAAAGCGCCCAGGCCGTGGTGGAGACCATCAACGAGCTGCGGCAGCGCCTAGACCTGTTCATCACCCTGGATACAGTGGAGTACCTGGTCAAGGGGGGCAGAGCCAGCCGGCTGAGCGGCGTCGTGGCCGGGCTGCTGAGAATCAGGCCCATCTTGACCATCCTGGATGGCGAGCTGACGCTGCTGGAGAAGCCGCGCGGCAGAAAAGCGGCCAGACGCAGGCTGATCGAATTGGCCAGCGAGCGTTTCCCGGCGGAGACGGTCGGTGTGGCGCTCGTTGCCTGTGAAGAGGAGGCCAGGGAACTGGTCTCAGAGATCGCTCTGCAAACCGGCTTTCCTGAAGAGGACATCCTGCTTGCCGAAACGGGCATGGTCATCGCAACCCATGCGGGACCGGGCGCCTTGGGGATAGCGGTGGTTTCAGAGCAGTGAACCGCTGATGACGCTGATGGGCGCTGAGTTCGCTGAGAGGGCCGGCTTTCGGAGCAAGCCAGGTTTCAGCGTGTTCAGCGCACCTCAGCGGTCTCAGCGATTCCAGGCGTCGAGGCCAACATGATCCTTCGATTCATCCTCTACGGCATGCTGGGCTGGTGCGGCGAGATTGTCTGGACGGCGACGAGGGAAAAGCTCAGCGGGCAGCAGCGGGGCTGGAAGCTGAGGGGCACGTCCTATCTGTGGATGTTTCCCCTCTACGGCCTCATCGCGCCCCTGTACGAACCGGTCCACAACGCCCTCCGCGCCTGGCCCTGGCCGCTGCGGGGCGTGGTCTACATGTTGGGCTTCTGGGCTGTGGAGTACCTGATGGGCTGGCTGCTGAAGCGTCTAGTTGGCGTCTGCCCCTGGGACTACAGCCGCGCCCGCTGGAACGTGCACGGCTTCATCCGGCTGGACTATGGGCCTGCCTGGTTCCTGGTCGGGCTGGGTCTGGAACGCGTCCACGATGTGCTGGTGCAATTGACGCCCGCCATCCAGCAGGTGTTGATTGGTTGAGAGCGAGTTTTGAATCGCTGATGACGCTGATGAGCGCTGAGTTCGCTGAGGGAGCAAACTGTCGGGGCATGTTAGTTTTCAGCGTGTTCAGCGTGCCTCAGCGCCATCAGCGGTTCCACCTGAGCTAATCCGCAAATAAATAAGGAGGCACTTACTTCATGAACTTGAAACACAAAGCTGCAAACAGGGTCGTCGGCGTTCAGCCTTCGGCTACGGTGGCGGTTTCCGACAAAGCTCGCGCCCTGGCTGCACAGGGCCTGGACGTCATCAGCCTGGCTGGCGGCGATCCCGACTTCGACACCCCATCGCACATCGTGGAGGCCGTTGTGGAGGCCATTCGCCAGGGCCACACGCACTACGTGGCCAGCTCCGGTCTGAGAGGGCTGCGGACGGCCATCGCCGACAAGCTAAGGGCGGAAAACGGCCTGGCTTTCGACCCTGAGTCGGAGATCATCGTCACGCCAGGGGCGAAGCAGGCGCTCTTCGCCGCCATCATGGCCACCGTGGACGAGGGCGACGAAGTGCTGGTCCTCGATCCGGCTTGGGTCTCCTACGTGCCCTGTGTGCAACTGGCCAGCGGCGCGGCGGTCCATGTCCCCTTGGGCGCGGCAGATGGTTTCCGCGTCACAGAGGCCAAGCTGCGGCAAAAGCTGACGCCCCGCTCGAAGCTGCTGATCCTCAACTCGCCCAGCAATCCCACGGGCCGGACCTTCACCCGCGAGGAGCTGGAGGCCATCGCCACGGTGGCCCTGGAAAACGACCTGTTGGTGCTATCGGACGAGATCTACGAGAAGATCCTGTACGATGGTCACCAGCACATCAGCGTGGGCAGTTTGCCCGATATGCAGGATAGAACCGTGGTCATCAATGGCTTCTCCAAGGCCTATGCCATGACGGGCTGGCGTCTGGGCTACGTGGCGGCCAGGGAGCCGCTGGCCAAAGAGATCCTGAAGGTTCAACAGCACTCGGTGACCTGTGCTAGCTCTTTTACTCAATACGCTGGCATCGCGGCCCTAACTGGTCCCCAGGATGCCGTCTCGCAGATGGTCGAGGCGTACAGAAAGCGGAGGGACATCATTACCGACGGCCTGAACAGCCTGCCAGGCGTATCCTGTCACCAGCCCCAGGGAGCGTTCTATGCGTTCCCCGACGTCTCCGCCACGGGCATGTCCTCCATAGAGTTCGCCGACATGCTGTTGAGCAAGGCCAGGGTGGCCGTCACCCCTGGGATCGCCTTTGGAGACAGCGGGGAGGGACACGTCAGGTTATCGTTTGCCAATTCGACGCCGTTGGTCGAGGAGGCCATCGAGCGCATGAGGGAAGTGCTGTATAAGGAGAGAATCCCGTGAATTCAATCGCAATCATCCTGACCGAGCTTGATGAGGCGCGGCTGGACGAGATGTTGCCCGTGCTGAAAGCCTTTCACGAAGCGGTGAGCCGTCTCGACGGGCTAGACCTGCAAGACGTGGAACCGGCGGTGAGCTTCAGCGTGACGGAGGAGGGCGAAAAATGAATCAGGGCGACTTGCCTTTTCTCACCATCGCTGATCTGGCGCACCTCATCAAGAGCAGGGACGTGTCGCCCGTCGCCGTGACGCGGGCGATGCTGGATCGCATTGACACGCTGGACGGGCGTCTCAACGCCTACATCACTGTGCTGCACGACCAGGCGCTGTCCACCGCGCGCGAGGCGGAAAAGGCGATTTCGGGCGGCGGCTACCTCGGCCCGCTGCATGGCGTCCCCGTCTCGCTCAAGGACCTCTTCTGGGCGCGGGGCGTCCGAACCACGGCCGGCTCCAAAATTCTGGCCGATTTCGTCCCCCAGGAGGATGCCCACTGCGTGGCCCGGCTCAAATCGGCCGGCGCCATCATCATTGGCAAGACCAACCTGCACGAATTCGCCTTCGGCGTCACCACCGTCAACCCCCACTACGGGCCGACGCGCAATCCGTGGGACGTGGAGCGCAGCGCCGGCGGCTCCAGCGGGGGATCGGCGGCAGCGGTGGCGGCTGGGCTGTGCGCCGCCTCCCTGGGTACCGACACCGGCGGCTCCATCCGTATTCCCGCTGCCCTGTGCGGCGTCGTGGGCTTCAAACCCACCTATGGCCGCGTGAGCAGGCACGGCGTCGTCCCCCTGGCCTGGACGATGGACCACGTCGGTCCCCTGACCCGCAGCGTGCGCGACGCGGCCCTGATGCTCAACGCCGTGGCCGGCCACGATCCCCGCGACCCCGCCTCAAGTGACGCGCCGGTGCCTGATTTCACGGCCGGCCTGGAGGTTGGTGTGAAGGGGCTGCGCCTGGGCGTGCCGCAGCACTTCTACTTCGACGATCTGGACGTCGAGGTCGAGGCGTGCGTGCGGGCGGCCATTGACGTGCTGGGCCGACTGGGCGCGGCGATTGAGGAGGTCGCCTTGCCGCGATTGGAGAACGCCCCAGCGGTGTATTGGCCCATCAGCATCTCCGAGGCCGCCGCCTACCATCGCCCCTGGCTGACGGACCGCCCGCAGGACTACGGCGACGACGTGCGCCAGCGCATGGAGCCGGGCCTGCTGGTGCCGGCGGTTCGCTATCTGCAAGCCCAGCGTGCCAGGCGTCTCCTGGCCGATGACTTCCGCCGCGCGCTGCGGGAGGTAGACGCGCTGCTGGCGCCGACCACGCCCATCCCCGCGCCTCGCCTTGACCAGGCAGAAGCCCCTGAGGTGAGAAGCACGCTGTTGCGGTTGACCTCCCCCGCCAACCTGGCCGGGCTGCCCGCCCTCTCCGTGCCTTGCGGCTTCACCGGCGCGGGCCTGCCGGTGGGACTCCAGATCATCGCCCGCGCCTTCGACGAGGCCACGGTGCTGCGGGTGGGCCACGCCTACGAGACGACTGCGGGATGGGGAGTGAGAACGCCTCCCACGGGACCGTCGTGCCGACCATGAGCGATTCCACCAAGAGCGCTTTGAAAGCTGAGGATGGGCGATTTCAGACCGACGGCGTGCTCACCATCGCCGCGGCGCACGCGGTGCACGATACTTATACCGCCTTCCTGGCCCCTCTCCTGCCGGCCTTCATCGCCAACCTAACCCTGTCCAAGACCGAGGCCGGGCTGCTGTCGGTGTTCATGCAGGGACCGTCGCTGCTCCAGCCCTTCATCGGCCACCTGGCCGACCGGGTCAGCCTGCGATACTTTGTCATCCTGGCCCCCGCACTGACCGGCGCGATGATGAGCCTGTTGGGCGTGGCGCCGGGCTACGGGATGCTGGCCCTGCTCTTGATGGTGGCCGGCCTGAGCTCGGCCGGGCTGCACGCCGTGGCGCCGGTGATCGCCGGCAACCTGTCGGGGCGCAGCCTGGGGCGGGGCATGGGATTCTGGATGGTCGGCGGCGAGTTGGGCCGCACCCTGGGCCCCATCGTCATCGTCAGCGCCGTCCGCCTGCTGGGCCTGGGAGGTACGCCGTGGTTGATGGTCGGCGGCTTCCTGGCCTCGGTCCTGCTGTACGTCCGTCTTAGAGATGTGCCCACGCAGCCTGTCAACGCTGGTCAGGGACTCCCCTGGCGGCAGGCGCTGCGGGGCATGGGGCCGCTCTTGCTCCCCCTGGTGGGCATCATCGTGGCGCGTTTGTTCATGACTAGATCGCTGACCACTTATCTGCCCATTTTCCTGAGCGAGGAGGGCGCTGACCTCTGGCTCGCCGGCGCTTCTCTGTCGCTCCTGGAAGCGGGGGGCGTGGTGGGCGCGTTGCTGGGGGGCGCGATGAGCGACCGGCTGGGCCGCCGACTGGTTCTGTCTATCTCCATGCTGACCACGCCGCTTCTCCTGTTCGCCTTTCTGGCCAGCGACGGCTGGCTTCGGTTCTTGATTCTGCTGGTGATGGGTTTCACGGCCCTCTCCGTCACGCCCGTCATCATGGCTCTGGTGCAGGAGAGCTTTCCCGACAACCGCGCCCTGGCCAACGGCGTCTACATGTCGCTGAGCTTCGTTCTCGGCTCGGTGGTGGTCGTGGTGCTGGGGGCGATGGGCGACCTGTTCGGCCTGCGCCTGGCATTCACCGCCAGCGCGGTCATTACGTTGGTGGGGCTGCCTCTCATTTTCCTGCTGCCGAGACGGCGCTGAACCCCCGCGATGAGAGGGCGAAGCCCTGCTGGGCTAGGGTTTTAGCCCGCAGGGCTTGGTTCTTTCAGCCCTGAGCTTTAGCTCAGGGCGATGGCGCGGGTTGAGGGTGTGAGCGAAAGGAGTTAGCCATCGTGTTACAGAAACGAATAGCTTGGGTCATGGGCCTGATGGTGCTGGCGCTGGCGGCGGCCTGTGGCGCCAGCCTGGCTTCCCAGCAACCCACAGTTGCCATCCCCGAACCCGCTACCGTCTCCGAGCCCGCTAACACCGCCGCCACCGCTTCCAGCTCCATCACCGTCTCCGGCACCGTCACCGGACCCGGCGGCCCCGTGCCCGATGCCCGAATCAACGTTGGCTCGCCCCAGGACTGGGCGGAGGCAACCACGGACGCCGCCGGTTTCTACAGCCTGTCCATCGAAACCGACGGCGAACTCTGGTTCCACGTGCGCCCCCCAATCTCCACCCGCCTGAGTCAGGCCTTTCGCTGGATGTATGAGGTCACGGGCGACGTCACGGCAGATTTCACAGTTGTCCCTGGACATCTGCTCTCCCTTCGGGTCACCGACCGTGGAGGCGCGCCCGTGTTCGCAGGCTGGTTGTCGGTGAACTCCCTGAACCCCGCCGAGAACTGGTGGTACGAGATGGATTGGGACGAGGCCAGCCAGCGCTACCTGGCCGTGTTCCAGCCCGGCATCTACTACGCGACGACCCACGGCGTGCCGCAAGGCTACTACGAGACGACGGCGGCCTTCGACCTGCGGGAGGGCGATGTGATGGGGGAGATGCCCCTCAGAACCACCTACGTCCACCCGATTCCATACGAGCCGCCCGATGCTGCGAAAATCACCATTGGCCCCGTTGACGGTTTAGGCGAGGCCGTGGTGACGGGAGCGCCGGGCGCTGCCCTGCCCCTGGCCTACGTGCTGCTGGTCAACCTAAACTCCACTCACCAGGCTTACACCACCTCTGAGGGCGATGGCAGCTTCAGTGCCCAGATTTACGCCCCGCCCGGCTCCGCCGTCATGATCAAGCACGGGCCGCCCGTCGATTGGCGCTGGAAGGATCTCGACATAGGCATACAAGATGGCATCAACCCCTTCCCAGGCGCCATCGTCAACGTGCCGCACCAACACAGCGGCGACGCGTTCAGCGCGCCCTTCGCCGCCGCCGGGGCCATAGACTACGGCATCAACGACCCCGTGTACGGCAACTACGTCCACTCGGCCTGGGCCATCACAGGCGCCATCGGCCCGGTGGTCGTGGAGGGGGAGTGGACGCGGGTGCTGACGGGCGCCTACGATGGCCGGGTGGTGCCCGGCCTGTACCTGGGCGGTCTCAACTGGACCCACCCTGCGCTGGGCGATTTGGACGACGACGGCGACCTGGACCTGCTGATCGGCGAACAATTTGGCCGCCTGGTGCTGTATCTAAATCAAGGCCACGCCGCATCGCCCGATTGGCAATTCGAGACGGATGAGTATGCGGGCGTCGTCGCTGGCTGGTGGGCCTATCCGGCCCTGGCCGACGTGACCGGCGACGGTGCCTCCGACCTATTAGTGGGAACGGGCGATGGCAGAGTGATCGTCCATTATAGTGACAGCACGCCTGACGTCACCCTGACCGCCGGCCACGGCGCGGCCCCCGCCCTGGCCGATCTCGACAACGACGGCGATCTCGATCTGCTGGTCGGGCACCAGGGCGGCACCCTCTACCATTTCAAGAACACGGGCACGCCCACCAGCCCGGCCTGGACGCAGCAGACCAGCAGCTACGCCAACATCAGCGAGGAGGGGGAGGGGATTCAGCCGGCTTTCGTGGACCTCGACGGCGACTCTGATCTCGACCTGCTGATTGGGCTGTGTGGGCAACTGGTCTGGTATGAACGGGGTGGCACGCCCGTGAATCCCACCTGGACGCGCCAGGCCGATGACCCGATTGGCTATGGCGGTGGCAGTTGCGGCACTAGCCCCGGCGTGGGCGACTGGGACGGCGACGGCGACGCCGATCTGGTCACCGGCGAGCATTGGGGTGTGCTGCGGTTTTTCCGCAACGACATTTCCACCCTCACCCCAACCCTCTCCCTCGCAGGGAGAGGGAGTCTTCCCCCCTCCCTCCCAGGGAGGGGACGGGGGAGGGTGGATGCTCACCTCACCGAACCATCTTCCTGGAGCGAACAGGCGTTTGTGTTCCCCTTCGACCTGGCGGGCGACAGCGCCCCCGCCCTGGCCGACTGGGACGGCGACGGCGACGCCGATCTGGTCACCGGCGAACATTGGGGGAATCTGCGCTTCTTCCGCAATGGCATTTCCACCCTCACCCCAACCCTCTCCCTGCAAGGGAGAGGGAGTCTTCCCCCCTCCCTCCCAGGGAGGGGCCGGGGGAGGGTGGATGCTCACCTCACCGAACCATCTTCCTGGAGCGAACAGGCGTTTGTGTTCCCCTTCGACCTGGCGGGCGACAGCGCCCCCGCCCTGGCCGACTGGGACAACGACGGCGACCTGGATCTGCTGATCGGCCAGGCCCACGGCCAGGTACACCAGTTCACCAACGTCGGCACGGCGGCCAGCCCCGACTGGCGGCCCGACGGCGTGCTGCTGACCCTGCCCTGGACCAATCATCCGCACCCCTTCCCCACCTTTGCCGACGTGGATGGTGACAACGACTACGACCTGTTCATCGGCGAGGGCAGTTGGGAGGGACCAGAGGCCGGCGGCAACATCCGTTTCTATCGCAACGACGGCACACCCACGACGCCCAACTGGTCACTGGTCACTGATAACTGGCTCGACTTGGACGTGGGCGGCTGGAGTAGACCTGCCTTCGCGGACGTGGACGACGACGGCGATCTCGACCTGTTCATCGGCGACGAGGCGGGTACGCTGACCTTCGTCGAGAACACCGGCACACCCACCGCGCCAGCCTGGGCCGCGCCGGTGCAGCCCTACGCCGATCTTCACCTGGGCAAGTACAGCGCGCCCGCCTTCTTTGACGTGGACCAGGATGGCGACCTGGACTTGCTGGTCGGCCTGGGCAACGGTTCGCTGGCCTACGTTCGCAACACGGGCACGGCGCAGAGTCCGGCGTGGAAACTGGTGACGACTTTGCACCCCGAGATTGGAGTTGGCGAGCACGCCACACCCACGGCTGCCGACCTCAACGGCGACGGAAAGCCCGACCTGCTCATCGGCGATGGCGACGGCGGCTTGAATCTGTATCTCTACCAGGGTCCCGGCGCGCCGCCAGAAGCCCCCCACACGTATGCGCCCGGCGACCCGTTCCACATCGAAGGCACGGTGCGCCTGTACAGTCAGGCTATCACTGCGACCACCGACTTGGACGCCATCACCGTGAATGGCTGGATGAGCCTGATGATGCTGTTCAACGGGAGCGGCCATTCCCTGGCGTCGGAGAACTTTTTCATGTCAACCCTGCTCACGCCCAGCGGATTCCCCATCCAGCGCGTTGAGCGGCCCGTAGAGGACATGGGCATCGGTTTCAGCGTTGACGGTTTCCGCTATGCGGGCGGTCACGCCGTCGAGGGCGAGTTTGTGGTCGGCGGCCGCCTGCCGCAGGATTTGCTCCCTGGAACCTACCGACCGATGGTGTACCTGGATTTCGAGGGCGTGCCCGCCGGTGACGGTTGGGTGGCGGCCAACGTGGGCTACTTCACCATCCAGCCGCACGAAGCGGCTCTGGCTCCCATCACCGTAGGGCAAATTGGCAATTTGCCCCACCTGGTCTGGCGGCTGCTGATGGACAACCACGTGCAGGGCACGCGGGGCGCTGGGGCGCGAGAGGACAGGGGGAGGTTCGAACTGGCCTCGCAGATTGTCTCCCAGGGCGCGCCCTACTATGCCCCGCCGCTGGACGTGCACACCGGCCAGCCCATCACCTATCGGCTGGAGCCTTTTCTGCCCATCATCTCGCGCTCCGACAGAAACATGCCCTGCCCGCCGCTGATTCCCTTCGACCTGCCGGGCGGCCAACTGAGCGTCCTGATTCAGAAGCCCGATGGGACGGTCGCTGACCTGGGCAGCGAACCCTTCGCCCAGTCCTTCCACCGCAGCATGACCACTCGCGCCGGCCACGACCTCAACAGCGGCACGATGCAGTTGGAGGACGTCTATTCGCTCAAGGCGGCCTCCGATCGGTTCCGGGTCACATTCGATCAATATGGCCACCACGTCATCACCATGAGCGGCACGGTCAGCGATATTTGGGGCAACAGCTACACCGGCGGCGGGACATACGATTTGTGGATCGCCCACCCGCTGGACATTGACCCCGGCGTCCTGCCCGGCACCCCGCTGGCCGTGGGCGACGCCTTCAACCCAGCAATGCAATTCTACCCCCGCGTCCCCGCCGACGTAACCCTCACTCTAACCCTCTACCCCGACTCCGACCCGGCCCAGGCCATCACTCAGACCATCACCGGTCAGGCCAACGACTACGGCTATTTCAGCACACGCAATACGCAATACGCAATATCCAATACCCAATATCCAATGTCCCTTACCCACCCAGGCGAACTCCGCCTTGATCTTACCGCCGCCTACACCGCCCCCAACGGCACGCTCTACATGGGCGCCATGACCTGGGGCGGGGTGGTCATGACCCCTGAGAACGAAGCCGCTCTCATCGCGCATGGTCGGCGCGGCTTGGACAGCCTCCCCTACATCCCTAACCACTGGTTCGTCAACAGCCGCGATTTGAACATCCCAGAGGGGGCTATATCGCACAGCCTCAATCCCTACTACAACGGCGACATCTACTGGAGCCGCATGAGCGACGGGCCAGTGGGCGGCGACTCGCTCATCCTGGGCGCCAGCGTGCAGGATACGGTCGGCGCCATCGAAGCCGCCGTTCGCGTCCGGGCGGAGCGGCGGGGAGTGCCCCTGAGCAGCCCCGGCAGTCTCAGCGAGCGGTTTGACGCCGGTGAGATCCCGCTCTTCATCAGCACCCGTTCGGGGCGGCCGGTGCAGCTTGTCCTGAGCAAAGTCGAAGGGATGGCGCCCGACGACGTGGATCAGATCGCCTACAGCTACCGCTCCTCTCAGCGGCCCGGCGTGCGCGTGCGCGAGGTGGTGGCCGAGGACGGCCAGAGCGGCGGCTACTGGCGGCTGGATACCCTGTACGACGATCAGTTGGGCGTCGGCGTACTGGGCGACCAGCCCAACGACTTCAAGTTCCAGTACGTGGGCGCGGTCTACCGCGACCTGGACAGCGGCCACAGCGAATACCTGGGGCAGGGCACGGGTTGGATCTTCATCCCCGACGACGACCCCACCGGCAGCCGGGTGATGCCGCCCTTCGCTGGTCCTGGCAACGGCGGCTGGACCACCGAGGGCGGGCCCATCCTCACCCTCAAAGGCGAGGACATCCACATCTTCATCCTGCCCAGCGGCGTCCGCCCCGGCGCTGTGCTCGAGGTGGGCGACACGTTCCACTTCGCCGGCCACATCATGCCCACCCTCGACAGCCAGGTGGCGGTCACGGTCACTGCCCCCAGTGGAACCCAGCACGTCGGAGGCGGGCAGGCCAATTCCATTGGTTACTATTATGATGCGGAGGACGACTTCATCGTGAACGAGCCGGGGCGGTGGTCGGTGGACGTGCGTGTCTGGCACGATGGGCAGTGCTCAGGCGGGGCGACGATTCCGCCTTACCCCTCGGGCGACGTGCTGGGCAGCGAGGGTGGCCGCTACTGGTTCTACGTCGTGCCGGAGGACGCCCCGCGTCTCGATGTGTCGTCCCCGCCGCCGGGCTTCCTGTCTTTTGACCACGAAGTGACCCCCATCACCATCTCCGGTTCTGTGCCCCCTGGCCTGAGTGGAGCGACGGTGGATTACACCATCGCCATGCCTGGCTACATCCTGGAGCACGGGCAGGTGACGCCCGTCGGCGGTACTTACACCATCGTCTTCGACCCGGTGGCGCTTCAAGAGGACTTCCCGAATCTGGACCTGGTGGGGCGCGAAGATGGGAGTCCTGGTCTAGCCGACACCTTCGCCATCGGCCTGCTGCTGCAAGGGCAGAGTGGCGGCAGCACGGTCTATCGTGCCAACACCATCACCTTGCAGGGGGAACAGGTGTTCGTTAGGAACACTTCGTCTGGTCTGCTTAACGAAGTCTATCTGCCGCTGGTGTTGAAAGGAAGCTGAACGGCATGAGAACTCGACCGAAGGGCTTGGCGGGACCATCACTGCTTTTGCCAAACGGATTGAAGTCTGGTATACTATTCAAGGGAGGGTAAGTATGGATGAAAAAGAAGTGGTAAGGAACTACGTCGAGACAGAGGCTAGGGGGAAGGCCGAAGAGCCAGTCCTGGCGGTCTCTTTCGGCTCAGCTGACGAGCCGATCGAAGCCAGGGTCTACAGGGTGGATTTCACACCTGGCGAGGCTTGGATGGGTGGAGCTCCACGATGGTGGTGGGTGGTCACCAGTGATTACTTGCCGATGAATCTCTACGATGGCGAGAAATTCACTGCTAACGAGGTCTACAGTTTCCACCTCGGCGTCATGTTGAGGTACGCGCACAGCCGAGGTTATCCGGACATCCCGGATTTCCTGATAGACTGGGTGTCTAGCCCGAAGGAGGATTCGGAATGAGCGAGAAGATCTTAGTGGCCGTTGCCTGGCCTTATTCATCATCATACATCCATGTGGGCAACGTGGGTGGAGTATACCTACCGGCGGATATTTTCGCCCGCTATCAGCGCTTGAGGGGAAACGATGTCCTCATGGTCTCGGGCTCGGATAGCCACGGCACCCCCGTCACCGTTAGGGCCAACGAGGAGGGTGTTTCCCCTCGCGAGGTTTTCGAGCGCTATCATCAAACTTTCCTAGATGGCTTCATCAAGCTGGGCCTGGCCTACGACCTGTTCACCCACACGGATACCGCAAATCACCACCGAGTTTCTCAGGACATTTTTCTGAAGCTCTTGGAGAACGGCTATCTCTCTTTGAAGACAACGCAGCAGCTCTACTGCGAACACTGCCACAAGTTTCTGCCCGATCGCTACGTCTACGGCGTCTGCCCCCACTGCGGCAGTGAGGACGCCCGCGGCGACCAGTGCGAATCTTGTGGCCGACCCCTGGACGCCATCGAGATCATTGATCCCGTCTGCAAGCTCTGTGGTCACCGTCCCGTGGTCCGAGAGACGGAGCATTTCTTCCTCGATCTCCCCGCCCTGAACGAACGCCTGCTGGAATGGTTTGAGGATAAAACGTACTGGCGGTCCAACGTCTACAACTTCACTCTCAACTATCTTAAAGAAGGACTGCAAGCGCGGCCCATCACCCGCGATATGGAGTGGGGCATTCCCGTGCCCGTAGAGGGCTACGAGGACAAGACCATCTACGTCTGGTTTGAGGCGGTGATTGGCTATCTCTCAGCCAGCATCGAGTGGGCCAAGATAACGGGGCAGCCAGAGAAGTGGAAGGAGTGGTGGTACGAGCCTAGCCGCAGTTATTATTTCATCGCTAAGGACAACATTCCCTTCCACAGCATCATGTGGCCCGCTACCCTGATGGGAGTCGAGAGGTTGTACGCTGAGGAAGGCACATTGAATCTGCCCTACGACGTGCCCTCCAATGAGTTTCTGAATCTGGAAGGGCGGAAGATCTCCGGCAGCCGCAACTGGGCCGTCTGGCTGCCCGACTATTTGGAACGCTACGACCCCGACCCGCTGCGCTATTACCTGACTGCCAACGCGCCCGAGACTCGGGACACCGATTTCTCCTGGGCCGGCTTTCTGCGTCGCAACAACGACGAGCTGGTGGCCGCCTGGGGGAATCTGGCCAATCGGGTGCTGTCTTTTGCCTACCGGAATTTCGATAAACAGGTGCCCGCTGCAGGCTCGTTGGGTGAATTGGACGAAGCCCTGTTGGATAAAGTAGAAGCGGCCTTCGAGCCTATCGGCCAGCTTTTGGATGGCTGCAAGTTCAAAGCGGCCCTGGGTGAGGTTATGGCCCTGGCCCGCGAGACCAATGGCTATCTCGACGAGAAGGCCCCCTGGCGGCAGATCAAGGAGGATCGGGAAGCGGCAGGCGCCACCATCTACGTCGCCTTGCGGGTGATTGACTCGCTAAAGACTCTCTTCTACCCCTTTTTGCCCTTCTCCTCCCAGGCATTGCACCATTTCCTGGGCTATGATGACGCCGCTTCATCACATGTACGTAGCGGCATCATGGGACGGCAGTACATCGAGACCCTGCAAGAGGAACACGGAACTCACCAAGCTCTCCGCTACGATGGCAGCGGTATAGAGTTGGAGTGGACTCCCAGTCAATTGCCCCCAGGTCAGGTCTTGCGTCAGCCCAAGCCGCTGTTCAAGAAGCTGGACGAAAGCATCGTGGAGGAGGAATTGGCGCGACTGGGGGGAGGCGAGTAACGAGTAACCAGTGATGAGAAACAGGGAATCGGGGAATCAGGAAATCAGGAAATCAGGGAACCTGATCACTGATTCCCTGATCACTCATTACTTCATAGTGCTCATCATCGCTGCCTACCTGGTCACAGGCATCCTCTACGCTGTCAAGACGCCTGCCTGGCAAGCGCCCGACGAGCCGGCCCATTACAACTACATCAAGCATTTGGCGGAGAACTACCGCTTCCCTGTCCTTCAGATGGGCGACTATCCACACGATTATCTGGAGGAGATCAAAGCCAGGCAGTTTCCCCCAGAGATGTCCATCGAATCCCTGCGCTACGAATTCCACCAACCGCCTCTCTACTACGTCCTGGCTGCTGTGGTCTACAAACTCTTCGCCGCAAGACTCCTCCCTCTCCGTCTGTTCTCCGTCCTGTTAGGCTGCTGCCTGCTGTGGGTGGTCTACCACGTCGTCAAAGAGATCTTCCCCAACGACGAGGCTTTGGCCCTCGGCACGACGGCCTTCGTGGCCTTCGTCCCCATGCACATCGCCATGACAGCGTCGGTGAACAACGACACCCTGGCCGAGCTGATCCTGGCGCTGATTCTGTGGGTGTTGGTGAGGTACGTCAGGACTTCTCCCCCAGAATTGGGGGGGATTGAGGGGGGGCGATTCGTCGGGCTGGGCGTGTTGATGGGACTGGGCCTGCTGACAAAAATCACGACCTTGGTTGCCATTCCCCTGGCCTTGGTCGCAGTCCTTGTCAAAGAGAGGTATATAGAACGAAGACGCCACTTGCCACTTGCCATTTGCCACTTGCCACTTGCCACTTGCTTCTTGCTCATCCTCCCCTGGTTCGTCCGCAACGCCCTGGTCTACGGCGACTTGGACATCTGGGGATTGGGGAGACACAATGCCGTCGTGTTGGGCCAGCCTCGCACCTCGGAATGGTTGGCCCGGCTCGGCGCAACTGGTTTGGTCAAGGAATTCGTCCTCACCACCTTCAGGAGCTTCTGGGCGCAGTTCGGCTGGATGGGCATCCTGGTGGACCAGCGAATCTATCTGATCCTGGCCCTGCTCTGCGCCGTGGTCGGGCTGGGCCTGGTGCTTTTTGTTATCAGACTTCAGTGGACCCAAAGTCGCTCAGAGGGGATTGCCAAATCCCCGTTTCTGGCCCGGATCTGGCGATCCAGGCCGAGCGGCGTTGGATCTGCTGGAAACGCGAGCCCACGAGCATTATCGTCGCGCCAAAAGTTGGCCCTTGGCCTCCTGGCTCTGTCCGCCCTTTTCACTTTGCTCTCTTATCTCTGGTACAATCTCACGTTCGTCCAGCACCAGGGTCGCTATCTCTTCCCCGCGCTGATTCCCCTTGGCCTGGCCTTCGCTTTGGGCCTGCGAGAGATACTGGCCGGGGAAAATGCCAAAATGGCAGCCTTTTTGTTCCTGGCCGGCGTCCTGATCCTGGCCGCCAAGGGCCTGGTGACGGGGGATTTCAACAAGCTGAGCATCTCGCTGCTGGGCGGGGCGGCGGCGGTTTTCGGAATCAAAGCGTTTTTGCCCCAAGCATTCGGTGATTGGATTTTCGCTTTGCCCTATCTGGGCCTATTCGCGCTGGACCTGATTTGCCTGTTCAAGTTCATTGTTCCTTACTTCCATCAACTCGCAATCTGACTTGCTGGCAGAGTGGAAGGTAACTTTCGCCTGTTGCTGCATGAGAACGTATTTCGTATTCCGTTTACGCAATACGCAGTACGCAATACGCCAAAGGGAGGTACAAAGATGCGTTTCCTGAAGAAACTAGCGGTCGCTTTATCCTCCCAGGGTGCTGGGGACGGCGATGCGCTTTGGGTTTACGTGCGCTGCAACAGGTGCGGCGAGCGGATCAAAACCCGCGTTGACCTGGGCCACGACCTGACGCCCAACTACGACGATGCGGGTCGTGTCGCCAGCTACTTCTCGCGTAAGGTGCTCATTGGCAGTGGAGGTTGCTTTACGCCCGTCGAGGTGAAGCTGACCTTCGATGCCCAGCGTCGGGTGAGTTCGAGGGAGATCGCGGGTGGTCAGTTTATCAGCAAAGAAGAGTATGAGGGTGATGAGTAACGAGGCAACGAGGCAATGAGGCGATGAGGCAACTCGTTGACCCGTTACTCGTAGACTCGTTACCCATACCAGGAGGGTGAAAATGTCTTCTGAAATTCAAGTCACTGCTGCCTACTTTGAAAAGCCAGGCAGGGAGAACACGGAACGAACCTTTGAGCTTGCCAAGCGGCGAGCTGAGGAGTTGGGGATCAAAACGATCCTGGTGGCCAGCACTCGCGGAGAGACGGGGGTTGCTGCTTGCGAAGTCTTTCGGGGCTACGACGTGGTGGTGGTCACCCACTCCACAGGCTTCAAGGAGCCCAACCACCAGGAGCTGACCGACGAGAACCGGGCGGCTATCGAAGCGGCGGGGGGCAAGATCGTGACCTGCCAGCACGCCTTTGGTGGGGTGGGCCGCGCGGTCCGCAAGAAACTGGGCACCTATCAACTGGAAGAGATCATCGCCTACACCCTGCGCCTGTTCGGCGAAGGTATGAAGGTGGCGGTGGAAATCGCCCTGATGGCCGCCGACGCCGGACTGGTGCGTACCGATGAGGCCGCTTCATCACATGTACGTAGCGGCGTGATTGCCATCGCGGGCACAGGCAGAGGTGCCGACACCGCTTTGGTACTCAAACCTGCCAACGCGCAAACGTTCTTCGACCTCGAAGTGATGGAGGTTCTCTGTAAACCCAGATTGGGTTGAGCATCCACATGACAGGGCGTATTGCGTATTTCGTATTGCGTAAGGGGATACGCAATACGCACTACGCAATACGTTTCCATGATGAGGCTATTCACTGGTTACGATTACCTTGAACAGAGCGAGTGCCTGGCCTGCGGCCGCCAATCCCCCCTCATCGCCTCTGTTTTGAGCGCCTGCGCAGACTGCATTCGAGAGCGGCCCGAAGAGGTGCTGCCGCGCATCCGGGAGATGCAGGCCGAGACGCGGCTGGAGTTCGACCTGCCGACAGAGCCGCCGCACGATCCCCAGGGCGTGCACTGTCCCCTCTGCACCAACGAGTGCCGCATCCCCGAGGGCGAGCGCGGCTTCTGCGGCCTGCGGGAGAACCGAGGGGGCAAGCTGATCCATCTGGCGGGAACGGCCAAGAAGGGCATTCTGCACTGGTATTACGACCCCCTGCCCACCAACTGCGTGGCCGATTGGGTTTGCGAAGGGCATACAAAGCACGGCTACAAGAACCTGGCCGTGTTTTACGGCGCCTGCTCTCTGAACTGCCTGTTCTGCCAGAACTGGCATTATCGCCAGATGACGCCCCAGGGCAAAGGCATGAGTGCCCCAGAGCTAGCCAACAAAGCCGATGCCCGCACCTACTGTGTCTGCTACTTTGGCGGCGATCCCACGCCCCAGATGCCCCACGCCCTGGCCACCTCTCGCCTCTTGGCTGAGCGAGGCGTGCGCATCTGCTGGGAGACCAACGGCACCATGCATCCCAAGCTGCTGGAGAAGGCCGTGCAACTGTCGCTGGGGACCGGCGGCTGCATCAAGTTCGACCTCAAGGCCTACGACGAGAGCCTCCACCTGGCCTTGACGGGCGTGTCCAACAAGAGAACGCTGGAGAACTTCGCCCGCGCCGCCCGCCACATTCCAGATCGCCCCGATCCTCCGCTGGTGGTGGCCAGCACCCTGCTGGTGCCCGGCTACGTTGACGCCAAAGAGGTCAGCCAAATCGCCGCCTTCATCGCCTCCTTCGACCCTTCTATCCCCTACGCTCTGCTGGGCTTCCATCCTCACTTCTACATGCCCGACCTGCCCCGCACCTCGGTGCGCCACGCCGACGAGGCCGAGGCCGCCGCCCGCGCTGCCGGCCTGACCAACGTCCGCATCGGCAACCGCCACCTACTCTCACGAGCGTATTAAGATTTCCTGTGCCCTTTCTGAAATATGCGTTTCACTTTGGGGCCAAACCTGAGGTCGGATCGGGGAGATTGCTTCGCTTCGCTCGCAATGGCACCTGCCCCAAGACTGAAATGCGCCTCTTTCTGAATTGACCGTAGACGGCGGCCAGTTTTTGTGGTATAATATAATGACTCTACTGAAAAAACTCCATTTTGATGATTGAGCCCACTATAAATTGTAGTAAGTTTGTAGCTATGATACAATTTGTAGTGGCATCGTTTGAGATTCTGACCTTTTTTCAGGGGAGTCATATAATAAGATCAATCAAGAGACAACCGCCGTTGAACACAGAAGAGCTCTCCCGGAAAGTGCTCTGAGCCCCGTCCCCGGGGCGATTTCCGCGAGGTGATTTCGCTGGCGACGCCGCCGCTTCGCTAACAGGGGACGGGGCTGGGAGCATTCCCAAGGACTTTCCGGGAGATCTCAGAAATGAAGGGAGGTGGATCCAATGAGGCGAAGAAGACTTACAGCGGTGGAGTTGGTGGTCCTGCTGCTGCTGACTATGGGGCCAATGGTGGGTCCTGCATCCTCAAAAATGGCCCTCTCTGATCTTCATTGGTCAACCGAGACGGTGGACCCAGGTGAGATCGCGCCCTGGGGAGTGGATCTGGCGCTGGATGACAGTGGCAATCCACACAGCGCTTACTTCTTCGGGGATCTTTATTATGCCCAAAAAACCGACTCAGTCGGTCCCCACATCAGTTACGGCCACAGCGGAGAGCTCAAATATGCTGTGGGTGCGGCTGAGATGCCGACACCCACCCCGACTGCCACCAGCACGCCGACGTTCACCCCAACGCCTACGCCCACGCCAACCGCTACACCTACGGGCACTGTAGTTCCGTCAGGCGCCGTCATCGTGGACGACCTGGACGATGGGTTCGTCCAGCACGGCACGCCAGCCTATTGGTGGGAATCCTCAATCGGCTATCTTGATCACATGTTCTGGACCTACGTGAACGGCAATGTCATCAGCAACTGGGCTGAGTGGCGCCCTGGCCTCTTGGACTGTGGGTTCTATCAAGTCTCCGTCTTCGTACCTCGCGCCAACGCCACCACCCAGAGCGCGCGGTATGGGATCTACCACGCAGACGGCGCCGAAACTGTGGTGGTCAAGCAGATCGTTTATTACGATGAATGGGTGATTCTGGGCGCCTACCGCTTCGGTGATAGCGCCGAGGAACACGTCCGCCTGACCGACGCCACCAGCGAGGATCCCAGCACATTGCGGCAAATCGGGTTTGACGCCGTGAAGTGGGAGCTGGAAAGCCCCTGCGCGCCGACGGCCACGCCTACCGCCACCGCCACGCCTACCGCAACACCTACGCCGACGGTCGTTTCACGCGTGTACTTGCCTCTGGTGGTCAAGGACTACAGCTAGAGCACGCAGGCCGCTTGACTTGGCCACCAGATTCAACTTCTTCAGAAGGAGGATGATGGCAAGAGACGGCTGTCGGAGTGACGTCGAGGGAAACGAAATTGACAGCTCGGGATGATGGTGATATAATCTTGGAAAGTTAGCCACCTTATTGTAAGATGGTAAGGGATATGGGTCGGGCTTCGCAAGGGAGAAGTTCATGAAGCTTGACGGTCAGCCTAGAACCCTCCGCCAGCCAATAGCGCAAACAAGCGAGGCGCTGATCTTCAGACGCCAACGCAGGTATTGTTTCTTGCCTGCCGTTGGCGTTTTTGTTTTGGCATATCATGAGGAGGAAGGGAAATGAAAAGAAATGTTTTGATCATTCTGGCCTTGATGGTGTTAGTGATCAGCACGGGGCAGGTATGGACCGACGATCCCGGACACGCTCTTGTCCAACAGGCGGGGCCTGCCATAAGTGCCGAGGTCACCCTGAATCCTGTAGCTGATACTTACGTATTCGAAGGAGCGCCCGACACGAACTTCGGCGCAGACGCCACGCTGCGGACAGGCGAGTGTGTCGCCTGCTTCGTTCCCGGGCGGGAGCGAATTCTGTTGCGTTTCGACTTGACAGGTTTGCCCCCCAACGCAGTCATCAGCCAGGCCACCTTGCGCCTATACCAGGAAGGGAGTTGGAGTTGGGGACTCAGTTCGGTGAACCTGAGCGTTCGTCGGGTGATCCACCCCTGGGAAGAGCTATCAGCTACCTGGAATGATCGTCCCCTGATCACCAACGCCAGTTTCGCCTCGACCACGTCTGGCACTGGGACTGGCTGGCGCACCTGGGACGTGACATCGCTGGTGCAGCTCTGGCAAGATGGATCGGAACCCAACTACGGCTTTGGCCTGAAGGGTCCAGAGGGTGGTGACTGGACTAATCGCTGGGGCCGGACTTTCACCAGCCGAGAAGGCAGCGCCAACCAGCCGGAGTTGGTGCTGACCTACGCAACCTGCCCAGAGCCACCAGTTCTTCACCCTATCAGCAACCCGGAATGTGATGGCGACTACATCGTCTCCTGGACCTTGCCCGACGGCGGCGTAACGATCATTCAAGAGGACGACAACCCTGACTTCTCCAGCCCAGAAGAGTGGGGGAAAGAATGGCCACAGCAGATCCACGTTACAGGCAAGAGTCCAGGCACCTATTACTATCGAGTCAGACTTTGTGGCTGTGATGATTGGAGTAATACGGAGTCGGTCCAGGTATGTGCCCTCACTGCCCCTACCCTCTACCCCATCAGCAACCCCGACTGTGACGGCGACTACACCGTCTCCTGGTCCTCGGTTGGCGGAGCCACGCACTATGTCCTGGAAGAGGACGACAACTCCTCCTTCTCCAGCCCAACTACTGTTTATGAGGGCCCGGACACCTCAACAGACATTGCAGGCAACAATCCAGGCACCTACTACTATCGAGTCAAGGCCTGTAATGCTGAGGGCTGCAGCCAGTGGAGCAACATCGAGTCGGTGGAAGTCTGGCCCATCCCTGCTGCCCCCATCCTTGATCCTATCTTCAACGACGAACCTTGTGACGGAGACTATGCCGTCTCCTGGTCCTCCGTCGCTGATGCTACCAGCTATGAACTGCAGGAGGACGACAACGATGCCTTCTCCAGCCCAACTACCGTGTACTCAGGCCCAGACACTTCTACGGATATCACCGGCCAGAGCGGTGGAACCTGGTACTACCGCGTGAGGGCCTGTAACTGCCGAGATTGCGGTGAGTGGAGCAATACGGAGTCGGTCTACGTCTTGGACACGCCCACACTCGACCCGGTTGAGAACGATGACTGCGATGGGAGCTACCCCGTTTCCTGGTCCTCCATCCCCGACGCCACCAGCTACGAATTGCAGGAGGACGACGACCCCGACTTCTCCAGCCCAACCACGATCTATCAAGGCTCAAGTACCTCCACGGACGTCGTGGGCAGGAGCCCAGGCACTTACTACTATCGCGTGCGGGCCTCCAATGCGCTATGCAACAGCGCCTGGAGCGACACCCAATCGGTAACGGTTTGGCCTCTCCTGGATGTCCCCCCTACCCTCGACGCCATCAGCAACGACGAACCCTGCGACGGGGACTACACCGTCTCCTGGTCCGCCATCGCTGACGCCACCAGCTATGAACTGCAAGAGGACATTGATCCCTCTTTCTCCAACCCAACCACGGTCTATGAGGGACCAGATCCCTCAACGGAAATCACAGACCAAACCGGAGGGACTCATTACTATCGGGTCAGGGCCTCCAATTGCCGCGACAGCACGGATTGGAGCAACACCGAGTCCGTCTACGTCCTGGATGCCCCTACATTGGATTCCGTTGAAAACCCTGACTGCGATGGAACCTATGGTGTTTCCTGGTCCTCCGTAAAAGACGCCACTGGCTATGAACTGGAAGAGGACGACGACCCCTCCTTCGCCAGCCCAACCACCGTCTACCAGGGATCAGGCACCTCAGCGTACATACAGGACAACAGCCCAGCCACGTACTCCTACCGTGCCAGGGCCTCCAACGACTTGTGCTACAGCGGCTGGAGTAATACCGAGTCGGTAAAAGTATGGCTCATCCCTGAGCCTCCCACCCTCGATCCCATCAGCAACGACGACTTCGACGGGGCCTATACCGTTTCCTGGTCCGCTGTCCCTGATGGCACCACCTACGAGCTTCGAGAGGACGACAACGACGCGTTCTCCAGTCCGGACGCCGTTTACTCCGGCCCCTCTACTTCGACAGAGATCACGTGCCACGCCGGAGGGACGTGGTACTATCAGGTGAAGGCCTGCAACTGCCGAGATTGCGGCGATTGGAGCAACGTGGAGTCGGTCTCATCGCCGCAACCACCCACGGTCACCGGTGTGGAAGCCACGCTCGATGGGGCCGCGGATGATGGCATCGGCTATTTCGTCTCCCTTGCCGGAGCGGGCATCCCCGTGTGGAACACCTTCACGGCATACGTGGAACCAAGTGGCGATCCGCTGGAACGTGTGGAGTTCAGCATGAACGGCCAGACCCACGTAGACGACACACCCGACGACGGCTGGACGGCTCAGTTCGACATGAGCGAGTTGCCGGCTGGAAACGCCACCCTGCAAGTGATCGCCTACGACAGCGGTGGTCTCTGTTCACCGCCCGAGCGGATCACGATTTACACCATCGCTCCTCCTCCCTGGTATGGTCAGTCCTGGGTGCTGAATCCGCACGTCACCTGGTCAGAGGCACAGGGGAAGTACACCTTTGAGGGCCGTGTGCCCAACAACCCTCGCCTCTACTACCAGAAAGACTTCGACGTGCCGTACCTGGGATCGCTCCGAAATTGGTTCGAATCAGACATCGTCGTCACGGAGAAGTTCGGGATTGACGGTGAGTGGGAGTACCAGGCCAGGGGCGTCCTCAAGGCAGAGATCTTGAGCATCCCCGCGCTGGACAAGCAATATCCCGCACGCCCCATTCTCAGTGGGCAAGCCAGTATGGCTGAGTACGGACTGCAAAGTTATGAATGGCAAGAATCCCTGTCTGTGCCGGGTGTAAGGACACCCGTGATCGAAGATCTTACTGTTGCCACATTCAGCATCGGTCCTGTTACGTTTAGCATAAAGCTCAGTGTGGATGTTGGGTTCAACGGCAGCATCACCATCCAAGGTCGCCTGCTCAACGACTTGACCGCAGATGAGATACGTCTTATTCCCGGCATCTCCCCTTATGTGGAAGTTGATATTGGCCTGGAGATCCTCTTCGGTCTAGCCAAAGTTGGGTCCAAAGTTCGCCCGACATTCACCTTCTACCTGCCCATCGTCTATGACTTCACCCCGCCTGCGGGGCAGGAAAAGCTGTATCTGGACGACCCCTGTGTTCGCTTCAGGCTGAAAGTTACCGTCTATGTCAAGGTGCTATGGGGTTTGTGCGGAGCGGAGAGCGATTCCTATACACTCATAGATGAGGATTGGCCAGAAGGGTGCTCCGAGGGCCTGGCCCGCGTTGTGGTCCAGGTGGTAGAGCCGGAGGAATCGCCGGTTGACCTGTTCGCGTCGCCCATCGTGGCCAGCGATGGGCAAGGCGGGGCAATGGTGGTGTGGATTGCCGATCGTGACGACGATCCAGAGACCGTCGAACCCGAGGTCTTTTACCAACTCTGGGACGGCGCTGGGTGGGGTCCCAAAGCTCAGTTGACCGAAAACCAGCGTTTTGAGACCGATCCACAGGTCGTCTTCCTTTCCACGGGCGAGGCGATGGCGGTGTGGACGCAGAACGAACTGACCCGCGCAGAGGGAGAGGCTCTGGCTGACCTCAATGCTGCCCTGGCCCAGCAAGAGCTGTACTACAGCCGCTGGGATGGCGCCCAGTGGAGCGCACCAGGGCGCATCACCGACAACGATCTGCCAGACGGTCGGGCAGCCCTGGCAGCCGGGCCTGATGGCCGCGCTCTCCTGGTCTGGTTGAGAGATGGCGATGCCCAGATAGAAACGCGGGGTGACTGGGAGGTCTACTTCAGCCAATGGAACGGCGCCGCTTGGAGCGTGCCAGCCCCTGTCACCTCCGACCCAGGGGCAGAAGCCGCTCAACCAGCCGTGGCCTATGACAGCACGGGACGGGCTTTGGCGGTATGGTCCCACGACGCCGACGCCGACTTGCTCACCGCCGAGGATCGCCATCTGGCGTATGCGACCTGGGACGGCGCCGCGTGGAGTGCACCGACCGTGCTCAGCGGTTGGCCGCCCGGTGCCCTCTCCCCTGAGGTGACCTTCAGTGCAGCGGATGAACCCCTACTGATCTTCACCATCCGTGAGCAGGATGCAGAGGGCCAATTCTATGGAGAGGGCCTGCACGACCTCCTGTGGTCGGCTCGCCTCACGGCCGGCGGTTTGCAAGTGGCATCCATAGGACAAAGCACGCAGGCCGCTGACCCTCAACTGATCGTCAATCCCTCCAACTACGCTATTGTGGCCTTTCGAGGCTTTACGGGTCTGGGTGATGAGGGCTTTGGCGGAGACGTGGTGGTGGCCACAGCCGATCTTAGCGAGTCCACACTGCACTGGAGTACGCTCCAGTTCCTGACAGAAGATGCAGCCAGGGACTGGCAGGTCACGGCTACTGTGGATCCTGTCTCGGGGCACACCATCATCATAGATGTGCACGGAGGGATGGAAGAAGCCAGGGGAGTGGCCCCGTTGCTGAAAGGGCACGGTACAGCCCTGGCTTTGAGCGACGAGTTAGCGACCCTGGAGATTCCGTTTGGGAAAGACCTCAGCATTGCGGCAGCCGACATCGCGTTTTCAGATAGCCATCCTCAGCCGGGCGAGACGGTGCTGATTACGGCCACGGTACGCAATCTTGGGATGCAGAGCGTCGGCGCTGGTGAGAGGCCCCTGGTGCGCGTGTACCGTGCCGCTGAACTGCTCGGCGAAGCCGTGATAGATACCGCTCTGCTTCACAACGAGGTAGTGGAAATCACTGTGCCCTGGACGGCGACCGGCGGCCTGAACGAGATCTCCGTCGTCGTTGACCCCATCGATGTTGTGGAAGAGCTAGATGAGAACAACAATACAGCGACCAGCTACATTGGTCAAATGCCGCCGCCCCGTTTCCTGGTAGCTACCGCGGCTTTGGAGAAAGAAGCGATATGGCTGGATTGGGAACCTGAGACGGGCGGTGTCGACGGCTATCGGATTTATCGCTCGACATCGCTGGGGGGTAGTTATGAGGCAGTTGGAGACACGACCGAATCGAGATACATTGATCGCGATCTGCTTGCAGGGAAAAGGTACTACTACGTGGTGACAGCTCTGGACAGTTTTGGCGTAGAGTCGGCTTACAGCGATGAGGCTTCCGCTGTTCCAACAGGGACGGTTTCGGTGTATCTCCCCCTCATCCTGAGGAACTACCCTTGATTTGGCCATCAGATTCAACAGCGGCATCCCAAAGAGGGTGGAGGAATCTGCTCCACCCTCTTTGACTATCTGGCAGTAGGCCGCTCCGATCTGCGCAACACTGCCCAGGCCCGCTCGATTTGCTCCTGCACGGCGGCGGTGGCCGTGCCGCCGTAGGAGTCCCTGGCCTCCACCGAGTGCCGGTGGTCGAACACGGCGTAGAGGTCAGCGTCAAAGGCGTCGGAAACAGCCTGGAATTCGGCCAGGGGTAGCTCGCGCAGTGGCAGGCCCAGTGTTTCGGCCCGCCGCACCGCGCGGCCCACCAGCTCGTGGCTCTGACGGAAGGGGACGCCACGGCGCACCAGGTAGTCGGCCAGGTCGGTGGCCAGCATGCCGTCTCCATTATCTTCCAGCGCGGCGGCCATGGCTTCAGCATTGACCTTCAGCGTACGCACCACGCCCGCCGCCACCGGCAGCGCCAGCTTCAGGGTGTCCAGGGCGTCGAACAGCGGCTCCTTGTCCTCCTGCAGATCCTTGTTGTAGGTCGAGGGCAGCCCCTTGAGCGTGGTCAGCAAAGCCACCAGATGTCCCATCATGCGCCCCACCTTGCCCCGCAGCAACTCCAGCGAGTCGGGGTTCTTTTTTTGCGGCATCAGGCTGGAGCCGGTGGCGTAGGCCTCGTCCAGCTCCACGAAGCCGAACTCCGCCGACGACCAGATGATCAGGTCTTCGGCTAGGCGACTGAGGTGGGTTTGCAGCAGCGCGGCCCAGAACAGGAACTCGGCCACGAAATCGCGGTCCGAGACGGCGTCCAGGCTGTTCTCGCAGAGCGCGTGGAAGCCTAACTCAGCGGCCAGGAAGTGACGGTCAATGCCCAGGGCGTGGCCGGCCAGCGCGCCCGCGCCCAGCGGCATCACGGCGACCCGCTTTGCCAAATCGTCCAGCCGCTCCCGATCCCGCTGCAGCATCCAGAAGGTGCTCATCAGCCAGTGGCTGAAAAGCACCGGCTGCGCCCGCTGCAAATGGGTGTAGCCGGGCATGATGACCTCCAGATGCTGCTCCGCCTTGTTGACGGTGGCCTCTTGCAGCTCGTCGAGCCGCTGGCGCAGGTCAGGGATCTCCCCCATAAGGTAGAGGCGTAAGTCAGTAGCCACCTGGTCGTTGCGGCTGCGCCCGGTGTGCAGTTTGCCCGCCAGATCGCCCATCAACTCCCCCAGCCGTCGCTCGACGGCGGTGTGGATGTCCTCGTCAGATGATTTGAACTCGAACTCACCCGCTTCGAACTCCCGCGCCACCGCCTCCAGCCCCTGGATGAGTTGATCCACTTCCTCAGCGGTGAGCAGCCCGGCCTGCCCCAGCGCGCTGGCGTAGGCCACGCTGCCCTCGATGTCGGCCGCCCACAGTCGCCAGTCAAAGCCGATGGAGGCGTTGAAGCGCTCCATCAGCTCGTCGGTGTTTTGCTCGAAACGTCCACCCCATAGTTTCTCACCCATCGTGCACCTCACGTTTCACGCTTCACGCATCACGCCTCAATCCCGCTTAAACTTGCTGTAATTAGGCGCGCGATAGCCGGAGACTCCCAACCCCTCGATGTCCAGCAGCGCCTTGACCTTGAGTGGCAGGCCGAAGAGGTTGATGAACCCCAGAGCATCCGCCTGGTCGTAGACGTCCTCCTCGCCGAAGGTGGCGTAGTCCTCGCGATAGAGGCTGTAGGGCGACTGGCGACCGACCACGGTGCAACTGCCCTTGTACAGCTTGAGGCGCACCGTGCCGCTGACGGTCTGCTGGGTCTGGCGCACGAAGGCATCCAGGGCCTCCCGCAGCGGCGTGAACCACTGGCCGTAGTAGACCAACTCCGCGTAGCGCTGGGCGACGACGTCCTTGTAGTGCAGCGTCTCCCGGTCCAGGCAGATGCTCTCCAACGCGCGGTGGGCGGCGTAGAGAATGGTGCCGCCGGGGGTCTCGTATACCCCGCGCGATTTCACCCCCACCAGGCGGTTCTCCACCAGGTCCGCTCGCCCCACGCCGTGCGCGCCGCCCAACTCGTTCAGCCGGGTCAGCAATTCTACCGCGCCGTAGGCCACGCCATCAATGCGTTTTGGTACGCCCTCCTTGAAGTCAATCTCCAGGTAGAGCGGCTGGTCGGGCGCGGCCTCAGGCGCCACGGTAAGCACGAACATGTCCTCCTGTGGCTCCTGCCAGGGGTCTTCCAGGATGCCGCCCTCGTGGCTCAGGTGCCAGATGTTGCGGTCGCGGCTGTAGATGGAGCGCTCGGTGGCCGCCACCGGTATGTCGTGGGCGGCGGCGTAGGCCAACGCGTCTTCCCGCGAGCGGATGTCCCACTCCCGCCAGGGGGCGATGACCTCCAGGCGGGGATTGAGGGCCTTGTAGGTCAGCTCGAAGCGCACCTGGTCGTTGCCCTTGCCAGTGCACCCGTGAGCCACCGCGTCGGCCCCCTCCAGCTCGGCGATCTCCACCTGCCGCTTGGCGGTGAGCGGGCGGGCGAAGGACGTGCCCAGCAGATACCGCCGTTCGTAGATGGCGCCGGCCATCATGGTGGGGAAGGCGTACTCCATCAGGAACTCCTGCCGCAGGTCCTCGACGTAGGCTTTGCTGGCCCCCGTGGCCAGGGCCTTCTCCTCCAGCCCCTCCAGTTCCTCTTCCTGGCCCAGGTCGGCGGTGAAGGTGACCACCTCACAGCCGTAGCGTTCCTTCAGCCAGACCAGAATGACCGACGTATCCAGTCCGCCCGAATAGGCCAAAACAACCTTTTTCATCTTCTCATACCTCCTGACATGATAATAGAACAGGCCGACTCTCGCGTACGAACTTCCGGAGAGTCGGCCTGTAGTTAGCAAGTAAGGTAATGGTGCGGGAACTACCTTCGTAACGGCATTTGGCAAGGCAAAACTCCCCAGAGCGAGCGCCTGGATCGAAAACGCCTGGTCGTGATCTGGCTGGAGTTTTGTTTGCCGAAGGACGTCATGGGATTCCCACTTTCGTTTCCGAACTGTCCTTCTCAGGGAATGTTTAGCGTCTCCCTACAGGGCTAATCATCTCCAAAAAGTCGTTGC
>CAZEBW010000009.1:0-1770 GCA_964510205.1 uncultured Anaerolineae bacterium
GAATGGTGGTGGGCGCCCTGGGCCTGGGCGTCGCCTCGGTGGGAGGCCTCATCTCACGGTAGCCGGACTTGCTTGATCCCCCGACTGCCCCAGGATCAGCGTGAATAAAGAATCTTTGAGGACGATGGCGGGGTGGCTACGCTCGTGGCCACCCCGCCTGATGTGAAGGGGAAATGATGCTTTCCAGAGAACAGAGAATCCTGTTAGCCGTCTTCGCCCACCCCGACGATGAGAGCTTCGGCATCGGAGGAACGCTGGCCAAGTACGCCGCCGAGGGAGTACACGTGGTGCTGGCCTGCGCTACGCTGGGAGAGGCAGGAGAGATCAACGATTCCAGCGTCGGCACGGTGGAGCAACTGGCAGAGATTCGGGAGCGTGAGCTGCGCTGCGCCTGCGATGTGCTGGGCGTCAGCGAACTGCATCTCCTGGGCTATCGCGACTCAGGCATGGCCGGCAGTCCCGACAACGATGATCCCCGCGCCCTTATCCAGGCCGATGCCACTGAGGTGGTGGGCAGGATCGTGCGCGTGATTCGTCAGGTGCGTCCCCAGGTGGTGGTCACCTTCGAGAAGGGCGGCGGATATGGCCATCCCGATCACATGGCCATCCATCACCACACGGTGGCCGCTTTTCAGGCCGCCGATGATCCCAGCCAGTATCCTGAACACCTGGCTATGGGATTAGAGCCTCATTTGCCGCAGAAGCTATACTTCACCGCCTTGCCGCGCCGCTTCTTCCGTGGGCTCGTGCAGCATCTGAAGTCCCTGGGTTTCGATCCCGACCGCCTGGCGGATTTCGACTGGGAGTCCAGGGGGGTGCCCGACGAGATGTGCACCACCGAGATTGACGTCAGCGCGTACGTGGATGTCAAGCGCCAGGCCTTTCGGTGTCATCGCAGTCAGCTTTCGCCGGATAGCCCCTTCAGTCTCATCCCACCAGGGATACAGCAGGAGTTCATGAGCGTGGAGTGTTTCTCCCTGGGTGGCTCTCGACTGGAACCGAGGCAGAAGCCGGAAGCCGATTTGTTTGCGGGGATATAAACATAATTGCTATGCCTCGCTGCAATCTTTCAGTTGGAAAAGAAGCTAGAGAGATGGCAATGCTGTTGAAATAGCAAGAAAAAACGGAGCACAGCGCCTGATGTGCTGGCTGTTGACGTAAATGAATTCCCCTTTTACCCAGCGGAAGGCAACCGTGGAGGAGGACTTCCCGCGTTGCACGCAATCTCGGAGAGGGCGTGGACAAAGTGTTGTGCGTGGCGAGGAGGCGAGGGCGGGCGCGTCTTCAGATTAGGTTTGACATTACCGCCGACTTGGGTTACAATTGCCGTAAGCAAAGCGGCATCATCCAAAACGGAGGAGGCAAGATGAAGTTGCTCAGAGTTTTTTTCTCGCTCATGGTAATGATTGGATTGCTGGCGGGCTGCAAGCAGCCGCCAGAGCCGACGCCTACGCCAGCGCCCACCGCAACCCCGGCGCCAGCGGCGACGCCGGTACCCCCGACGGCCACGCCCGAGTCGGAGATCCCTTATCCAGTGCAGCCCACGTCTACACCGGCGCCGACAATCCCCTATCCGGTGCAGCCCACGCCTACGCCAGAACCACCGACTCCCTATCCCAGCGGGTAGGTGTCTCCGCGACAGGTATCGGACAAGAAGCTGATAGTGGGACTGCTCCTCATTTTGACCGCTCTCAGCGGTGGTTGCACGACCTCCATCACTGAGACGGACAATGTTCAGGAGCGACTGGACCGGGCTGCCCCACTGATCGT
>CAZEBW010000009.1:1780-81514 GCA_964510205.1 uncultured Anaerolineae bacterium
GATCGTCGGCTCTCAAACAGTGGGGCAGACTTTCGTTTCTCATTATCCTCGCCTCTCGGCAGTTGAACTGCTGTTGGTCGTCTATTCTGACGAGGGCTCGTCCCCGCCCACGCCCCGCACTCTGACCTTCCACCTGCGTTCCAATCCCCAGGCCGAAGCAGACCTCGCTAGCTTGACGGTTGACGCCTCTAATCTGGAGCACAATGACCCAATTCGCTTCTCCTTTCCTCCCCAGCCCGACTCGGAGGGCAAGACCTACTACGTCTTCCTTGAGGCGCCGCAGGGGAGCGAGACGACGGTTTGGTGCAGCACCTTTGACGCCTACGGTGAGGGGACGATGTACCTATCTGGCCAGCCGGGCGACGGGGATCTGCGCTTCAAGACCTACTACGACTACAATCTGGCAAGCATGGCCCGCGATGTATGGCGAGGGCTGCTCAGTGAGGGCTGGCTGATTCTGCCCTTGCTGGCTGTTTTTGCCCTCCCTGGCTACCTGCTACACAGTCTGCTGTCGTCCGAACCCGAATCGGATCCCCTGGAGCATTTGGCGCTGGTGGTCGGCCTGAGCCTGGCTCTGGCGCCGCTGGCGTTGCTCGTCCTTTCTGTCTTGGGCGTCGTGTTGAATGCGACGAGGGTTCTGATAGCGGTGGCGGCGTTGGGCGTCGCGGCTCTCTGGCGGCTGGCTTCCACGGACTTCAGGGATTTGAAGCGTTGGCTGCACTCGCCCAACAGGCCCGCCGTCTCCGCTTTCCTCTTCATCTTCGTTGTGTCCCTCCTGGTGCGCCTTCTCCAAATTCGCAACCTGGTCGTGCCCGCCTGGGTTGATTCGGTCCATCACACTTTGATCACGCAGTTGATAGTGAGCCAGGGCGGCGCGCCGCAGTCCTATGAGCCCCTGCTGCCAATAGGGGAGTTTGTCTATCATTTCGGCTTCCATTCGCTGATAGCCGCGTTCCACTGGTTGACAGGCTTGGAAATAACCAGGGCCATGCTCGTCGTGGGGCAGGTTCTCAACGCGCTCATGGTACTCTCAGCGTACCTGTTGGTAAAGCGCTTGACCAGGCGTCGCTTGGCGGGCTTGTTCGGCGCGCTGATCGTGGGGGTGATTTCCACCATGCCCGCTTACTACGTCAGTTGGGGCCGCTACACCCAGCTAGCGGGGCTGGCCCTTCTGCCTGCGGCCATTGCCTTGACGATGCGAGCTCTCGGCCAATCCGATTCTAACCTTCAGAGCGGCGTATTGTGGAGCCGAGCTGCCAATCTACTGCTGGCTGCCATTAGCGTGGCCGGCTTGGCGCTCACTCATTATCGGGTGTTGATATTCTATGGTTGCTTCCTGCTGGCCTATCTGCTTCGCGAGACCGTGGGGACTTATCGCACCCACCGTGCCCAGCGCTCTGCGGTTCTGAGATATTGGAGCCGAGCGGCCATGATGTGCCTATTGGCCGCCCTGCTGACTCTACCCTGGTTCATCAACCTGGCGCGCGCTCTGCTGCCCCTGGCGACGCTGCCCGCCCGAATGCGGGGAGCGCCCTCGTACAACGTCGTCCCCTACGATTTGATCTTTATCGGACATAACCGGGGGCTGATGGCCCTCTCTATCGGCGGTCTACTTTGGGGTCTCTACAAGCGGGAGCGAGCCGTGATTTTGACAGTCCTCTGGGTGGCCCTTGTCGTTGTGATCGCCAATCCCACCATTTTGGGCTTTCCCAGCACCTGGCTGGTGAACAATGCTTCGCTGGCCATCTCTCTATTTGTGCCTTTGGCCATTCTGGCTGGTTACTTCCTAGCCGCTGTCTGTTGTCCGATGTCGGCCAGGGCAGGCGTCTGGCGATGGATGCTTGCTGCGATCATCGTCCTCGTTGCCCTGTGGGGGGCATGGAAGATGTTGTCCATCGTCAACCCCGACACCGTGCTCGCCACCCGGGACGATGTGGCGGCCATGGATTGGATCCGGAGCCACGTTCCTCCCGATGCCAAGTTCCTGATCAACGTGCGTCACTGGCAGGGAGGCACCTACGTGGGGACCGATGGCGGCTATTGGATCCCGCTGCTCACCGGGCGCGATACCATCCTGCCGCCGGCGATTTACATCTATGGTTCTGCTGAGTACGTGGCGGGCATTAATGATTTGGCGGAAGAGGTTGCTGCTATGGGAGCTTTTGATGAGGCGGCGGAGGACTTCCCGCGCACACGCCAGCTCCTGTACGATAGCGGCGTGACCCACGTTTACATAGGCGCCCGTGGGGGAGAGATGGCGGCGGGGATACTTGGCAGCTCGCAGGTTGCGCGTAGCTCCTTCTATCGCCCCATTTACTCCAATGGAGCGGTCTGGGTCTTCGAGATACGGAGATAGACTTGCGTGGAGCCCATGCCATGGAAAGAAAAGCCCCCTGGGTGATGCATAGCGAGCCCAGGGGGGCAGATTTGCAATCGTTTTCTAATTATTTTTTACCGTTCTACACTAGATTATATCATATTTTTTCCAATATGTCAAGACCCAATTTTGCTATCCAGCTTCTGCATTAGCTCAGTCATCTCTTCGACGATCTTGCTTATCCCCAGCTCTTCGGCCATCTCCAATGCCTCGGTGCACGTCTCCCACGCCCTGGCGGCATCGCCCATGTCGTACTCGAAGTGGGCTATGTCGCTCAGGGTGTAGGCTATCTCCCCTTTGTCGCCAAGTTCTCTGAAGATTCTCAGTGATTGGTTCAGATGGTCCCTGGCTTCGTCAGGCTTGTTCAGGGTGGCCTCAATCTTCCCAAGGGCTCTGTAGGCAGAGCTCTCGTAGGCCTTCGAGCCGATCTCAATCGCCAGTTGTAGGGCTTCTTGGGCGTATTCTTGTGCCTGGTCCACATTGCCTTGGCCGAGGTTAACTTCGCTAAGGATTCGATATACATCGGACAGACCTTCTTTGTCCTCGAAATCCGTGTATGTCTTCAGTGCCATGTCAAGATGTTCAAAGGCCTTTGCATATTCGCCTTTCCCTCTATACGTTTCTCCCAGGTTGTTATGTGTGATTGCGACAAACAGTTTGTTTCCCAGCTTCCTGAATAATGCAAGCGCCTTGTCGTAGTGCCCTATCGCTTCGTCGTGATGGCCCTTTACGTCTTCCACAAAGCCCAGCTCACCGTGGGAGACGGCAATGCGGTGTAAGTCTCCGATTTCTTCAGAGGTTGTGAGGCTGTCCGTGTAGTATTTGAATGCTTTGTCGTATTCACCCTTGTATTTATACGCGATTCCGAGATTGGTGTAGGATCGTGCTAGTCCAAGCTTATCTCCAATCCGTTCCCTCGCTCTCAAGGCTTCCTTCTGATGCTCGATGCTTCCGTCATAGTCACCTTTTTGGGCATAGATCATCCCCAGGGCGTCGTAGCAATCTGCGGTCTCTCTTTCGTATCCTGTCCCCTCGACTATCGAGAGACCCTGCTGAGCAGTTTCGATTGCTTTGTCGTATTCTCCTTGCCTGAAGTACGCCCAGCTCAGGTTTCCGTGGATTCTTGCCATTTCTACTGAACCATCTTCGCCCAGTATCTCGATTCCCTCATGGTAATGCTCCAGCGCTTGATCGTGTTGTCCTTTTCTTTGATAGCTCTCACCGATCTTTCTTTTGACATCTGCCATCTCTGCAGGGCTCAGCACGTGAGCCTTGGTTTCCAGAATGGCCTGGTAGCTTTCTATGGCGCCATCGTATTCACCGGCTATCATGCAAGCGCGGCCCATAGCCATGCAGACGGATCCCCAGGTCTCTGTGTCTACCCATTGCGGCCCGAATTTGCCCAATTGCCCCATTATCGCACTAGCCTGCCCGGCGTAAATCAGTTGCTCCAGATTATCAATGATGGTTTCCGCCGACTCTTGATACTCTCTGGCCTCGAAATAATGGTGTGCCGATTCAAGGTAATCCTCTTGGCTGTGATAGTATTGCCCTGCATTTTTATGCAATCTCGTTCTAAAGGAGGCCTCTGTTTTGAGTCTCTCATAGCAAAACTCTCCCAGAAGCGAGTGGAGGTACTTCTCCCCGTAGTCGGATTCTTGCACCGCGTACTTGCGTACAAGAGCGTCCAGCAGACCGTCAACGTTTTCCATGTCTTCTTCAATGAGCACTTCACCGATGGTGGCGGCATCTACGGGGGCTCTGAAGATGGAGAGCGCTTTGAGCAGTCTCTGCTCTTGCGCTGTCAGGGTCTCGTAAACGTTCCTTACCAGGTAATCTCCCACCCTTTCTCCAAATGCCTGGTTGATGAACTCGCTGATGTCATTCCTACTCCACGTTTTGTTCTCCATCCAGGTGATGAACAGCTCTAGCAGTTTAGGGTTTCCCAGGGTCTGCTCGTAGAGTGTGGCGAAGAGTTCTGTACTTAAGTTGATACCATCTCTCTGGAGAAGTGCTTTGGCGTCTTCTTCATTGAGGCCGGTCAGGGCTTCATAGTCTGGGCTGAGGCCGTTGCGTACATGTGTCGAAGCGGCCGCTTCCTCAAATATGTACGAAGCGGCGTCTACAAAGCGAGGTCTGCGACGGCTCATGACCATGATTTTGGTATTCTTCAGCCGGTTGCTGAACATCTCAAACAAAGAGTTGATCTTCTCATCTTCATCCGCAATCTGGAAGTCATCGAAGCATAGCAAGTAGGAACCCTGTTCCAAACTGTAGATGAGGAGACTGATGGCCTGACTGATCCGATAGCTCTCCTCTTTTAGCTTCTCAATGTTGAGATCGAGGAATCCCTGCAGTGCATCGTCCCCGCTTGCGGCCAGGAATCCTCCTAGAGCCCAGATGACCGATTCTAGGTTGTCGTTCAAGCCGCTGTGGAAAGTGTGCCAGAAGACCCTCCTCTTGGGCGACCGAGCCTGTTCTGATTCCGCTGCGGGATCGCTTTGCTCACCGGGGGAAGGGCCCTGCTGCTTGAGCTGAGCTCCCCTGGAGTGGGCGCTTGCTATCTGGGCGCCGAGCATTGTCTTGCCGACGCCTGCCGTACCGCCGATGACGATGATGTTCTCAGACTCGAGCCTGCGTTGGTATTCATTGAGTTCGCTTTGCCTTCCAATGAAGTGGGTGCTGACGGGAATGGACTCCAGCCGCCAGGGCCTAGCGATGGGCTTGCTGAGCTTGAGGATGACGCCGTCTGGCGATCTCATAAAGAGGACGGGCGTGCCCCAGTCACGTCTTTCTGCTCCACAGTCAATGTAGATTCCTCTGCGGGCCTCGGATATAGCCGTATCCACGGGGAAGCCGACGGCCAGGGCGCGGTAGAACTCTCTTGAGAACCTGATGGCCGTGTCGTCGTAGATGCCGTATTGCATGGCCACCACTGCGGGTAATCCCCGTCGCACTAGATTGGGCGCCAATCCTACCAGTGGCTGCGTTGATGAGGTGGTGGCGCTCTGGCAGGCGTTGAGGACCACGAGCTTGGTGAAGTCGTTGCCTGTGAAGAACTCGCGGAAGGCTCTGCCGGTGATCAGCTTCAGATGATGATCCTCGTCCTCGATGACCAGGTATGCGTTTGCGGAGCTGGGTCTTGAGCCTGTCGAAGTGGCCGCTTCCTCAAATATGTACGAAGCGGCCGCTTCCTCAAATATGTACGAAGCGGCGTCAACAGCGTCGTCTCTGAAAGCGCCGTGCCCGATGAAGTGGAAGATGTGGGGCTGATAGCGCCGCAGTTTCTCTCGGATTTCGCTGCCGACAGCGTGATAGAGAAACTCTAACTGCACCAGGCCCTCTCTCTCCCACTCTCCCAACGCCTGACGTAGGACGTCTTCCTCTTTTTCCGCGTCCAGCGCTGGCAGACCGTGATCGGCCAGATTGATGGGATCGGAGATGACGGCCAGCACTTTGAGGGTGGTATGGATGGTGATAGAGCGAGGAGGCTCAGGCACCTGGATGTACCGAGTGATGGGCGTTTCCGGCGAGACTCCCAAGAAGAGGTCGTTCAGCTCATCGTAGAGATATTCCCAGGGGATGGCGCTGAGTTCAGGCGGCTCGAGGCGCAGCCTGATGCGCAGCCCCTTGCCTTGCGCTCTAGCATGTCCGAGGCTGGCTCTGTAAACATCCTCTATCTGGCCGCTGAATAGTCGCTGGAACAGCGTCCTGCCAAAGTCAAGGAAGAGCTGCTCGTCGCTCTCTTCGTTTCTGATTCTTGTCAGGGCGCGCTGGATGTCAGCGTAGTTGGAATCGAAAGACAGGATTCCCTGCCCCTCGCCCGCGCTCGCCGAGATCACTCGCGTGGGGTATCCCTCGGCGTTCTTCTGCATGACCAGTAGTTCAAAGTCGTCGTATCTCATGGCACTGATGAAGTGATGAGTCAATGAGGGCACGAGCGATGCGGTATGCCACTCGCTCGTTGTGGCCGCTGCATACCTCGACAATGTTAACTTTCGCGTCAAGCGTCATTGCGAGGAGCGTAGCGACGAAGCAATCCCCACCGTTGCTTGCAATTGGAGGCGGGAGATTGCTTCGCTACGCTCGCAATGACATTAACTTAACATTGTCCAGATACGAAGCGGCACTCATTGCTCGTTACTTCTCCTCCTTAAACACTATAGGGAGATAGATCCTCCGCCGGATGCCTCGAATGCCTCCTCTGGGCTGCTGCAATGTGGATGTGGGAACCGGGATAGAGGTGACTGCATAGTAATCTGCGATGAACTCGTCCCACTGCGTATCCGCAGCGAACGATAGCTGGTCGTCGGTATACCAGTCGCGCACTCTTACAGTCTGCGTAATGCCTTGTTCATTCTCCAAAGTCAGCTGCAAGTCCTGCCCCAGGGGAAGGTAGATGGATATTCCATGTGCCTTGTCCAGATTCCAGTATTCCGAAGGCTCCGTGATCACCCAGGGATAGCCGCTGCGATGTTGCTCCGCGATGACAAACGCGCTGTCTTCAGACGCCAGTGTTTGGGTTAGCGAGCGGGCGGCCTCCATGATCTCTGTGTCCGTCACATTCTCCTGGATTTGCAGCGCCAGGTGGTACAGATCCACGTAGCCCTCGGTGTGCTCAACGATCCTGAGGTCACTGTCGTAGTCGAATTTCTGAGTCGAACGATAGGCGTTTTCTATCTGGGACACTGTCTCGGCCGAGGTCAAACCATTGATCATCTCCCTGGCCAGGTGATCTACCGCCGGCGCGACCCGGTTGATTGCTGCCAGATCAACACTGGATATGGTGTGGGGGTGCCCCTCTGACGGCAGGGAGGTGGTGTAGTCTTGGATGATGTCCATGGCCAATTCTCTGGGTTGGGTGGAGGCAGTGATGGCGTTGATGTATTGGTCGTAAGGAACGGAGCCCCAGGCCTCGTTCTCGGAGCCGACGAAGTAATCCACATAGTCTTTGATCTCGTAGGCCTCTTCGATCATCTGGGTCAGGCAGGCATCGTAGAAGACGACGTCTATCTTCTCGCTGCCTCCGTTGGTTATGCTAGAGAAGGCGTGTCTCATTTCGGCCGTGGAGAGATAATCGTAATCGTCCGAGAAATCCCAACTGAGGCCGGTGCCTCCAAAGGCCCAGTAGCTGCGACGGAGGGGTATGAAAGACTCCTGGGCAGAGGCCATGACCCCATTCGACGAAGCGGCTTCGGGCAAGGTTGGGGACCAGCCGCCACCGTGGTCTAGAACCGAGAGGAAGTAGTACTTGGCTGGGTAGTTGTCTCTGGCCCAGTTGACGAAGTCAACGAGGGTGTCGGGATTGCCCATATCCAGCTCGCCGGGATTCCAGTCCACTTCCTGGATGGGCGAAGTTATCAGATTGCTGGCGTCATGTTCCACTCTGTATAGCCGTGTGTTTTCGATGCCTTCGCCTTTGTCGAGACATTCTCTCCCGTCTTCCGAGAGCTGCGAGCATCGGTCCCACAGCACCAGGACGTTGACATCGGGGTTTGGGATGGCCTTCTCCATGTTGTTGAAGGCGTCTTCCATGAAGGGGTCCAGATCATTGTCTCCATTGAGATAGACCATGAACGTCCAGGTGGGTATCTTGGTCACTGTCTGGGCCGTGTTGTTGCTGTAATCGCTTTCTGAAAAGTTCGCGTTGATTTGAACCATGCTGTGCAAGATGCTGCCGGTGGTTGCTGTGGAAGAGACCCTGGCTACCAGTGTGAACTGGCCTGAAGCGCCTCCGCTGAGTGTGCCTACGTTCCACTCCACGGTGTTTCCAACTACGGTGCGAGAGAAAGGGGCTGTGTCGGATATGTAGGTGGTCGCTGACGGCAAGATGTCGGTGATGAACACGTTGGAGGCATCTCTGCTGTCTTCGTTGCGATAGGATATGGTGTAGACGATGTCCGAACCGGGGGCGGCCTTTATGGGAGCTTGCTTGGAGACGGCTACGTCCGCCAGGAGGTTGCCATAGACTCTCCAACTGTAGTCCCTGTCATCTTGCCAGACGGTCAGACATTGGTCCTCAAGACCGTGATAAGCCAGGGCGGGATGCTCTTGGTTGTGTGAGGACGTCGAGATGGGGAAGTTGTCGCCCTTCATTCTCCCATCACCTGCCACCCGTTGCGCATAGATGTCAGTGGCGGTGCTGACTGAGTTTCTGTTGTCTCCCCACACGACCAGATAGTCGTTGTCCAAGTTGCTGTAGGCTACGTCTGGGTAGCGTGGGAGGCCCTGCCCATCGGAGATGGGAAGGGCGTCGCCCAGTAGCTCGCCGTTGGTTGACAGTCGCTGGCCGTAGATACGCCCGTCGCTGCCCCACCAGACGACTAGGTATTGATTGCCGCCGCTGTTGTAGGCCAGGGCGGGATACCATTGTCGCTCGGGTTGTTGGGATATGGGGAATGCATCGCCTTGTGGCAAGCACTCGTCCGAGATACGACGTGCGTAGATGTCCCAATTCCCGTGGCGATAGTCTTGCCAGATCACCAGGTATTCGTTATTTGCGCTGTTGTAGACAATGTCGGGCCGCTCTTGGTTATCCGCAGCGCTGGTTATGGGGAAGCTGTCTCCTTGCTCGTGTCCCTCGGCAGATAGGCATCGTCCGTAGATGTCCCAGTTCCCATGGCGATGGTCTTGCCAGACGATCAGGTAGGTCGTTCCGTAGGCCAGGGTGGGGAGCCGTTGGTCACTGGCTGCGGTTGATATCTCAAAATCGTTGCCGGATAGCATCCCGTCGTTTGAGACGCGCTGTCCGTAAATGTCCCAGCTACCTTGACGCGAGTCTTGCCAAACGACCAAGAACTCGTCCCCGCTGTTACTGGCGACAGCGGGGAAATGCTGGTCCCCCGCCGCGGAGGAGATGGGGAAGTTGACGTTTGAGGGGCTGCCCGTGGTGTCCACCATCTGCCCGTAGATGTCAGCATCGGCTGAGTTCTGGGTATTCTGCCAGACCACCAGGTAGCTCTGGTCGCCATCGTAGCTTGCAGCGGGAGATGTCTGGGAAGTGGGGGTCGTGACGATGGGGAAGCTGCTCCCCAGGAATTCCAGGCTACTCGAAATCTGCTGCCCATAGACATCCTCTTCGACGAAATCGTAGTACCGACTGTCCTGCCAGACCAAGAAGTATCCGCCTTGCTCCGGGGCCAGGGCCGGTTGCTCCTGGCTCTCTGGCGCCAGCGAGACGGGGAAGTTCACCGTGGCATCGGCGCCGACACCCCCAGCTTCGTCTAGGAGTTCTCCCTGGCTTGAGATAAACTGGGCGAAGACATCCCAGTTCCCGTGACGCTGGTCTTGCCAAGCGGCTAGGTATTGGTTCAGGCCGTTGTCGTAGACGAGCGTGGGATGCTCCTGGTTGTTTGCAGCCCTGGATACAGCGAAGTTAACGGCGGGATCGGCGCCGGGGTTGCCGTCGCCGTCCAGCAGTTGTCCTTGGGATGACGTGCGCTGCGCGTAGATGTCCATCCCGGTGCTGGACGAGTTTCTGTTATCGGCCCACGCCACCACGTATTCGTCATCTGTGCTGTTCCAGGCTAGATCAGGATAACTTTGAAGACCGTCTGCGGTGGAGATGGGGAAGTTGTCGTTCAGCAGCGTGCCGTTGTGGGAGACGATTTGTCCGTAGATGTCCTGGCTAGTGATCGGCGAGTTTCTGCTATCCCACCACACGGTCAGGTAGCGATTGGCGGTGCTGCTGTAGGCCACGGCGGGGTGTTTCTGGAGGCCCAGTTCTCTGGAGATGGAGAAGTCGCTGCCTAGCTGCGTGCATTGACCTGAAATCCGACGCCCGAAGATGTCCCAGTCCTCGTGGCGGATGTCTTGCCAGACCGCCAGGTACTCACCCTCGACGCTGTTGTAGGCGACATCGGGGTGCTGCTGATCGCCCGAGGCGGTGCTGATGGGGCAATCGCTGCCCTCTGCCTCTCCGCTGCTTGCCACCCGTCGCCCATAGATGTCGTAGCCGCTCATAACGTAATCTCTGTCGTCCCACCACAACACCAGATACTCGTCCTCAGCGCTATTGTAGACGATGGCAGGGTCGTACTGGTTGCTCAGCTCTGTTGATAGGGGGAAGTTCTCTCCTTCTGGTTCCCCGCTCACCATCCACTGCCCGTAGATACGCCAGTTCCCTTGTCTAGAGTCCTGCCAGACGGCCAGGCAGCGTGCTTCTGAACCGCAGGCGATGGCAGGGCTCCTCTGTTTCCCGTTAGGTACGAAGCTGATAGGGAAGTCGCCCACTGTGCCGTGCTGCTGAGCGCCCTGCGTTCTCGTTTCGGCATTCTTCTCTCTCCATTCTGCCTGTGTCATGAGAGGGATGAATGTCACCAGGGTCAAGAAGATCGCTAGAGCTGCTATCCCTCGATGAAAATGTCTGCTTTGTTGGCAATTGCGCTTTCCAATCATTTCTAACCTCCTTGTAACAGCAGTGGTAGACTCAAAGAATTCCCATGAATCCGCTTAAATCAACATAATTATACCATAAAATAACTAAAATGACAAGGGGCAATTTGCGGTTTCGATCAAATTGCTCAGTGAAATACTATCTGTAGTAGTTGCTCATCGAAATAAGTACTATATGTTGTATATTGTATGATGCAGAAAAATCGAAATGGAGTGCATTTTGGCTTGGCTAGGGCAGGGGAATGGGTTTGACATTATGGCTAACTTGGGCTAAAATGTCGGTGTCAGCGCAGGAGTTATCTTTGAAGGGAGAATGGGCATGGCAATGACCAGTACAGAAATTCGACAATCGTTTTTGGATTTTTTCGCCAGCAAAGGGCACACCATAGTGCCCAGCGCCTCGCTGGTGCCTGGCGACGATCCCACGCTGCTGTTTACCAACGCGGGCATGAATCAGTTTAAGAACATCTTCCTGGGTCTAGAGAAACGAGAGTACACGCGAGCTGCGGATACCCAGAAGTGCTTGCGAGTGTCGGGCAAACATAACGACCTAGAGGATGTGGGATACGATACCTACCACCATACCTTCTTTGAGATGCTGGGCAACTGGTCTTTTGGCGATTACTACAAGAAGGAAGCCATCGCCTGGGCCTGGGAGCTGCTGACGGAGGTTTGGGGGCTGCCCAAGGACCGGCTTTGGGCTACGGTCTTCAAGGACGAAAAAGGCGAACTGGAAACCGACGAGGAGGCGGCTGGCTATTGGAGAGAGGTGACGGACATAGATCCCGACCACATTGCCTATTTTGGCCGCAAGGACAACTTTTGGGAGATGGGCGATACGGGGCCGTGCGGACCTTGCAGCGAAATCCATCTCGACAGGGGGGAGGATGCCTGTGACCTTCAGCATGATGCCAACCACGTCTGCGGGGTGAATGCCGGCTGTCGCCGTTTTTTCGAGTTGTGGAATCTGGTTTTTATCCAATACAATAAGGATGAGGATGACGTCCTCCACGAGCTGCCGGCCAAGCACGTGGATACGGGTATGGGCTTTGAGCGACTGGTGTCCGTTTTGCAGGGCGTCGTTTCCAACTATCAGACCGATGTCTTCACTCCCATCATGGATCGCGTCCAGGAGATGCTCGGCCACAGCGACGCCGAGCGCGAAGAGAACATCGTGGCCTATCGCGTGATCGCCGACCATGGCCGGGCGGTGACCTTCCTGGTGGGCGATGGCGTGTTGCCCGGCAACGAGGGGCGCAATTATGTGCTGCGCATGATCCTGCGCCGCGCAGCCCGCTTCGGCCGCAAGATCGGCTTTTTTGGCCCGTTTCTGGCCGAGGTGGCCAAAGTGGTGATAGAGACGATGGGCGCTCACTTCACCGAGCTAGAGGCCCGGCGGGAGTTTATCCTGCAGACCATTGTCCAGGAGGAGGAGCGCTTTCAGCACACGCTGGACGTGGGCCTGAATCTACTGGATGATTTGATTGTTGGACTGAGCGCGCGGGGAGAAACGGCGATTCCGGGCGACGAGGCCTTCAAGCTCTACGACACTTACGGCTTTCCGCTGGATCTGACCAGGGATGTGGCCAAGGAGCGCGGGTTCACGGTGGACGAGGCGGGTTTCTTGGACGCGCTGGAGAAGCAGCGTGAGCTGGCTCGGGGCGCTCAGCAGTTCGCGCTGGAGGTGGAGGAAAAGCTGGAGCTCTACAGCGAGCTTTTGGACGAGTTGAAGCGGACGGGAGCGCTGCCTGCCAGCGGCGTGGAGCATCTCTGCACCGAGGGGACGGAGGCCGAATCGAACGTAGTGGCTATCGTGCGAGATGGCCAAGTAGCGGACGCGGCGGGGGAGGGGGATGAGGTTGAGCTGGTGCTCACATCAACTTCTTTCTACGTAGAGAGCGGCGGCCAGGTTAGTGATACGGGCGTGATCGTTTCCCCGAAGTCGGAAGAGAGGGCTTGGGAGGTCGCCGTGAGCGACGTGCGACAGCCGGTTCCTGGACTCATCGTCCACATCGGGGAGGTGGTGGCTGGTGAGCTCGCGGCGGGTGACGAAGCCCTCGCTGTAGTGGACTCCCAGCGGCGGATGGCCATCGCCCGCAACCACACCGCCACCCATCTCCTGCACAACGCGCTGCGGCGCGTCCTGGGCGAGCATGTCCAGCAGGCCGGCTCCCTGGTGGCTCCCGACCGCTTGCGCTTCGACTTCACTCACTCAGCCGCAAGCAAGTCCGCGAGTGAAGCGCCGGTTACCCAGGAGGAGTTGAGCCAAATAGAGCGGTTGGTCAACGAAGCGATCCTGGCCAATTATCCGGTGACGGCAGTCCACAGCCGCTACAAAGAGGCTGTTGCGGCGGGAGCCATCGCTCTGTTCGGAGAGAAGTACGGCGAGCGGGTGCGGGTGCTCAAGACCGGCGATCCCGACGACCCTTTCAGCCAGGAGCTCTGTGGCGGCACCCACGTGAATCGCACCAGCGAAATCGGTCTCTTCCACATCATCTCCGAATCGAGCATCGGGGCGGGCCTGCGGCGCATCGAAGCGGTCACGGGCCGGGCTGCTCAGAAGCTGGTGCAGGAGCGGTTGAGGATTCTGGAGTCCAGTGCGGCGTCACTTGGGTGCTCGCCCGATGAAGTTGACCAAAAGGTGGTGGCGCTTCAGGATGAGCTGCAGGCACAGAGCAAGGCGGTTGCTCGCCTGCGTCGGGAGATCGCCCACCGAGATTTCGAGGAACTGCTCCCCCAGGTGCAGGATGTAAACGGGGTAAAGGTCCTGGCTGCTCAGGTTGAAGCGGCCAATATGGACACTTTGCGGGAGATGAGCGACTGGTTCCGCGACCGCATGGCGTCTCGTGAACAAGGCGGCGTCGTCGTCCTGGGAGCGGTGATGGATTCGAAGCCTGGTTTTGTGGCCGCCGTCACTCCCGACTTGGTGGAGCGCGGTCTTCACGCCGGACAACTTGTGAAGCGGGTGGCGCAGGTGGTGGGCGGCGGTGGAGGAGGCAGGGCGACTCTAGCCCAGGCCGGCGGTCGGGATGCAGATCGCATCGGCGAGGCCCTGCGCTTGGTGGCTGATTTGGTTGAGAGGGGGCTTAGTTGACGGCTGAAAATACCGCAAAGTCTGAAGGCGCAGAGACACAGGCCATTCGCCTGGAAGCTGACGACGATATCACTGTCGTGCGCTCCCGTCTAGAAAAGGCCGAGGCCCAGAGGGTGCTTCTGGTCATCCCGCCAACATGCGAGGCCTTCAACAGCCTGCTCGATTTCAAGCTGCTTCAACGCTACGCCGAGTCCCTGGCTTTGGAGGTAGCCCTGGTCACCAACTCCAGCAAGAGGCGGGTGCTGGCTCGTCAATTGGGGTTTTCGGTCTTCGTCTCGGCGGGTTGGGGAAAGCGAAGGTCCCGTTGGCGCCGGCCGAAAGCCGTCGCCAGGTGGGGGGCGCGCCGTAGCTGGGGGGAGCGGCTCTTTGGCGCGTTGGTCTTCCTCGTGGCGGCGTTGGCTGTGTTGGCCGTTGGCCTTTTGATCGTGCCCAGCGCGGAGATTCAGTTGGTGCTGGCTAGTGAATCGCTCGATGCCACTGTGCCCGTGCAGGCCGACCCTGAGCTGGACATGATTGACTACCAGGCGGGCCAGATTCCGGCGCGGGTGGTGCGAGCTCAGATCGAGGGCAAGGCGCAGATTCCCGTTAGCGGGGCAAAAGACGCTCCCGATGAGCCGGCCAGAGGGACGGTCTTGTTCATCAATAACATAAACCAGCCTGTGACCGTGCCAAAGGGGACGGTGGTTGCGACTTCTACTGGCTCCACCATCCGCTTCACCACGGTGGAGGAAGTGACGGTGCAAGGCGCTGTGGGAGCCGTTGCCGAAGCAGAGGTCGTGGCCGTTGATCCAGGGCCGAGCGGCAATGTGAGGGCGAACTTGATCAACAGGATTGAGGGGCCTCTCTCTTTGCAGGTCAGGGTCACTAATCCCGAAGCGATGGAAGGGGGCAGCGTTAGGCAGGTAGGAATGGTCACGGCGGCCGACCAGGAGCGACTGCAAGGCGTGCTGTTGCAGCAGCTCCAGCAGGCGTCTTACTCTCAGTTGAATGAGCAGCTCGAGGAGGGAGAGTTTCTGGCCACCGAGTCCGTGGTGCTGGACGATATCGTGAGTGAAGAGTACGACAAGCAGATCGAGGAGCAGACTGACGTGCTCACCCTGGAGATGGAGGTGGTGTTCCGAGGGACGGCTGTCGCAGAGGAGGATGCCCAGTCGCTGGTTTGGGCGGCCCTGGAGGCCGTGGTGCCCGAGGGGTTCGCCTTAGAGCGTCGGGACTTACAGTATCAGAGGGGCGAGATCACGGGTGTTGAAGATGGGAAGGTCTCCTTCGTGATGCGGGGGTTTGGCTCGGTGATGGCTGGAGTGGACGAGAACGCCGTCAAAGAGGCCATCCGAGGCCAACCTGTAGATGTGGCTAACGAGTATGTGAGTGAGAACTTGCGTCTGGAGGAACCGCCCGTCATCGAGGTGACACCCGCCTGGCTAGAGCGGGTGCCGTGGCTTGGCTTTCGTATCCACATCGTGACCCACTCGTTAAGCGAAGCGGCAGAGACCGCCGAACCGAGTCAGTAGATCATGCGCATTTTAGCATTGGATGTCGGCGATGAGCGTATTGGGGTGGCCATCAGCGATCCGAGCCAGGTCATCGCTCGCAGTCTGAAGGTCATTGAGCGGGCGCGTGGTGTACCGCGGCGTTCTCGCCAGGGAGATTCCACTGAGCAGAGATTTCCCCCCGCCGAGTTCGACGACGTGGTTCGCTTGGTGGAAGAGTATGAGGTAGAGAAGGTGGTGGTCGGCTATCCGAGAAGCCTGGATGGAGAGGCGCACATGCAGGCTGATAAGGTGGAGCGTTATGCTTTGGCTCTGGCCGAGTCTCTGGCCGTGCCGGTGATCTTGTGGGATGAGCGGTTTTCCACTGTCACTGCTGAGAGGCTGATGAGAGAAGCGGGGGTGAGCGCCCAGAAGGGACGGGGCAGGGTGGACGCCGTAGCCGCAGCGGTGATCTTGCAGGATTATCTAGATTCTAGTTGATACAGATATAAGGCATTGCGGCAAAAGTGACACTAACCGCTCGCGACGGATTGCCAAATCCGTCGCCCAGCGGCTGGATCTGGCGATCCAGCCGGAGCAAAGTGCGACTTTTGCCCCGATGCGATATAAGTAACTAATATCTTGCAGAAATAGCTAGAAATAGTTGCAAGTAATGAGAAAAAGTAAGAAAGCAAATTTTATCGTGAAAAAATTATTGATATTGATTCTGTGTTTGGTTATGCTGGTGAGCGTGGCTGGTTGTGGTCTGAGCCAGCAGGGGGAGGGTGGGAGTTCGTCCCGTGTGGTCGAGTCGCTGGATGACTTCTTGTTGATGGGCTACCTGGCCCTTCATCGAGCAGACATCTCCACGCCGGCTAGCGATGATCCAACCCCGGTGGTCTTCGTGGTGGAGCCAGGGGATACGGCAGGGGACATCGCTCTTCGGCTGAAGCGGTTGGGCTTGATCGCCGATGCCGAGCTTTTCCGCCAGTTGGCTCGTTACGAAAAGGCCGATAGCAAGCTGGAGGCCGGCCGATACGAACTGCGAGCAAACATGACCATGGGCGAGATCATTGAGGCCCTGCAGCACGGGCGTCTCGCGGAGATCGCGGTGACCATTCCCGAAGGCTGGCGAGCTGAACAGATCGCCGAGATGCTGGCGGAAGAGGTGGGCGTTGACGGCGACGAGTTTCTGTCCCTGGTGCGGGGCGGTCATTTTGATTACGAGTTTTTGCAGCACCGTCCGCCGGCGGCTACTTTGGAGGGCTTTCTCTTCCCCGACACCTATCTCCTCCCGGTTCAACCCGCAGCTTTGGACATCATTGAACGCATGTTGGCCAACTTCGATCAGCGGTTCACGGCGGAGATGCGCCAGGCGGTCGTGGAGCAGGGGATGACCATCTACGAGGTGGTGACCCTGGCCTCCATTGTGGAGCGCGAAGCGGTGGTGGCGGAGGAGCGACCGATCATCGCCGGCGTCTTCCTCAACCGGCTGGAGGACGGCATGAGCCTGGATGCTTGTCCGACGGTGCAGTACGCTTTGGGCTACCAGCAAGATGCGGGCCAGTGGTGGAAAACGCCGCTGGCCTTGGAAGAGTTGGAGCAGGTCAACTCTCCCTATAACACCTACCTTCACCGGGGGTTGCCGCCCGGCCCGATCTGCAGCCCAGGCTTGGCCTCGATTCAGGCTGTCCTAGAACCTGCGGAGAGCGACTACCTGTACTTCTTGGCCAAAGGCGATGGCTCCCACGCCTTCGCCGAAACCTTCGAAGAACATCTTCAAAACCAGCAGAAGTATCAGCCGTGAGATGTAACAACGTGAAACGTGAAGCCGTGAAATGTAACAACGTGAAGCGTGGACAGAAATTCACGCTTCACGTTTCACTTTTCATTCTGGGATGCCTCCTGCTCAGTAGTTGCGCTAGGCGACTGCCCATGCAGTCGCACCTGGGCAGCACCCAGCCGGTGGTCAAGATCGGCCTGGTAGCTCCGTTTGAGGGACTCTATCGCGACCTGGGCTATGAGGCGCTCTACGCCGTGAAGCTGGCGGTACGGGAGAGAAACGAAGCCGGCGGCGTAGGCGGCCACATGGTGGAGCTAGTGGCTCTGGACGACGGCAACGATCCGACTCAGGCGCCGCTGCAAGCCAGAAAGTTGATGATTGATCCTGATGTCATGGGCGTCATCGGTCATTTCTCCGATGAGACGGCCCTGGCGGCCGTGGATGCCTACCATCGGGCTGGCCTGGCGCTGATCACCTCAGCGGCAGCGAACGCTGTCACGGAGCAGGGCGACCCTGAGATCTTTCGCCTCTATGCTCGCAACGGTCTTTTGGGAGCGGAGGCGGCCCGCTATGCCGTGGAGGAGTTGGGCGTAAGCCGCTTCGCCGTCCTGCGCGGCCGCGATGATCTAGCTGATGCCTTTATTCGAAGGGCCGAGCAGTTGGGCGCTGAGGTCGCGCTGGATGCCAACGCCGATTTCACGTTTCACGTTTCACGTTGCTGCCAGTGGACTTCACTGGCGTCTGCTGAGCTGATTTTCTTCAGTGGGAGCGCGGTTGAGGGAGGGGAGTTGATAGCGCAGTTGCGACAGGCGGGCATCGAGGCCATTTTCCTGGGAGGGAGTGCGCTGGACAGCCCGCTGTTCCGCCAGATCGGCGGGGAGGCCGTTGGGGGATCGCTCTACATAACCGCCGCGCCGAAGATCGAATCCGCAGCGGCGTTTCCTGCTGACTTCGTGTCCGGCTACCAAGCCCTGGCCGTCCGGTTGCCAGGCTCCCAGGCCATTGTGGCCTATGATGCCGCTGGCGTTCTCCTGGAAGCGCTAGACAGAGCAATTGCATCGCAGGGAAGCCCGGCCCGGCAGGCCGTCGTCGCCGAGTTAGGGGCGATCCAGGATTATCCGGGTCTGCTCGGCTCCCTTACCTTCGATGACAGAGGGGATTTGGTGGATCCGCAGACATACGTTTATGGCTTTTAGCTTATGATCTCGTGTATGAGGGGCGGGCGCTCGACGGGCTCCTCGCTCCAGGAGTAGGCTTCTAGGAGCCTGCGCTGGGCGTCGGCGAGCTTCTCCTCGTGACTGGCGTGGATGGTCAGCAGCGGTTCGCCTTTTTTGACATAATCCCCGATCTTTTTGGCCAGCACGACGCCGACAGCGTGGTCAATGGGGTCTCCCTTGTGGGATCGGCCTCCGCCGAGGAGGGCCGCCGTCAGGCCAACCTCCATCGCGTCTAGGCCGGCGACGTAGCCGGAGCGCGGGGAGGGCAGCTCTTCGACAAGGGCTGCTTGGGGTAGTAGGGAAGGGTTGTCAACATAAGCTGTGTCGCCCTTTTGGCCCACTATCCAGTGACGGAATTTGCGCCAGGCCTGGCCGCTGTCTAGTTTGTTCTGCAGCAGTTTGCGGGCCTCGTCGGCGTCTGGGACGCGCTCGGACAGAAGCAGCATCTGTCCGGCGATGACCAGGCAGTGCTGGAGGAAGTCGGCGGGGCCTCGGCCATGCAGCGTGGCGATGGCCTCTTTGAGCTCCAGCGCGTTGCCCACCGCTCGACCGAGGGGTTGGTTCATGTCGGAGATGACGGCTGCCACGCGGCGGCCCAGCTTTTCGCCGATGTCTACCATTGTGTGCGCCAGGGCTGTGGCTTCGTCTCGGGTGTGCATAAAAGCTCCGAGGCCCACTTTGACATCTAGCACGATGCAGTTAGCGCCGCTGGCTATCTTCTTGCTCATTACAGAGCTGGCGATGAGGGACGTGTTGCTCACGGTCGCCGTTACATCGCGTAGGGCGTAGAACTTGCCATCGGCCGGGACCATGTCGGCTGTTTGCCCAACCACGACGGTGCCGTAATCGCGCAGTGTGGCCATGAACTCCTCGGTAGAGAGGTCGGCCTGGAAGCCTGGGATGGACTCTAGTTTGTCCAGCGTCCCGCCGCTGAAACCCAGACCTCGGCCCGATATCTTTCCCACGGGCAATCCTGCAGCGGCGATCAGGGGGGCGACTACCAGAGTGGTCTTGTCGCCCACGCCGCCAGTGGAGTGCTTATCAACCACCAGAGGGGCGATGGGTGAGAGGTCCATCGTCTTGCCTGATTGGGCCATAGACATCGTGAGGTCAACGGTTTCTTGCTCGTTCATCCCGTTGAGATAGATGGCCATGAGCAAGGCTGCCGCTTGGTAGTCGGGTATCTCGCTTTGGGTGAAACCCTGGACGAAGAAATCAATCTCTTCAGTAGTAAGGGGATGCCCGTCGCGTTTCTTGGCGATAAGGTCAACTGCGCGCATTGGGGGGCTCCTTGTTTCGGTATGGCAAGGGTGTAAGTGCTGTGAAAAGTATTTGATATTATAGCACAACCCTGTGAAACATGCCAATTAGTCGCTTTCTGCTAAAGCCGCTGTGATGAGCGGCGACATCGTGCGAAGGAGTGTGAAAATGAAGAAGGTGGATATCATTCTATCAAATGGCACAGTGCTTACCATGAATGACCGCCTGGACGTTTTTCCTCAGGGATCGGTGGTTATAAAGGATGGCCGCATCGTCGCTGTTGGGCCAACGGGCGATTTGCATGGAGAGTACGAGGCTGAGCAGACGATTGACTGCATGGGGCAGGTGATCACGCCCGGTTTGATCAACGCGCACACGCACGTGCCCATGAGTCTGCTCAGGGGGTTAGCTGACGATCTGCGTCTTGACGTATGGCTGTATGGCTATATGCTGCCTGTGGAGAGGGAATTTGTGAATGAGGAGTTCTGCTACTACGGCACCCTGCTGTCTTGTGCAGAGATGATTCGCTCAGGCGTAACCTGTTTTGCGGACATGTATTACTTCGAGGATGAGGTGGCCAGGGCGGCGCAGGAGGCGGGGATGCGGGCCATCTGTGCAGAAACCGTCATGAAGCTGCCGACCCCGGATGCGGCGAGTTACGATGAGAGCCTAGAATACTGTAGGCGTTTTATTGCCGGTTGGAAGGGCCACGAACTGATCGTGCCCGCCATTGGCCTGCACTCGGCTTACACCTCCACCCCGGAAATGTTAGGAGAAGCCGTGCGCTTGGCCCAGGAAAACAATGTGCCGCTGCTCATCCACGTTGCGGAGACGGAGGGAGGCGTAGAGGGCACCCGGCAGCTCTATGGTTCTGCTCCGGCCTTCTGCCTGGATGATTTCGGTGTTCTGAGTGGAAGCACTTTGGCCGTCCATTGTGTGCACTTGACTGAGGAAGAGATGGAACTGATGTTGCAGAAAGGCGTTGGCATTGCGCACTGTCCAACCAGCAATCTGAAGCTTGCCAGCGGCATAGCCCCTGTGGCTCGCCTGCTGGATATGGGCCTGGACGTTGGCATTGGCACGGATGGTCCCGCCAGCAACAACGATCAAGATATGTTCGAGGAGATGCGTTTGGCGGCTTTGTTGGCCAAGGGCGTCACGCGGGACCCCAAGGCTGTCCCGTCGCGCACTGCGTTCGCCATGGCCACCATCGGGGGAGCGCGAGCCCTGCATCTGGATCACATTACAGGTTCCATTGAGGTGGGTAAGCAAGCTGATCTGGCCGTAGTGGATGTGGATGTTCTTCACGTGACGCCGAAGTTTCATCTGTCATCCGATAACGTTTACTCTCGATTGGTGTACTCTGCTAAGAGTGGAGACGTGCGGCATGTTATGGTAAATGGGCGACTGTTGATGAAAGACAGGGAGCTCCTCACGGTGGATGTTGAAATGATAGCCGCTGAGGCGCAGCGCATCGCCGATGGGGTCAATGCTTTCATGATGCGAAGAGAGGAGAGTCTTCTGGACAAGCTGGTGGCCATTGGCGGCCTGGAGTGGAGGGAGACGTTTGAGGTACAGGTGAAAGGCAAGGTGAAAAGCGATACCAAGGTCAGCGAAGGGCTGGCTCATTCAGACATTACCGCGGTATGGAGACCATCGGTACGGGATCAGTATGATACCTACCTCCTTTTCACAGATCAGAGTCAGGGTTACATTCGACATCGTGAGGACTATGTCTCCCGGGAGCAAGAGATTCCCGAGTCCATCTATACCTTGACCCTGACAGGCCCCAGCAGCGAGCAGGAGTTCGACAATTCCGTGCTGCTCTCCCGTTCCCGCTTTACCTCCCCGGCCGATCGAACCCTGCGCTTCTACTGTGAGTACTTTGAGCCAGATAGCGTCAAGGAGGTGCACAAGCATCGCCAGCGGTGGCATATCAGGTACAAAGGGGTGGAGTTCGCCGTCAATCTTGACCGCTTGACCAAGCCGGTTTACGAGGGAATTTTCTTGGAGATCAAAAGCCGAACTTGGTCAAAGCAGGATGCGGAGCAGAAGGCCCTGTTAATAGGGGAGTTATTAGATGTGTTCAGCGTGGATTGTGAGAGTCTTCTGAAGCAAGATTACGTGGATTTTTAGGCGGGGCAGCTCGGCCACCACTTCGCGTAGTCACTAACCTCATTTCAATTATCCCCCAGTTGGTTCCAAAAAAGGGATAACTAGGCTATGCGAAATGAATAGTGGTGGTGAATGAGCGCACGCGAGGGAGGCAATGTAAAGAACGCAGGGGGGACTAGGGGGGACTTCTCGTGCTCATGATCAGAGGATAGGCGGGCAGGGGAAGGCAAAATGCCTGTGGGGAAGGGCCCCACAGGCATTTTGCTTGGTGGAGATGGCGGGAATCGAACCCGCGTCCAGAGAGTTCAGCCCGGAATGTACTACAAGCTTAGTCGGTCTTTTGTTTTTCGTTCGAGTCAGCCCCAACCGACAGGGTCTGATTCGAACTAGCCGATCCAAGCTTTTTGGGCTTGGCTTGGATGCCCTCCATCGGCGTCAAGAGCATCGCACCCCGATTTCTATGACATCTGCTCCAGCCCTATCGAGGGGAGACCTGGGCAGACGTGGCCGCCCTTAGGCAGCCAGAGCGAGTCGTTGTTCGCCAGTTATTTTAGTTGCCCTTGTTTCACGAGGGTAGGGCACCTCGGCTTGCAATTCTTGGCCAGCCATCCCTGTCGATACCTTTCATCCCCAGGATAGCACTGACTATAATTATAGCATACCTCTCGCTTTTTTGCAACTATGCCAACTATGCAAAGTTGTCATAATCCTCTTTCCCGCCTGGCTAGAGCGCGCTCCACTTTGCGTCGGTCCTCACGCTTGCGAATGGCCTGGCGCTTATCGTAGAGTCTCTTGCCCCGGGCGAGGGCGATCTCCACCTTGGCCCACTTGTTGTTCTTGAGGTAAAGGCGCAGGGGAATGATGGTATAGCCTTTCTCTTGCACTTTGCGCTCCAGGCGATCAATCTCTCGACGGTGCATAAGCAACTTGCGGAGACGCTTCGGCTCGTGCCCGCCCTGCCTTGCCTGCTCGTAAGGAGCGATGTGGGTATCTACTAGCCAGAGTTCGCCATCCTTCACCTGAACATAGCTGTCGCGCAGATTGACCCGACTAGCCCGCACCGATTTGATCTCCGTTCCGGTGAGGACCAGCCCAGCTTCATAGGTCTCATCAATGAAGTAATCGTGACGGGCTTTGCGATTGGTGGCCACTGTTCTACTCTTCATCTGTCAATTCCTGCAAATACTCGATCGCCCGTTGCAGTTGTGGATCACGGCCCACTTCGATGTCCTCTTTGGTCCTTTCCACTTGGATGTCCGGCCTGAGTCCCTCCCCATGAATGGCACGCCCATCGGGCGTGAACCATCGAGCAATGGTTACGCGCAACTCGGAGCCATCGCTCAGGTGATGGGAAAGCTGCACTGACCCCTTGCCCAGGGTCTGCTCGCCGATCAAGATGCCCCGATCTGCATCTTGAATGGCGCCAGCCACTATCTCCGAGGCGCTGGCTGTGCCGCCGTTGACCAAAGTGACCAAAGGCAACTCGGTGGCCAGTCCGCCGCTCTGAGCAGGGTAGTCTCGGTCCTGGCCATTCTTGAGTTTCTCCACCAGGATAGACCCCTCATCAATGAACTGACTGCCGATCTCCACAGCTACGTTCAAGAAGCCACCTGGATTATCGCGCAGATCTAAGATCAGTCCCTTCGGTTCTTCAGCCAACAGAGACTGCAAACTCAACTTGAGCTTGCTGGTGGCGTGAGCATTGAATTCGTAGAGCTTGAGGTAGGCGATGCCATCATCCAGCATTTTGGACTCCACAATGGGCATCTCGATTTCTTCTCGGATCACTTCGACCACAAAAGGTTCTTCGCCCTCTCGCTTGATGGTGAGGCGAGCCACGCTGCCTGCTGGACCTCGAATCAAAGCCACGGCCTCGAAGATGCTCATTTCTTCAATGGCTGTGTCGCCCACAGCGAGGACGATGTCACCGGGCTTAAGACCAGCTCGCTCTGCGGGCTTGCCCTCGAACGCCCGCACGATTTCCAACTGACCGTCGTCATTCATGTTGACTACGGCCCCAATGCCCTCAAAAGAGCCCGACATATCTTCTCTGACGATAGCCGCCATCTCAGGATCCAGAAAAGCAGTGTAATCGTCATCAAGCCCGCTGATCACGCCATTGATGGCATCATACGTCATCTCCTGGGCATCAGGCAGATCACCGTAGAAATCGCGCTCCAGAATATGCCAGGCCTCCCAGAAAATGCGAAAAGCTTCTGTTTCTTCTACGCCACGCACAGGGGCCACGGTTGCAGCAGTGGCGGACTCGGGCGGAAAGGAGGCCCTCACCGCAAAACCCGCTAGGAAAGCCACGCCGGTGATCAGAGCTACCAGCAAAGCAACAACGGTTAATCGCAAGCAACCGCGCAACCACTTAGACATCTGACTCACTCCTCAATTTGACATAACTTATTAGGGTAGGGGATTCAACGCGCATATCTTCGCCGCCTATCCCAGCCAATCGCCAGGTATTTTTTCACACATGCACCACAGATCCATCAACAAGTACGACCCTGAGGCTCTAAAGAGAAGAAGCCCACAAAGCCCACGGAGGCTTGTCATTGGGCTTGTTATGGGCTATGAGCCGATCACCCCAAGCCCCGGCCAGTAGAGAAGCCTCCCAAAGGCCCTGAAAATACATAAGATATATAGTCTGAAGTTAATTTGGCGTTACAAAGACCCCTCCAAAGCCCCCAGAGATCAAATCAGGTAATGCCGGAAGGCCTTCAGGAAGCGAGCTGGTAAGCGGCCTTCCAGGGTCGTCCCTTCAAAATCGTACTCCTCCCGCTCAACTAACCCCCACTTATGGAAAAGTGAGACCAACTCGCCCTCCTGGTATGGGATACAGGCCCTGATGTGCACCAGACCCTCGTTAAGGACCGCTTCAATGCGATTCAGCAGCGCCTCCAGTCCCACGCCGTTTCTGGCCGAAACGGCTAAGCTATTGGGAAATTCCTGAACGATGTGTTGAACCTGATCCGATCCATTCAGCCGATCAACCTTGTTGAGAGCCACCACAATGGGGATGCCCGTAGCGCCCAAGTCGTTCAGCGTGTCTTCCACTACCCTACTCTGCAATAATGCGTTAGGATGCGTTATGTCAACTACGTGTAGAAGAAGATCAGCATCGTTGATCTCCTCCAAGGTCGCTCGGAAGGCAGCCACTAGATGCGTGGGGAGCTTCTGGATAAAGCCCACAGTGTCCGTGAAAAGCGCGGTCTGTCCCTGCGGCAGCGGCACTCGCCTTGTGGTTGGATCCAAAGTGGCAAAGAGCTTGTCTTCTACCAATACCTCAGCACCGGAAATCGCATTGAGCAAGGTTGATTTGCCTGCGTTGGTATAGCCTACGATCGCTACCACGGGAGTGGCGACCCGGCGACGCCGTCGGCGATAGAGACGGCGGTGGGTGCGCACTTGCTCTAACTCTTGCTTGAGCTGCACAATGCGCTCCCTGATGCGGCGGCGATCCACCTCGAGCTGTCGCTCGCCTGGTCCCCGCAGGCCCACGCCTCCCACCCCACCTCCTGCTGCCCCGCCCCCAACCTGGCGAGCCAAGTGTGTCCACATGCCGGTCAGCCGAGGCAGGCGATACTCATACTGAGCCAGCTCTACCTGCAATTGGCCCTCTTTGGTGTGTGCGTGCTGGGCAAAGATATCGAGGATGAGGGAAGTGCGATCCAGCACCTTCACCTCCCAAGCCTCTTCGAGTTCACGCTGTTGACGCGGCGAAAGCTCCTCATCGAGAACGATCAGGTCGCAATCCAACTCCTCTTTGAGGAATGCGATCTCCTCTACTTTGCCCTTGCCAATGTAGGTAGCCGGGGTGATGGAGTTCAATCTCTGAAAAACCTGGTGAACGACCTCCAAGCCAGCCGTGCGGGCCAATTGAGCTAGTTCTGCCAGCGAGTCCGCAACTGTCCAACCGCCACGCTCGCTCTTTAGCTTTACTCCCACGAGCAAGGCCCGCTCAGAGGCCATGCCGATGGAAACTACTGTTTCTTTCGCGATAACTATTCCTCCCTCTCCAGCAACGACTTAACCATCGAGACTGTAACCTCGTCCAAGCCATCTACGATTAGGTCCGGCCGAAGCCTCAATCCCAACCCTCTTCCCACCCACTGCCCTCATTCATTTCGCATAGTTTAGTCTCATTATCAGAAACAAAGATAGGTCTGGACTTGGTGTGATTTTTGACTACGCGAAGAACGCGGCCTCCGCTTTCCCCGCCTCCCTGTCTAATACTACCACGAACTCCCACAAAGGTCAAGATATGGACTTACAACACCTCGCCTTGTGAAAAATCTACAGTAGTGGTATAATGTATCTGGCTATCTAATCTAAAGGAGGCAAAAGAGTGACGGAAGTACAACATCCCAACAGTATCAAAGATCTGAAACCACGCATGAAGCTGAGAGGCAAAATAACCAAGGTAGGACTCTCTGGCGCGTTCGTGGACATCGGCCTAGACCAAGAAGGCTGGCTGCACATCTCCCAATTGAGCGAAGAGCCAGTCAATCGGGTCACAGAGGTTGTAGAGCCAGGCGATGAAGCACCGCTCTGGGTCAAGAAGGTAGATCGCAGCAGAGAACGCATCAGTCTCACTATGGTCGAACCACCTGAGAGAGCCTTCGGCGACCTACGCCCGGGCCTGATCATCAAGGGGAAGGTGACGCGCCTGGCTCCCTTCGGCGCCTTCGTAGACATTGGCGTCGGCCGCGATGGACTGGTGCACATTAGTGAGCTGGCCCCAGGCTACGTAGAGAATCCCTCCGAGATCGTGTCCGTGGGCGAAGAAGTGGAGGTCAAGGTACTGAGCGTCGATCGCGACAGGCGCGAGATTGAACTGGGAATGAAAGAGATCCCCATGAGCATCACCGAAGAAGACGACGAACCTCTTCCCACGACCATGGAACTGGCGATCAAGGAAGCCCTTGACCAACAAGAGGAACACAAAGGGGACACGAGCAGCGCAAAGACAAAGAGAGGCCAGAAGAAAGCCCCCCTGAGTGAACAGCACGACATCATTGCCAGAACGATACGCAGTCACACCGAGTAGTTCCAGCTCATTTCCCCACCCATCCACCAGTCCCTCTCAGCGGCCCTTTGGGGTTTCACAGGATCACGGGGTCGGAGTCCCCGACGATTTGGGGACTCCGACTTGCTCTGCTAAAGATCCTCGTCCCACCCATCCTCATCGAAAAGGTCTTCGTCATCCCAGTCCTCATCCTCCTCACCGAGATCCCCCTCCTCCATCAGGGTTAAACAACCCAACTCAGGGTCCAGCTCGATTTCCTCAGAACTGCACAAGCCCTCACGCCAGAAAACACACGCATCCCACTGGCACCATATCCGTGTCATATCTCACCCCCCTGGTCAGCTGAGAAACCCCTGCTCCAATAGCAGATCAGCGATCCCTGCTGCATCATCCAGGCCGAACTGACGAACGCCCAGATCAAAGGGCTGATCAGAAACAATGGCTACTAGCTCGTCTGGCTTGCACAGAAGCTCCCCTCCCCTAGCGCGCCGCGAGACCTCGATTTTAGGCGCATCGCCCCGCTTATACCCCTCAGTAAGAATTATGTCAATATCAGTGAGAAGGAGGGCGATTTCGCTCAAGCTCATCTCCCCTTCGAGGCGCTTGATCAGCGCCAACTTGCAGGGCGAGGCAATGACCACGCTGTCACTCCCCGCCTGGGCAAGCCGCCAACTATCCTTGCCCGGACGATCTATCTCAAAGCCATGCACGTCGTGCTTGATCGTGGCCACGCGATGGCCTCGCCGCTTCAGCTCGACGATCAACTTCTCCAAGAAGGTCGTCTTGCCAACCCCAGACTTGCCCACCACAGAGACGATTGGAATCACGGACAACACCTCACATGACGCTTTCTGGCCAATCCAGCATCTGCACGGTGACCCGCTCCCCTGCCTTCATCTGCCGGATGCCCTCGGGGATGATGGCCAAGCCGTTGGCTTTCACCATAGAAGTGAGGACACCAGAGCCCCGCGGGCCAGCGACCGAGGCGTAGTACTGGCCCTCGCGCTTGCTGACCACCGCCCGCTTGAAATTGCACCATCTGCTGCTCCTGACATCTTCCTCCAAAATGGCCTCCACCGTCGGCTTGCGCAACCGCGTTTTGCCCAGCATCTTGAGGATGGCCGGTCGGGCGAACTGCTCAAACGAGACCATAGCCGACACGGGGTTGCCTGGCAAGCCCAATACGGGCACACCCTGGATCACGCCGAAGGCCAGTGGCTTGCCCGGCTTCATGCGAACCTGCCAGAAGTGCATCTCCCCCTCAGCGGCCAGCACATCCTTGACCACATCGCAGTCGCCCACCGACACCCCAGCCGAGGTGAGAAAGAGGTCAACATGGCGAGCCAACCCCTCCCGAATCTTGGCCGTCAACTCATCCACGTCATCGCGCGCGATCCCCAAGCGCACAGGGACGCCGCCATAGCGCTCCACGAGGGCGGCGTTGGAGTACTCGTTGGAGCTGCGGATTTTGCCTGGAGCCAGCGGCTGGTCAATGGCCACCAGCTCATCGCCGGTGGCCAGAATCGCCACGCGCGGCCGGCGGATCACCCGAACCCTGGCCCTCCCCAGCGAGGCCAGCACGCCGATCTCTTGAGCGCGCAGAACGGCGCCTTCAGGCAGCACCAACTCCCCTTCCCTGATGTCCTCGCCCGCCGCTCGAACGTTCTCTCTTATGACAACTTGGTTGAAAACCTCAATGCGATCACCCGCTCCCCCACACCACGCCAATCCTTCACTGGTCTCCTCGAAGCGCACCACGGCGTCAGCGCCGGCGGGAAGCGGCGCCCCGGTCATGATGCGGATGGCCGTCCCTGGCTCCACGACCACGTCTGTGGTGTAGCCCGCCGCGAGATTGGCGAGCACTCGCAGGATGACAGGAGCTTCGGGAGTAGCCCCAACCGTGTCCGCCGCCCGCACGGCGTATCCATCCATGGCCGAGTTATCGAAAGGCGGAATGTCTATATCGGAGCAAACGTCCTCCGCTAGAACCCGATCCAGTGTATCAAGGATATCCACTTCCTCTGGCTCCAGCGGCTCGAAGTGCTTCAGAACGCGATTCAGCGCCTCATCCACGCTGATCATCTTGCCCTCCATCCACTGTCTACAAAATCAAACCGCACATAGTATACCACAAGTCTGCGCAAGGTCAAAAGGTGTACGTAACGGACCAACACACAAGCACCGCCCCAGATCAGCCGAGGCGGTGCTCTTCACTCAGTCATCCCAGCGGTCCAGGTTACTCCGACTCGGCGATTGCATCGTACCACAGATTCTGCACATCGGCCCCCACGGGCGGCGCTTCGGCTAGAGGCCCCGCCTCTGGCTGGCCGACGGGGGTGACGCCGTTGATCTCCAACGAGAAACCAGCCGGCACGGCGAAAGCGCCCACCTCGATCACGCGCTCGCTCTTGGAAGTAGAAACGGCGACCTCCCGCACGTAGGCCTTCGGTGGACCGAAGCCTCGAAGGGAGAGGGTGAGGATTGTGCCATCCACGGCTCGCATGGATTCGACGATGCCGGTTGGGAAGTCGTCCTGGCTCTCGAAGGTGGCTTTCACGATAGGAGCCGGTGGGGTTTGGTCGGGAAGGCCGGCAAAGACGGTGTAGCTAAACACATCGTCTCGCAGATGTTCCGCCATGTCCAGATTGTCGCTAAACACAGCGAAGACGTCATCGGTTCCATTGCCCTGCAGGTCGCTGCGGGCGAAGAGCACGGTGCCGCCGCCCTGAGCGGTGTAGCGAACCTTGACAAACCAGGCCAAGGTGGTAACCTCGCCATCTGTGGTCAGCACGATCCACCGCATCGGGCCAGCCATGACCAGCTTCTTGTACTCGATGGTTGTCATATCCCTCCTGAATACCGGCCATTGCGAGGAGCGGAGCGACGAAGCAATCCCCAATTCGCGAGATGGGGATTGCTTCGCAAAAAACGCTCGCAATGACACATCTCCTCTCTATTCGCCTGCGCTACGCTCATCCAACCCGTAGTACTTGTTGGCCTGCTCCAAGGCGATGTAGCCGTTCTTCAGGTCCTGTTTCACCAGCTCCAGCGGACGCTCCATGGGGTCGCCCCAGCCCGCGCCGGTGCCGGTCATGACCTGGATGACGTCGCCGGTGTTCAAGGTCAAGCCGCTCACCACCGCGTGGCGCTCCGTCTCACCGTTGGCTCGCCGGATCAACACGTGGTTGGGGGAGCCGGGCTGGCCGCCTTTCAGTGGCCACGGTGGGACCTTGTCGCGAGTATAAGCCACCGTCAGCCAGGCGTTGTCGGATTTGATGCGGTAGTCAATCCGCACGCCCTTGCCGCCCCGATGGAAGCCGGCGCCGCCATCCTCGTCGTGGAAGCTGAGGTAGTCCACGGTCACGCCATAGCGGGCCTCAGCGACCTCGGCCGGACAGTTGTAGGTTTCGCCGTGCAGCGCGGAGAACTGGCCCGGGTTGCCGTCGGAGGTCGGCGACCCGCCCCAGCCGCCCAGCTCGGGCTCGATCACGGCGTAAGAGCGACCGGTATCGGGATGGACACCGCCAAAGAGCGTGCCGCATACGGAAGCGAATCCCCCCGCCGGCAACCGGTCTGGCATGTGCGGGGCCAAGCAGCGCCAGATCAGATCGTGCACCCGGATGGTGATCTCATAGTAGATGCCCTGGGCCGCCGGATAGATCGGGTCGAACACGCTGCCGTGGCGCGTCAGGACTTTCAAAGGGCGGAAAGTGCCGCCGTTGCTCAGTCTCTCCGGCGAGACGATGCCCTTGAAAGCGATCTGGCAGGCCACCGTCGCTTCGTCGCGGCTCATGTTGAAAGGGCCTGGGTCCTGATCGGGATTGTCCCGCAAATCAACGATGAACTCGTCGTCCGTGATCTCGACGGTGACTTTGTAATCTGGGCCGTTGTCCTGCGGTTCGGACAGGGAATACTTGCCCTTCGGCAGTTCCCTCAGCGCGGCCAGGGTGACCTGCTCGCCATAGTCCAGGTACTCTTTAACCGCGTGCAGGAAAACGTCCTTCCCATATTTGTTCACGATCTCCAGGACACGGCGTTCGCCGACCCGCACCGAAGCCACACCCGCCCACAGGTCGCCGATCAGAAAATCGGGCATGCGGCAGTTCGAGGTAAGGATGTCAAACACGGAGCGAATGGGCTGGCCTCGGGAAAAGAGCTTGATGCCAGACAGGATGAAGCCCTCCTGAAAGATCTCGGTGGCGTCGGTGGACATGCTGCCAGGCACCATGCCGCCCACGTCGTTCCAGTGGGCGATGTTGGCCGTCCAAGCCACGATCTCGCCATCCGCGAAGACGGGCATGGTCAGGATGACGTCGTTCAGGTGCGTCACGCCGCCGTTGTATGGATCATTGGTGATGAAAATGTCGCCCGGCTCAATGCGCCGCCCTGAGGCCGCTTCGCTTACAGTCGAAGGGTCGCCCGGCTGGTCGAACTTTTCAATCACTCGCTTGACAGTCTTGTCCAGCACGCCGACAAAGGCCGGAATGCCGGCCCCGGAGCCGGCCAGCTCGCCGTTCTTGTCGGTGATGCCCGTGCCCATGTCGAGCACTTCGTAGATGATGGCGCTCATGGCCGTGCGGCGCAGAGCGGCGAACATCTCGTCAGCAGCCGCCTGGAGCGAGCTCTGGATGATTTCCAGCGTAATCGGATCATACTTGTTGTTCATGGATTATCCTCCTCGATGTCCAGGGATCAGGTAATCAGGAAATCAGGGAATCAGGTCACTGATTTCCTGATTACTGATTCCCTGATCACTGACTACTGATGTGATAGTTCCCGTAGTCATCCACGGAACACGGCAGGCCGGGCGGGATGACGGTGGTGGCGCCGGCCTCCTCAATGATGGCCGGCCCGACGAAACTCATGCCGGGCTCCAGTGCATCGCCATCGTAGATGGTCGCCAGATGGATGCCCGCTTCGGCGTAGTCCACTTGCCGCTGCATCTTGACCGCGTCCTCCAGCTTGCGCCCCGTCGTGGGGAGCTTCTGCGGCTCCAGCTTGTCCACCTCGGCAATGGCCACCAGGTGATAGGCGACCAGCTCCACCGGCGTGTCCAGCGTGTAAGTGTACTCGCGCTCATAGTCGGTGTCGAATCGCTGACGGATGGCCGCAATCCGATCTGCCGTGATCTCGCCGTCGGGCAGGACGATTTCCACCGAGTGCTCCTGGTTGCGGTAGCGGCAGCGGCCATAGCGCAGGAAATGCACCCGCGCGGGGTCAATGTCCTCGGCGGCGAACTCCTGCAGTGCGTTCTGTTCGAGCTGCCGCAGATCCTGGTCGAGCTGCGACGCCGCCCCCTCTGCCGATGTGTCAACAATCTGGGTCTGCAAGTAATCGCGGCGCAGGTCGCTGAGCAGCATGCCCCAGGCCGAGAACACGCTGGACTCGCGGGGGATCACCACCTGCTTGATGGACAGTTCCCTGGCCAGGGCGCAGGCGTGCATGCCGCCGCCGCCGCCGAAGGCGATCAGCGTGAAGTCGCGCGGGTCGTGGCCGCGATTCACCGAGATCAGCTTGATGGCGTTGACCATGTTGTTGTTGGCGATGCGGACGATGCCACGCGCCACTTCCTGTCGAGTGGACTCCAGAGTTGTAGCCAGCTTGCCCAGCGCATCGTCCACGCCGTCCATGTTCGCCTCCAGCAGGCCGCCGCAGAAATAGTGCGGGTTGATGCAGCCCAGCGCCAGATTGGCGTCGGTGGTGGTCGCTTCCGTGCCGCCGATGCCGTAGGACACCGGGCCGGGCACGGCGCCGGCGCTGTGCGGGCCGACGTGCAGCCTCTGGAATTCATCCACCCAGGCAATGGAACCGCCGCCCTGGCCGATTTCCACCAGGTCAACCACCGGCACCATGGCCGGATAGCCCGCCGAGGTCTCGCTGCGTCCGATCTGGTAGTCGGTGTTGAGCTTGACCTCGCCGCCCGTGATCAGGCCGCACTTGGCCGTCGTCCCGCCCACGTCCAGGGCGATGGCGTCCGGCTCGCCGATCAGCCGCCCCAGCGCGGCCGCGCCCCAGATACCGCTGGCGGGCCCCGACTCGACCATGGTGATGGGGATTTGGCGCGCGCTCTCCACCGTATCCACGCCGCAGTTGGACTGCATGATGTAGGGCGTGCATCTCATGCCGGCCTCGTAGAGCGCACTGGTCAGGCGGTCCAGGTAGCGGTGGGCCACCGGCTGCACGTAGGCCGACAACACGGCGGTGCTGGTGCGCTCGTACTCGCGCCACTCGCGCGTGATCTGGGTCGAAGCCACTGCCGAGGCTTGCGGCCAAAGCTCCTCCACCCTGGCCAGCGCGGCCTCCTCGTGGGCCGGGTTGGCGTAGGAATTGATGAAGCAGATAGCGATGGCCTCCACCCCTTCGGCCCGGAAATCGTCGAGGATGGCCGGCAGCCCGGAAAGGTCCAGCGGCGTCGTCTCGACTCCCTTGTAGTTGATGCGCCCCTTCACTTCGCGGCGCAGGTAGCGGGGCACAAAGGGTTCGGGCTTGCGGTATTCCAGATTGAAGAAATCGGGGCGGGTGCCGCGGCCGATCTCCAGGATGTCGCGGAACCCCTCACTGGTGAGCAGCCCGACCTTGGCCCCTTTTCTTTCGGTGATGGCATTGATGACGATGGTCGTCCCGTGCACAAAAGATGCGAACTCGCTGGGCGTCGTGCCGCTGGCCGCGATGACGTCCATCACCCCCTGCTCAAACTGCGCCGGGGTCGTGTGGCTCTTGCCCGTGACCACCTCCCCGTCCGGCGTCACGAACACCAGGTCCGTGAACGTACCTCCAATATCCGTAGCAACTCTCAGCATATTGATAACCTCCATTCATGAAATCTAGGGCTGACTTGCTTGATTTGTTATGTTCAATAATCTGTCCTCCTTGTTGAGTCTTGTCGGCGAAGACCTATAGGGTGGCGGTGCTCCCTTGAGCGCTTGTTATACCGAACTCTCAATATGTGGCGGATTAGAGCTCTCATCAAGTGTCTTAGACTGCGCATTGGTGCTGTCTGATGCGATGTTCTGTATCGCATCTGCGTTTAAGCGAAGTTCGTCATAAAGATTGAACATCTCTTTCGCCAGCGAATGCTCTGGATCTGTGAATACGACGACTGTTCCAATGTGGAGCGCTCTGGGATCCTTAGCATCACTGGGATTGGCAGCCGGTATTGCGAAGATGACGATCCTGTCATCTACGATGACAAAACTCAATGAGCCCAGAATGTCTGGAAGTTGCCATAGATGAACCGTGAGAGTTGTTCTTTGTTTCTGCAACTTCACCAATTGTTTGCAGTGCTCGAAAGTAAGCGCATCTACTTGGTTCGAGCTGAGTTTACCAGGATCTATTTTGTCAACCTGAATAACACGCTCATAGCGGAATCTTTCGTTTCTTCGACGTTTCGCCTCAAGCAGACTAGCTAACGCATCATAATACTTCTTGCGACCGGATGTTATTTCAAGTGACGGGGGTCTGTATAGACCGATTACGCGCACACTCTCCTTTGCCTTCGCGATAATGTCGATCACTGGATCGTAAAGTGCAGCATCTCCTTGGGGTGTCCTGAGAGCATAGTGAACATTGACCGACAACCGGGACTGTACTAGCCTTGCATTTACGTCTTGCCTTATACCAGCAAGAACAGCAATGGCCAAGACCACAAAGCATATGCTTGCTATTGCTACTAGACCCTCATTCCAAGGAATGGCTGCCCCAAACACAGCTGAGAAAAACTCGCTGATCAGGACGCCCGCTATGAAAGTCACAAACTGGGCAGTGAAAGCATTGCTCAGCGCCTTAATTAATCTATTCATAGTAACCTCGCCTTGTGTGAAAGAATACGAAAGATCATCTGACTGACCTGCCTACTCGCAAGTAGATCGGCCAACGCATAAGCCTTTCTTGTTCTGGATTACCCCAGAGCCTGTCCAAGTCACTCTGGACTGCTAGCAGCGGGTGATAACCTTTGACCTCGATGAATCTCGGAATCGCGGACCAACTCGCGAGAAATCCTACGAACTGCTGGAGTCTCCAAGAAGCGGTCATCTCAAAAGATGGATGCGGCAGTTCTTCGAAGGGAAAAGACATACTCGCGTACTTCTCCTCAACCAATCTAATGCTGGGTGACCAGAACGGCCCCAGTATATCCTGGTAGTACTCGCTCGTGATCTGGGCTATCTCTGGATCAACTTGCGGCAAGTGATAAACCCATGCCGCAATGATGCCTCCGGGCTTTAGGACACGTCTGACCTCTGAGTAGAACGAATCGCGATCAAACCAATGCAATGCCTGAGCAACAGTGACAATATCAACCTGCCCTGTTGGCGTCGGGAAATGTCCGGCTCTTGCTAGCAAGTAGCAAATGTTCTTATCCTTTGCCGCATATGTGAGTTGCTCAAAGCTGATGTCAGCAGCGAATACCATGCCGAAATGCTTACCAAGTTTGCGTGCTGCTTGACCATTTCCTGTGCCATAATCCCAAGCCACCAAATGGCTCGGGGTCACCGAAGCCAGATACTCTATAAGCTCTTCTGGATAGCTAGGTCGAAATCTGGCGTAATCCTGAGCCAATTCGCGGTATCTGATTTCGCAGTCTGTTGTTTCTCGAAGTTCCCTTGCTTGTTCCATGATGGCTGTTTCGCTAGATGCGCAGGCACGGGGTGCGGCATGATTATAGGTGGACAGCTGTCCACATAACCACCCTAGCAAGGAGCCTATTCGGAAATCTCCTTGCGGAGCTTCTCTCAAGAGTACAGGAAACAGCCAACCTCATGGCCAGGCGCGATCTCCATCAAAACGCCCGATGTTCGGTGCGGGCGATGATCTCGTCCTGCAGCGCCTGGCTGAGGTCGCAGAAGTAGTCGCTGTAGCCCGCCACACGCACGATGAGGTCGCGGTACTGTTCAGGGTTCTCTTGCGCAGCGCGCAGTGTGGCCGCGTCCACCACGTTGAACTGCACGTGGTGACCGCCCAGCTTGAAGTAGGTGCGGATCAACTGGACGAACTTGTCCAGGCCCGCCTCGTCCCGGAGCACCTGGGGCGTGAACTTCTGGTTGAGCAGGGTGCCGCCGGTGCGGACGTGGTCCATCTTGGCTACCGATTGGACGACGGCTGTCGGGCCGCGCCGGTCCGCCCCCTGCACGGGAGAGACACCTTCCGAGACGGGCATCCCGGCCTTCCGTCCATCGGGGGTGGCCCCGATCACGGAGCCGAAATAGACGTGCACCGTGGTCGGCAGCAGGTTGATGCGGTACGCGCCGCCCCGGGTGTTGGGACGGCCATCTATAGCGTTGAAGTAAGCCTCGAACACGTCCACCATCACGTCGTCCGCGTAGTCGTCGTCGTTGCCGTACTTGGGCGTCTTGTTCAGCAGCATCTGCCGCGTCCTCTCCTGACCCTCGAAGTTCTCCCCCAGGGCGGTCAGCAGGTCCGCCAGGGTCAGGGTCTTCTGATCAAAGACGTGATATTTGATGGCCGCCAGGGCATCGGCCATGGTGCCCACCCCCACGCCCTGAATGTAGCTCGTGTCGTACCGCGCCCCGCCATCGTGGTAGTCCTTGCCCTTGGCGATGCAGTCGTCAATCAGCAGCGACAGAAACGGCGCGGGGAGGTAGCTGGCATAGAGCCTTTCGATCACGTTGTTGCCCCGTATCTTGATGTCCACGAAATGATTCAGTTGCCTCTCGTAAGCCTCGAACAGCGCCTCGAAAGTCTCGAATTGGGTGGGATGTCCGGTCTCCAGCCCAATCCGCCGGCCCGTGCGGGGATCAAAGCCGTTGTTCAACGCGATCTCCAGCACTTTCGGCATGTTGAAATAGCCCGTCAGGATGTAGCTCTCCTTGCCGAAGGCGCCGCTCTCCACGCAGCCGCTGGTGCCGCCCTGCCGCGCGTCCTGGACCGATTTGCCCTGCCGCATCAGCTCCTGAACCACGAGATCGCAGTTGAACAAATCGGGTTTGCCCATCCCCTGGCGGATGACCTGGGCCGCGTGCCTGACGAATCGCTGGGGGCTTTTGCTGCTCACCTGGACGGAGGGGTTGGGCTGAACCTGCCGCATCTCGCTGATCACGTCCAGCATCAGGTACGAAAGCTCGTTGACGCCGTCGGAGCCGTCGGCTCTCAGACCGCCGAGGTTGATCTGCACAAAGTCGGTGTAGGTGCCGCTCTCCTGAGCCGTGACGCCCACTTTAGGCGGCGCGGGCTGGTTGTTGAACTTGACCCACAAGCACTGCAGCAGCTCCTCGGCCCGCTCGCGGGTGATGCCAGTTGAGTTCACTGGCGTCCCCTCTGCCAGCCCTCGCTCGTAAAACGGGTACAGGTGCTGATCCAGGTGGCCAGGACAAAAGGCATCCCAGGGATTCAGCTCCGTGGTCACGCCCAGGTGCACGAACCAGTAGTACTGCAGCGCCTCCCAGAAATCCCTCGGCGGATGCGCCGGGACGCGCGTGCAGACCTCGGCGATGCGCTCCAGTTCCTGCTTTCTCTGGTCATCCTCCTCCTGCTGCGCCAGCTCCCGCGCTTTCTCCGCGTGGCGTTCCGCAAAACGAATCAAAGCGTCGGCGCAGATGTCCATGGCCTTGAGCTGCTCCTGCTTGGCGTAAGCCTGCGGGTCGTTCAAATAGTCCAGACTCTCCAGACTGCGTCGGATGTCACGCTTGAAGTCGAGGAATCCCTTGTGGTAGATTTTGTCATCCAGCACGGTGTGACCAGGGGAGCGCTGCTCCATGAACTCGGTGAACACGCCGGCCTCGTAGGCGGCCTTCCACTCCTCCGTCATCTCCTCGAAGATGCGCTCTCGCATGGTCTTCCCCCGCCAAAAGGGGATGATGGTCTCCTCGTAAACCCGCCGCACCTGGGGGCTGACGGCGAAGGACGTCTTCTCGCGCGAGTTGAGGATGTCCAAATCGTCCAGGCTGTGGCAGCACAGCTCGGGGTAAGTCGGCGCGGCCTGCGGGGCCGGATCTTTTTCGCCCACGATCAGCTCCCCCTCGTTGAAGCAAATCGTCTTGTGCTCCAACAGGTACCGAAAGGCCAGGGCGCGGCGCACGGGCGCGGATACCAGCCCCAACTCCTGTCGGTAGAATGCGGTCAACAGCTCCGCTCGCTCGCTGGAGAGCGTGGGCTTGGCCTCCAGGCTCTGCTGCCGCAATCGAGCAACCCGTTCAGTCATTGCCATGCGTTCAACCCCCAATCTGCACTTGCAAGCCAAACTCCTCTAGAATCTGCGCGACGTCGGCCATTCTCTCGTCCGACGGGGGACGGGTGTCAGGCAAGCCGTAGACCTTGTTCAGGCGATGGTGCTTTTCGGCGGCTGCCCCATGATAGGGCAGGATGTCCACCCGGTCCAGATGAGGCAGGGCCGCCGCAAAGGCACCGATTTGGCGCACGCTATCCCCATCGTCGTTGACGCCTGGAATGATGGGCACGCGCAGAAAGATGTGGTGTCCCCGCGCCGAAAGCATCTGCAAGTTCCGCAGGATCAGCTCGTTGGACAGGCCGGTGAATCTCCGATGCTGGGCCTCATCCATCAGCTTGAGATCGTACAGAAACAGGTCCACGTATTCGCGGACGCTGTCCAACGTTTCCCAACTGGCAAAACCGCAAGTGTCTACAGCGGTGTGAATCTCTCTCCTCTGGCAAGCCCGAAGAAGCGCCAGCAAGAAGTCGCGCTGCAAGAGCGGCTCTCCGCCCGAAAAGGTCACGCCGCCGCCGGACTGGTCGTAAAAGGGAAGGTCCCGCTCGATCTCCTCCATCACCCAGGCCACGGTCCTCTCTCGGCCCACCATCTCGCGCGCCTCAGCATAGCAGACCTCGACGCACTCCCCGCAGAGCGTGCACTTGCTTCTATCGGTGGCTGCCACATCCCCGTCCCAGAAGATAGCGCCCTGCTCGCAGACCGCCAGGCACGCCCCGCAGCGGATGCATCGGCCACCCCACAACATCAGCTCCGGCTGCGGGGCCTGGCTCTCCGGGTTGTGACACCACCAGCAGCTCAGCGGACATCCTTTGAGGAAAACCGTGGTGCGGATGCCTGGCCCGTCGTGAATGGAGAACTTTTTTATGTCAAAAATGATTCCGCCGAGCAAAGCCTGCTCTGAGGCCCGTCCTCGGGCCGATGGCCGCACCCGGGGACGGCTGCGGGGGCCATTTTCAGTAGATTCAAAGACGATTCCAGAAACCGCGCTAGGTGGCAACAACCCGCAGCTCCCGACTGAAGGTGGTCAGGGTTTCGCATCCATCTTCTGTCACCAACACGTCGTCTTCAATGCGGACACCGCCCCATCCCTCCAGGTAGACGCCGGGCTCAACAGTGAAGACCATGCCCTCTTCCAGCGGCGTGTCGTTACCCTCCACAATGCCCGGCTCCTCGTGGACATCCAGGCCCAGGCCATGCCCCGTTCGGTGGATGAAGTGTTCGCCCAGGCCGGCATCCACCAGCACCTGCCGTGCGGCGCGGTCCACGTGCTGGCAGGTTGCACCGGGCCGCACCACCGCCCGCCCCGCTTCATTGGCCGCCCGCACCGCCGCGTAAACCTGGCGCAGCCGTCCGTCGGGCGCCTGGCCCACCACGAACGTCCGCGTGATGTCGGAGTGGTAGCCGTCCACGGTGATGACGAAGTCAATCAGCAGAATATCACCCGCCCAGACAACGCGATCACTCGGCCTGCCGTGGGGCAGCGCGGAGCGGGGCCCGCTCAGCACAATCGGCTGGATGGGCACGCTCTCCCCACCGCCCAACAGTACCGCGCTGGTCAACTGGCTGGCTATCTGCCGTTCGGTGGAGCCCGGCGACAGGCCAGACACCACCTCCTCCAGCGCCGCCTCGGCCACCTCGATGGCACGCCGCAGGGAGGCGACCTCAGAGGCGTCCTTGCACATGCGCAGCGGATCCAGCACCGACTCAGCTTTCATCACGCGCGCCTCCGGCCAGAAGCGGCGGATGAGGTCGTGCTCCAGCACCCGCATGCGCAGGTACTCGACCGCCAGCGTGCGCACCCCAGGCAGCGCGTCGGCCGCCTGGCGCATCGCGCCCTCGGGACCGCTCTCGTCGTCCCAGGCGAACAGACGGGCCTCGAAGTGCGCGCCGCTTCGCTTACAGCGCTTCCAGGTCGGGGCCTCCAGTTCGGGTATCACCAGCAGCGGCGCTACAGCCTCGTCCGCAGGGATGAAGGCCATGAAAGGCCGCTCCAGCAGCACGAAGTCCATGCCGGTCAGGTAGCGCAGATTGAAGCCCGGTACCAACGCCAGGCAGTCTATTCCCTCTGCGGCGAGTCGTTGGCGGGTGCTTTCGAGACGTTGGGTGAGCATACAATCCTCCTCCGTTCATCAGAGCGGCGACTCTAAGGATCTGCAAGAGAACAACTTCCCGCCTTGGGGTGGTCTCCCTCTTAGGTGTTGCTGCCGTGTCATCGCGAGGCGGTGTCTTTTAGCCGAAGCGATCCCCAATTCGCGGGGTGAAGATTACGGCAATCCAGGAGACTGCTTCGGCAGAAAAACGCCTCGCAATGACAAGTAAGAGCTTCGCCGGGAGCAATAACACTCTACGGGGAGACTAACCACTTATCAGACACGATCTACGGCTTCTGAGCCTCTTGCAGCCAACTATTCATATCACCGAAGTCGTACTGCTCCTCCAATCGCCAAGGGGCGAACTCCCCTGGTGGGGGCGATTCGTAGCCTCCGATCTTGCTGTGCCTCCACCCGAATCGGCTCCGCAGCTCGGCCGCGAACTCGGCGGTTTTGAAGGCGGCGATCATGGAGTCTATGACCGGGACGCCCAGCTCGTCCTGTAGCTCCTGGTAGAAGCCATAGGTGGCGGTGCAGCCCAGGATGATCACCTCAGCTCCGTCACGCTCCACGGCCTCGCGCCCGACCTGCCTGAATCGGCGAGCCGTCTCCTGCTCGTCCTGGTGAAACGCCAGCACGCCCAGATCCACCGACTTGAACGAGGCCAGTCGCTCCTTCATGCCATATCTGACCACGTTCTCCATCATCTCCGGAATCCACTTCCTGCGGCCCACGATGATGGAGAACTTGTCGCCCAGGGTGGCGGCGAGGTGGACGGACGCTTCGCAGGGGGCGACGACGGCCATGCGCTCGGCCACCTCGCGAGCCGCCTGCAGCCCCACATCGTAGAAGCAGCCGATGACCGCCGCATCGAAGCCCTGGCGCTCGGCCTCTTTGATGAGGTGCAGGATGTCCACCAGCACCAGCGCCTCGTAGTAGCGATATTCCAGGTGCTCCGGGCCCCGGGGCAGATGGACCATGGTCAACTCTGTCCCTTCCTGCTTATTGCTCATCAAGAGCTGGAGCCCTTCTTCACCCATCAACTCGATTCCTACGGGGTCAATGTACAAGATTCTCTGTTTCATGGCTCTCTCCTTAAATAACCTCCACTATCGCTCTCCTGTAAAAGGACCAGGGAATCGGGGACTAGGGAATCAGGGAATCAGGATACTGATTTCTTGATCACTGATTTCCTGATCACTGGTTCCCTAATCACTGATCACTGCCTCTTCAGGCTGACCGTAAAGGTGGCAACGAACCGTATGCCCCTCCTCGATCTCGACCATCACCGGGTCCGCCTGGGAGCAGACATCCAGCCTGGCGGGGCAGCGGAGGTGGAAGCTGCAGCCGGGGGGGACGTTGACCGGGCTGGGAATCTCGCCGGTGGAGATGATCTTCTGCGGCTTGAGCTTCTCCTCCTCTTCTGAAACGACGGGAATGGAGGAAAGCAACATGCGCGTGTACGGATGGTAGGGATTGCGGAAGAACTCGGCCGCCTCGGCGACCTCGCAGATCTTGCCCAGGTACATGATGGCCACCCGTGAGGCGACGTTGCGCATCAGGCTCAGATCGTGGGTGATGAACAGGTAAGAGAGATGAAATTCCTCCTGCAATTCCAACAGGATGTTGATGATCTTCGCTTGGACAGAGACGTCCAGAGCGGAGGTCGGCTCATCGAGGATGACGAAGGTGGGATCGGTGGCTAGGGCCCGGGCGATGGCCACCGCCTGCTTTTCGCCCCCGCCCAGCGCCTGGGGATACCTGTGCATGTAATCCAGCGGCAGCTCCACTATTTCCATCAAGCGGGCAATCTGCTCCGACCGATTCTCGTCCCGGCGGTGAATCTTGAGCGGCAACTCCAGAATCTGCTTGACGCTGCGCCTCGGATTCAGAGACGAGCCCGGATCCTGGAAGACGATCTGGATCTCTTTCTTGAGAGCCAGTGACCGCGCCTTGTTGCCAGCGAACAGGTCTTGCCCTCGGAAACAGATGCTGCCTTCGGTGGGCCGATACATGCCGATGGTCGTGTAAGCGACGGTACTCTTGCCGGAGCCCGACTCCCCCACCAGGCCAAAGGTCTCGCCCTCTCGCACAGTGAAGGAGACGCCATCCACCGCCCTAACGCTGATGGGCTCGCGTCTCAGAATATCTTTGTACCCGATGACAAAGTGCTTTTTCAGATCAGTCACGGTCAGAATCTCAGTCGCGTTCATTTTCCACCACCCCGATAGAGGAAACAAGCGACCTCGTGGTTGTCATTTATCTCGTAAAAAGAGGGCTTCTCCTGCCGGCAGATGTCCATAGCCTGGGGGCAACGCGGATGGAAGCGGCAGCCAGCCGGCGGACTGGCGTAATCAGGAATCCGCCCCGCGATGCCATCGGCGATGCCGCCGCCGGTCAGCCTGGGGACGGCGTCCATCAGCCCGTGGGTGTAAGGATGCAGCGGGTTGGCGAACAGCTCCGTGGTGTCGGCCACTTCAATCATCCTGCCGGCGTACATGACGTAGACCCGGTCGGTCGTCTCCCGCACCACCCCCAGGGTGTGCGTAATGTGGATGACCGAGACGTTCTTCTCCTCCACCAAGCGATGCAGCAGCCGCAGAATCTGATCCTCAATGGTGACATCCAGGGAGGTGCCTGGCTCGTCGGCGATGAGCAGCTCGCGGCTGGCCACCAGGGCCATGGCGATGCAGACCCGCTGGCGCATCCCGCCGCTGAGCTGGATGGGGTAGCTATCCAGCATCCGTTCCGGGTCGGGCAGAGCCACCTCTCTCAAGGGGATGATGGCCTGCTCGCGGATCTCCTGTTTGGATAGCTTCTTCCCTTCCATGGAGTACTTGACCACGGCCTCCAGTTGTTGGCCGATGGTGAACACCGGATTGAGAGCCGCCGTCGGGTCCTGGAAGATCATGGAGATGCCCTCACTTCGCACCTTCCGCAGCGCGTTGCTTCCCATCTTGAGGACATCCTGCCCCTTGAAGTAGATCTCTCCGCTGGGGATGCGGGCCGGCGGCATGGGCAAAATGCGTAAAATAGACTTCATGGTCGTCGTCTTGCCACAACCGGTCTCGCCCACCAGGCCCACCTTCTCCCCGCCGTGGACGGTGAAATTCACCCCGTCCAGGACGCGAAGTGTGCCTCCGTAGACGCCGAAATGAACGTGTAGGTCTTTGATTTCCAATAGAGGGCGCTGGGTGCTCATCTCAGACCTCCTCGGCGGCGAACACGTCGCGCAGACCATCGCCCAACAGGTTGAAGCCCAGGACGACGGCCACGATAGCCAGGGCCGGAAAGACCGAAATCCACCACTGGTCCGGCAGGTATCTGGCGCCATCGGCGACCATGGTCCCCAGGCCAGGCTTCGGAGGCTGCACGCCCAGGCCGACGAAGCTGAGCGAGGAGCCGATGAGAATAACCCATCCCATATCGAGGCTCATCTTGGTGAAAATGGGCGAGATGCAATTGGGCAAGATTTCTCTGAAAATGATGTGGGCTTTGCTGGCCCCGATGGCCTCGGCTGAGTTGACAAAGAACTCATTCCGCAGCGTGGAGGCCAGCCCATAGACCAGACGCGTATACCAGGGCCACCACATCAGCGAGACCGCTATCATGGCATTGAACAGATTTGGGGTGAGAACAGAGGCAATGGCCAGCGCCAAGACCAGCGGAGGCACCGCCAGGAAAATGTCGGTGATGCGCATGATCACCGTGTTCAGCCAGGTGCCCTGGCTGTATCCAGCGATCAGTCCCAGGGTCACTCCCGGCGGCACCACCAGGGCCAGAACAACCACCCCCATCACCAGCGAGAAACGGAAGCCGAAGAAAATGCGGCTGAGAATATCACGACCCATGACATCGGTGCCGAACAGGTATTGCCGCGAGGGAGGGCGGCTGGCGTTGGCGAAGTCAACAAACTTGCCAGCGTGCCTTGGGTAGGGAGCAACCAGCGGCGCGAAAACGGCCAGAAAGATGACCAGTGAGACAGTGAGCAGCCCGACGATGGACATCGGGTTACGCGAAAACTTATACCAACTGCGGCCAAAATTCTCCCTGGCGACCGCCGTTCTGCCCCTGGCCGGAGCCAAAGGCCTCGTTTGTATGGTCATATCATTCCCCCCTTCCTGGCGCCAAGCGGATCCTGGGATCGAGTTGAGCGACGACGAGATCAACCAAGATGTTGACCACGATGAAGACCACACCGAGGATCATGATCACGGCGGCGATGGCGTTCAAGTCCTTGCGCAACATGGCGTTGATGCCGTAACGAGAACTCCCCGGCCAGTTGAAGATCAACTCAACCAGGAAGGCGCTGCTCATCGTACCGGCGAAGTCGAGGCCCAAGATCGAGACAGTCGGGATCAGAGAAGGCTTGAGCAGAAACTTCCGCATGATCACCTTCTCTGGGATGCCCAGCGAGCGCTCGGAGGCGATGTAGTCCTTGGTCAGATTGTCGGACATGGTGGCGCGGGTGATGCGGGCCTCCTGAGCCAATCCGCCCATGGCCAGGGCGATGCCGGGCAAGACCAGGTGTTTCAAAGCATCGAAGAACGTGGCCAGGTTGCCCGCCAGCAGGGAGTCTATGGTCATGAGGCCGGTCACCACGGGCGGACGCGCGACTCCGGGGCTGAGCCTGCCCATGGTCGGCATCCACTCCAAGATCATGCCGAACAGGAGGAGAAAGAGAGTGGCGAAGACGAAAGAGGGCGTCACCACCCCCAGGTAGGAGACGACGCGAAGGACATTATCAATCCATTTGTCCTTATGCTGGGCAGAGATCGTCCCCAGCAAGATGCCTCCTGCGCCCATGATGATGCCAGCGAAAAAGGTCAACTCCAGCGTGGCCGGGAAGAACTCTTTGATATCCTCGGCCACCGGACGCCGTGTCACCAGCGAGATGCCAAAATCGCCATGCAGCGCATCGCGCAGCCAGTAGTAGTACTGGGCGTAAAGCGGCTCATTCAGGTGCATCTGTTCGCGCAAGTTGTCCACCACCCACTGCGGCGCCCTGGCGCCCACAGCCATCCGCGCCGGATCGCCGGGCATAATGCGGGAGATGCCAAAGATCACGATGGACAGACCCAGCAGGACAAAGATGGAATGGACAACGCGACGAACAAGGAAAGTAGTGAGTCTCATCTTTATCTCCTCAAAGTATGAAGCCATGCCGTCTCGGTAGATCCAGAGTTCAAGCTCCAAGCGGACGACAGTCCGCATCTTCTTCGCTGGACTGTCGTCCAGCGAGAGCAGAATTGGACCCACCGAGTCTAGCGAAGTAAGCTGGCGGAGAGCTAAGGGAACGTTGGGGTCGAGGCTTCAGCCGGCAGAAAAGGACAGATTCCGGGCTGACGCCAATGAGCTTCGGGCGCAGCCGTACTCAATGGAAGCCCCTGAGGGGCCGAGCGAGGTCCCTCAGGGGCTCGACAACGTTAGCTCACTGCAAGCACACCTTATGGGCCGGTAACTGCCACGGTGGGCGCGAAGAAGGTATAGCCCATCACAGGGATGACCTCTCCGCGAGCCGCAGGCCAGTCCACATAGGCCGACTGGTAAGCGTGCTTCTGAACCTGGTCGTACAGGAAGAGAGACGGACAGAGGTCAACGATAATATCCTGCAACTCTCTGTACTTGGCATACCTCTCTTCCGTGTCCACGGTGACCAGCGCATCGTCAATCATTTGGTCCAGCTCATCGTCCAGCAGCCACTCATTCTGCGACCAGGTAGCGGCGGCGTCAGAATGGTAGCGCACCTTCAGCAGGGAACCTGCTTCGGGGAAGTCAGCCGAGACGTAGATGGTCACGATGTGAGGGCTGAGATCCTGGCTGGCCATCTCCTCGACCACAGACAGCCACGGCGTGGCGACGACCTCTACATCAATACCGATCTCGGCCATGTTGGCCTGGAAGAGCAGGGCCCACTTCTCCTCGGCCGGCACCTCGGTGATCCAGTGGAGCTCCACCGGGTACTGATCGAGCTCGTCGGCGTACTTGGACTGAGCCAACTCCTCGCGCGCTTTGTCCAGGTCGCGCTCAAAGACGAAGACATCTGGGTTGTGACCGGCCGTGATGGCCGGGACCGGCCCCTGCGACTGCTGCGTTCCGGGCCACTCCAGGCCGACGGCGGCCTCGTAGTCGAAGGCGTAGGCCATCGCCCGCCGGAAGTGGACATCGTCCGTGGGCGGCTTCCGGGTGTGGATCATGTAGTAGAACTCGGTGAGGACTGGGAAGGCGGCCACGTCTACCCCGTCCATTGACTCTAATGCCTCCAGCGCCTCGATGGTCTGCCACTGGTCGGTGATCTCCAGCTCCTGCCGTGACATCAGGGTCCGCACGGTGGCGGCCTCGGTGGTGGCAATGAAACGAACCTCGTCAGGCGCATTGGGGTCGAAGGTCCCAAACCAGTCGTCGTACTTCTCCATCAGGAGATACTCTTCCAGCGGGAATTCCTTCACCTTGTAAGGACCAGAGCCGGCGTCGTGGGTCAGCAGGTACTCCTTGCCGTAGTCTCCCTTGTCGCCGTAGGGTCCTGGGGTGACGATGTTGGCCATCACCTCCTGTTCGTCGGCAACGTACAGACGGATCAGGCTGATGAGGAACAGACCGCTCGGCTGGGTGAGCGTGAACTCGACCGTGTAATCGTCGAGGGCTGTCGCGCTCTCTACCGTTCCCAGGAACACGTAGGCCAGGCCCTCGCCGATCTCCAGGATGCGGTTCATGCTGAAGGCCACGTCACTGGCGGTCAGCTCGCTCCCATTGTGGAACTTGACGCCCTCCCTCAGATGAAACGTCCAAGTAAGGCCGTCGTCGGAAACGTCCCAGCTCTCGGCTAGGTGGGGATCAACGCCTCCATCGGTGTTGGGGAAAACGAGGGAGTCATAGAGGTTGCACAGAGAAGACGTGCTGGAGAAGTCGGATCCCACCGCCGGGTCAATGTAAGTGGGCCAGGCGAAGGTAGCCCTGAGGCCCGTCCTCCCGGCCGTCGGGACGGCCTTGGCGATGGCCAGGTACTTCTCTGCTTCCTCGGGTTTGGGGATGAGGAGCTTCCAGCCGGGATGGATCAGGCCGGGATCCTCGATCTGGGCGAAACTGGAATCTTGCTCATACTTGGCGTTGGTAGCGCCGACGATGACCCAATAGGCTGGACCGGTGCCCAGGTACTTCTCCGCCAGGGTCCAGAGGTTGTCCCCCAGCTTGACCGTGTAGGTCAGCTCTTCTTCCTGAGCGAGCGGAGCAGCGCCGACCGTGCCCACCCCCAGGGGCAGCAGCATCGCAAGCACCAGTAACAGATTAAGGCCAACTCGTTGGCACAGCGTCTTGCTAGACATTGATTGCCTCCTCCTTATCTATGCTTCTATCACGAACGCGGGAACCAGATGTTTTTGTGCGATAGACGTCCCTCCTTTCAGTGCACACGCTGCACCGGGATGGGGTAGGCGAAACTTGGGGAATTGGTAAAGAGGAGTGAGTAGACGAGAGAACTCCGATGGTGCGTGGTCTCCATGTATAGATTATATCACCACTTTGTCTCCCTGTCAAAAGCAGGCTAGGAACTCGGCTGGCAGCAATTTTCCGAGGCGAGTTTCTTGCGTTTTTGTCATGCGTGTACTATACTATTCCTCAATGGGAACCAATCACACCCCGCATACGTCTTATACGTTAGCAGGCAGATTGGCCCTCGGTCGCGGGAAGTCCTCCTCCACGACCTCGGCTGATACAGAAAATCCGTTGAAACGGATTCAGAACGAATGCGATTTATCGCATTTTATGTCTCAGCCGGGCAATTCATTGCTCGGCTCTACGGGGGGACCCCCCAGGAGGATTCGGAATGAAACGATTGTTCGGATGCGCAATGGTTATGTTAGCTCTTCTCGTTGTCTTGGCCATCGTTCTGGCCTGTGGGAACGGAATATACAGCCCTTCCCCATCCCCACCCACGCCCAGCCCCACGCCGGAGCCCACGCCCGAACCACGACACACGGGCGCTCCCCCACCAGAGGAGACAGCGACTGCAACCGCTGTCCCATCCACGCCCCTGCCATCCCCCGCCACAGAAGAAACGCCCACAGACACACCCGTGCCAACGCCGACCACCGAACCGCCAACGCCCAGCCCTGAGCCCTCGCCCACCGGGGAGGCGCCCACCCCCACGCCTCCGGCGAGCCAGGAGCCGCCCGACCTGACCGTTGCCGTGCAGTCCCCCAGCGGCGAGGCGTTGAACAGCGTGGTTGACGGCAACGGCCTGCTTCTCGTCGCCCGCCTGGACAATCCGACGGACGCGCCTGTCGAGGGCGCCGTGCAGTTTGTCCTGGACGACACTGCGGTTGAGCCTATGGCCACTTGCCAGCTCCAGGCAGCGCCTGGCTCAAGCGGCGCCTGCACAGCGGTCGCGTCCGCCGATGGTTGGGCCTGGCAGAATCGCCAGCGTGTTCAAAAACGCAGCCTGCTGGCCACGCTAGAACAGCACCAGCTCGCGGCCTCGATCAGTGTCAGCGTGCAGCCCAAGCCCGTGGTGCTGGTGCACGGCACAAACTCCGGGGCCTGGGCGTGGCAGGCATGGACCGGTGCGGACGGGTTCCTGGCCGCCCAGGGACTGCGCGGTTTCGCCGTGGGCGATGGACAATTTGGCATTGAACCGATGAACATCGGCGATTTCAACCAACCGCGCCAACCCACCAACACCATCGCTGAGAACGCCGCCATCCTGGCCCGCTACGTGGAAGCCGTCCGACAGGCCACAGGCGCTGAGCGGGTGGACGTCGTAAGCCACAGCGCGGGGGGACTCGTCTCCCGCCACTACGTTGCCACCCTGATGCCCGTGGTGGAACGTGCGGGGCTGCCGTCCGTGCCAGCGGTAAACCAGTTATACATGCTGGGAACTCCCAACGCGGGCACGACCTGCGCCATCCTACCGGCCATCCTGGGTCTGTACGCCCCAGCCTCGGCACAGATGACGCCATCCTACACCCAGAACATCTTCAACCACGACATCAACGACTCGCGGGGCGTCCCCTTCTTGGTCCTGGCTGGCGATCCCATCCGCGACTACACCGCCCTGGTGTGCACCACGGTGCCCACCGACGTGTACGTGTCTGTAGCCAGCGCCGCCGCCTCCATTCCCGTCATCGCTACCCAAATGCCGGTGCTTCACGGGGAACAGATCACGTCGCCCGAGGCGTTCGACGCCGTGTTTCGCAGCCTGGCCCGCAGCCCGGATGAATACCCCATTCCCCTTCCCACGGCGCCCGCTCCGTCCCAGAGGACGCCAGTTGAGTCCACTGGCAACAGCTTACAGATCGCCGCCCTCGAAAGCGGGACGCTGGACCCAGAGAAGCCCACCACCCTGCGTCTTGACGTGGACAAGGCCGAGGCCATGAGCGTCGTGCTTTACACCCCCGGCCAGGACGTGGGCATGACCCTCACCACCAGCCGCGACCGCGAAATCGCCCCGGAGACGGTTGCCAGCCAGCCCGACGTCACCCTGCGCAAGGAAGACGATCCGAGCACGCCCGTGAGCAAGGGCTTTCGCATCGCGAACCCGGAGACGGGCGCGTGGGAGGTGCAGTTGACCTCCACGGCCAAGCTGCCCAAAGCGGGGAGCCTGTGGGCGGTGGCCGTGTTCGTGGAGAGCGACCTGCGGCTGACGGGCGAGGCCCGCCCAGCGGCCGTCCAGCCAGGCGAGGCCGTCGTGCTGCGGGCCGTGCTGACCGGCCCCGGCGACGCCGCCAGCACCCAGGTGAAGGCCGTGATTCGCGACACGGGAGGCCAGGTGGTGGCCGAGACGCCTCTGTTCGACAATGGCGCTCACCAGGACGACAAGGCTGGCGACGGCGTGTTCGCGGCCGCGTGGAAAGCCCCGGCCCCTGGCGTGTACACCGCTACCCTCACCGCCGTGGGCCAGCGCTCGGATGGCGTGCCGTTTCAGAGAGTGGCGGTTGTTGCAGTGCAAGTCAAGTGAGACGCCTCCTCTTGGCAGTTTTTGGCAGCCTTTGCCCTTGCAATGGCAGCCCCTTTGTGGTTTAATAGAATAGAATCACAAAGGGGCTGTTCCTTGCCTCACAGCGATAGACCCATACGCCGGTCAACAAATCGTCAAAGGGAGATAAACGTGACCCAGGTTCAACATACATCGTTACGCTCAGCAGCGCGGGTTCTGATGATCATCACCATCGTCTTCTGGCTGTGGTTCGGCATCGGCTCGGCCTACGCGGAGAACGCGGGGCTATTCAACTGGCTGATGCACATCCTGGCGCCAGCGGGCATCTTCGCCCTGAGCACACTCGTCGCCTGGCGCTGGGAGGGCATCGGTGGAGCGATGCTGGCGCTGGAGGGCCTAGCCGCCCTGGGCTTCGTCGTGCGCGCCTTTCTCCTGGGGAACTTCACCGCCTCGACTCTACTGCTCATGTGTCTGACCCTGGGCCTCCCTCCGCTGGCGGCGAGAATCCTGTTCCTGATCTGCTGGCAGCGATCGAGGTGAGTCTTTGAACGTGTTGCGTATTGCGTATTGCGTGCGCATGATACGAAACACGCAATACGGAATGAGGGATTATAATGCGGCTTGAAGGTTTCCTCAGGACCCAACTCCAGAGATCGTTGACCAAACAGAGTGATGTTGCCCTAACAAGCAAGGTTCCCTCACTGGAGAGCAGCTTTCAGGACATTGACGAACTCGGCCTTTATCTCCACATTCCCTTCTGCCGCCAAATCTGCCCTTACTGCCCTTACAACAAGGAGATGTATCATCCTGAGGTAGCGAAGAGATACGCCGACGCGGTTAAGAAAGAGATTGACATCTATGCTGAGCTGATTGGCAACAGACCCGTGACCTCTTTCTACATCGGCGGCGGAACACCCACCACCATGCTCTACAGCGGGCTGGACAGGATTCTGGAGCACGTCTTTGCAGCCTTCAACATGCAGTGCGACGTTCACATGGAGAGCCATCCCAATGACTTGACCGTGGACAATCTCCAGGCTATCAGCTCCCTCGGCGTGGGGCACCTGAGTATCGGCGTGGAGGCGCTTCAGGACCACCACCTGAAGGCCCTGCGCAGGCCGTACTCTGTCCAGCAGGTCATGGCCGCCGTCGGTCGGGCGGCTGCCAACGGATTCAAGTGCGTCAATGCCGATTTCATTTTCGCCTTGCCGGGCCAGACCTGCGGCGAGGTTGAGCAGGCTGGCCAGGCCCTGATTGAGATGGGCGTTGATCAGGTAGCTGCTTATCCGCTGTTCAGATTCCCCTACACCCAACTGGGCCAAGCGGCCAACGGGCATAACCACGACATCGGCCGCATCTTCAGACGAAGAAAGATGCTGGGCATCCTGGAGAGGATTTTCTATGGCGCGGGCTACGAAAGAACCTCCGTTTGGGCCTTCACCAGGATAGGCGTGACAAGGTACTGTTCCGTGACCGTTCCCTTATACGTGGGCCTGGGCGCCAGCGGAGGCTCCTATCTCAAGGACGTTTTCTACCTCAACACCTTCAACGTTGCCGAGTACATCAAGGCCCTCGAAAATGGGAGGCTGCCCATCGCCCTGTCCCTCGATCTAACAGAGAACATGCAGATGGCGGGCTGGCTGTACTGGCGAATCTATGAGACCAGGTTCAAAAGAAGCGATTTCCAGAGAAGATTTGGCCAGGAATTCGATAGGGTCTACGGGAAGTACATGAGGCTGTTCTCTCTCCTCGGATTCTTGAAGAAAGATGATGGGGATGAGATCGTTCTCTCCGACAACGGCACATATTGGCTTCACGTGTTACAGGACCTGTTCTCCATAGAATACATCAGCCAGCTCTGGGGGATGTCCAAGCAGGAGCCCTGGCCGGAGAAGGTGGTGTTGTGAGGGGAAACTCCCGCCACAGCTACCGCTGTTGCGGGAGTAGTTGAACCTCCCGCCAATAAAAATGGTACTATTGATGGATCACCACGAGGGGAGGGATGGCCGTGATCCTCAGAGTGTGGGATGTGACCTTTGTGGTGAAAGACCTGGACCGAGCGGTGGACTTCTACGAGAACGTTCTGGGGCTGCCGAAGAAGTACCAGTTCTCTAGCTACGCCGGCTTCGACTGCGGCGGGGTGGAGATCGGCTTGGCGCCAGGCCGCACAAACGAGGTGCAAGAAGATGCGCCCTGCGTGGACTTCCTGGTGCGGGACGTGGACGAAGCCCACCGCACACTGGGCGAGCGGGGCGTCCGCTTCCTCAAGGAGCCCCACGACACGCTGTGGGGCAGCCGCGTTGCCCTGTTCCCCGACCCAGACGGCAACGTGCTGCAGTTGGTGCAGATAGACTGGCCCAGGTACTTCGCCGTCTGCGCGCCGCAGTATATGGGCCAGTGGCGGCCCTGCAGGACCTGGACTTGACCGTCGAGACGGGAACCATCTTCGGCTTCCTGGGGCCGAACGGGGCCGGCAAGACCACCACCATCCGTCTGCTGGTGGGGCTGGCCAGGCCCACCAGCGGGCGAGGCTGGGTGGCCGGGCACGAAGTGACCGCCGACGGGGAAGCCGCCCGCCGCTTGATCGGCTACCTCCCCGAAGAGCCAGCCTTCTACCCCTGGATGAGCGGGTCGGCCACTACATGCCCACCGCGCTGCTGGGATGGGCGCGGGCCCTAATGATCGGGGCTGGCGAACCGGCCTGGGGCGCGCTGGCCGTCAGCCTGGGGGGCATCGTCGCCTGCCTGGGCGCCGCGCTGATGGCGTTCGAGCGGCAAGAACTGTAATCACGAAAGCTGCAACGCACGACACGAACAGCCATACCAAGAAAAAAACCGATCTGCCCCAAAACAGATCGGTCTTCTGGCGGGAGCGACGGGATTCGAACCCGCGATCTTCGGCTTGACAGGCCGACATGTTAGGCCACTACACTACGCCCCCATACGGCGATACATGATAGCACAGAAAGCGTTTTTCGTCAAGTCGCACCCAGCTCCACCACCGAAGGCAAGAATAGCAAGACCACGTTGACCATGGCGTGGCAGCTCATGCTCGCACTCAAGCCATAGCGCTGGCACACGTAACCATAGACAAAGCCCAAGAGCGCCATGGCCACGATCACGGCAATCAGCACGGCAGGAAAGCCGCTGAGGCCAGGCAAGAAGAGGATGCCCTGGCCCAGGCCGTAGAGCAAAGCCGCGACCACCAAGCCTCGCTCCCGCTGCAAGTAGCCTCGGAAATAGAGCCCCTCGATGGGCGCGGCGAGGAGCACCAGATTCTGAAAAAGGGCCGGCTCGCTGGTCGAAGGGAAAAGCCTGGCCGAGGTGTTTCTGAGAACATCCCCGGCCAACAGCAACAGCGGCAAGGAGATGACCAGGCCAACGACGGCCCCACGTCCCAGATTGATCAGGCTGTACTGGGCGTCTATGGCCTTCTCCTCGGCGTAGAGCAGGCTGATGCCCAACAGCGCCAGCCACAGCACGAGCAAGCGAGCTTCTCGCCCTATCTGCAAAGTTCCCAAACCGACCACCGCGAAGATCAGGAAGGTCAAATAGGGGTCAACTCTGGCCAAACTGTATCGCTTCTTCTTACCCCGCTTGGGACTCACAACGGCTCCATCACCTCTCGCGCTGCGGCCAGGGCTATCTCGATGTCGTCGGCCTCAATGCCGTGGTGGGTCACGGCCCGCAAGCGACGGCCTTCGATGGCCAACAGCTTCACGCCCCGCTCAGCCAATCTGGCCGCGAGCTCCGCCGGCGTCAGTCGCTCGCTGACCAGCTCGAAGATGACGATGTTGGTCTGCACGCTGTCCAAATCAACGGCCAGCTCCGGCATCTCAGCCAGCCCCTCGGCCAGGCGGCGGGCGTTGGCGTGATCCTCCGCCATACGATCCACCATCTGCTCCAGGGCCACGATGCCCGCCGCGGCGATGACGCCCGCCTGACGCATCCCGCCGCCCACGATCTTGCGGCTGCGCCGCGCCTCGTAGATGAAATCCTCATCTCCGCAGAGGAGCGAACCCACCGGAGCCGACAGGCCCTTGGATAGACAGAACTGCACCGAGTCCACGTCCGTCACCAGCTCTTTTACGTCAATTCCCAGCGCCACGGCGGCGTTGAAGACGCGCGCGCCGTCGAGATGGACAGCCAGGCCGTGACGATGCGCCAGATCGCAAACGGCTTGGGTATACTCCGGCGTGAGCACCGCCCCGCCGCAGCGGTTATGGGTGTTTTCCAGGCAGATCAGCCTGCTGCGGGGGAAGTGGACGTTTTCGGGACGGATAGCGGCTTCGACGTCGGCCAGGTTCAGCGTGCCGTCGGGCTGGTTGGGCACCGTACGAGGGTGAATACCCCCCAGCGCCGCCGAGCCGCCGGCCTCGTAGAGAAAGGTGTGGGATATGTGGCCCAAGATGAACTCATCCCCCCGTCCGCAGTGGGTCAGCAGAGCCACCAGATTTCCCATCGTGCCGCTGACCACGTACAGCGCGGCTTCCTTGCCCAAGCGCTGGGCAGCCATCTCCTCCAGCCGATTGACGGTCGGGTCTTCCCCAAAAACGTCGTCGCCCACCTCAGCCCGATAGATGGCTTCGCGCATGGCCGGCGTGGGCAAGGTCACGGTGTCGCTTCTTAGGTCTACTATTCTCACGCTTTCCTCCCTGTGTTGATGATGCGTCTCTTATCACGCGGGAAGTCCTCCTGAAGAACGCAGGTGGGAGTCCTCACTTGTTGAGGGGCTCGCGGCCCGCAAACTGGCAGCCCGGTGGGAACAAGCCGAACAAGTTCGGGACTCCGTCGCTGCCGGGTGGGAATCCGTCCTACAATACGACGTTTTTCAACGAAGCTCAGGAGACCTCGCCCACCGGAAGAACCCCCACTAGTACTTCTTGACCACCGCCCGGTAGGTGCGTGGTTGGCGGCACTGCAACAACTGAGACTCCTCGCGATTTTTCCGAACATCGTTCAGGTCAATGCGAGCCACCCCATAGCCCTCGATGCCCTCTTCAACGGAGACGTGCACCTCCCCCCGTGGGCCAACGACCATGCTTTGGCCAAAGAAGGCGTAGGTGTATTCCTCTCCCACGCGATTGGCAGCGGCCACAAAGAGTGAGTTCTCTAGCGCTCTGGCCCGTACATAAGTCCGCCACTCCTCCGCATCGGGCTGAGCCCAGTTGGCGCAGCAGACCAGCAGTTCCGCCCCGCCCAAAGCCAGGCTGCGGGCCACCTCGGGAAAAGCCAGGTCCCAGCCGATCACGAAACCAACCTGGCCAAACCTCGTCTCGAAGACGTGATAGCGATAGCCGGCGCGAAAAGCCAACCGCTCCTCACCTCGCAGATGCACCTTGTGGTATTGGCCGATGAGCTCGCCGTCGGGACCGATCAAAATGGCCGCGTCGTAGAGGATGCTCTCCACGTCCTTCTTGGTCACCATCCCGAAAGCGATGTGGGTGTTGAACTCGGCCGCTCGCTGTGCCAACAGGTTGACGGTGGGGCCCGGCACCCGCTCAGCCAGATCGGTAAAGCGCACGCCACATTCATAGCCAGTGGTGACCAACTCGGGAAACACCACCAGTTCAACCTCTTGCTCGCTGCAGATCTTCTCAATGAAATTCGACATCCGCACCAGGTTCTCGCCAACGTCAGCCAGAAGCGGATTCATCTGCACCACGGCAACTCTGATTTCTGTCATGATCACTTGACTCCTTTTAGCGTGATTCGTTTGCGTGCCACATAGTATAACCACAATCCAGGTATTAGTCAAAAGGCGAGAGGCAACGAGGGAATGAGGGAACGAGGAAGTGGAAACGGCGTGATCCCCAATTCGCGAGGGGGAGATTGCGGCAATCCAAGGGATTGCTTCGGCAAAAAGACGCCTCGCAATGACACGGCCACCTTGTTTCTTAGTAGAGGCACTGGGCTATGGCCTCCTCAATCTCAATGCCCGTCCCTACGAAGCCTTTGCTCAGATGGGCCAGAAACTCCACGTTGCCTGCCGGGCCTGTGAGGGGCGAAGCGATCAGGCCGCGCACCGCCAGGCCGTGATCCAAAGCCCAAGCGAGGATTTTATCCAGGACGGCGCGGTGGACCTGGGGATCCTTCACCACACCCCCCTTGCCCACCTCTTCCCGCCCGGCCTCGAACTGAGGCTTGATGAGAGCGATGATGTCCCCTGCTGGCTTGAGCCAATTCACGACCCTGGGCAGCACCAGCTCCAGCGAGATAAAAGAGACGTCAACCGTGGCCAGATCAATGGGTTCTGGCAAGCTTGCCAGATAGCGCGCGTTGGTGCGCTCCATGACCACCACGCGGGGATGCTGGCGGAGTCGCCAAGCCAATTGCCCATAGCCCACGTCAATGGCGTAGACCTTGCTCGCGCCTCGCTGCAGCAGGCAATCGGTGAACCCGCCCGTGGAGGCCCCCACGTCGGCGGCCACCGCCCCCGCCACGCGAACGTCGAAGCTGTCCAACGCGGCCTCCAGCTTCCGCCCGCCCCGGCTGACGTAGGGCGGCTTGGCAGACAGGCGAATGTCCGCGCCCCCAGCCACCCGCATGCCCGGCTTATCGAAGACCCGGCCGTCCACCAGGACCTCGCCGGCCATGATCAGCCGCTTGCCTCGCTCCCGGCTCTCGACCAGGCCCCTCTCCACTAGCAACACGTCCAAACGCTTTTTGCTCACAGCCATAGGATAGTCACAACTCGTCAAAAAGTCAAGCCGCGGACCTGTCATTGCGAGTCGGCCATGGCGTGCCCTGCCATTCCTTCGGCTTCGCTCAGGACAAGTCTAAAGGACAGAAACTTCCTGGTGTCATTGCGAGGAGGCGGTTTTTGCCGACGAAGCAATCTCCAAGTTGCTGGTAGGAGATTGCTTCGCTCCCTACGGTCGCTCGCAATGACACACAGGATTTGCCCAAATCGTCAGAATCTGGTATCATGTTAAACATCCAAAATACATGAAACCAGAACCGGTGGATGGAACAGGATGGGAATATCAATGCTAGTCAATTTGCTCAAAACCATGCGGCCCAAGCAGTGGTCGAAGAACGTGTTCATCTTCACCGCTTTGGTATTCGACGAGAAGCTGTTCACGCCAGCGCCTCTGCTCAGGACCATCGCCGCCTTCGTCCTCTTCTGCCTCACCTCCAGCGCGGTTTATCTCATCAACGACGTGGCGGACATCGAAAAGGACCGCCAACACCCCACCAAGCGCTTGCGCCCCCTGCCGGCAGGACAACTGAAGCCCTCGGTGGCCATCGCCGCCGGGGCGCTGATTCCCCTCATCACTCTGCCGCTCTCTTTCCTGCTGGACCTCAAGTTTGGTCTCATTATCCTAACTTACCTCTTGACCATGATCGCCTACTCCTTCGCCCTCAAGAACATCATCATCCTCGACGTGCTGACCGTGGCCGCGGGCTTCGTCTTGCGCGTGGCTGCTGGAGCGATCGTGGTGGACGTGGAACGCTTCTCGCCCTGGCTCTACATCTGCGCGACGCTGGTAGCTCTATTCATCGGCTTCAGCAGGCGACGTCACGAACTGGTCCTCCTACCAGAGAACGCCAAAACGCACCGCGCCAGCCTGAACGAATACAACCTCCCGCTGCTGGATGAGATGATCTCCGTCGTCACCTCGGCCACGGTCATCGCCTATTCGCTCTACACCTTCTCCGCGCCGAACCTGCCCGCCAACCACGCCATGATGCTGACCATCCCCTTTGTCCTCTACGGCGTCTTCCGCTACCTCTACCTGATCCACGTCAAGAACAAGGGCGGCACTCCTGAGGAGATTTTCCTCAGTGACTTACCCATGATCATCGCCCTGGGGCTGTGGGCCCTGGCCGTGATCGCAGTCCTGTACTTCACGTAGGGGCAAGAGATGACAGTCGCCCACGCCCCAGGAAAAGTCATCCTTTTCGGCGAGCACGCCGTGGTCTACGGCCAGCCCGCCATCGCCCTGCCCGTGAGCCAGGTGCAGGCGCAAGCCACCGTCGAGGCGGCGACTGAGGGGCAGGGCATCCATATTATCGCCGAGGACCTAGAGAAAAGCTACTCGCTCGAAGAGGCGCCGCCCAACGACGGCGGAAAACCTCGCTACGACGACGCGCTGCGAGCCATTGTAATCAGCGCCCTGGAACACATCGGCGTGGGGCGAACACATGACCTGACCATCACCGTCAGCTCCACCATCCCCATGGCGCGGGGGCTGGGCAGCGGGGCGGCAGTCTCCACGGCCATCGTCCGCGCCATCAGCAAACACTTCGCCCATCCGCTGCCCCCCCAGACCGTCTCTGCGCTGGTCTACGAAACCGAGAAGATCCACCACGGCACACCCAGCGGCATTGACAACACCGTCATCGCTTTCGAGAGGCCGGTGTATTTCGTCAAAGATCAGAAGATAGAGACCTTCTCGGTCAAGCAACCCTTTCTGCTGGCCATCGCCGACACCGGGATAGCCAGCCCCACCAAGATAGCCGTGGGCGATGTGCGGAGGGCCTGGGAAAAGCAGCGAGAGAAGTACGAGGACCTCTTCCACGAGGTCGGAACCGTGGCCCAGATGGGGCGCCAGGCCATCGAGCGGGGAGAGATCGAAACCGTGGGACAGCTCATGAACGAGAATCACCGCCTGCTCCAGCTCGTGGGCGTCTCCTCGCCGGAGCTAGAGGGCCTGGTGAAAGCCGCTCGCGAAGGCGGCGCGCTGGGGGCCAAGCTCTGCGGGGCCGGGCGCGGCGGCAACATCATCGCCCTAATCACTCAGGAAACGCGCAGCCGAGTGGAGATGATGGTGCGATTGGCCGGAGCGCAGGGCGTTATTGTCACCGAAGTGAGTTAGCAATGCAGCCATACGACAACGGATTTGGAAAACAACAAATCGGGCATCTAAGAGTCGCGCTCCTGACCCTGTTCGTGCTCGTCCTGCTTAGCTCTTGTTCTGCGGGCCAGGCCAACCCAACCCCTACCCTGACTCCAGAGCCGGAGGCCCGAAAAGCGGCCCTGGTGGACCAGATCGCTTTGACAAATCCAAATCCGGCCTTTACAGAGCAGGCGCTGGCCTATCTGAGCGAGGCCGGATTCAGCACTGACGTCTACGAAGGGGAGGAGATCACGGTTGAGTTTTTCAGAACCCTACCCAAGGGGGACTACGAGTTGATCCTTTTTCGCACCCACGCTACCAATGTCCTCAACGAGAACATCCCTGGCGGCCCTGTCTTCCTATTCACGTCAGAGCCTTATGACAAGGACAAGTACGTCAAGGAGCAACTGGCCAACCGCATTGGGCGCACCAAGATCCTCTACGATGAAGACTCTCCCCTCTACTTTGCCATCGTGGCTCGATTCGTCCGCTACGAAATGGAAGGCCGCTTCGACGACACCTTGATCATCATCGGAGGATGCCAGAGTTTGGGCACCCCCGACCTGGCAGAGGCATTCATCGAGCGAGGCGCCTCGGCCGTCATCGGCTGGAATGACTGGGTGAACCTATCTCACAACGACCAGGCGCTCCTGAGCCTGCTGCGCAGCTTGACCGAACAACTGACCCTGGAGCAGGCGGTGAGAAAGACCATGAACGAGGTAGGACCCGATCCGGCTTACGACAGCGCCTTGACCTATCTCAAACGGTAAGGAGGTCCGCTCACACCGTGGAGCTGCTGGACCGAGCTAGACTTCGGAAGTCTTCAGTCCTAGTCCATTGGGCCAGATGCCTCGCGGCGGTGCTGATAGCCGCTCACCTGGCGCTGTGCGCATCCCCTGTTCACGCCACGTCACCCACCACCTACGTCGTCCAGCCCGGCGACACCCTCTCCCTCATCGCCCGCCGCTACGACACCACGGTACAAGCCATCGCGGAACGCAACAACATCCCCAATCCCAACCTCATTTATGTAAGCCAGCGGCTGATCATTCCCAGTGATTATGACGACTCAACCCCGGTAGCCCAAATCCATCTTGTCCAGTCCGGGGAAACGCTGAGTCGAATCGCCCAGCGCTATGGGACCACCGTCTCGGTCGTCGTCGCGGCCAATCGCATCGCCGATCCCTCGCTGATCCTCGTAGGACAGCGGCTGGCTGTCCCCGGCGCCACCGCCAGCGCGCCCCTACCCTCGCCCTTCGTCTCTGTGAAATTGGAGCCCCCCTCGGCGATTCAAGGGCAAACCGTGGCCATCAAAGTACAGACCGATGAGCCTGTAGACCTAGCCGGCTCCCTCGATGGGAGGCCCCTGATCTTCGTGGGGGAAAGCAACTCGTACTGGAGCCTGGCGGGCATCGGGGCCAGCGCCCCGCTCGGGCCCTATCTCCTGGAGCTCACAGCCAGCGACGACGCAGGCCAGACGACCAGCGCCAGCGAGCTGGTGTACATAGCAGCGGGCGACTTCATCACCGAGCAGATCATCCTCTCGCCGGCGAAAGGCAAGCTGCTCGATCCGGCCCTGACCAGAGCCGAAACCCAGCGCGTGAACCAGATCGTGGGGATCTTCGATCGCCAACGGCGGTGGGAGGGGCTATTTCGAGTCCCCCTCCAGGGCGCGGTGCGAATCACCTCAGCTTTCGGGACGCGGCGTTCCTACAACGGGGGGACACCGACGAGCTATCACGGGGGCGTGGACTACGGCGCAGAGGCGGGCACGCCGGTGCTTGCCGCCGGCGGCGGCCGCGTGGTCTTGGCCGAGGAACTGATCGTGCGAGGGAACGCGGTGATCATTCACCACGGCTGGGGCGTCTACAGCGGCTACTACCACCTCTCGGAAATCGAGGTCGAAGCGGGGCAAGCAGTGAAGCGGGGCGATGCCATCGGCAAGGTCGGGAGCAGCGGGCTATCCACCGGAGCCCACCTGCACTGGGAGATCAGGGTCAGCGGCGTCTACGTAGCCCCCCTCCAGTGGACGCGACATGCATTTCCTTAATTAGGCTTCGTTAAAGAATAACTTCCCGATACGATGTCATTGCGAGCGCTTTTTGCGAAGCAATCCCCACCTTTGTTCAGCAAGGAGATTGCTTCGTCGCAAAAAACGCTCCTCGCAATGACACTAATGGGGGAACTTATTTTTTTACAGACCATTAGAACCGATGCGGCGGTTCTGCAAGAAACAAAACGCCGACTCCCAGAGCATCAAGCCCAGGAAGTCGGCGTTTCCGTATTCCTCACCGCCTCGTTGCCTCGTTACCTTATTGCCTCACTGCCTCACTACTCGATGTAAAGCTCCGGTTTCAGCACACCGATGAAGGGAAGATTGCGGTATTTCTCGTCGTAGTCCAGGCCATAGCCAATGACAAACTTGTCGGGGATAACGAAGCCCACGTAGTCCAAGCGAACCTCTATCTGGCGGCATTCCCGCTTGTCCAACAAAGTGCAGGTACGCAGGCTGGCGGGGCGGCGCGTCTTGAGGTTGTCAATGATGTAGCTCAGAGTCAAACCGCTATCCACGATGTCTTCCACGATGAGCACGTGGCGCCCTTCGATGTTGCTGCTGAGGTCCATGAGAATGCGCACCACGCCCGTGGATTTGGTGCGGGTGCCGCCGTAGCTGGAGACGGCCATGAAGTTTATCTCGTGAGGGATAGTGATGTGCCGGCTGAGGTCCGCTAAGAAGATGACCGCCCCCCTGAGGACACACACCGCCAGAAGGTCCTCGCCCTGGTAATCAGCCGAGATGGCTCTACCCAACTCGGCCACCTTGGCTTGCAGCTCCTCTTCCGTGATGAGGATCTCGCCCACATCATCCATCAGCGTCATCATGAACCCCTCTCGTGGCTCTCAAGCTCCTTCTCGCCTGGGTACCTGATGGCAATGACGGCAGCGAGCCTCGTAGACCTCATCAGCGCCTACCATGATCACGGGGTCGTCGTGGAAAGCTGGCCGATCGTTGATCAGACGTTGGGAGCGGCTGGCCGGCGCGCCGCAGACGACGCAGATGGCCTGCAATTTGTCCACCCTCTCGGCCTGGGCCATCAGCAGAGGCATGGGACCAAAGGGCTCGCCTCGGAAGTCTGTGTCCAGACCGGCGATGATCACCCGCCGCCCATCATCGGCCAGGAAATCGCAGACGTCGGCGATCGTCCAATCGAAGAACTGCCCCTCATCAATGACCACCACGTCGGTATCGGAGGCCACCAGCTGAGGAATCTCCGCCGCTTCGCCCACAACCGTAGCATCCAAGTGCATACCGGTGTGAGAAGCCACCTTCTCGCCCTGATAGCGATTGTCCAAGCGGGGCTTGAACACTTGCACTTTCTGTCTAGCTATCTGCGCCCGCCTGACACGACGGATCAACTCCTCCGTCTTGCCGCTGAACATGCTGCCACAGATCACTTCGATCCAGCCATAGCGTTTTGAGGCCGTGCGCCTGTACTGAGCCCCGTCGAAGTGAGGGGCTGTCGAAGGGCCGCCCTGACTCTGGTACATAACTCCCTCCTCCAGAAAACGAAAGGGCAGATACAGAGATCTGCCCTCGCCTATCAACAGTAAGCGCTTACCAAGCTAAGAGCAATTCACTCCGACGACTCAGCGGCTTTCCCTTCCAGCGGGACGAAGCCTTCAGCCTGCAGCTTCTCTTTTAGCTCGGCCAACGACTTCGGACCAATTCCCTTGATGTCCAACATCTCCTCATCGCCTGCGGCCAACCTCTCCTGTAGCTCCTGCACCGTGGCAATGCCAGCTTGATCGAGGCTGTTGTAGATGCGGGTGCCGAGGTCCAGCGCCTCAAGAGACACTGGCTCTTCAACTTTCTGCTCAACTCGTTCTTCTACTTGTTCCTCCACTTGCTCTTCAACGCCCTCAGCCTCCAGACGCCCAGCCCGCATCCCCTCGCTCTTCTCCAGACGCCTGATGAACCGCTCTACTTGGCCACCGCTGTCCACTAGGCGCTGCTCGCCAGTGAAGAAAGGATGACAAGCCGAACAGATGTCGGTGCGAATCGTCTCCTGAGTTGAACCTACAGTGAAGGTGTTCCCACAACTGCACGTCACCTTAGCATCAGGATAATACTTAGGGTGAATCCCCTTTTTCATCAGTTACCCTCTCTCTACGAAATCTCCGGATAGACGCTGACGATCTTCTTGCCGCCTCGTCCATTCTCAAACTTCACGAAGCCGTCAATGGTAGCGAAGATCGTGTAGTCTTTGCCCAAACCAACGTTCCTACCGGGCTTGATTTTGGTGCCCCTTTGGCGCACGATGATGTTTCCCGGCCGCACACTCTGGCCGCCAAACTTCTTTACGCCCAGGCGCTTAGATTGACTGTCTCTATTGTTGCGGGTCTTCCCGCCTCCCTTTTTGTGTGCCATAACTCATACACCTCCATGTAGTCGCATACTACGCCACGATCTCATCAATCATCAGACGCGTGTAGTCTTGCCGATGTCCCTGCTTAACGCGATATCGGCTCTTGGGCCTATACTTGAAGACGATGACCTTAGGGCCCTTGACGTGATCGGTCACCGTCGTCAGCACTTTAGCGCCTTCGATGGTGGGCTGCCCCACGCGCACCTCTTCGCCGTCGGCTATCAAGAGCACTCTGTCCAACTCCACCTTCTCGCCGACATCCACGGGCAGCTTGTCCACATCTATGATCTCGCCCGCGCTAACTTTGTACTGCTTTCCGCTTGTCTCAACAACAACGTACACTTCTTCCTCCCGATGGTTCAATCTCAACCAAGTTGCGAAGTGATTATACTAGCCTTTGCCTTATTTGTCAAGACCGAACCCGAGCCGCGCCGCCCGCCCGTTAACTTGCACGATTCGCCCAAACATGGTATAATACAAGCGTTATATTGGTTTCATTGGAAAAGTGGGCAACCCCCACTTTTCTTGCTATGAGCAAGATTTACGGCAACTTGAACGCTGGCACAAAACGGGAGGAATGAAGCGTTGAAAAAGAGCGAATTCGCAGTGGCTTTTGACCAAATCTGCAAAGAGAAAAGCCTGGACAGAGAGATCGTTCTGGAAGCCATCGAGACGGCCCTGTTGACGGCCTACAAGAAAGACTTCGGCTCGTCTCAGAACATCACCGCCAACATAGATCCAGAGACCGGACAGGCCAACATCTACACCGCCAAAGAGGTGGTGGAGGAGGTCCAAGACGAGCGGTTCGAGATCGCCCTGGACGAGGCCAAGAAGAACAACGAGGGCGCCGAGCTGGGCGAGCTAGTTCTGTTCGATCGTACCCCTGAGACTTTTGGGCGTATCGCCGCGCAGACAGCCAAACAGGTCATCCTGCAGCGCATCCGCGAGGCCGAGCGTGACGTCCTATTCAACAATTACTCCGAGCGCGAGGGGGAACTCATCAACGGCACGGTTCAGAACATCATGCCCCAAGGCATCACGCTGAACCTGGGGCGAACTGAGGCCCTCCTGCCCAAGAGCCAACAGATCCCTCGCGAGTACTATCGCCCCAACCAACGGGTGCGAGCCTACGTTCTGGAAGTGCGCAAGACGAACCGCGGCCCCCAAATCATCGTCTCCCGCACCCATCGCAACATGCTGCGCCGCCTGCTGGAACTAGAAGTACCCGAGATCTTCAACGGCGCGGTCGAAATCAAGGCCATCGCCCGCGAGGCAGGTTCGCGGTCCAAGGTGGCTGTCAGCGCTGTGCAAGAGGGGATAGACCCGGTGGGGGCCTGTGTGGGCATGCGCGGGGTCCGAATTCAAAACGTGGTCAAAGAACTGAATGGCGAAAAAATTGACGTGGTGGAATGGAGTCCTGATACCGGCCTGTTCATCGCCAACGCGCTGAGTCCGGCCAAAGTGGTGGACACTTATCTGAACGATGATCCCACGGGAGGCAGGACAGCCACGGTCATCGTGCCCGACGACCAGCTCTCCCTGGCCATTGGCAAAGGGGGGCAAAACGCACGCCTGGCAGCCAAACTGACCGGCTGGCGCATTGACATCAAGAGCGCAATGGAAGCCGCCGAGGAGGCGCTGCAAAGGGCCAAGAAAGAAGATCTGGCCCAGATAGCCGCAGTAGCCGAGAAGGAAGACATCCTGATCCTGGCCGAGGCCATCCTGCTGAAAAAAGAGAAAGCGCGCCCCACGGCCCAAGAGATGAGAGTGCTTAGAGAGGCGATTGACGTCATACAAACGGCCGCTGCCGAGGAGAAGGCCGAAGCCGAAGAAGGTACGCCGATCGAGGTGTTGGACCTCGGCGCCCGCATCTACAACATCCTCGACCAGGCAGGCATGGCCACGGTGGAGGACATACTGGATCAGTTGGCCCAGGGCGATGAAGAGATGCTGGACATCAAAGGCTTCGGTCCGAAGTCGTTGGCCGAGCTAAAAGAGAAGCTACAGGCCGAAGGCTTCGTTCCCACTGAAGGTGAGGTGCCCATCGAGGTATTGGATCTCAGCACGCGAGTTTACAACTGCCTCGACCAAGCGGGAATCACCACGGTGGAGCAGGTACTGAAGAAACTGGCCGAAGGCGATGAAGAGATGCTGGCCATCGAGGGCTTTGGTCCAAAATCGTTGGTTGAACTAAAGGAGAAACTGCGGGCCGCAGGCTTGGTCCCCACCGAGGAGGCAGAGGCGGAAGAAGAGGCTGAAGAGATCGAGGCCGTTGCTGAAGAGCCAGTGGAGGCGGTCGAGGAAGAAGCGGTGGAAGCAGTTGCTGCGGAGGCAGAAGAGATAGCCGAGGTAACCGAGGAAGTGGAAGAAGCCGCGCCCGCTGAGGAGCCCAAAGAAGAGGTCCCCACGGAAGAGACGGAGCCCGCCGAGGAAGCGATTGAAGAGAAAGAAGAGGAAGAAGAAGAAGAGTTCTACGAGTACGATGAGGAAGAAGATGAACTCGACGAACGTCGAGCCAAGAGGAAGAGACGCCACCTGATCTACGACGAGGAACTAGGAGAGGTGGTGGCCGAGCGACGGCGAAAGCCTGGCCGTCGCCGTGAGGAGTGGGAGGACCTCTACTAGTCCTCACCCCTCCAGCAGCAGAGATGAAAAATGCCTAGCAAACACGTACCGAAACGAACCTGCGTCGGCTGCAGAGAGACACGCCCCAAGCGGGAGATGGTGCGCATCGTTCGAACGCCCGACAGCGGAGTGGAGATTGACGAAAGCGGCAAGAAGTCCGGCCGAGGCGCCTACCTTTGCCAGCGCCAGGAATGCTGGGACACAGCGCTGAAGAAAGCTCGCTTGCAGCACGCCCTCAAAACCGGCTTGACCGATGAGGAACTAGCCACATTGGCGGCATTCGCTCGCCAGCTGCCGCAAACCGAAGTAACCAAGTAGTCCGGCGGCCACAGCCGTGGAGTGTACGGCCCTAAGAGCTTGTCGGGAAGACTTCGGAAGTCTCCCATAATAGCTCAAGTTTGCAGAGATTTCAGGCGATTTCAGGCAGTTGATGCACCAAGAGTTCTGAGATTAAGACTTCCGAAGTCTGGGAGCACGACCTCTCCGACAGACTGCTAGCCGTTAGAAAGGGGACCTTTATGGCAAAAGAGCAAAGCAGAAAAACGATTGTTATACCTGATTTCTTGACCGTCAGGGAACTGGCCGATTTGATGGACGTCAGCCCCATTGATGTCATCAAAGAGCTGATGAACAGCGGCATCATGGCCAACATCAACCAGCAGATTGACTATGAGACGGCAGCCATCGTGGCAGAGGAGATGGGCTTTGAAGCCGCAGAAGAGGTCGCGCCCGTCGTCGAGGAAGAGGACCGCAGACTACGCGACCAGGAAGAAATCCCCATCATCCCCCTCCCCCTCAAGGAGCGCATGTACGATGACGAGGCGCCCGAGGACCTGGAGCCCAGGCCGCCGGTGGTCACCATGTTGGGACACGTAGACCACGGCAAAACCACGCTGCTGGATGTGATCCGGCACACCAATGTCGTGGCAGGCGAGCCGGGGGGAATCACTCAGCACGTCGGCGCCTATCAAGTCAAACACGACGGCCAGAAGATCACTTTCTTGGATACCCCTGGCCACGAGGCTTTCACCGCCATGCGCGCGCGCGGCGCTCAGGGCGCCGACATCGCCATTCTGGTGGTGGCCGCCGACGACGGCGTGATGCCTCAGACCCAGGAGGCCATTGACCATGCCCGAGCGGCGAGGGTGCCCATCGTCGTGGCGCTGAACAAGATGGACAAGGCCAACGCGAACCCGGAGAAGGTCAAGCAGCAGTTGGCCGACGTGGGCTTGCAAATCGAAGAGTGGGGAGGCCAGACCATCTGTGTGCCGGTCTCAGCCAAGCAGAAGACCGGCATAGATGACCTGTTGGACAACATCGCGGCGGTAGCAGAGCTGTCCGAGTTCAAAGCCAACCCCAATCGCCCAGCCATGGGCACGGTCATCGAGGGCGAGATGGACCGGAGCCGAGGCGCGACCGCCACCCTCCTGGTGCAGAACGGCACGCTGCGCTTGGGAGATGCCCTGCTGATTGATGACATCTCCGGCCGCATCAAAGCTATGTTCAACGAACGAGGAGAGCGGGTCGAGGAAGCGACGCCCTCAACGCCGGTGGTCGTATTGGGCCTCTCCGACGTTCCCCGTCCCGGCACGATCTTCAAAGTCGTAGAGGACGAGAAGACAGCCCGTGCTATGGCTGATGAGCGAATGGATGAAAAAGAAAGAGCAGCGACCCAACCGACCAGAGCCCTCAGCCTCGACCAGATCATGGCCCAAATCAAGGCTGGAGAGGTCAAAGAGCTCAACCTGATCCTCAAGGCCGATGTCCAGGGCACGATCGAACCCATCGTCAGCTCCCTGGAGAAGCTGGGGGACGAGGATCTGAAAGTGAACATCCTCCACCAGGGAACGGGCAACATCAATGAATCCGACGTCATGCTGGCCGCAGCATCGCAAGCCATCATCATTGGTTTCAATGTCAATGCAGACTCAGCCGCCCTGCGTACCGCAGAGGTCGAGGGAATTGACATCCGCATTTACGATATCATCTATAAGCTAATTGACGATGTAGACAAGGCGCTCAAGGGCCTCCTGGAGCCTGTCTACAAGGACGTGACCATCGGCCATGCCCAGGTGAGAGCCGTTTTCAGCACGCCGCGTGCGGGCAAAATCGCCGGCGTCTACGTCGCCGACGGCAGCATCGCCCGCAACGCCCTGGCCCGAGTGCGGCGAAACAACAACGTGATCTACGATGGCCGAGTCTCCTCCCTGAAGCGCTTCACCGAGGACGTCAGAGAGGTTAGGGAGGGGTTCGAGTGCGGCGTGGGCTTGGAAGGCTTTCAGAATTTCGAAGAAGGCGACATCATAGAGTTTTACAGAAAAGAAAGAGAAAGTCAGCCATAAAGCCATGACTACTCGTCGTCAGAAACAGATCAGCAACCTCATTCAGAAAGAACTCGGTTATCTGCTGGAGAAAAGAGCCAGTGATCCGCGACTTGATTTGGTGACCGTCACCGTGGTCGAGATCTCCCCCAACCTCCGCCAGGCGCACATCTATATCAGCAGCTTGGGGGATCAACAGGAGACGCTGGAGGGATGCAATCACGCCGCGAGCTTCCTCCGCCGCGAGCTCGCCTCTCGCCTGGCCCTGCGCTACATGCCAGAGCTAACCTTTCACCTGGACACCTCGCTGGAGCGAGGCGAGCACATCCTCCAGCTATTGGAGGAAATCGAACAGGATGGAACCCCCGAAGAGGGAAGCGAGTGAAGGAGACCGTCGTTCGATCCATCCGCAACGCTCGGAGAGCGATGGTCATCACCCACGTATCCCCCGACGGGGACGCCATCGGCTCCCTCTTGGGCCTGGGCTGGGCGCTGCGCTGGCTGGGAAAGGCACACACCCTGGCCTGCGCCGACCCCGTGCCCCGGAAATTCACCTACCTGCCCGGCAGCGAGGCCATAGCGACCCGACCAGGGCCTACGCCGAGCCCTGGCGAAGCAAGCGAGTATGATCTGGTCATCAGCCTCGACTGCGCCGACCTGGGGCGGCTGGGGGCGGCCTACGATGAGTCGCTGGCCGGCCTGCCCCTGATCAACGTTGATCACCACGCCACCAACACGCACTTCGGCGCCGTCAATTGGGTTGACACGGAGGCGGCATCAACAGCCGAGATGGTGCTGGCCCTGATAGAGAGCCTGGATGTCCCCCTCGACCCCGACATAGCCCTCTGCCTCCTCAACGGAATCGTCACCGACACACGCGGTTTTCGCATCGCCAGTACGCGCCTCCAGACGATGCGGGCCGTCCTCAAGCTGATGGAGGCCGGGGCGCAGCTCTCGGAGATCACCGATCGCGTCTTCAACCACCGCCCCTTCTCGACCATATGCCTGTGGGGAAAAGCCCTGAACGGCGTCCAGTTGGATGGGAAAATCATCTGGAGTGAGATCAGCCAGGCCATGCGCCGCGAGTGCGCCACCGCAGAGCAAGGGGATGCCGGCCTGGTCAACTTCTTGAGCACTGTTGATGAAGCTGATGTGGCCATCGTGTTCATGGAGAGAGAAGACCATCAGGTCAAGGTGGAGATCCGCTCCGCGCCTGGTGTTGACGTCTCTGCCGCCGCCACGAGCCTGGGCGGCGGCGGCCATCCCCAGGCCGCGGGCTGCACGCTGGACGGCGACCTGAACCAAGCGCGCGAGGAAGTGCTGGCAGCGATCAGAGAGAGTCTGTGAGGCCGGGGACTTGACGAGGCGGCAGATTTCCGGCATTCTCAATATTGACAAGCCGGCGGGGATTACGTCCCACGATGTCGTAGACCGCGTGCGGCAGATCGCCGGCCAGCGACGGGTCGGCCACGCCGGCACCCTCGATCCGGCGGCCACGGGCGTGCTGGTGGTCTGTCTGGGCCAAGCCACGCGGGTGGTCGAGTATCTGATGGCTTCGGACAAGGTCTATCGGGCACAGATTCGGCTGGGGGTGAGCACCGACACCCACGACGCCAGAGGGTGTGTGACGGCCACGGCGGAGGTTGACGTCGGCGAGGAGAAAGTACGGAAAGCGCTGGCTTCCTTCGTCGGCTCCATTCAGCAGGTGCCGCCCATGTTCTCGGCTCTGAAACGCGATGGGGTGCCGCTGTACGAGCTGGCTCGCCAGGGCATTACCGTAGAGCGAAAGCCTCGGTCAGTCGTCATTGGCGACATCGAGCTACTCGATTGGAATCCGCCGCTGCTCACCATTCTCGTGGAGTGCTCGCCAGGCACCTACATCCGCGCCCTGGCTCGCGACCTGGGCCAGAAGCTGAGCTGCGGGGCCCACCTGCACAGCCTAACCCGCCTGGCCAGCGGCCATTTCACCCTGGAAGAGGCGGTGGACCTGGACGAGTTGGCCGAGGCCTTCGCCCACGGGAGTTGGCAGAAGTTCTTACATCCGTTGGACGAAGCCCTGCTGGATTTCGAGCCGCTGGTGGTTGATGCCCAGACCGAGAAGCGCATTCGTCATGGTCAACAGGTTGAGGGCCCTGACTCCCCTGGCCTACGCCGCGCCTACTCCCAAGAAGGGGAACTGATCGCCATCTTGAAACGCGATCCCCAAACCGGGCTGTGGCAGCCGAAGAAGGTGTTTAAGCTCAAAGCCCAAAGCATGCCCTGAGCGCAGCCGAAGGGGAGGGTAGCATGACGATGACTAGGTTCTTTATCCTGCTAACTATAATCAGCCTCTGCGTTGTCATGATCTCGTGCCAATCCAGCGCAGGAGACAGACTTCCGTCCACGGTGGCTTCCCCAACACCAAAAGTCACGCCAACGCCGATGGTCATGGTGGTGGAAATGGAAGAGAAGGTCGAGACGGAGGAAGGCATTGAGATTCGCACGAGAGTAGTGCAGTATGTGATCACACCTGCCCCTCCGTTGGAGGAAGCTGTCCAGATCGAGAAAGTCGAGACAGACGACCAGATAGAAATCGTCGGAATTGACATCACTCCTGGGCCTGGTTGTATAGAGGTCATCAAGCCAGGTTGGACGCCGGGTCCGCCCAAGATGTGTTTCAATGTCTGGGTTACCTCGCGGAACAACGGGCCGGCACGTACGCTCAAGACGCGGATCACCATCGAAGACCCCCTCACTGGCGAGAAGCACACGGCCGAGCTCGACGATTTCATAGGCAGCGGGGGCACGGTAAGGCCCGGCCTTGGCTTCCACGTCGCCCAAAAGCATTGGGTGGTACATGTAGAGGTGCGTGTGGTTCCCCAAGAGGATGACACGCTGAACGATGGAGATCATTGACGACCTGTCGTCGGTCAATCTAAGCGACGACACAATCCTAACCGTCGGAGCTTTTGACGGTATGCACCGAGGGCACCAGCACCTGATCCGGCAGATGGTGGAAGAGGCCAGGCAAACAAATCGTCTGGCTGGCTTGATCACCTTCCATCCCCACCCCAACGCGGTGCTCTCGCCCTACAACCCAACCCGCTACCTGAGCACCCCTGGGGAGAAAGCGGCTCTGTTGGAAAAGTCGGGCCTGGACCTCTTGGCCATCCTGCCTTTCGATGAGGAAACGGCGCAGACCCCCGCCCGCGATTTCGTGGATCGCGTCCGCCGACATCTGCGCATGGCAGAGCTTTGGGTGGGAAGGGATTTCGCCCTAGGGCGCGGGCGCGAAGGGAACGTCGAGGCTCTGCAAGTCCTGGGGCAGGAATTGGGCTTCAGCGTACGACTTATTGAGCCCCTCACCTGGCGCGGCCAGATCATATCCAGCACCCGCATCCGCTCGCTGCTGCTGAAAGGGAAGGCGCGCCAGGCCGCCGAGCTGCTGGGCCGCTATCCCAGTCTGGCCGGCGAGGTGGTGCGGGGAAGCCAACGGGGACACTGCCTGGGCTTCCCCACCGCCAACCTGGAAGTGCGCGAGGAGCGGGTCGTCCCCGCCGACGGCATCTACGCCGTCTACGCCAGGCTGGGGGAGGAGCGTCACCAGGGTGTGGCCAACGTCGGCGTGCGTCCCAGCTTTGAGGTCGGCGGCCAGCGCATGGTGGAGGTACACATCTTGGACTTCCACGAGCACATCTACGGCTGCGACCTGGTGGTGGAATTCGTGGAGCGCCTGCGCGAGGAACGACGCTACGACGACATCGAGAAGTTGAAGGCCCAAATAGAGCAAGATGTCGCCCAGGCTCGCCGTATTTTGGGCCAGGAGAAACGAGTGACGAGGGATGAGTAAAAGGTTTGAGGAGATTGAGCACACAGCCGATTTGGCTCTGAGGGTCTACGGGCGAGACATGAGGGAGCTTTTCGCCAACGCCGCCCACAGCATGTTCGCGCTGATGGCTGAGCCGTCTCTCGAAGGGCCCGCCCGCAAACAGGAGGTGGTGCTGGAAGCGACGGACTACGAGGGCTTGCTGGTGGATTGGCTGAACGAGCTGATCTATCTGCACGAAGTGGAGGAAGAGACCTATTCCCAATTCACCATCGAGACGCTCACCCCCACCGAGCTGAAGGCCCACGTCGTCGGCGGTCCAACCAGGAGCAAGACCAGGGCCATCAAGGCCGCCACCTTTCACAATCTCAGTATCGTGGAGACAGAACCTGGATACCAAGCGACCATCGTGTTTGATGTGTAGTGTGTAGTTAAAAGGAGGAGGAGGACATGGTGAACAAGCAGGATTTCAAGAAAATCGAAGAATATGTCTACGAGATTCCCAAGGGCTATCGGCCCGACATGCGGGTTCCGGCCCGCCTCTACGCCGATGAAGAGCTCCTGGAGGCGGCGTTGGGGGATCGCTCTCTGGAGCAGTTGGTGAACACCGCCACCCTGCCCGGCGTGGTCAAGTACGCCCTGGCCATGCCCGACATCCATCAGGGCTACGGCCCGCCCATCGGCGGGGTGATTCCCATGACAACGTCCGATGGCGTCATCTCACCGGGGGCCGTCGGCTACGATATCAACTGCGGCGTGCGACTGCTGCGCTCCAACATCTTCGCCGAAGAGGTCAAGCCCATCATGGACGACATCGTCCACGCCCTCTTCCGAGGCATTCCCAGCGGCGTAGGCCGCAGCGGGGACATCAGGCTCTCCCATCGGGAGATGAACGCTGTTTTGGAACGAGGATCGGCTTGGGCTGTGAGCCAGGGCTACGGCACGAAGGATGATCTGGCACACACCGAGGAACAGGGAGCGCTGGCCGGGGCCGATTCGCGGGCGGTGAGCAACAAGGCCAAGAAACGAGGTGCCAGCCAACTGGGCACTTTGGGCTCAGGCAACCACTTCGTCGAGGTGGGCGAGGTGGAGGAGATCTTCGACGACGAGGTCGCGGACGCTTTTGGCCTGTTCCAGGGCCAGATGGTGGTTTGGGTGCACTCCGGCTCGCGGGGCCTGGGCCATCAGGTCTGCACCGACTACGTGCGCGACCTGCAGAAGGCAGTGCACAAATACGGCATCCAGTTGCCCGACCGAGAGCTGGTCTGCGCCCCCTTCCACTCGCCCGAAGGACGCGACTACTTCGCCGCCATGGCCTGCGCCGCCAACTACGCCTGGGCCAATCGCCAGTGCCTGGCCCACCTCGCGCGCCAGATTCTGGACGACGCGCTGGCTGGCCTGGTCAAAGATAGGGAGCTCACCCTGGTCTACGACGTGGCGCACAACATCGCCAAGGTGGAGGAGTATGCCATTGACGGGAAACCCACCGAGTTGATCATCCACCGCAAGGGGGCCACGCGGGCCTTTGGGCCGGGGATGGAGGTTCTACCCGCCGACTATCGAGAGCTGGGTCAGCCGGTCTTGATTCCCGGCGACATGGGCACCGGCTCCTACGTCCTGGTGGGCGGCGACGCTGCCATGGAGAAGACGTTCGGCAGCTCCTGCCACGGCGCAGGGCGGACCATGAGCCGCAGCGCAGCCAAGAGGAAGGTTTGGGGGGAGGACTTGCAGAAGGAGTTAGCGGACCAGGGCATCATGGTACAGTCTGGCAGCATGGCTGGCCTGGCCGAGGAAGCGCCGCTGGCCTATAAGGACGTGGATCGCGTGGTCAACGTGGTGCACTCGCTGGGAATCGCGCGGAAAGTGGCCAGGCTCGTACCGCTAGGCGTCATCAAAGGGTAACAACGGACTGCGGGATTTAACGGACCTCAGAGGTCAAACGTCAGGCACCAAGCGTCTAAAGAAGGACCGTCCCTCATTAACAAGGGGGAGAACTCGCTTCTGAAGAGATCGAGGCACGTCCAAACACGTGGCGGTTCTTATGTCACGACCACCACCTCAACGCCCGTTTCCTGGCGCACAGACTGGACAAAGCGTTGGATTCCCTCCACGGTGAAAGTCTGCGATGCTGCGCTGGTTCGCGGCGTGCCAATGACCAGCGTACTCGCTCCGACCTGGCGCAAATAGTCTGCAATGCTTTGCTGCAACGGGCCGTGGATCACAACGGCCTGCGCGGTCAGTCCCTGCCGACGGGCCCGCCCCCGGGCGATGTACAGCAATGCTCTACCCAACCGCGCCATTTCGTCCTTCAGCGCCTCTACCAGCGAATCATCTACTGGCCCCACAAAGCTAGGATCTACAACGTACAGGAATATCAGTTCCGCGCCCTGTTCTTTCGCCAGATCAATAGCTCTTTCCTGAGTGCGACGGCTGGCCTCGCCACCCTGCGTGGCGCACACGATGGGCTGCATCTCTATTCTCCTTGTGACTGCTGGCGGCTCCGGAAGGCAGTGCGAATCAGGGTCAACGCTTCCAGTCGGCGGTCCACATCGGCCCGCAGCTCTTCAAATACCTCGTTCGACAATATGCCTCGCCGCAACGCACCCATCAGCGCCGCCCGCTCGCCATGCAGCGCTTTCTGACGGGCCTGCAAAAGCGACTCTCGCTCCAAGTCAGCGTGTTCGGCATACAACTGCTTGATCTCTTCCTCCAACAAGTCCTGGGTTTGGGCACAGTCATCGCGCAGGCCCTGCCACATCTCGTTCATCAGCACCCCACCACGACGCAACTGCTCCAGCCGACTCAGACCGCCCTGAACAGCCAGTAGCCGCCCCAGATGCCTTTGGTGCTCAAGTACGTGGTCAGCGCGCTCGGTCAGCCCCAGTCGTTTGAGCAGAAACTGAATCGTCGTTCCCTGTCCCATCAAGGTGAACAACAGCACGCCAAAAGCCATAGACAGTAGCATATCGCGATGCGGCAAGCTCATGGGCAAGCTGAGGGCCAGCGCCAGGCTGATGGCGCCGCGCAGCCCACCCCAAAACAACACGTGCTGCCAACTAGATTGGATGCGCATTCGGCCTCTGCCTAGCGAAAACAGCCAGGACAGACCGTATACCACCACCGCTCGGCTGACCAACACGGCTACCACCGCCACGGCAATAGGTCCCAGATTGGCCCACAATTGGGGCAGATCCACCTCCAAACCAATGAGCAGGAAGACAAGGGAGTTAGCCAGAAAAGCCAGATATTCCCAAAGAGTGAAAATGGTACTCTTCGTCAGAGGGGACGTTTGGGTCGCACCCAGGTTGCCAGCCAGGAGACCTGCCACCACCACCGCCAACACGCCGCTGACATGCATCTGCTCGGCCAGCAGGTAGGCCCCGTAAGCCAAGAGCGTGGTTAGGGTGGCTGAGATCAGGGGATCATCCAGGCGGGCCATGAGTTGAGCCGTCAGCCAGCCCAGGGCCAGCCCCACTGCCATGCCACCCAGGGAGACCTCTAGGAAATCGAACACGCCGCCCACCGGATCAAAGACCCCAGACACGGCTGCTGCCAGTGCGATGTGAAAGGTCACAATGGCCGTGCCATCGTTGAACAGGCTCTCGCCCTCGACTGTCGTGGCCAGCCGACGGGGCACGCCCAACTCTCGGAACAGAGCGACTACGGCGACCGGGTCGATAGCGGCGATGAGCGCCCCAAAGACAGCCGCTGTGGCAAAGGGCAAGCCGGTTCCCAAAACCACGCCCCCTCCCACAACCAATGTGGACAGAAGAACGCCGGGCACAGCCAGCATCAGGATGGACGGTAGGGCGTCGCGCAACAGCCTCACATCCAAGTGAAAGGCAGCCTCAAAGAGCAGTGGGGGGACAAAAAGGAACAGGATGAGCTCCGGCGTCACTTCCATGTCCACTGGGCGACGAATGGCGATGAGCAGACCCACCAACACGAGCGCCACGGTGTAAGGCAAGCGTATACGGCGCACGGCAATGGCTACCAGCGTCGCCACCAGGATTAACAGCACAATCAGTGATTCGAGTTGTAGAAGTCCTTCCATACACAGTTACCTCACTTGGCTCTGGGAGTCCTTTAAGTCTCTTCCTGCGAGGATCGCACCAGCAATACAGGGACGCTGGCTCCCCGGACTACCCGATCGGCTACACTGCCTATCAGCCAGCGGCTAAACCCAGAACGTCCTCGCGTGCAGATCACGATCAGATCCACCTGATTCGTTTCCACGAACCGCAAGATTTCTGCGTGGGGACGTCCCTCGATGATGAACACCTGGGCCGGGATACCGCGTTCTTGGACGCGGGCAGCGATACCCTCCAGATACTGGCGAGCCATAGTGCTGGTCAGCTCCTCTGCTCGTCTGATGGCCGCTTGTGATAGGCCCCGGTCCCTCGGCAATGGCTCGAGGACCCTGAGAAGGATCAACTCTGCCTGAAACCGCTCAGCCTGAGCAATAGCGCGCGGCAGCGTCTGTTCGGCCAGGGCCGAGCCGTCTAGGGGTAGCAAGATGCGGTTGTACATAAACCTAACCTCCTCTTGAGGCACTTATTGCTGGATGCGGTTGTTGGCTGGCGGACTGTCAGCAGCCTCCGGCCAGGGTTCAAGGCCCAGCATTCTGCGGTAGTTGCCAGGCTCAATGACGGCCTCACGAACCACAGATCGGCTTTCGGCGACAGGGCCCTCTACAAAGACGCGCCAAAGCTGTAAATAATGAGATCAAGTAATCAAGCGGAACCATCAACGCCGGTCTAACGGGTTGGTCATATTGTACCATAAAGACGGTTTTTTTCCAAGTCATTTACCTCCCGTGTCAGTGATAGACGTATTTCTGGACCCATACATAACACGGCCCTAACCGGTTGGACCGGTTAGGGCTCGTTTCCCATACATACCGTACACTTCTAACTGTGGAATGGTCGCCCGGTGGAGGACGCTAGTCCTCGTCCTCCTCCTCGTCCTCATCGTCCCAGTCCTCATCCCCAAAAGCGTAATCGAGCTCCAGAGGCTTTAGACTGATGACTTCCAGCGCCATACCACATTCGGGACATTCAACGAACTGTCCCAGTTTCACGTTTTTGCTCAGCGTGATCATGCTCTCACATTCAGGACACTGAGTCATTTCGAAACCCCCTTATTGCAGATAGGATTGAGCATTCTCTCATTCAGTCGTCCTTCTTCTTGGGCTTGGCTGGAGACTTCTTCGCCTTAGGCTTGTCAGGCGACTTCTTGTCCTTCTTCCCCATTTTTGACTTCCTCCTTGTTTTTTTGTGGGATCAACGTAGATACGGGGGCAAGACCTGACAGGCCATGTGCCCATGCCAATCTGCGCGCAACGCCCCCGTTATCTCACGTCAGCTTTCCCAAACCTGTCAGGTCTGATCATAAGTATATCACAAATCCGTGCCAACGTCAGTAACAAGTCGGTTGCTCTTTGGTAACAATACGGTTACAGCTTGGTAAAGAATCAGTAACAGAACGCAAACAGGGGATCTCGCTGCTTGGGAGATCCCCTATTGGCTCAAAGCTTATTGCTCTCACAAAGTTCGCTACCTGACAAGTCGCCCAGGTGGATCATTCGTCTGGGGGAGACAGGCGATACCCAAAGCCCCGCACCGACTGAATGTATCTCTCTCCGCCCTCGGATACGGCCCTCATTTTGAGCCTCATGCGATTGATGTGGACCTTGAGCAATTCTCGCGCTTCGCTGTCTTCGCCCTCGTAACCCCACACCGTTTCCAAGAGTTCTCGATAGCCCACCACGCGCCTGCCATTCAGGGCCAAGGAGCCCAGCAGATTGAACTGAAGCGGAGTCAAGAGCAAACGCCTGTCATGGAAGACAACCTCCTTCTTCTCAAAGTCAATGGTCAAGTGACCAATCTCCAGAACCGTTTTCTCTTCCTCAAACAGGCTGCGCAATCGTCTGAGAATCGCCTCCGCACGACGAAGGTGCCCTGGCTGGAAGGCCCTGATATGTTCCTCCAGCAACTCGTCTTCCCTGGGCTCTTCCCTCTTGGCGTGGGCGACCGGGAGGACGAGCGGCATGTCGGCGTCCTGTTGCAAGGAGGCGAAGGGTCGAGAGCCAGCTATCTCCAGCAGCTCCTGGTCGAGAATGATCAGGTCGGGCTTGTGCCTCTCGAGCAAAGCGGAGGCGGAGGAGCCATCGGGGGCAACGACCACAGAGTGCCCTTCCCGCTGCAGGCAATAGCGGAGACCCTTGCAAAACTCCTCGTTTTCGTTAATCACCAGGATTCTCATGGATCGTACACCCCCTTATGCTTCGGCCAATCGCTTTCGGAGGCGCTGCAGGAACTGCGCGCAGCGGGCAGGAGCGTCACCCACGAAGCGGACGGCGTTGAGGAGTTCCCTGATCCTCTCAGCGGGCAGAAAGGCGAGGAGGTCTTCATCATTGCCCAACCTGTCCGTCAGAGGGTTCTCCTGACCTCGGTGAACAGCTTGCCAGGCAGCCATGGTGTGCTGGCGGATGCGCTCGTGCGTCTCCTGGCGGTCGGCGCCGGCCTTGACCAGCTCCATGAGCAGCGACTCGGTGGCGGCGAAGACGCCGTAGGTGGCCAAGTTGCGCTCCATGTTCTCCGCGTGAACGACCAAGCCCGCCACAATGCGCTCAGCGCAGAGGAGCATCTCGTCCAGCGCCAAGAAGGCTTGCGGGAAAATCACCCGGCGGTTGGCGGAGTCGTCCAGCGTGCGCTCCAAGAGGGAAAGAGCGGCGTTGTCCCAGGCCACCTTGGGCAGAGCGCTGAGGTAGCGAGCCAGGGAGCAGATCTTCTCGGCGGTGACGGGATTGCGCTTGAAGGGCATGGCGCTGGAGCCCACCTGCTTGGCTCCAAAAGGCTCGCTCAACTCCCCAAAGGGCGCAGCGTGCAGCACGCGCAGGTCAAAAGCGAAGCGGTGCAGCGATTGAGCGATGGAGGCCAGAGTGGTCAGCACCAGAAAGTCCTGCTTGCGGGCGTAGACCTGGGTGGACACGGGCACAGCCTCCAAGCCCAGCTTCTCCATAAACAATCGTTCCAGCTTTACCGGGCTCATCCCGCTGCCCTGGAGCAACTGCGCGTAGGAGGTCGAAGTCCCCACCGCGCCTTTTAATCCTTTGGCTCTGAGGTTTCTCGCCAAGTGATCCAGGCTCTCCAGGTCCATGAGCAGGTCGTGGGCGTACTGGCAGAGGCGGTAGCCCAGGGTGGTCGGCTCGGCGGGCTGGAGGTGGGTGTAGCCCATGGCGGGCAGGCGCTGGTAGCGCTCGATCTGGACGGCGAAAGCTTCGAGCAGAGCCACCAGTCGCCGGCGAACCAGGCGCAGGGACTCGTTGATGCGCAGGACGTCAGCGTTATCCTCCACGTCCGCACTGGTGGCTCCCAGGTGGATTTTGCCCCCGCCGACGGGGCACTGCTCGGCGTAGGCCCTGATCTCGGCCATCTTGTCGTGGCCGATTTCGGCCTCAATCTCGTGGGAGCGGGCGATGTCCACCTCGTCCTGGTGAGCCTTCAGATCATCCAGCTCCGCCCGGCTAACCAGCCCCGTCTGGTGCTGGGCCTCAGCCAGCGCCACCCAAATCCGCCGCCACAGCCGCCGCTTGTGCTCCTCCGACCACACCCTCCGCATCTCCTGGCTGCCGTAGCGCCAGGTGAAGGGGGATAGGAAGGTGTTGTGGTTGTAGGCTTGCTGTCCCATCGCTGTGCTCCGTGTCAATCTCCGCATCCGCTGAACCGCTGACTCCGCTGAAAACCCTGAGACCGCTGAGGCCTT
>CAZEBW010000010.1:0-80024 GCA_964510205.1 uncultured Anaerolineae bacterium
GCGGCCTCGGTTCATCCTGTGCATGCTCAACTACAGTGGAGGTGTGCGCTTGCACACGATAGGAGAGATGAGCTAGACAGCAGTCCGTCCCCTCTCATTGTCCGGACTGGCCCAGCGCCAATCAGCACGGTATGACTGTAAACGAGGCCATTGGCACCGCCGACCTGCACCGCTTGCCATAGAGGGAATACCGGGATGTGTCGCCACCGAGTTGCACTTCTGTCAAATCTCCGATGTAATATGTGACCAGCACTGTCCGCAGCCCCTCATCCAACGCTATCCGACTGACCCAGCCCGACCACAACCGTGGCAAGACTCCCCCAGAGACGCTAGGCTGAGAAACCGACTTGTGAACGTGTTCCAGAGCCATCTCATATTCCACTGACCTGCTCCCGCCAACCTTAAAATATCCGCCCAACTCCACAAAAACCCCATATTTGGCTTGACACCGAACGCATGTTCTGGTATAATACCCCCTAGAACATGCGTTCGTTTTCGTTCAGAAAGGAGTCGCACCCATGAAAAGCTTGAGCCCACGTCAAAGACAGATGCATCGTTTCATCACTGCCTTCATCGGCGAAAATGGATACCCTCCCACCCACGAAGAGATCCGCCAGGGCCTGCAGATGAGCACCAAGTCGCTGGTCAACGATGACCTCAAAGCGCTGGAACGGATGGGCTGCATCGAGCGCGCGCCCGACGTCGCGCGCGGCATCAGACTGGCGGGTGGCCTCAGAAGCTTCAAGGTCCCCCTGCTGGGACAGATCGCCGCCAGCGCCAAGCCCATCTCCTTCTCCGATGAGGACCACGAAGAGATCGAGCTGACGCCCGACATCGTCGAGCAGCAAGAGGGCTTGTATGCGCTGCGGGTGAAGGGGGACTCTATGATAGATGCTTTCATCCACGACGGCGACATCGTGGTGATGAGGCATCAAGCGGTGGCTGAAGCAGGCGAGATGGTGGCGGTGAGGCTGAAGGAGGAGAACGAGACCACGCTGAAGAGGTTCTATCCAGAGGGGAAGCGCGTGCGCCTGCAGCCGGCCAATGCCAAGGTGGCGCCGCTGTTCGTCCATCCCGCCAACGTGGAGATTCAGGGCAGGGTCATGGCCGTGATCCGTCAGGTGGTATGAGCCGAGAGGGGGGTTGACGATGCGCGAATGGATGCACAAGATTTGCGAGCACCGCTGCGTGGACAGGGAGGGCCGCATCACCTGCCAGAAGATTGTGGGGGGCGATAGCGAGGTCTCCCCCAACCTCTGTCGCACCTGCCCCGCCCGACAGATCGGCTGCGAGAAGCTGCGCTTCTCCCTGGAGAAGTCCGCTCCCTCCCCCATCGTCGTCCGCTACGGCAACGGCCACACCGAGGTCTGGAACAACGAGCCCGCCAAGATCACTTTCCTGAGGGCGGCCTGCGCGACCAAGGTGGCGCCTATCAGCGACCCGCGCCAGTGCGCGGCCTGTGCCCTGCGAACGGTGGGCGAGCCGATTCTGGAGGAGATCCCCTTGCCTCACGTGGTGCGACAGGCCCTTCGTCAAGCTCAGGAGGGGCCTCACCAGGACGTGGCCACTGGCGGCAAGGTCATCTCCTTCCCTCAGCGCGTGGCCGCTGCGGCCAGTTGACGCCGCTGAAGCACTTGGCCGCCAGGCTTAGGGTGGCGAAGTAGCTTTCACCCTCCCCCGTCCCCTCCCTGAGAGGGGGGGGGGAAAGGATTGGAGATGAAGAAGGTAGCCATCGTATCCACCGTTGCCTTGGCCATCACACTTGCCGTGATCATTGGCCAGCGGATGTCCACCGACGCCATGGCGGTGGTGATTGGCGTGGCCTGTGGGGTGCTGGCTTCCATCCCCACCAGCCTGTTGATCCTGGCGGTGACCAATCGGCACACCAAGCAGCAGGCGCAGCCGCCCCAGCGGCGGGACTACCCGCCCGTGGTGGTGGTCAATCCTGGGGGCACTCAGCAGCCCCACTACCTGCCGCTGCTGCCCACTCCGTCTATGTCAGCGCAGGGACGCGAGTTCCACGTCATCGGTGAGGAGGATGCCCTGTACTGCTCCGTCCAGGACAGTGTGGTGCCCGATGAGGGACGGTACTTCTGAAAGCAGAGAGCGTCACGAGGAAGGTAGGACTGTTGTGGTTCGACGACGATCCTGTTAGAAACCCTATCGCCACACCCTGTCCTCGTACTACCACTTGACGTTCAGAGGTAAGCCAGGAGATCGTCCCCTGGCGCCAGTAGAAAGGGTCTAGGCTCATGCAAAAAGAGTGTCGCCGAGACATGTTGCGAGAGATCGAAGAGCTGGTGGCGGAGGCCAGGTCAGGCGCACACGGGGGGAAGCCGTTTCTCGACGGCTTGCATTATGGCCTGCTGCTAGCCGGTTTGGTAGACGATCCCGAAATCCAGCAGAGTTGGGCTCGCGGCGAGGCGCGGGCCGCGCAGAAAGAGCGCATTCACAACTGAAGGCCATCGGACACAAGTCAGGAGCGTGCTCAAAGTGGAGATCTGACTGGCTGGTGTCATCAATCCAACCGCACCTCAAATCTGACGTGAGCCGTCGCGGCTCGCCCCTTTTCGATTCCGTTGCAAGTCGGTGCGAATGGCCCGCTTCCGTTGGCCCAAAGGCCCCTAACCAGCAGCCTGCATGTGGGATGCGCCCTTTCAGTGGAGGGTGATGAGATGCCCAAAGAAACAGCGTTGCTCGAATGGGTGCGCAGTGGTGGACGCAGCGTGACCTGGTTCGCCGAGCAGATCCAGTACAGCTACCAGCACACCTGGGAGGTCCTGCACGGCCGCGCGCCGGTCACGGAGCGCTTCGTCCTACGCTGCTTCCGCAGCTTGCCCAGGCTTCCAGCCGATGTGTTCGAGGAGCATGGTTATATCCTGGACAGCGATGGCTTCGTGCACAAGAGGATTTCTTTGTCAGAAAAGTGAAGAGTTTGTCCCCCTCGCCTCCCTCATCTTGGAAGGAGCGGTCTATCAGGTGGATGTGTACAGGGGTAGCGAGATCATAGTCGGATTTTACAGGGATTTGGCAACCCACGGCTATCATCTCATCCAATTGCCTTCCGCACACATTCGAGCGATACCGATCCCACGAGCGAAATCGGCCTGTTTACATCAGAGCTCTATCGGAGGGACCGGCGGGTGCTGGAACAAGCTCAGGTCCTACTAGCCCTATGGTCTTGCCATTCCCAATGCCCAGAGTCCGGACTACTTCGCTATCATGCCGGCTGATTATCGGCGTGTGAAGTCCACCTGAGAGTTTGCAGGATGTATTGGTATGCGTCCGCTTCTAGGTGAGTTGCTTCACCTGCCGGAACCCATCTGACTTCGCAATCTACTCAATGGAATAAGCCACCTGCGCGTTTAATGCAAGTGGCTTTCTGGGTCAAGTAACAAAGCAAAGCCGCCGACTCTTGCGCTCAGTCGGCGGCTTTGCGCTGCTCAGGGCTCTTCTCGGGATGCTGTATGAAGCACATGCAGCAGGATGAGGTACATGGCGTGGGACCAGAGCAGGGGGCGGGCGATGGGCCCCCACCGCTCGACCCAGGGCTGAAGCATGGAGGGATCATTGAGGGTCTGGGGTATCTGCTCCGGGAGGTTGCCCTCCTCGTCGGCTTGGGCCTCTACCCAGGCCAGTAGCTCTCGCGCCCTGGCTTGTTCCCCGACTTCGGTGTAGTACCAGCCCAGCCACGCGGCCAGCAGCACCCACTCCCCGCCACCGTAGTAGGTGTCAGCGGCGTAGCGGTGCACGCCTCCACCTTGATGGCGCAGATCGGCCTCGATCCTGGCCACGGTGGCCCGCATGATCGGGTCGTCAGGTGCCAATAGCCGATAGGGGGTGGCGACACCTACCAGGCTGGCATCAACGGCCCAACTGCCCACGTATTTCACCAGATGACCGTCCCGCACACCCTGCTCCAGCATGAAGCGGCGAATCTCCTCGGCGTTGGCGAGCCAGCTTGCGTTGTCCATCAGCTTGCTCGCAGCCTCCAGGCCGGCACAGATAGCTGCCAGGGTGTAGGGATGGACCTTGTGCGGATGCTCTTCCCAGAGGTCGAAGCAAGGAAAGTGCCAGAGAACGGCCAGATACGATGCGGTGAGATGGGCGGTCTCCTGCCAGTGGGAGGGAAAGTCGCTGTCTGTCAGGCGGAGGTGTTGGGCTAGGGACCACAGCCAGGTTCCAAAGCCGTCCAGTTGGAAGTTGGGCCACTTGTCGTCCGCTTCTTCTCCATTGAGAGTGTACCTGGTGTGCAGGCAATCTTGCCCGGGCGGTTCTCCACGACTGGCCTTCTCGATAGCACGCTGAGCTTTATGGGTGTGACCCGAGATCGTGCGGACGGCCCAGTGGTGAAAACGACGCGCGCTCTCGTGCTGGCCCACCAGATCCATGGCGTGGGCGATGAAAGCACTGTCGCGAAACCAGCAGTAACGGTAGGTAGGAAAAGCAGGGGAGGCGATGTAAGCTCCTGTGGGCGACTGATTGGATAGAATCACTTCAATGCTGCGCTGGAAGAGATGTGGTCGCATCGTAGCTCCGAATCATGGTTTCTAAGCTGAAAACTCGACGACTACGAGGTCCCAGTATTCAAGCTGGGGAAGGGTGAACTCGATGTAGTCTCCTCTGCTGTCCCAACCCGGCTCGAAATCAAGGAGCATCGCCTGGGGGGTGGTGAAGTCCGGTGAGGCGAGCCAGATGCGCTGGACTCGCCGACTGGTGTAGTAGCGTGCTTGCAAATCCTTCAGAAGGACCGGGCGTGTCTGCAATGTCTCCGTCCATTCTACCGTGGAGATGCCCACTAGGTTGATCAAATGGATCATCTGATAACCCGACTTCCGCTGCCCGATAATCCATACCGTGCCAGAGTGGTGTTCTGAGGCCGCTTCGCTCACGCTGATTTGCTTAGGCGAAGAGAGATGCTCCAGGTCCGTAGGCACGTCTTCCAGACGGAAACGATCTGTGAGCTCTGGTGTGTTGTCCACGCTCTCATAAAGCAAGTTCTCGTAGCGGACTGCGAAGTCGTAGTAGGTCCGCACGGCCTGCGCCACCTGCGGCGACATCACTTCGTAGTTGGGGAAATAGGGGTCTGCCAGCATCCCGTTCCCCTCTCCCAACTCGATGTGAGCAGCCCCATGAGCGAAGAGGATGGCATCGGCCAAGAGGACACCGTGAAGGTTGTCGGTTGGGGAAATGTAGACCGCTATCACCACTGGCTTGCCCCCCGACAACTGTTTTGCCTCCAAGACCACTTCCCTCAGGTCAAGATAGGTGGTATGAGGTGGCCAGACCTCAATGTATACGAAGTCCTGACCGGCTCCGGCCACTGTTCGCAAGGGCCAGCTCTTGACAGCGTTGAAGACCACGGCCGCTTCGTACACAGTTGTCGATGAAGCGGCTGCGTCTGGCTTGACGGTTGTGGCCAGGACTTTTACTCTGTTGATGAAGGCAGGCAGCGCCTGCGCCAAGTCAACTGGGCACCCCACCGCGTCGAAGCCACTCTGAGGTTCGCCATATTGATCGAGGTGAATGCCGTCGAAGTCCATCTTTCGCAGCACTGTCTCGAACTGGCGTAGCAAGCGCTCCGTCCAGGGGGAGCCCGGCGCTGGGTTCATGATGTAGAGAAACTCATCGCCAAAGATGTAGGGATTCCCATCCTCATCGAACAGGGCCCAATCTTGGTGTGCCTGGAAGAAGGCCGGCGAAGCAGCATAGACAGCGGCGTAGGGCATGGCGGCCATACCTCGCCGATGGGCTGCTTCGATCAAGGCCCGTGTAGTAGCCAGAGAGAGTCGCCGGCCCAGAGGATCGATGAAAGTCTCCTCTGGCGGCAGCAGATGGTCGTGTCGGTATTGCCAGTCGTAGAACTGCACGCCGTTGATATGGTATTTGGCCATCTGCCGCAATGTATCCTCAGCATCTGTCCGGTCAGGAGAAAAATCGCAGAGGAAGCCATAGCGGGGAGCTAGTGTCCAGTGCTTACCCACATCGAAGGCAGTGGACGCGGTGGCCAGCGCGCGCCCTGCATCATCGAAGACACCCAGATCAGCCCCGTAACCCCGGAGACGCACCTCTGGAGCAGTCCAAGTGAAGGTTATCGGAGTCTGTCCTTGATCCGGCAAGGAAAAGGGTTGCCCCATCTCCGCCACAGGGTTCGCGAGGTGAGACAGGCTGAGGCAAGCTGTCCCGTGCACCTTCTCGCTCACGACGCCGACCAACTCCCCCACCAATTCCACTGTTTCTCCCGGCAGAAACATCCCTTTGGCGGGATAGAAGTCAGCTATCTCCACTCTTTGTCTCCCAGGGGATTGTTGTTGCATCCGTTTCTACCTTAGCCTTTCAGCCCAGAGGTGGTGATTCCTCGGATGAAGTAACGCTGGAAGATGACGAAGACAGCTATCACCGGGATCAAGGCGACGATGGAAGCAGCGAATACCTGACCCCACTGGGTCAAATGTTGGTTCTGGAAGAGAGCAATAGCGATAGGGAGGGTGCGCTTGGTCGTCTCCTTGATGGCCACGTGGGCCCAGGGGAACTCGTCCCAGCTGTACAGGAAGGTGAAAATGGCCACCACTGACAGCCCAGGCCGGGACAGCGGCAGCACGATTCTCCAGAAGATGGTCCAGCGGCTTCCACCATCAATGAGTACCGCATCCTCTAATTCCTGCGGGATGTCTTCGAAGAACCCGCGCAGGAGGAAGGTTTGCATGGAGAGATTCATGGCAATGTAGACTACGATCAGCCCCCACAGGCTATTGAGCAAATGCAGTTGCTTGGCAATGATAAACTGGGGGATGATCAGCATCACAGGCGGGATCATCATACCCAGCAGGAGGACGTAGAAGAGGGATTCTTTGCCCGGAAACTCCAGGCGGGCAAAAGCATAAGCCAGTAGGGCAGAGGTGAGAACCGTGAGCCCCGTGCTGGTGATGGCCACGAAGAGACTATTGACAAAGTACAGGGCAAAGCGGTCCTTGGCTAGAGCTTGGACGTAGTTGTTCAGCGTCACCTCTTGAGGGATCAGGCGCGGTGGATATTCGAAGGTATAGGCCTGGTGCTTCAACGAGGTGGAGACCATGAACAGAAAGGGAACAGTTACTACGGCAAGCCCTGCCAGAAGCAGAAAGTACGTGAGTGCTTTGTACCATTGGCTCTGTCGCGATGGCATCATCAGTAGTAACTCGCCTTTCTACGCAGCAAGCGAATCTGAATCACGCTGATGACGAAGATGAAGATGGTCAGCAGATAGCTTATCGCTGCGCCATAGCCGAACTCCAAGCGCGTGAAAGTGACCTCGTACATTAGCGTCAACACGAAGTGAGTCTGGTCCAGCGGATTGCCGCCATCGGTCAAGAGCAATCCGGAGATGTAGACGTTGAGCGCACCGATGACCAATACGACCAAGAGAAAGACCAATGTGGGTCGCAGCAGCGGGAGTGCAACGTGCCGAAAGCGTTCCCATGCCCCTGCCCCGTCCACGGCCGCTGCTTCGTAGAGGTATGGGGGGATGGCTTGCAAGGCGGCCAACAGGATGACTGCTGACCAGCCAATGCCTTTCCAGATCCCCAGGAGGTTGAGGGGTACCATGGCCAAGATAGGATCGGCCAGCCATTGTATCCTGTGCTCTACGAGGTGAAGAATGTCCCTCAGAAGATAGTTGATCAGCCCAGCCTGGCTGTTGAAGAGGTACTCGAAGATCAGGGTCACGATGACCCAAGAGGTGATGACCGGGAGATAGTATGCCACCCGAAAGAAAGTCCGTCCTCGGATACGTTGATCGAGCAGGACCGCAACCAGCAAAGCCAAGATGAGCTGGCCCGGAACGGTAATCAGAGCGTAGGCAAGGGTGTTCAGTACGGCTCGGCGAAAGATAGGATCACCCAAAGCTTGGGCGTAGTTGTCGAATCCAACCACAGTGCTGGCGGTTGGATTGACAATATCCCATTCGTAGAAGCTGATGCGCAAGGAGTAGGCCAAGGGAAGAAGCACAAAGATCAGAAAGAGGACCATCCCTGGCAAGAGGAAGAGATAGGCGACTTTATTTCGGTAAGCGCGCTGGAGTATTCCTGGCAATCTCATCCCCCTTCTGAGATAGAGTGCGGATTGGGTGAAAAGGTCCAGGAGGGATGGACGACCCTCCTGGACCTGTGTCTTCCACTAGAGCAAGGCGTTGATTTCCTCGGCTGCCTGATCCAGCGCCTCCTGCACCGTCTGATCGCCGCGCAGCATGCGTTGGTAGGCATTGTTGATGGCGCTATCCATTTCCGACCAGTTGGGATGCGGCACCCGCGCCTGCGCTGTCTTCAGTTGCTCCAAGAAGATCTCGAAATAGCCGGGCAGCCGCTCGTTTCCGATCAGGTCGGCACGAGTGGGGATCACACCCCGCTCAGCCATGATGAGTTGGGCCTCTTCGCTGAGAAGGAACCCAGCCCATGCTATGGCCGCCTCCTCGTTATGGGACTGGGCGAAGACCACCACATCCTGTCCACCCACAACCGAACTGGTGGTGCCGTCAGGCCCCAGGGGAATCGGCGCGAAGTTGACCTCGAAGTCTGGGAAGTCAGCCTTGTAGATGTCCACCATCCAGGGTCCATCTACGATCATAGCATACTGACCTGTGCCGTGGCCTTGAGCTGTGCCTATCCCACCACCCAGCAGGTTCGGAGACAAGCAACCATCGTTGAAGAGGTCCACCAGCATCTGGAAGGCCGCTACACTCTCAGGGCCGTTGATGTAGCCGGTGGCAGTGGTGATGTCGTCATCCACCACTTTGCCGCCCATAGCGTAGAAGATCGGAGCCGGGGCCCAGAAATAGGTGCCACCCATGGCATAGCCATAGAGATCGTCGGCTGGATCGGAAAGCTTACAAGCCACATCAGCGAACCCTTCGATCGTGTCGGGCGGAGCCTCGATCCCCGCCTCCGTGAATCGTTCTTTGTGCCACAGCAGGACCTGAGTATTCGTGTCTTGGGGGAAACCATAGTAGCTTCCCTTCCAGTAGTTCGTCGCCAGAGGGCCGGGGAAGGTCTTGCTGGCGACGTCCTGGAAGCCAGGCATCGCTTCGTTGAGGGCCACCAAGGCGCCTAGCTCCGCGAATTCCGGCACCCAGATAATGTCCAGGCGGGCGGTGTCTGGAGCTTCTCCACCGGCGATGCTGGTGAGGAGAGCTGGCTTGAAATCGTTGTAGGCATAGCGAGTAGCTTGGACCTTGATGCTGGGGTGCTCGGCTTCGAACAGGGCGATGACTTCTTTCAATGCCTCCACCTCAGCGTCGCTCATCGTGTGCCAGTAGCGGACAGTAACCGGGCCGGAGGGTGCTGGTGTGGCTGTCACTACCACTTGCTTCTCCACCTCTACCTCGACGGTGACCGGAACCTCTTTCTCGACGACGACCTCCTTTTCGACCACCTCGGGCGTGGGCGTAGCGCAGGCGCTGACCAATAGAGCCAGTACGACCAGGCCGGTCATGATCAGAGACATGAGATACTTTTGCGTCTTCATTGGGTTTTCCTCCTTTTAGAGTCTACTTGAGATTGGATAACTGGTCAAACCGGTGAAGTTGTCCGCAGGTTTTTCGGACATCACCCCCTTCCCTAACTTTATTCTGTGACCGAAGAAAGACAGGCGAAAAAAAGACGCGGTTCGATAGCATCACGCCATCGCTGCCATCAGATCTATTGCCTCTGTCCTCTCCGCTGGCGGCTTAAATATCTCCCCCAGGACCACACAGGCCGCGCCTCGCGCCCAGGTCTCATCGCCGGATGGTTCAATGATGATCTCCAGCTCATCGGCCAAGCCATCGAAGGCGTGTTGGCGAATCGCCTCTCGCATGGGACCGAAGCGCCATTCCCCGGCCCGCACTCCTTCGCCTCCCACGATCACCATCTGGGGGTTCAGAACGTTTACCAGATGGGCAATACCGATCCCCAGCCAATGTCCTGCCTCGCCAAGCAGACGTCGTGCCAAACCGTCACCTGCCTCGGCCGCTGCTGCAATGGCTTCCAAGGTCAGCGAATCGGTCTTGGTCAGCGCCGTCTGCTCTCCCAGGGTGATAGCCGCCCGGGCTTGTCGCACCAGCGCCGGATCCGACGTCAGTGTCTCCAGGCAGCCCCGCTTCCCGCAGTCGCAGGGTAGACCATTCTTTTGCAGGGTGATGTGCCCCAGCTCACCTGCCCCCCCCAGGGCTCCCCGGTAGAACTGCCCGTTGACCACGATGCCCGCGCCTACACCTCGGCCCACTGTCACCACCACGAAGTGATCCACGCCGTGGCCGTAGCCGAACCACTGCTCGGCGATGGTCAGGGTATTCACGTCGTTTTCCAAGTACACTGGCAGTCCGAAGTGATCTGCCACTGGTTCCGCGATGGCCACATCCCGCCAGCCGAAGAAAGGAGAGTAACGACAGACACCGGCCTCGCCATCGACGATTCCGGCCATGCCGATGCCGATACCCAACACCCGGGGGCGATCTACTTCTGCCTCGACAATTGTGTTCTCGATGGCTTGGGTAATTGCCCGAAGGACGCTTGTCGGATCCCTTCCAGCGTCTGTGGTCAAAGGGGTGACACGGTAATGAAGGACGCTGGCATCCAGGTCGGTCAGCGCGCTGGTGATGACCTGTTCCATGAGCTTGACGCCTACCACGAAGCCGGCCTGGTAGTTGAGGCGTAGCAGCACGGGCCGCCGGCCGCCGGTGGATTCTCCCTCACCCATTTCGTGCACCAGACCGCTGGAAATGAAATCGGCGGTGATGCTAGATACGGTAGCCAGGCTGAGGCTGGAGAGACGAGCGATATCGGTGCGGGAGATGGGGCCACGGCTTTTTATGAGGTTGAGTACCAGGTTGCGATTGATTTCCTTAATGAGATCGCGGTTGCCTCTGCGTAGACGGGCCAAGGGGATACCTCCGAGTTAATTTGTTCATTGAAGTAAGTTGATTATACCATATTGCCGTGTCTTTGTCAAGAATGCGAATTGCCTGTTCCTGCCGGCCCAGCTCTGAACCAGGCACAGGCAGAGCGGGCGGTGATAAAAAAGGAAACCGCCAACCCTAACGCTCAGTTGGCGGCTTCCTCTTTCCAACCAGACGCTGTTACTTGTCGTTTGAGTTATTGTTGCTGCCCCTGTCGTTTCGGTTGTCGGTCACGTAGAACCCCAGACCACTGAACACCTTTGCCGGCAGGGAGAATACCCATCGCAGGCTACAGTGAAATTGAGGACATTCTTCTGCCAAAGGGTACTGTTTTCACCTCACAAGAACATTGAGGGATTCATTGAATGTGCCTCCAGCGTGATCGGCACCATCACAGCAGCTTGGCCCACCTCTAACCCACTTGACGCTCTCAAGGTCGCTGCCAAGAACCAAAGAGAGGCTGAGACCAACGCATGGTTTCAGCCTATCTTTGGTTTCCTCACCCACTCCCGCCCCGTCCGCCTCCAAACTAGCCATACAGCAGTCCTTTGATGGCCACGTCTGCCCCCGGCAATGCCCTCCCTCAGGTCACAACGCTGACCGAAGACGCCCGCCACTCGCCCAATCGGCCACAAACGCAGCCACGACCACCAGAATGCAGACCAGTGTATCAGCTTCCAGGGGTTGACCTCTCCCTCAGCTTCAGCGCGCCCGAAGCAACAGCTCCCCGTACCGGATCCACTCCTCCTTCTCCTCGTCCGTCAGCACCTGGTAGATGGCCTCTGCCTTCCCCAGACCATAGGTGGGAGAGACGTGCTGCGGCGTGTAGCCAGCCAGACGCAGCAAGTTGACCTCGGGCACCTTGAAGAAGAGGGCCAGCTTGCCCAGGGTCTCCTCATCCCCGCGCTTAACGCGGCCAGAGACGATGCTCCAAATGGCGCCGTGGTAGAGACCGGCCTCCAGCGAGGCTCTGCGGTAGCTCATACCGAGGAGATCGCAGGCTTGCCTCAAGAAATTGGCCAGGCTCTCCGCTTCCTCAGAGAGATGAAGGATCTGCGATTGTACCTCATTCATTGGGACTTCCTCCTTGTGGTATCACTTAGACCTTGACATTTGTTATATTATAGCACTTATAGCGATAAGTGTCAAGTCGCCCACTTGACAGCAGGTGCGCCTTGTGGTATAATATCGGTGTAGTTGCGACGCTATGGTTTGTATAATACAAACGCTAGGCCGCAGGAGTCCCCCGTGGACCACACCGCCAATTTGACCAGGCTCCTACGCTGGCTCGATTCCTCACACGACCAGGAAGGCGCATGTGCAGGTGAGAGAACAGCCACGTTGACAGAGTGAGCCAACGGGCATCGCTTGGACACCGAGGGCACGAAGAGCACCCTCCTTGGCAAGACCAGGGGCGACCGCCCGCGAAGGCCGATGGGATGAGCACCCACCATCAGGTTGTCGTGGAGATCGGGTTTTGCCACCTCAACCAGGATCAGACTTCGCTTTAGAGGCGTTGGGAAGGCGTTGGGTTTTGGCGCAAACCCCGATCCAGGTGTCATTTATCGTGCATCGGCAAAACGCCGCTTAGAAAGGCTCTCATTTAATTGCCCACGAAGCCATCTGAGGCCGAGACGTCTACTCCACAGCCCGACCGACGCCTTCCAGCCCTCTCGTCGAAGGCCAGGGGGCGAGTTGTGCAGGCGGGATGGCCCAGGATCGGGCCTCGTCCGCCGCTGCCGCCGTGCAGCAGCCTATTCTCTATACAGAGAAAAGAACGTGCATTCCGACCGCCGACTTCCAACCAGCAAGCGAGAGAGACCCAGGCCAATGACCGAGCACACGGTCGCGCTGGAACGTGCCCCAGACTTCAGTGAGGATCAGGTGAGAGCTCGACTGGACCGCGTCTATCGGTTGCTGCTGGAGATCGCCAGGCGTGGGGAAACCGCCGACGGCGTGGAGGCGGTCAGACCGAAACCATCGGCGGGCGCCGACCACCACACCCCAGCCGATGGCTGACTGCACCGCTACGCTGCCCCCAGGATCACCCGTCACCTGGATAGATGGCTGCGACACCAAGCGCCAATCCAGCATCGGCCAATCAACGGGGTGGTCGAACGAGCGTCGCTGAGGCCCAGAGCAAGCGAGGAGAGAGTCGAGGGGAAGCAATGGTCACAAGAGAAAAAGCCACCCAACAGGGGGTCTGCGGGCGGCTCGCGAGATTGGGCGGGGGCAACGGACGTGGGCTATCGCCGGTCGAATAGTGATGCTGTTTGGCCATCACTCTCACCAGGGCCTTGGCAGGCCAGGCGCAGGAGACAGTGGCTCAAGACCGCAGGCCGGCAGCAGCTTCTGGTCTTTACGTCAGAAGGAGACCCAATAGGAAAGCTCATCGTTCACTACAAGATCATGAAACACTTAGCTTACTCTCAAAGAAGTAACATAGTCTGAATGGAGGTTTTCGCATGAAGGAAGCTGGAATCCAAACACCTGTGTCCATCCCTGAAATCACAAAGCCGATGCCAGAAGGTGAAAGGGAAAGGGAGCCTTCCCTGTCTCGCTCAGGACTCGACACGCTCATCGCGGAGTATGTGCTGACTTGTCGAGTTGAAGGGAAAAGCCCTAAGACGATCGGGTGGTATGAGCAGAAGCTCGTCTACTTGAAGCACTTCCTCGAAGAACGAAGCTATCCAACAGACCTTCGTCTGATACGGACCCAGCATCTGCGCGCTTTCCTGCATCATCTTCAGACAGAGGTCAAGGCCGATGCCAACAACCCGTACAAGCCGACCAGAGACAAGCCCTTGTCACCCCACACCGTGCACGGGTACGGAAGGACCTTGAAAGCCTTCTTCTCCTGGGCGATGCAGGAAGGCATTTTGCACAAGAACCCAATGGACTTGGTCAAACTTCCCAAACTGCCTGACAAGCTGATGAGAACCCTGTCCAAGGAGGAGGTTCGCCAGCTTCTATCAGTCCCGGATGAGCAAACGGCAACCGGCGTCCGTGACAAAACCATCTTCACCTTGCTCTTCGACAGTGGGATTCGAGCAGCAGAGCTGACCGGCCTTCGCTTGCCGGACCTCTACCTTGGTGAGGGTTATCTGAAGGTGTTCGGAAAAGGTGCCAAGGAACGAGTTGTGCCCATAGGCTACCAGTGCCAGAGAGCGCTTATCAGGTACATCCGCAGATTCCGGCCTGAGCCTGCCTTACCTTCCATCGATCACGTGTTCTTGACCCTAGACGGGAAACCAATGCGGATCAACTGGCTATACAAGATCGTGTCCCGCGCCTGCAAAGAAGCCGGTATCAATGGCAAGCGTCTCGGTCCCCACACCTTAAGACACACCTTCGCCCGTAATTTCCTGATGAACGGTGGAGACTTACTCACCCTCCAGCGAATCCTTGGCCACTCAAGCCTTGATATGGTGCGAAGGTATGTGAGTCTGAACACCGATGATCTTGTCTCAAAGCAGCGACGGTTCAGCCCAATGGATATGCTTGGATGACCTGCCTTACACCTTTACACCCATCACGTCCACAGGGCTGTATTTTCGGTGCTGGACCTTGATGTCCTCATGGGTTAAGTTCACATACAGCCTGACGACATTCAGAGAGCTGTGCCCCAGAATCTTCTGCAAGGTAAACAGGTCCCCGCCATTGATCAGGAAGTTCTTTGCAAAGGTGTGGCGAAAGGTATGGGGAGAGCACCTAACTCCTTCAAGGCCAGCTCTCTCCCCGTAGCCTGAAATCATGCGGTAGACACGACTCCCAGACAACCCATAGCCCTGGATGGATAGAAACAGGTTCTGAACGTTGGGATGAGCCGGCTCTACTCGATATCTGTGGACATACTTCCACAGAGCTTTCTGAACCTTCCCTCCGATGGGTACAATCCTCTCCTTGCCGCCTTTTCCCCTGATCTTGATCTCTCCCCGCTCAAGGTCCATATCAGGGATCTCAACGTTGACAAGCTCCGTTAGCCGGATGCCCGTGTCCAAGAAGAGAAGCATCATACACAGATCCCGAAACCCGTTCGTCTTCTTGATATCCACCGCCCCCAAGAGTTGCTGGATTTGATCATTGGCAAACGTCTCCACGATCTTGGTTGGTGTTTTCGGGACCTTGAGAAGCCGTCCGGGGTTGTTCTCAGCATAACCTTCCCTCTTCACCCAGTTGAAGAAGAGCTTTAACACCCGCACGTATCCAGCCACGGTCAGAGGAGAGAGGAGCTTGTCTGTGGTAGGACGATAAGGGTTGTTTTGCCCCACCGTTACCTCGGTCTTGAGGTGAAAGACAAAAGCGCGTAGATGGTTGACCGTTATCTTGGAGACATCGGAAGGCAGGCCGTTGTCTTCAAGATACTCTTTGAGATAGACAAGCTTTGGGATGTACCACCCAATGGTTTTGGCAGCTTTTCCCTCCGCCAGACAGTAGAGGTGGAACCCCTCAACGAGCTTCTCAAGATTGGTGACTGTCCTCATGACATTCCTCCTTTGCAGTGCATGTTTTTCAAGTCCGTAGCACTGTCTGCTGAAGAGCTTTCGGACAAGTCCGTTGCACTCCTGGCCCAAAAACAAAGAGGCTTTCACCACAAGGAAAGCCTCAAACCACAAGATATAGTACCTATTGAATCAATGGAGCCTACATATTGTGTGTTGGTACCCCTGGCAGGACTCGAACCTGCAACCTGCTGATTCGAAGTCAGACGCTCTGTCCAATTGAGCTACAGGGGCATGGTAAATCTATTGTAGCACGAAGCGCAAGCGCTGTCAAACAAGAAACTAGACGACTTGCACCTTCATGATGTCCGTGGTGCCAGGGCCGCTGCCTGCCGCTCCGGCAGTGACGACTACCACGTCGCCCTGTTTTACCAGCCCATGCTCCTGCGCAGCCTCCACGGCGCCAGCGATGGTCTCATCGGTGCTCTCCGCACGCTTCGAGAGCAATGCGCGAACCCCTCTATAAAGGGCCAACCGACACTGAACCGCGAAGCTGGGCGTGACGGCGACGATGGGAGAGTGAGGACGATACTTGGAGATGACTTGGGCCGTGTAACCCGAGATGGTGGGAGTGATGATGGCCACGGCATCCAAATCACAAGCCGTCTCGTAAGTGGCATGGCTGACCGCATCGGCAATGGAGGTCACCGGCCTGCGAACGCGCTGCGGCCTGGCCACATGATCCAACCCGCTTCGCTCCGCCTCCTGAGCAATCCGCACCATCGTCTGCACGGACTCCAGAGGATATTTACCCACCGCCGTCTCGCCAGAGAGCATGATGGCATCGGTGCCATCCAAGATGGCGTTGGCCACGTCGCTGGCCTCGGCTCGCGTGGGCCGCGGATTGCGCATCATCGAGTCCAACATCTGGGTGGCGGTGATCACTGGCTTGCCAGCGTCATTGCATTTGGCGATGATCATCTTCTGGAGTATGGGCACGTCCTCTGGCGAGGTCTCGATGGCCAGGTCGCCGCGAGCCACCATGATGGCGTCCGCGGCCTCGATGATGCCGTCAATGTCGTCCACCGCCTCCGGCTTCTCGATCTTGGCCACCACGGGCACCGGGTCGCGGGAGCCAGATTGCTCCTGGATGATCTCCTTCAATTCCCGCACCTCGCCCGAGTTGCGCACAAAGGAGAGCGCAACCCAGTTCACTCCCCGCTCCAGCACAAAGCGCAGGTCCCGACGGTCCTTGTCGGTGATGGCCGGAATGGCGTGCGAGGCGCGAGGCAGGTTCATGCCCTTGTTGGTCTGGAGCAACCCGCCGGTGATCACCCGACAGACGATGTCGGTCTCGCTGGTGGACAGCACTTCCAGCCCCAGCAGCCCATCGTCAATGAGGATGCGATCGCCGGGCTTCACCTCTTGGGGAAGCCGGGCATACTGGACAGGCACCTCGGCGCGATGGCCCACGATGGGCTGCGTGGTCAGGATCACTTCCTCGCCAGAAGACAACAGGACGCCCTGGCCTTCCATCTCGCCCACCCGCAGCTTGGGTCCCTGGAGGTCGGTCAGAATGGCGATGGGCTTGCCCACCTCGGCAGCCGCAGCGCGGATGCGCCGGATGTTCTCGCCATGAACGGATTGATCGCCGTGGGAGAAGTTCAGGCGGGCCACATCCATGCCGGCCAACATCAACTCCCGCAGCATCTCAGGCTCCCGACTGGCCGGCCCGATGGTGCAGACGATCTTAGTATACAACATGGAACACTTCCTCTGAAGTGACAGGATCTGCAGGAGCTAGCGCGGCGGAGTCCCCAACTCGTTGGGGGCAGTCATCCCGAACAAGTTCGGGTCTCCGCTGCCACAAGGCTGTTGCCCGACTATCAGAACCAATGTGATGGCTCTGCCCAAGAAGCCCTTTCAAGTGATCCGCAAATCCCGCCGATCCGTGTTCTTACTCCGACAGAGGCACGACCTCGACGGCGGACGGCCCTTTGGGAGTCTGCTCGACTTTGAACTCCACCCTCTGTCCATCTTGCAGGGTGCCGTAACCCTCGACGCCGGAATGGTGAACGAAGATGTCTTCACCGTTGGCCTGGGTAATGAAACCCCAGCCCTTGACGGCGTCGAACCATTTCACCTGTCCAATGGACTTCCCTCCACTAGGCTGCACTCCACTGGGCTGCACTCCACTGGGCTGCCGTCCAATGGGCTTCACTCCAGGCTCATCAGCAGTGCGACAGCGAGGACAGAACTTGGGCTCGAATAACTCAGCGCCCCGTTCGGCCATTTTCCGCTGCTCGGTAACAGTGAACACGAACTGAGACCCACATTGTTCGCAAGTCATCATCTTGTCTCGGTAATTCATTTTGCCTCCTATGTCTCAAATTAGCTCCTGGGGCAAACCACGTCGGCCAAGCTGTCGCCGCCCCGCAGCGACATCAGCACCTTGCCCCGGGTGACGCGCCCCATACGCGGCGCACTGCGCACCCGCAGTTTCTTGGTGCCTCCCTTGGCCGAGACCAACACGATCTGGTCGCTGCCCTTAACCACGCAGCCGCCCACCAAATCCCCCGTCTTGGACGACAGGCTGGCTGTGACCACTCCCTTGCCGTAGCGTCCCTGGGTGGGATACTCGGCCAGCGAAGTCCACTTGCCGTAGCCTGCGCTGGTGGCCACGAACAGGCTGGCCCTGGGCTGCACCACATCCATGGCCACCACACCGTCGCCCTTGCCGAGCAGCTTGATGCCCATCACGCCGCCGGCCGGCAGGCCCATGGGTCGCACTTCTTTCTCCTCAAATCGGATGGCCTGCCCCTTCCGCGTGACCAGGATCACTTCATCCGTACCGCTGGTAAAGGCGGCCCCTCCCAGCTCGTCGCCCTCATCCACGCCCATCACGGTGAACTCCTCGCCCCGCGCGGCCAAGAAGTCGGCCAGCGTCACTCGCTTAACCTTGCCCTTGCGGCTAGCCAGCAACAGGTACCCCTCCCTGGGCTGTTCAGGGGATTTGCCGGCCGCCACGGGCAGCGCCAGGGCAGCGGCGACCTTATGGCGACGCCACAGAGAGGTCAGGTCGGCCAAGTGCTCTCCCCCGCTGGGCCTGTCGGCCTCAGGTATCTGATGCACCAGCACGGACACCGCCCGCCCGTCGGCCGTGAACAGGAAAAGCTCGTCCTGCGTGTTGGCCGCCAGCACCTGGTGGAGAGGATCCTTGACCCGTCGCCGGGTGGTCTTGATCCCCTCCTCCACAGAGTGCCGCGAGACCAGCCCATCACGGCTGATGCCGATCAGCACCTCTTCGTCGGGCAAGAGATCGCGGGCCGTGAGCTCGACCTTCTTTCGTTCCACAATCTGAGTCCGCCGAGGGTCGGCGTACTTGTCCTTGACCTCCCGCACCTCTTCCTTGATCAAGCCCAGAATCTTCTTGGGGCTGCGCAAAACGCTCTCAAGGCGACGGATAAGCTTCAACTTCTCTTTGTGCTCATCGTCTAGCTTCCTGCGCTCCAGGGAAACCAGTCGCCGCAGAGGCGTATCCAAGATAGCCTGGGCCTGGATCTCGGTCAGCTTGAACTTGCGGCGCAGATTTCTACGAGCCGTATCCACCCTGCGGGAGCGTCGGATGGTGTCAATCACCTCGTCCAGAGCATCCAAGGCGATCAACAGTCCTTCCAGCACGTGGGCCCGCGCACGCGCCCGCTCCAGATCGTAGCGGCTGCGGCGCTCGATGATCTCACGCCGGTGGTCGAGGTAAAGCTGCAAGGCCCTCTTGAGAGACAGCAGCCGAGGCTCGCCATCCACCAGGGCCAGCATGATGATGCTGAAAGTGCTCTGCATGGGCGTGGTCTTGAAGAGATCAGCCAATACCTCGCGCGGTTCTACTGTGCGCGTCAACTCAATACAAATACGCATCCCCTGGCGGTCCGACTCGTCTCGAAGATCGGTGACGCCCTCCAGGCGGCCTTCACGAACCTGCTCGGCGATGCGCTCAATGAGGTTGGTCTTGTTGGTCTGATAAGGCAGTTCGGTGACCACGATGCGATGGCGATTGCGGCTCATCTGTTCGATGTGGGTCTTGGCCTGGACCGTGATGCGCCCTCTCCCCACTGCGTACGCGCTGCGGAGGGCATCCGCCTCGCTGCCGTCCCCTTCGCCCGGTCGGTAGCGGTAGGCAACCCCGCCGGTGGGGAAATCGGGCCCTTTCATAAAGCGCATCAACTCCTCGACGGTGACCTCATCAAGCTCACTGGCATGGTCTATCATGTAGATCAGCGCATCGCAAACCTCGCCCAGATTATGTGGCGGAATGCTGGTGGACATGGCCACGGCGATACCCGAGCTGCCGTTGACCAACAGATTGGGAATACTGGCTGGCAGCACCTTGGGCTCTTGCAGGGTACCATCGAAGTTCTCAGCGAAATCTACGGTCTCCTTATGGATGTCCCCTAACATCTCGTTAGCTGCGAGGGCCAGCCTGGCTTCGGTGTAGCGCATGGCGGCGGGCGGATCGCCGTCCATGCTGCCGAAGTTGCCCTGGCCATCCACCAGCAGGTAGCGCAGCGAGAAGTCCTGGGCCATGCGAGCCATGGCATCGTAGACGGCCGCGTCTCCGTGGGGATGGTACTTTCCAAGCACCTCGCCCACGATGCGCGCACTCTTCTTGTAAGACTTATCGTGCTGGAGACCCATGTCGTGCATGGCGTACAGAATGCGCCGATGCACCGGCTTCAGGCCATCGCGGGCATCGGGCAAGGCTCGCGAGACGATGACGCTCATGGCATAATCGAGATATGCCTCTTGCATCTCGTGGCCGATATCCACCTGGCGAACGGTTCCGATTTCCATGTCTGCACCCCTCGGTAGTCTCCCTGTAGAGTGTTGCTACCCTAAGTCAAGCTGTTCGTGTCATTGCGAGGCGCGCTGTTTGCGCCGAAGCAATCTCCAGCTTACTCGTAGGAGATTGCTTCGCTCCCTGCGGTCGCTCGCAATGACACAGCAGCAACACTTAAGGGGGGGCTACTCACCCCTCAACCTACGTCAAAGCCAGTAGACTTCCCCGGTTGTGAAAAGCCCTTTCCTCTAATATATGCCATTTCCAGGCTTTTGTCAAACAGTCCGCTGAATCCTGCCCATCCACCCCGTCCGTTGAACCCTGCCCGTCTACCCCGTCCGATAAATCCCCTCATCCGCCCTGTCCGCTGAATCCCCACGTCCGTTGTTCCCTCCAAGCAAAAGGCGGTGACCGAATCGAACCCGATCACCGCCTTATTCTCCAGGGGTCGCCGGGGAGGAGGTCTTCCCCGCGCCGACTAAGAGCCTATCCGAAAACCTGCTCGTGGCGGACCCTAGTCCGCCGCTGGACCAGGGTCCAGCGGGAGCAAAAGGGTTGTTCTAACTAGCCGCTAGGGGCAACTCGGCTGCCTCCACTTCCGGAGTGGACGGTTCCGCAGCTTCTTCGTCCACTAGCTCGCTAACCAGCGCCTCGTCAGCCTCCTCTTCCTCCTCTTCTTCGTCCAGGAGGTCCAGCTCCTCATCGTCAAATCCCTCTTCTTCCTCTTCTTCATCTTCTTCGTCTAAGAGGTCCAACTCCTCCTCGTCGTCAAAATCCTCTTCTTCATCTTCTTCGTCCAAAGAGTCTCCATCCCGAAACACTGCCAACCCCACATTCTCAAAGGTCTCTGAAGGGATTTCGCCCTCGTGTCCCGGGCGGCCTCGGAAACCCGTTCCCGCCGGAATCAGCTTGCCCAGGATGACGTTCTCTTTGAGCCCGTAGAGATTGTCCTGCTGGCCCGCTACGGCCGCGCTAGCCAGGATTCTGATGGTGTGCTGGAAGGAAGCCGCGGCAAGGAAGCTCTCGGTATTGAGGGCGGACTTGCTGATGCTCAGCAGGATCGGTTGAGCTGTCGCTTGGCGCCCCCCTTCGGCAGCCACTCTAGCGTTGCCTTCAGTGAAGACCTGCCGGTTCACCAGATCACCCGGCAGGAAGTCGGTATCGCCTGAGGAGGTTACCATGACCTTGTTCAGCATCCTGCTGATGATGACCTCGAAGTGCTTATCGTTGATGTTCACTCCCTGAGAGCGGTAGACACTCTGAATCTCTGACAGCAAGTAGAGCTGGGTGGCCTCCCGTCCCAGGATACGCAGAAGGCGATGGGTGTTCTTGGAACCTTCCGTCAACTGCTGGCCAGCCTCGACCCACTCGCCATCTTCCACGGTCAGCCGAGCCGCTGAAGGCACTTCGTATTCTCGCTCCTCTCGCCTCTCGCGGATCACGGTGACTTTGCGGCCCTCTCGCAAGACCCGCCCGCCCTTCTTGGCCACTTTCTCCTTCTCATCACGCCAGCTAGCGATGGGCGTACCATCGGCTATCTCGTCGCCGTCCTCGACCAGAATCTTCCACCCACTCACGTCATACTCGTCGCGGAAGACCTCACTATTGACGACTCGGAGATAGCGCATTCCCTCCTCACGCCGCAGCTCCACCACGCCCTCAATGTCGGACATGAGAGCCTCACCCTTCGGTTTCTTGCGGGCCTCGAAAAGCTCCTCCACGCGCGGCAGACCGTGCGTGATATCTACACCCGAGGCCACGCCGCCCGTATGGAACGTACGCAGGGTAAGCTGGGTGCCCGGCTCGCCGATGGATTGAGCAGCCACGATGCCCACGGCAACGCCCACTTCCACCATCTTTCCCCGGGCCAGATCCCGCCCGTAACACTTGGCGCAGAGGCCGTACTTGAGTTGGCAGGTCATGGGCGAGCGAAGGTAGACCTCCTCGATGCCAGCGGCCTCGATGGCCTCCACCTCTTCTTCCTCAATCATCTCGCCAGCGGAAACGATGATCTCACCCGTCTCAGGATCAGCAACTGGTCCCGCTGCGACTCGGCCCAGGATACGCTCTCCCAAACTCTGGCCACCCACATCATCCGCCTTCCTGATCCAGATGCCGCCCCTGGCGCCGCAATCCTCGGTGTTGATGATCACTTCCTGAGCCGCGTCCGCCAACCGCCGAGTGAGATAGCCAGCGTCGGCCGTGCGCAGGGCCGTATCGGCCAGGCCCTTGCGCGCCCCGTGGGTGGAGATGAAGTATTCCAACGTGGACAGGCCCTCTCGGAAGTTGGAAGTGATGGGCATCTCTATGATCCGTCCTGCCGGATCGGCCATCAAGCCGCGCATGCCCGCGAGCTGCCGGATGGGCTGGAACCCTCCCTTGGTAGCACCCGATAGGGCCATCATCTGAATGGACCCCCTGGGATCAAGGGACCTGGACACCGCGTCGGTCACATCGTCGGTGGCCTTGGTCCAAAGCTCAATCGTCTTCGTATACTGCTCATTCTCGGTCAAGAGCCCCCGACGATACTGGCGCTCCACCTCTCTGACTTGTCCAGCGACCTGATCCACGATTTCGCTTTTGGCCTCGGGCACGGTCAGATCAGAGACAGCGATGGTCACGCCCGACCGGGTGGCATACTCAAAGCCGATGGCCTTGATCTTATCCACCAGATCGCTGGTCGCCTCCAAGCCAAGCTTCTTGTAACATTCGGCCACCAAATCCTTAAGCCGCCCCTTGTCCAAAACCTCATTCACGAAACGCAATTCATCAGGCAGTATCTGATTGAAAACGGCGCGGCCAACCGTGGTCTCGACAGGGTACTTCCTAGCTGTGCGACGCTCTCGCACCTGCATCACCTTGATCTTGGCGTGCAGATCAACCTTGCCCAGCTCGTAAGCCAGGGCGACCTCATCAAGGTTCGAGAAGACCTTGCCCTCACCACGAAGACCATCCTCTTCCATCGTCAGGTAATAGCACCCCATCACCATATCCTTGTTGGGGCCTACAATAGGCTCGCCGTGGGCCGGCTTGAGCAGGTTCTGCGTAGATAGCATCAGCTTCCGCGTCTCTTCCACGGCGATCTTGGATAGCGGCACGTGCACAGCCATCTGGTCGCCGTCGAAGTCGGCGTTGAAGGCAGCGCAAACCAAGGGATGGATCTGGATGGCTTTGCCATCCACCAAGACAGGTTCAAAGGCCTGGATGCCCAGACGGTGCAGCGTGGGAGCGCGGTTGAGCAACACCGGCTGCTCCTGGACCACCTCTTCCAGCACCTCCCAGACCTCGGGGTGTTCCCGCTCGATGAGGCGCCGGGCGCCCTTGACGTTATTGGCGTAGTTGTATTCCACCAGCTTGCCGATCACGAAGGGGCGGTAGAGCTCTAGCGCCATCTCTCTGGGCAGGCCACACTGGTGCAGCTTCAGCTCCGGCCCGGTGACGATCACCGAGCGGCCTGAATAGTCCACGCGCTTGCCCAGCAGGTTGCGGCGGAAGCGCCCCTTCTTGCCCTTGAGCATATCCGAGAGGGACTTCAACTCCCGCTGGCCGCGCCGGGAGCGGGCCTTGCCTCGGTAGCTGTTGTCAATCAGGGAGTCAACGGCCTCCTGGAGCATGCGCTTCTCGTTGCGCACAATGACATCGGGCGCCCCTAGTTCCAGGAGACGCTTGAGACGATTGTTGCGGTTGATCACGCGCCGATAGAGATCGTTGAGGTCGCTGGTGGCAAAACGGCCGCCGTCCAACTGCACCATGGGCCTCAGCTCCGGCGGAATGACGGGCAAGACAGTCAAGATCATCCATTCGGGCCGGTTGCCCGATTCTCGCAGAGCTTCCACCACCTGCAATCTCTTGACCGCCCTCTTGCGTCGCTGTTTTGAACGGGTGGTGCGGACCTCACTCCACAGCTCTTTGGCCAGGACATCTAGGTCTAGCCCCTCCAGGATCTCATAGAAAGCCTCAGCTCCCATGCCGGCCTTAAAGACCTGGCCCCATTTGGACCGCAGATCTCGGTATTTGGCCTCGTCTAGCAACTGCATCTGGGCCAACTCCATGAGTTCCTCGCGATCAGCCTCGGCCTTTTCCCTCAGGATATCCACCCTCGGCGTCAGCTTCGCCCTCAGGTTCTCGACCTCTCCCTCCAAACCCTGGCGCAGAATCTCTATGTCGGCTTCCACCGAGGCCGCATTCTGATCCTGTTCAGCTCTGATCTGACCCTCGACTTCGCTCAGATTCTCTTGCACGACCCTGTTCAGAAGAGCCAGATGCTCCCGGCCCACCACCTCGCCGCTCTCGACGATGGTCTCCTCGGTGGGGGAGAAGATCAAGGGAACCCGCACCTTCTTGCCCTGACGGGTCTCCACTTTCTTTTGCAGGCCCTGAGCCTCTTTCACGATCTCGTCGGTGGCCGCGGCTAGCTTTTCCTCCAGCTCTTGCTGGGCCGCTTGCAGGCCCTCCTCCAGTTCCTCGACTTTCTCAGCCACTTCCTGCTCTAGCTCATCAACCTGGGCTTGGATCTCCTGCTCCAGTTCAGTCTGCTCCAGGACCAACTCCTCTTCGATACGATGCAGTGCTTTCTGTCGCGCCTCCTCATCCACCTCGGTGATGACATACTGAGCGAAATAGAGAACGCGATCCAGGTATCGCCGTGAGATATCCAGCAGCTTCCCCATGTAGCTGGGCACGCGCCGCGTATACCAGACGTGGGCCGCCGGAGCGGCCAGCTCGATGTGACCCATACGCTCCCGCCGAACCGAGGAGCGAGTTACTTCCACCCCGCATTTATCACAGATGATGCCCTTGTAGCGCACGTTTTTGTACTTGCCGCAATAGCACTGCCAATCCTTGGTAGGCCCGAAGATGGCTTCGCAGAAAAGCCCATCCTTCTCCGGCCTCAGCCGGCGGTAGTTAATAGTCTCCGGCTTGGTCACTTCGCCATAGGACCAAGAACGTATCTCATCCGGCGAAGCCAAGCTAATGCGCAAGGCGCTAAAGTCTTTTACTTCCAAGGTCTCCCTCCTGATTTGGATATGAGTTATCAGCTATTAATCGCGAGTCGCCAGACATTGGGCCGTTGGTCTCTAGGCAGCGATGGCCCCAGCAGCGCGACACGAGCGAGATATCACCGCTATCCGCCAGGGCCGACACCGTTGCCCTTACAGCAAAGGTAGGTATGCCGCAAGACACGGGCCGACACGTCCTCCAAGCCAGCAGCTTGGGTGTAGACATGGATCAGCCGCTGCACCGTGCGCTTGGAAATGCAATTCCCCCGCCGGCTGAGGAACAGACTATCAGTGCTGTTCGAAGCGGCCCGGACCTGTAAATAATCCCGCACGGCCGCGCAGGCCTGGGAATTGAGAGGAACTCGGCGGCGCTTCGCAGGAAGACGCCAGTGCGCTTCACTGGTTCCACCATCGCCGTGGTGAGGACTTTCGCCGCTGACAGCTTCTCCGCCTCCCACCAGCAACACGCCCTCGCCATTGCCGTGCAGTTGGACATCGGACAAGCGCAATTCTGTCAACTCTCCCAGCTTGACCCCTGTCTGGAGAAACAACTGGATGATGGCATAGTCGCGCTTGACCAAGCTGGGTCGTCCCTCTTGTTGGACCGCCTCCAGGAGACGCGCGACCTCCGTGGGCTCAAGGGCCCTGGGGGGGTTTGAGTTGGGTTTGGCAACCAACCGCACTTGGGACGCAGGATTGCTCTCAGTTCGACCCGTTTCCATCGCAAAACTGTAGAACTTGCGAACCGCCTGCAGACGCCGATTGATCGTGGAGGGAGCCCACCCCTCGCTGGTCTGCATATAGCGGCGATACGCACGGATATCTTCGGGCGTCAACCTCAACAGGGAATCCTCCGCCGCATTGACGCGGGAAGACCTCCGCCACGTGTGCCAACGAGCGAAAGTTCTCAAGTCGGCCAGATAGTTGACAATGGTGATGGGCGCCAGAGCCAGCCGCTCCAAGTGTTCTTCAAATCGCACCAGCAGTTCTTCGACGTCCCCAGTCACTGACCGATACCTCGGGGCCCCCTGAGCATAAAAAAGAGCGTCTGAGAGTACGGTTCCCATCGCTCTTGGACCATGGCAGAAATCCTCACTATCGTCATTTTATACGCAATAATTATACGCCTTTCGGACGAAATTGTCAAGTCTCGCCAGCAAGAATTTCACACCTACGTTGGAGGTGGGAGCTAATCCGCCCCCACGCCCACTGTAGACTGCAGGTAGGTCTCGATGAAAGGATCCAGACTTCCATCGAGGACGGCCTCAGCGTTGCCCGTTTCGTAGCCGGTGCGCAAATCCTTGACCATTTTATAGGGGTGCAGCACGTAGGAACGGATCTGGTTGCCCCAGCCAGCCCCGACGTGCTTGCCTTTGAGTCGCGCCTGTTCCGCCTCCTGTTTCTCCTGCTCAAGATCGAAGAGGCGAGCCCGCAGAATCTTCATGGCCGTCTCCTTATTCTGGGCCTGCGAGCGCTCGTTCTGGCAAGCGACCGTGATGCCCGTGGGTAAGTGGGTGATGCGCACAGCCGAGCTGGTCTTCTGCATATGCTGCCCGCCTGGGCCGCTGGAGCGATACGTGTCAATCTCCAACTCCTCAGGCTTTATGTCCACCTCGATCTCCTCCCTGATCTGGGGCCAGACCTCTACCAGGGCAAAAGAGGTGTGTCGCCGGTGGGCAGCATCAAAGGGGGAAAGACGCACCAGGCGGTGAACGCCTTTCTCGGCCTTCAGATGGCCGTAGACGTAATCTCCTTCGACGCTGACGATGGCCCTTTTCAGACCGGCTTCCTCGCCCGGCATGCTGTCCAAGATGCTGGTCTTGTAGCCGCGTCCCTCAGCCCAGCGCAGGTACATCCTGAGCAGCATGTCCGTCCAATCCTGGGCCTCGGTGCCGCCCGCCCCGGCGTGGATGGCCAGGATGGCATCGTCCCTGTCGTGCGGACCCGAGAGGAGCAGCCAGAACTCCAGGCGCTCCAACTCGGCCTCAATGGCCTCGACTTCGCGAGCTATGTCGCCGGCCATGGACTCGTCCTCATCGGCGAGGGACAGCTCAAGCAGGGTCTGGGCATCGGTCACCCGCCCTGTCAAGCCCGCCCAGGTCTCCACCTCCTCACCAAGAGACGCCAATTTTCGCATCACGGCCTGGGCCTCATCTGGATGATCCCAGAAGTCAGGCTTCGCCGCCTTGCGCTCCAGCCGCGCTATCTCCTGCTCTTTGCTGGCTAGGTCAAAGACGCTCCTTTATCTGTCCGATGCGCCGCCTCAACTCATCTAGTTTGTTCCTAAGTTCTTCCATAATCACTCACCTCCCAGTTCTGTCGGGCATGGGTAACTCGACAATGTTAGATTCCATCGCACGCATGGCCCTCTCCCCCCTAACCCCCCTCCCAACCCAACCCTGGGAGAGGGGGGAAGCCGCTTCGCTTACGACTCCCCTCATTGCCTCGTCGCCTCGTTGCCTCATCTCTACTCGCCAAACAACCCCTCGACGAATGCCTCTGGGTTGAATTCGGCCATGTCCTCCATCCCTTCGCCGGTGCCCACGAAATAGATGGGCAGGCCCAACTCCTCGGCAATGGCGAAGACCGCACCCCCCTTGGCCGTGCCGTCCAGCTTGGCCAGAAAGATGCCCGTCACACCCACGTCGTCCTTGAAGTGCTGGGCCTGAGCCAGGGCGTTCTGCCCGGTAGTAGCGTCCAGCACCAGGATGGTCTCGTGGGGCGCGTCGTGCACCTGCTTGGCCGCCACACCGCGCACCTTCTTGAGCTCCTGCATCAGGTTGTACTTGGTGTGCAGACGGCCCGCCGTGTCCACGATGAGCATGTCCGCCCCACGAGATCGAGCGGCTCGAATCGCATCGTAGACCACGGCCCCCGGATCAGCCCCTGACTGATGGGCGATCACAGCGCAGCCAGCTCGCTGGCCCCAGATTTTTAGCTGATCAATGGCCGCCGCTCGAAAAGTGTCGGCTGCGCCGAGCACGACTTTTCGGCCCTGCTCTTGATAATGATGCGCCAGCTTGGCGATGCTGGTGGTCTTGCCCGAACCATTGGCCCCCACCACCAACACCACCGTGAGCAGACGCGGCTCATCAATGATCAGAGGAGAACCGCTGTCCAATGCAGCTACGAGCTCCTCTTTGAGCATCTCCTCCACAGCTCTGGCATCATGCACTCGCTCTTGGGCAACGCGCTCTCGCAGCCTTTGCACAAGCGCGATGGTGGTGTTCACCCCGACATCGGCCTGGATCAGGAGCTCCTCCAGTTCCTCCCAAAGCTCCTCGGTGACTTCGTTGGCCCCAAACAGGCCCGCGACCCGCCCGAAAAAAGACTGGCGGGTTCGCGTCAGGCTATCCTTTATCTTATTTGAACGACCAAACATGCCCTAGTTTACCTCCCACGGTATTATACTACAAACAGGCGATTCTGACAAAGATGGCGTGACCAAACGACGCGAACGGTGTTGTTATTCTTGAGCAAAAACAGCACTTGTGGTATAATCTCGTTCGGGAGGCCGATCATCAACCATGAACCTACACTGCTCACAATGCAAACGAACCTATCCTCACCACACCCATCAATGGCGCTGCGAGTGCGGCGGCGTCTTCGAGCTGGAAGGCGCGCCCGACTTCGACCAGGATAAGATTGAGACAGGCGATTGCAGCCTGTGGCGATATCGGGCCATGCTGCCGCTGCCGGACGCACAGAGCATCATCTCCCTGGGCGAAGGCTTCACCCCCCTGGTCGAAACCCAGGTCTACGGCGCCAACATCCACTGCAAACTGGAGTTCCTGGCCCCCACGGGGTCTTTCAAAGATCGGGGCACGGCTGTGCTCATCAATGTGCTGCGGGAGTTGGGAGTGGAGAAAGTGGTGGAGGATTCCTCGGGGAACGCGGGAGCCAGCCTGGCAGCTTACGCCGCACGCAGCGGGATAGAGGCCGAGATTTACGTCCCGGCCTACGCCTCACCGGCCAAGCTTCACCAGATCGCCGTCTACGGAGCCAGGCTGATCAAGGTGGAAGGACCCCGCGAGAGAGCGGCCGAGGCTGTTCAGGAGGCAGCCGCCCAGGGCGCTTACTACGCCAGCCACTACTATAACCCCTTCACGCTGGAGGGCCTGAAGACCATCGCCTACGAGATTTGGGAGCAAGTGGGCGGTCGCGCTGCCGACAACGTGGTTCTGCCCGTCGGCCACGGCACGCTGCTGCTGGGCGCCTATCGCGGCTTCCAAGACCTGCTGTCCGCCGGTCTGATCGAGAGGCTGCCCCGCCTGTTCGCCGTCCAGGCCGAGACTTGCGCCCCCCTGTACGAAGCTCATCAACGCGGGCTGGAGGACGCCTCCCCCATTGAGAAGGACGAGACTGTGGCTGAGGGCATCAGCATCGCCCAGCCAGTGCGAGGCCGCCAGATCTTGGCCGCAGTGCGGGAGACGGGCGGCGCCGTGCTAGCCGTGAGCGACGAGGAGACGCTGCACGCCCGCGACCAACTGGCCCGCCGGGGGCTTTATGTCGAGCCAACCTCAGCGGTGGCCATCGCCGCGCTGCGGCAACTCGGCGATCTCATCAAATCTGAGGAGCTCACCATCGTTCCCCTGACGGGGAGCGGACTCAAGGGTTAAGGCTTCGTCCAACGTACCAATCAAATAACAAGGAGGTTCAAATGAGCAAAGAGAACAGCCGAGTGGTGATCACGGGCATGGGGACGATCAATCCCCTGGGTCTGGATGTGGAAAGCACCTGGAGAAACCTGCTGGCAGGCCAATCGGGGGCGGGGCCTGTGACCCATTTCGATCCCTCCCCCTTTTTGACCCAAATCGCCTGCGAGGTCAAGGACTTTGACCCCGAAGATCACATGAGTCGCAAGGAGGCGCGGCGACTGGATCGCTACATTCAGTTCGCCATCGCATCCACGGCCCAGGCGATAGAGCAAGCAGGTCTCACCATTGACAACAGCAATCGGGACGGCGTGGGCGTGATCATCGGTTCTGGCATCGGCGGCCTTATGACCATGGACAGCGGCTATCATGATTTCTTTGACAAGGGAGCCATGCGGGTTAGTCCATTGACTGGCCCGATGATGATCGCCAACATGGCAGCGGGGCAAATCGCCATCAGCTTCGGCGCCACAGGGCCCAACTTCTGCATCGTCTCGGCCTGCGCCACGGGCAGCAACGTCCTGGGCGAAGCCTTCGAACTCATCCGTCGGGGCGACGCCGTGGCCGCCATCGCTGGCGGCAGCGAGGCCCCTTTCGTTCCCTTCGGGATGGCCGCCTTCCACCGCACGGGCGCGCTTTCGCGGCGCAACGACGAGCCCAAACGCGCCAGCCGTCCCTTCGACGCTCAGCGCGACGGCTTCGTCTTCGGAGAAGGCGCAGGCGTCGTGATCTTAGAGAGTCTGGAGTATGCTCAGAGACGCGGGGCCAAGCCGCTGGCTGAGATCGTTGGCTACGGGGCTACCTCCGACGCCTATCACATCAGCGCGCCGGCCGAGGATGGCAGGGGCGCCGCCCAATCCATGAAGAGGGCGCTGGAAAAAGCGGGCCTGGAGCCAACGGATGTAGACTACATCAACGCCCACGGCACCTCGACGCCTCTCAACGACGTAACCGAGACCAAAGCCATCAAGACCGTTTTCGGAGAGTACGCCTACCAAGTCCCCATCAGCTCCACCAAGTCCATGACCGGCCACCTCATGGGCGCGGCTGGGGCCCTGGAGGCCATCGTCTGCGTCAAAACCATCCAAGAAAACATCATCCACCCCACCATCAACTACGAGTATCCCGATCCTGAATGCGATCTGGACTATGTGCCCAACGTCCCTCGCCAGGCTGAGGTGGAGGTGGCCCTCTCCAACTCCTTTGGCTTCGGAGGGCACAACGCCACCATCGTGCTCAAGGCATACGAATAGGCGGAACTGCTGACGAAGTCGAAAAACGTGGAGGCATAGTGCGTATTGCGTATTGCGTAACGGAACACGGAATACGCAATACGGTCTAATCTGAATGAAATAGCATGCCTGATTTGTCTCAATTAGAGGAAACACTAGGTATCATTTTCACAGACAAGTCGCTCTTGCAGCGGGCTCTCACCCACCGCTCCTATCTCAACGAGAACCCCGCCTATCCCCTATCCGACAACGAGCGGCTGGAATTCCTGGGAGATGCGGTGCTCGACTTTCTCACTGCCAAGTACCTCTACAATCGTTTCCCGGAGATAGCAGAAGGGGGGCTGACGAGCCTGCGCGCCGCCCTGGTCAAAACAGAGACGTTGGCCCAGTTTGCCAAACAGTGGCGCCTTGGCGAACACCTGCTGCTGAGCCACGGCGAGGCAGAGAGCGGCGGTCGGAGGCGACAGGCCACCCTCTGCGCCGCCTTCGAGTCGCTGGTGGGAGCGATCCTCCTCGATCAGGGACTCCAAGCTGCCGAGGACTTCATCTTGAGGTGCATCGAGCCCGAGGTCAGGCACGTCCTCGAAGAGGAACTGCACAAAGATGCCAAGAGCATGCTGCAAGAAGTGGCGCAGGGCCAACTCCAGACCACGCCCGTCTACCGTACCGTGGCCGAGCGAGGCCCCGACCACGCCAAAGAGTTTACCATTGAGGTGCTTATCGGCGGCGAGGCCTATGGGCAAGGCGTCGGCCCCAGCAAGCAAACCGCCGAGCAGGCCGCGGCCAAAGCGGCCCTGCAAAGAATCAGACCTTTGGGGCTTTGAAAACCCTAAAGATCTCCTTTTGACACCAATTCCAATTAACTGTATACTATACCCTGAGTTGAAACGAGCTTGCCTAACCCAAACATCTGTGTGAAAATACTAGCTGACTATTTGGCGAAATCGGATAGGTGCGTTCAAAATGAATTAGACGGCCGTGCTCTTGCGTGCCCTGAGGCTGGCATTTTAATTATACTAAGGAGATAGATAAGTGAAGAAATTAGCTAAACTTATTTCAGGTTCAGTGCTCGTGTTAGCGGTTCTTTGTCTTGTAGTAGGAATCTTTACTGGCTCTGATGAGGATTCAGGGTCAGTTCCTCCGACGTTTACGCCCTGGCCTACAACTGCTTCTACACCTAAACTTCATACTACCCACACCGCAATCTTTGAAGGACAGACACCTGGCGAGGCGTTGACGGAATGGAAGGAGAGTTTTCCTGAAAGGACTGTAATCGAGTTTAGTGTTGGGGTGGATGCTAATGGTACTCCTGTTGAGCTGGAGATTAAGTATACGAAGTAAGATGGCAATTTGAATGGGAGATGTCTCAAAGATGCCTCGAGAAGCTTGAAGCTGAACACAATAAGCTTGAGCGATTCATCGGTTTGGATGCCCGAATATCTGCCTGGAGTAAGCGTGTGGAGGAGGGCTTCCCGCCCCGATGCCTGAAGTCACGGCTACTACCTAGAGAAGTTAAATAAGGAAAATAAGCAATGCCTATAGGATTTCGTGAAGATGAGTGGGATGCGTCGGTATATAGAACAGTGTTAATGTGTTCAAATTGTGGGTTGCTCATGGATCTTCAGGATGACCCGGTTCCAGAGATATGCACCTTTTACCCTCTACGTTCTCCAGAGGGAGATATCATAGAAGAGAAAGTCAGGTACTGTTGCCCTAGGTGTGGTGTTTACTTGGATGAGGTCGAGCCGAGGTATGTGACGATATGGCCTAAAATCCCTGGCGTCGTGGAGGCATTGAAAAAGGGCGAATGCCAGACGATTGAGTTCAAAGGTTGGAGAGATGAAATTCAGAAAAAACTTCCAAAGCCCCTTAAGAAGCAATTGACAAAGAGCATTGCAGCTTTTGCATCAAGTAATATTGGGATAATCTACCTTGGAATAGAGAATGATGGAACTGTAACTGGTATTGACACTAGCGTATCCAAAGACGACTTCGGGCTAACGATTGCTAACTTTGCTAGAGACAGAGTTAAGCCATCTTTAAGTGGGGTTGAAGTCGAATTTCTACCGCATGTCGTGGAAGGTAAGGAAAAGACAGTTATCGCGATATTAGTGCCCAAGGGCTTTGAGCCAATCTATCGTACAAAAGCGGGCACTCCTTATCTGCGAGATGGTAGGCGAAATCGCCCCGCTGAGCCCCACGAAGTTGAAAAGGCCCGCAGGGACTACCTCAAGCGAGTCAAACAGCACACCAGCCATTCAGCAAGAACCTAACAGCTTGCGAGGAAAATCACATTGTTCCTAGCTTCCATCATGCTGTTGACTGCTTGTCAGCCTAAATCTACACCGGAGATCGTCGAGGTCACTGTACCCGTTGAGGAGACGGTGCTTGTGACCCAGCCGCCTAAGGTGATCAAGGAGACAGTACTCATAACTCATAAACATATCTCGCTGGTGGCTCCCCGCCGGTCTGAGCAGGCCCTGGCAGGGAGTTTTTTGCTTTGGCCGAACATAGTCTCTAGTTGACACGAATTCCAATAAGCTGTACAATATACCATGAATTAGGTTGAACTAGGGAGAAACGCTCCTCTCCTATTTTGGTATCGTGACGACAAAGCTACGTATAGCTAGGCACAGGGAGACTGAGATTGCGCCTGACGCGTCTGGAATTACAGGGATATAAAACTTTCGCCGCCAAGACCGAGTTCGTGTTCGAGGACGGCGTCACGGCCATCGTGGGGCCAAATGGCAGCGGCAAGTCGAACATCGCCGACGCCGTACGCTGGGTGCTGGGCGAGCGGAGCTACAGCCTGCTCAGGGCCAAGCGCACCTCGGACATGATCTTCTGGGGCAGCGAGACGCGCAACCGCCAGGGCATGGCTCAGGCCTCCATCACCCTGGACAACAGCGATGGCGGACTGCCCACGGAATACAGCGAAGTGACCATCAGCCGCCGCGCCTACCGCTCAGGCGAGAACGAATACCTGTTGAACGACAATCGAGTCCGCCTGAAGGACATCACCGAGCTTTTGGCCAAGGGCGGCCTGGGCCAGCAAACCTACAACGTGATCGGCCAGGGGCTGGTGGACAGCGTCCTGTCACTGGGGTCCAGCGAGCGACGCGCCATCTTCGAGGACGCAGCCGGCATCAGCATCCACCAGAGCAAGCGCACCGATGCCATCAACAAGCTGAATCAAACCAGGGACAACATCCTGCGGGTGAACGACCTCATCAACGAGATCGCCCCCCGACTCAGTCGGCTGGAGAAGCAAGCCCAACGGGCGCAGCAGCACGGAGCACAGTCCCAACAACTGGAGCACCTCCTCATCACCTGGTACGATTACCGTTGGCGAAAGGCCCAGGCGGCCCTTCACCAGGCCCAGGCCGCGGCCACGGAGCGCCAGGAGCTGTTGCAAAAACGCGAAGCGGAACTGGAGGCACTAGAGCTGCGGAAAACCGAATTGAGAGCTCAGCAGGGGCGATTGCGTCAGAAGCTCAGCGACTTGCATGTGATGGAAAGCGACCTGCAAGCCCAATCGGAGGACGCGAAGCGCGAACTGGCCGTGAGCGAGGAACGGCTGCGGCTCCTCAATCAACAGAGCGAGGACATCGCGCAAGAAATCGCATCGCTGGAAGCCAACCGAGCAGCCCAACTGGAGAGGGTGGCAGAGGCTCAGGAGGAGCTGAGCCGGGCCGAGACTCAACTCCAGCAGAGAATGGCTCATTTGCCAGAGGCCCAGGAGCAATTGGAGGCCCGTAAGAGGGAACGACAAACCGCCCTGGAGGAACTGACCGAAGCCCAAGACCTGGCCTTCCAGTTGGCCACGGAGGCGGCTGACCGGCACAACCGCCTGGTCCAGCTCTCCGAACGGCGGGAGGAACTGAACGAGGAGGCGGAAGCGCACCGCCGCACTCTGGCCGAGCATGAAGCCAAGATGACGGCCCTGCAAGAGCAGATCGAGGCTCTGAGAGGCGAACTAGAGGCTATCCGATCTGAAGTCGATTCGGCGACACTTGAAAAACAGGAGATAGAGCAAGAGAGCGAGGCATCGCGCAAGCGCCAGGTTCAGTTGCAGGCCGCCCTGGCCAAGAGCGAGCAGGAGGAAACTCGACTGCAGGCCCGCTACGATCTGCTGGAGAGGATGAGGCAGGAGGAATCGGGCTACTACGCTGGCACGGACGCCGTGCTCCAGGCAAGCGGGGACGGACGGCTGGGCGGCGTCGTTGGCCCCGTGGCGCGATTGATGCACGCGCCCGCCGAACTGGATACGGCCATCGAAGCGGTCTTGGGCCCGCACCTGCACGACGTGGTGGTGGAAACCCTGGCCGACGCTAGGACCGCCATCCATTTCCTGAAGCAGAGCAGAGGGGGACGAGCCACCTTCCTGCCGTTGGACAGAATCAGCGCATCTACAGAGGAACTGCCGAATCTCGGCCCATCCATCACCGGAGTTGAGGGCGTGATCGGCCCAGCCGTTGATTTGGTGAAATTCGAGCCGAGATTAGCTGCAGTGGGACGCTACCTGCTGAGACAAACCATCGTCGTCCGCGATTTCGAGACCGCCCTGCACCTGCTGGATCGCTTCAGTTCGATCAACATCGTGACCCTGACCGGCGAGGTCATCGGCGCCGATGGGGCCATCACCGGCGGGCCGGCGAGGGGGCGAGGCAGAGGGATGCTGGCCCGCGAGCGAGAATGGCGCGAGCTGCCCCAGCATCTAGCCGAAGCTCGGAAGCGCCGCTCCGAGGCGGAGAAAAAATGTCAGGCCGAGGAAGCCAACCAACGCCGTCTGGCGGAGAAGCTGGCCAGCTTGCAGAAGAAGGAAGAGGAGATCAAAGCGAGAGAGAGCGCCAAGCTGAAGGAGCTGGCCACTCAAGAGCGACAGATCGAGCTCCTGGAGCAGGAGATGAGGTGGCGGCGAGCCATAGAGGATCAACTGAAGAGCGAGACGAGCGCGCTGGACGAGAAAGAAACGCTGCTCACCGAGGAACTGGAAGATCTGAAAGAGAAAGAAGCAAAAACTCGAGACCGTATCCTGGCCTCCAAAGCGCAGCTAGACACCCTGAGTGTCGAAGAGCCTGAGTCGAGGCTGGCCGAATTGAAAACCGCCATAGCCGTGGCTGAGCAGAGCTGTGAGAAGCAGAGAACGGTCTGGCAAAACTTGCAGGCCAGTCTGACCCAATTGGATGAGCAACTATCCGCCAAGAAAGAGAAACAGGAACAACTGACGGCGGAAAGCCAGAATCTGGGCGCCCGCATCGAAGAGCTGCGGCTTGGCTCCAGAGAACTGAGGCATCAAGTCGAGGCGGTGGCCCAGGTCGTCGAGCCAAGTGAGACAGAGCTGGCCGCTTTGGAGAGCGAGCGAGTTGATCTGGAAAAGGCAGAGGCCCAGCTTCGGCGTTCGCTCCATGAGCACGAAAGCCTGGAGGGTCAGGCCGAGCTGAAGGTAGAGCGGCGCAAAGACGAGCTGACGAACCTACTGCAGCAGATCGAGAATGACTTGGGCTCTTCGCTGGAGATGGAAACCGACGACATTGTGGCCAGGTTCTCGGTAGACCACACCGAGCCGCTCCCCCCCGCCGAAGAGCCGCCGGACGGGCTGGAAGAGAAAATCAGAAAGCTGAGGGCGCAAATCAAGCATCTGGGCCCAATCAATCCCAACGCGCCTGCCGAATACGAGGAGGTTCTGGAGCGCTATAGATTCCTCACCTCTCAGGCCGAGGATTTGCAGGAAGCGGCGGCAGATCTCCAGCAGGTCATCGCCGAGCTAGACGAACTGATGAAACGAGATTTCAAAGAGACCTTTGAAGCTGTGCGCAAGGAGTTCAAAGAATACTTCGTGTCGCTGTTCGGCGGAGGTGAGGCCGAGCTGGTCCTCACGGAGCCCAACGACTTGATGGAGACGGGAGTTGACATTGCAGCCCGACCGCCGGGGCGACGGAGGCAAAGCCTGGCCATGCTGTCCGGAGGGGAGAGGGCCCTGACGGCGGTGGCCCTGATCTTCGCCATCCTGAAAATCAGCCCCACGCCCTTCTGCTTCCTGGACGAAGTAGATGCTACGCTGGACGAAAGCAACGTTGGCCGCTTTCGGGACGCGCTAAGAGAGCTATCAAAGCGCACCCAATTTATCGTCATCACCCACAACCGGGGCACCGTCGAGGCCGCGGATACCATTTACGGCATATCCATGGGCGAGGACAGCATCTCCAGGGTCATCTCCCTGAAGTTGGGCGAAGAAAGCACGTGGACATAGCCCCCAACGACGCCAGAAACCAAAGGGGGGCGTTTCATCTCAGTTGTAGGACGGATTGGTAATCCGTCAATTCGTCGGAATACCATTCCGACCAACAACACCAGCCAACTCGTTTGAAACACACCCAAATCAAAGAGCCGCCTGGCTTGCACCAGGCGGCTCTTTAGTTTTCAGCCTCACCGCACTTTGCGCGTGTAATCGGGTAACAAGATGGGTGATACAATGGGATCCTCTATCCCCGCCTCCTCCAAATTCCTGTTCCACTCGTCCACGTGGGCCAGGGTGAGCTTGCCTAACTCCACCTGCTTGGCCCGCAGGGCCGCAGCGCGGCCAGCACGGCGACCAAAGACGGTGATCTCCAACAGCGAGTTGCCCATCAGGCGGTTGCGACCGTGCACCCCGCCGGAGATCTCGCCAGCCCCGAACAAGTTCGGGACTCCAGAAACGGATCCGTCGGGCTTCAGAGCCACACCCCCGTTTTGATAATGCAACGTGAGATAGACCAACATAGGCTGCTGAGTGATGTCAATGTCGAAGCGCTTGAACTGACGCACCATGGCCGGCAGCTTCCCCTCGATGGTGCCCGGACCGTGCAGGATGTTGATCATGGGCGAGTCCAGCCAGACCCCCAGCATCCCGGAGGGCGTCTCCACCCCCTTGCCCCGTTCCACACATTCGCGGATGAAGGCCGAGGCCTCGACGTCGCGGGTCTCACGGGGGTAGACGAACTGCTCGCCGTCAATGTTGCACACCTGCGCTCCCAGCCCCCTCACCTTCTCGGTCACCAATTGCCCCACGATCTGCTCTGGGTATGCGGCGCCGGTGGGATGATACTGCATCGTGTCCTGGTGCAGGAGCTTGGCCCCCACGCGATAGGCCAGGATCAGCCCGTCGCCAGTGGCCCCGTAGTGGTTGGTGGTGGCGAAATCTTGGTAGTGCAACCGCCCGCTGCCCCCCGTGGCGATGATGGTGGATTTGGCCCGCACCACCAAATGCTCGCCCGTCTCTATGTTCTGCAGGATAGCTCCGGCTACCTGGCCTTTGTCGTCCACGAGAAGCTCAATGGCCGGCGCGAACTCCAGCACGGCGATGTCCTCGGGATAGCTGCGCACCTCGTCGCGCAGGACGCGCATGATGCCCGCGCCGGAATAGTCCCTGGCCGAGTGCATCCGCTGGCGAGAGGTGCCGCCGCCGTGAATGCTGACTATGGTGCCGTCGGGCTCCTTGTCGAACATGACGCCCAGGCCCTCCAGCCAATCTATGGCCAATGGAGCGTCCTTCACCAAAGCCTCCACCAAATCAGGATCGTTGGTGAAATGGCCGCCTCCGATCACGTCCAGATAGTGGATGGCCGGCGAATCGTTGGCTTTGTCAGCGGCCTGGATGCCGCCCTGGGCCATCATGGTGTTGGCGTCGCCAAAGCGCAGCTTGGTGGCCAAGATGACACGAGCGCCGTTCTCCCGCGCCAGAAGCGCCGCCGAAGCGCCAGCCCCACCCCCGCCGATGACCAGCACATCGGTGTCGTGGTCTATGACGGTCAAATCCAAAGCATCAGACGCCAGATGGCTGCGGCCCTCCAGGACTTCCACCAGTTCGTTGGGCGCCTTCTCTCCCTTGTTCGGTCCCACTCGGATCTCCCGAAAGCCTTCGGCCCGATAATCGGGGTGAAACCTCTCCAGCACCTCCTGTTTCTGTTCAGGCGTCATCATGGGGAAAGTCTCTTGCAACCGACCCGGCCGAGTGGCCTCTACCTTCTTGATGGACTCGCGCATCTCAGGGGTATAACTCATAGTGTATCTCCTTGTTTGGTAAACAGGGAATCAGGGAACTAGGGAATCAGGCCATCTACTCACCGCCTCATTGCCTGATCACTGATTCCCTGATCACTGACAACATCCCTAATCCGGCTCGATATCCCGCTCGTTGTATCTCCGACGCAGCTCCTCGTCGCCCAATGACTTCATCTCCGCCAGCGCTTGGTCGAACTCGCCGGCCTCAATCTCTGCCACCCGCTGGCTCAGATGCTCGGCCTTGGGGGCCAGGTACTTGCCATAGAGGCGGCGGCAGAGAATGGCGATGTTGTACTGCGCCTCCTCGGCCGGGCAGCGGGCCGCACACAGGCCGCACATGATGCAGTCGAAGGACTCGTCGGCTACAGCGGCAATGTCGCCTCGCATGGCCTTGGCCATGTAATCCTTGACATCTATGTCTTGAGGGCAAGATTTAGTACACGTGCCGCAGCTCAGGCAGCGCATCAACTCAGGATAGACCTGCACTAAGGTCTCGAAAGTCGGCTCCAGTTCGTGCAGTTTATACGGAGCGCGCTCGGCAGGGAAGAAGGGAATCTGGGCGATGTACATCTCGGGTTCCACCACCGCCTGGCAGGCCAGAGCCACCTTGAGGCGGTAGTCGCCCGCTGTGCGATAGACCGTGGCGCAAGCGCCGCAGAAGCCGCCTCGGCAGCCCGCTCCCCGCACCAGCTTATAGCCGGCGTACTCCATGGCCTTCATGATCGTCAGGGTAGGGGGAACCTCGTACCCCTTCCCCATGATGTAGATCGTAATCAACTCTTCAGGCATTGCAAAACCTCCAAAGAACAACGGATCGGCAGGATGGACGGATCAGGCTACGTAGTTGGCAGGGCCATAGCATACAGCCCAGCATCCACAAATCCTGCACATTCGTCTTCATTGAGATGACAACACTAGATTGGCAGGGGTGTGGCTAAAACTTGTGGTAGTGACGACTTTAGTCGTTCCAAGCGACTGAAGTCGCTACTACCTTCCACAGATTTTAGCCACACTCGATTGGCAGGATGAACAGCTCAAGCGACCTGGACAGGTCACAAATCCGCAAATCCTGCACATCCGTGTTCTAAAAGCAGCCTAAATCTCCCGCACGTCCACGATTTCCATGCCCAGGGCTTCCATGGCCGACACCAATTCGTCTTGACCCACGTCTTCGACCTTGACCGTGATCAAACGATTGATGGCATTCTCTCCCACGAAGGTTCCTAAGCTGATGATGTTGCCGCCCATTTCGGCGATATCGCGGGTGATAGCGGCCAGCACACCCTTCTGCTCCGGGACAAGCATGGTCAGCCTGACGCCCTTTTCTCTAGCTCCAAGAAGCTCCAGGAAGATGCAGAAGAGGTCTGTCTCGGTGATGATGCCCACCAGCTTGCCATCGCGCATCACGGGCAAGCTGCCGATTTTGTTGTCGGCCATGATACGGGCCGCTTCCTCCAGGGGGGTGTACTCGGTGGCGGTGATCACCTCCTTGGTCATCACGTCCTGCACCTTGATCTTGGAAATCAGGTAGTGCAGTTCGTGGATGCTCAACGATGTGGCTGGCGAGGGGGAGACGTACAACAGGTCTTTCTCGGCAACCATGCCCACCAGCTTGCTCTTCTTGTCTAACACGGGCAACCGCCGCACCTTCGAGTCCCGCATCAGCTTAAGCGCTTCATCAATGGGAGTATCGGGATGGGTGACAATAGGACGCTTGGTCATTCTTTCGCCTACTAACATTTTTACACCTCCTTGATTTTGATGGTCAAACGTCAAGCGCCACCATCACGTTTCACGTTTGACGTTTCACGCTTCACGTTTTACGTTAACGCTTCCACCATGGCCAGTATCTGCCCCGTGGTGAAGTTCCGCACCGCCGAGGCCTTGTTGGGACAGGCCACCACGCAAGCGCTGCAACCCTGACAGAGAGCCACGTTGACAGTGGCCAATTCTTTCCAGGGGTGTATCTCACGAGCCTCGTAGGGGCAAGCTTCTACGCACAAGCCGCAAGCGGAGCACAGTTCCTCGTCCACGTAGGCGATGATGGGCTCCTGCACCATCTCGCGCTGGGAGAAGAGGGAGAGCACCTTGGCCGCCGCGCCGCTGGCCTGGGCCATCGTCTCGGGGATGTCCTTGGCGAACTGAGCCGCGCCGGCCAAGTAGATGCCCGCCGTCAGGCTCTCCACGGGACGCAGCTTGGGATGGGCTTCGCTGAAGAAACCGTGCTCGTCGGTGGCTATTCGCAAACGCTGGCCCAGATCCTTAGCCCCTTCGCTGGGCACAGTAGCTGTGGCCAGCACCACCAAATCGGCCGCCACCTCCAGCGGCTTGCTCGTCAGCGTGTCCGCCCCCCAAACCATCACCCTGCCATCTTCCTGGAAGACCTTCGACACCTTGCCCCGCAGGTAGAGCACATCGTGCTGCTCCATGGCCTGCTGCACGAACTCCTCGTAGCCCTTGCCCGCCGAGCGGATGTCAATGTAGAACACGTAGGCCTGCCCCTCCGGAACCCGCTGCTTGTACATGATGGTTTGCTTGGCCACGTACATGCAGCAGACTTTGGAACAGTAGGGCATGTGCAGCTCCGGGTCGCGGGAGCCAGCGCACTGCACCCAGACGACCTCCTGGGGCACCCTCCCGTCCGAAGGCCGGCGAATCGGGCCATCGGCGGCCAGCATCTGCTCGAACTGCAAGCCGTCAACGACATCGGGATACTGACCGCCGCCGTACTGACCCAGTTTCTCCTGGGGATAAAGGTCGTAGCCGGTGGCAACGATGATAGCGCCGACGTCGTAAACTCGTGGATTCGGGATTCGTAAATTCGTAGATTCCGACGAGTCTACGAATTCCGAATTTACGAATCTACGAACCTTGACCGTGAAATTGCCCACGTAGCCGCCGAGCTCCTCCACCTCCGCCTCGGCGACGACCTCGATGTGGGGATGCTGAGTGACGGCTTCGATTTTGGAGGCCAACAGGTCGGGCGCGGTGTCGAAGTTGAGATAGGTGCTGGAGAGCTGCGCCATGCGCCCGCCCAGGTGCGGCTTCTTTTCGACCAAGACCACGGGATAGCCAGCCTCGGCGATGTCCAGCGCGGCCTGCATGCCGGCGACGCCCCCGCCAATGACCAGGGCCCTCTTGACCAGGGGCAGGGTCAAGGGTATCAGCGACTCGTCGTAGCGCACTTTCTCCACGATGGTCTTGATGGTTTCAATGGCTTTGTCGGTCGCTTTCTCGGGCTGTGACTGATGCACCCAGGAGCATTGCTCCCGAATGTTGGCGATTTCGCACAGATAGGGATTCAGTCCAGCGGCGCCCGTCGCCTTGCGGAAAGTGACCTCGTGCATGGTCGGGGAACAAGCGGCGACGATGACGCCGTCCAGGTCGTGCTCGGCGATGGCCTGCTTGATGAGGTCCTGTCCTGGATCGGAACACATGTATTTGTAGTCCACCGAGTAGACTACGCCTGGATAATCGCGGATCTCTTCGGCTACCCGTTCCACGTCCACCGTGCCGGCGATGTTCAGGCCACAGTGGCAGACGAAAACGCCAATCCTACTCACTCAATCCATCTCCTACGTTCGGGATTCGGGGAATGCCTGATTCCCTGATTCCCTGATCCCCCGATTCCCTGGTCACTAATCCCACACCTCTCCCCCACTGGCTTCCCAATTCACCCGCCCTTCGGCCACGACGCCCATCTTTCGCAAGGCGCGATACAGCCGCTCCTCCCAGACGTCGCCGTGGAGAAGCTCGTTCACCTCCCGCGCCCGCATCAACCGCTCCCAGGTGGTGATGATGAAGGTGATGCGCCGCCACTTCTGGCTCACAATCGGATGGGCCAGCCGCTCGAGCTCCCCCAGGCGGATTCTATAGTAATCCTCTTGAGCGCGGGGGTGAGAAGCCTCTTGGGGCAAAAGCTCAACGCGCTTGACGGTTTCCCATTCTTGGGCCTCGGCCCAATAGTTGATGGCCCACCTGTCGGATCCAAAGATCCTGGTCTGATAGAACGCCAGGACAGGGGCGTTGATGGCCCTAGCCGGGGCGCGCTTGACGGGGATGCGATACCAGTGCTCGTCCCGGGCGATGGCGAAATCACGACGGTTGTTCATAATGGCCACCAGCACCGTGGTGTAGGGGCCGAAATCGTGCCTCAAGACGAACTCCACCTGGTGAACAGAGACAGCACTTTGCCCGCCGCGCCGCTCCCCTGGGCCACAGTTTCAGGGATGTCCTTCGGTCCCAGACCCGCTCCCGCCACGAAGATACCCGGCCGCCCCGTCTCCACAGGAGCCATGTTCCCATCGGACTCGGTGTAGAATCCGCTCTCGCCAACCTCTACGCCCAGCATCCGGCCCAATTCATCGGCTCCAGCCGTGGGCACAGTGGCCGTGGCCAGCACCACCAGATCAGCCGCCACCTCCACAGGCTTCCCGCTCAAGGTGTCGGTGCCCCAGACGATGACCTTGCCGTCGTCCTGGAAGATTTTGGACACCTTACCCCGCAGGTAAAGCACCCGTTCCTCTTCCATGGCCCGCCGCACGAACTCCTCGTAGCCCTTGCCCGCCGCGCGGATGTCAATGTAAAAGACGTAGGCCTGGCCGTCGTGGACGCGATGTTTGTAGAGCATGGCGTGCTTTGCGGTGTACATGCAGCAGATTTTTGAGCAATAGGGCACGCCCAGCTCCGGATCGCGTGAGCCAGCGCACTGGACGAAGACCACTTCTTTGGGAACCTTGCCATCGGAAGGTCGTTTCACCTGTCCGGCGGTGGGTCCCGAGGCCGAAAGCAGACGCTCGAAAGACAGCCCGTCAATGACATCCGGTATCCGCCCATAGCCATACTGACCCAGACCCTCCATTGAATAGAGATCATAGCCCGTGGCCACGACGATGGCTCCTACCCGTTCCTCGACAGTGTACTCCTCCTGCTCGAAGTCAATGGCCTCCACGGGGCAGAACTTCTCGCAGGCGCGGCAGCGGCCCCGCACAAAGTAAATGCAATTCTCGGCATCAATCACCGGCTTGTTGGGCACCGCCTGGGGCGAGAGGGTGTAGATGGCCTTGCGCTGGCCCATCTGCCGCTCAAACTCCGACTCCACGCGCTTAGGACATTTCTCCTGGCAAACGCCGCAGCCGGTGCAGAGCTCCCAGTTCACGTAGGCCGGCTTCCGTCGGATGCGGACGCGGAAGTCGCCAATATCCCCTTCAATGGATTCCACCTCCGAGTACGTCAGCAGCTTGATGTTATCGTGGTGGCCTACCTCCACCATGCGCGGGGTCAGGATACACTGGGCGCAGTCCAGGGTGGGGAAGGTCTCAGATAGCTGCGCCATGCGCCCGCCGATGGAGGGCAGCTTGTCCACCAGCACCACCTCGTAGCCCGAGTTCGCGATGTCCAACGCAGCCTGCATTCCGGCGATGCCGGCGCCGATGATCAGGGCTCTTTTACATTGCGTTTCCGTCACCCACCCACTCCAATTCCGCTATGAATTCTTCCAATCTACGACCTTCACCACGTGCATAGGCTTCTCGTGCTTCGCGTACCCGCCTGACCAGCCCTTCATCATGCTCGTCTTGCAAGTCTTCGAGAATATCCATCACCGACCAATTCATGAACAAAAGATGCTTCACAAACTCTTCGTCCCCGAAAACCTTCATTCTCAGATCAGGTTCGCGCCCTCAAGCAGCGGCCGCGGATCAACGTAGTGCCTTTCCAACTCAAAGTCACTACTATCTAGCCCCAAGGCGATGCCCATGAGCTGAGTGAAATACAGAATAGGGATGGACTGGAAGCCGGAATGCCGGCTGCCCATGGCCTTCTGCATCCTGTCCAAGTTGAACTGGCAGAGGGGGCAATTGGTGATCACCAACTCCGCACCGCTGCGCTGGGCCGAATCGAGAATGGTGAAACTCATCTCCGCCGTCACCTCGGCCGACTTGACGGCCAGATAGGCCCCGCAGCACTCGCCTTTGTGGGAGTAGTCCACTGTCTCAGCCCCCAGCGCGGTGATCAGATCGTCCAGGGCGCGGGGATTCTCCGGGTCGTCGTAGGCCACCTCACCAGGAGGACGGAGAACCATGCAGCCGTAGTAGGCAGCGACCTTCAGCCCCGAAAGAGGTTTCTTGACCGCCTCTTTGATCTTGTCGAAGCCGACCTCGTCGCGCAGCACCTGCAGCAGATCGAGAACTTGCAGGTCGCCGCTGTAGTCGGCCTCAAGGAAGAAGTTGAGCTTCTCGCGGCTGTCCTCGTCCTCGCGGATCACCTTGTTGGTGCGTTTGAGGACGTTGTAGCAAGTGGAGCAAGCGACGGCCAGCCGCTGGCCTTCCCGCCGCGCGCTCACCAGCACCTGAGCCGGCCCCGCTAAATCCAGCATGTTATCAACCAGCAGCGGAAACGTCGCTCCGCAGCAGTTCCATTCCTCTAACTCGACCAACTCCAGGCCCAGTGCTCGCGTCGAAGCCCGCACCGAGTTGTCGAAACCCTTGCCTTTGGTGTTTAGGGTGCAGCCGGGGTAGTAGGGCATCTTCATTTTGCCATTCTCCGCAAACAAAGCGAACAAAGAACGAAGCCACAACCACCCGACGATGAAGTCGTCGGGCTACAGAGCAACGGGTGATAAATCACCCTTGAAACGGATTCAAAACAAATGCGATTTATCGCATTTTATGTCTCAGCCGAGCTATTCATTGCTCGGCCAAGTCCAACAACACTCTACGGGGGGACTACCCGGCAGCGAAAAGTCCGATTTATCGGGCGCTGCTCTGTAGCACGGGCACTTCATGCCCGTGCGGTCTCTCATTTGCGCAAATACGTGTAAAGGGCCATTTCAACATCGGCAGCAAACCACTTTCCGCCCTCCCTGCCCATAGGGTTGGCCACTCCATGTTGTTCAAGCGTTTTGGCAATTCTCAAACAATCGTCAGAAAATCGCTTGTATCTGTGTTCACCGGCACCATACCCCAAGTTATTCGATATAATGCTGTCGAGAACGGGACACACATCAGGGCGCAAGAAGCGGAGGTGCTTCGACCCGAATGATGTTCTAAGACCGTAGATCTTTTTGATCTCATCCAGTGCGCCTTGGACGTCAGGGGTATCAGAGCTCAAAGCGTTTGTTGCCTTCCTAAACCGGCTTTGGATCTCCGACAGCTCATTGTTTTTGCTTTTGAGAACTTTGCCTGCGGTTGCTGGCCGTCCTCCCCATTTACACACCCCCCGTATGAAACTCTTCAACTCCTTCCCAGGGAAACCAGCAGCACGCAAATCGCTCGCTTCGCACTCCAGCTCCATTGTGTCTGATAGCTTAACTGGGTGATGTTTGACAAGTTCCGTAAAATCGGAGGGTTGCAAGACGACGCCTATGATTATGGTGCTGTTTGTAATCTTTACTGCCATTTGCACCTCCTCGCTTCCCGGTAGGAAGGCATGTTGGTGCATTGGGAGATTGGGAAGCCAATCCACCACCTACGAAGTGTACTTCCGAAATCCGCCGATGAAAGCCTGCTGGGGAAACTCGGCCAGCTCCTCGGGGCAAATGGCTTCGATGTCCAGGTGATCGCCCCCCTCCTGGAGCGCGATCTCCCGCAGGGCCTCCATGATGCGCGAGAGGTCCACGCCCTTAGGGCAGCGGGCGTAGCAGGTCTGGCAGGCGGCGCAGAACCAGATGGTCTCCGACTCCAGCGCCTCCTCCACCTGGCCCAACTGCACCAGGCGGATGACCTGGCTGGGCAGCATGTCCATGGCGAAGGCCACCGGGCAGCCGGCCGAGCACGCCCCGCACTGATAACAAGCCAGCATATCTTGCCCGCTGATCTCCTCGATCCTGCGCACCAGATCGCTGCGCACTGTTCCTGCTGACAGCTTAAGCCTCATGGTCTCCCCCTAAGCTCCTCGGATGAGTTGACGCAAGAAACGTTTGAAACCCGTGGTGATGGCATCCATCACCGTATGGAAAGTGTCCACTATCGCCAGTCCCAAGACCGCCCACCAAAAGAAGTCCGTGACCACCAGCCTGCTTACCCAGTTGGTGGAACAGTAATCCAAAGCCTGGCAAATTTGCAGCAGCAGCCAAAGCGGGACGAAGATGTAGGCCAGCCTGCCCGCTGTGCCGATGATGGGGCCGTGGGAGAGAAAGCAACGGTGCGGGACAGCCCAACCATAGGGCTTGACCAAATACCTCAATGGCCCCAAGTCGGCTAACACACCCCGTATCTCGGCGTAGTCCCAATCGGGATGAACAAAGATGCCCGAAACCGCCCCCGCCGCCGCATACAGGGATTCGCGCCCACTCACCAGCGCACCCACCGCCAGGAAGCCAGCGACGGCTAAGCAAGTCGTATCGTGAACCCGCTGCGATGGCATCAGTCCGCTTTAGTCATTTTGTACTTCGCTTTTCCCTGCTCGTAGGCGTCCTCACCGTACATGTCATTGACCACGATGGCCGGGAAGTCTTCCACTCGCAACTTGCGCAAAGCCTCGGCGCCCAAGTCCTCGTAGGCGATGACCTCGGCCTCCTTGATGCTGTCGGCGATGAGGGCCGCCGCCCCGCCGATGGCTGCGAAGTAGACGGCCTTGTGCTTCTTTATCGCCTCTCGCACCTCAGGGCCACGGTTGCCCTTGCCGATCATGCCTTTGAGCCCTTGCTCTAACATGCGCGGGGCGAAGGGGTCCATGCGATAGGACGTGGTCGGGCCGGCGGAACCGATGGGGCGGCCCGGCCTAGCCGGCGAAGGGCCCATGTAGTAGATGATCTGCCCTTTGGGATCGAAAGGCAGCTCCTCGCCCGCGTCCAGGGCGGCGATCATGCGCTTGTGGGCCGAATCGCGCCCCACGTAGATGGTGCCCGTGATCTGCACCGCGTCGCCTGCGTGCAACTGTTCAATGACCTCATCGGTCAGAGGAGCAGTGATCCTCATGGTGTTCTCCTTATCTCCATAGACTCGTAGATTCGTAGATTCGTAAACTCGCCCCCCCCCGAGTTTACGAATCTACGAATTTACGAACTTACGAACCCCGAATCTACGGGCTACAGCACTGCTTCCTTATGTCGCGCACTGTGGCACTGGATGTTGACCGCCGCCGGCATGCTGGCGATGTGGCAAGGGAAGGTCTCAGCGTGGACGGCCAGGGCGGTGACCCTACCCCCCAAGCCCTGCGGGCCGATGCCCAGCTTGTTGACCCGCTCCAGGATCTCGGCCTCCAGTTCGGCCACCTCAGGGTCGGGATGGGGCTGGCCCACCGGGCGCAGCAGGGCCTTCTTGGCGATGAGCGTGGTCTGGTCAATGGTGCCGCCGATGCCCACCCCCACGATGATGGGCGGGCAGGGATTGGCGCCAGATTTCTCCACGCACTCCACCACCCAATCAACGATCCCCTGTCGGCCAGCGGCCGGCGAAAACATCTTGAGGTAGCTCATGTTCTCGCTGCCGCCGCCCTTGGGAGCCACGGTGATCTTCAACCTGTCGCCGGGGACGATCTCGGTGTGGATCACTGGCGGCGTATTGTCCCTGGTGTTCACCCTGGCCGAGAAGGGCTTGTCCACCACCGACTTGCGCAGGTAGCCCTCTTGGTAGCCCTGGCGCACGCCCTCGGTGACGGCTTCGTTGAGGCTGCCGCCCACGATGTGGACCTCCTGGCCCAGCTCCAGGAACACGACCGTCAGCCCGGTGTCCTGGCAAAGCGGCAGCTCGCCCTGGGCGGCGATGTTCGCATTCTGGAGAATCTGGTCCAGCACCGCCTGCCCCACCGGCGAGGTCTCTTTCTGGCGAGCGTTTTTCAGGGCGTCCAACACGTCCTCGCCCAGATGATAGCACGCCTCAATGCACAGGCGTGCCACCTGTTGCGTTATCTGTTCAGTGCTTACCTCTCTCACTCTTCGATCTCCTTTGTCTGCCATAGGTGAGTAGGATACAAAAGAGACACCTCAAACGCCAGCTATACCAACCTGGCTTTCTCGGTGTCCCCTACCTTTCCCAAAATCATAGTTACCCGTCGCGCTTCGTACTCCCTTGCCAAAGAATCCGTAACAGCGCTATCGAACTGGTCGAACAAGAACATCAATGGCCTCCTCCTTGAACCCAGCGCGCTAAAGTATACACCCGAACGCCGTTTTGCGCAAATCAGGTTCAGGACAGGCCCTTCAAAACCCTTGCCTGCAATTCCCTCACGATGTACCACGGGGCAGCGCATACCCCAGGCGGCGCAGCTCGTCCTCGTCCTTGCGCCACTTCTTGCGCACCTTGACCCACAAGTCCAGGTAGACCTTGTTGCCCACCAGCCGTTCCACCTCCTCACGCGCCGCCTGACCGATGCGCTTCAACATCTCGCCCCCCGCTCCGATGAGGATGCCCTTTTGGGAATCCTTCTCCACGAAGATGTTGGCCCGGATGTAGGTCAGGTCCTCCGTCCGCTGCTTCCACTCTTCCACGGCCACGGCCACGGAGTGGGGCACTTCCTGATGGAGGAAGCGCAGCACCTGCTCGCGGACCAGCTCGGCCACGATGAAGCGCATGTTCTGATCGGTGAGCTGGTCCGCCGGATAATAGCGCGGGCCTTCGGGCAGACGGGCCACCACCATGTCCAGCAGTTTGTCGCGGTTGTCGCCCCGCGTGGCGGAGATCATCATCCAGGCGTCAAATTTTACCAGCTCGAAGTAAGCATCGCAGTGAGGCTGCACTTTCTGCGGCGGCAACAGGTCGGCTTTGTTGAGAACCAGAATGACGGGCGACTGGCCGTGCTCCTCGACCAATAGGGCGATCTGCTCGTCCTCCGCCGTGGGCATCTCCGAGACGTCCACCATAAACAGCACCACATCGGCGTCGGGGATGCTTTTGGCAGCGGTCTCCACCATGAACTCGCCCAGCTTGTGGCGGGGCCGATGGATGCCTGGCGTGTCCACGAAGATGATCTGGACATCGGGCCGCGTCAGGATGCCGCGCAGGCGGTGGCGCGTGGTCTGCGGCTTGGGGGAGACGATGGCGATCTTCTCCCCCAGCCAGGCGTTGATCAGCGTGGACTTGCCCACGTTGGGCTTGCCGATCACGGCCACGAACCCCGAGCGGTGATCTGGCGGCAGCTCATCGTTCAGAGTCAGACTTGCATCATGATCCATATCCATCTTCACCTCTCAATCTTCGACTCTACTGAAAAGGGTGTGTTTCATCTCGGTTGTAGGACGGATTGGTAATCCGTCAATTCGTCGGAATACCATTCCGACCAACAATACCAGCCAACTCGTTTGAGACATACCCTACTGAAAAATGCTCCCGCACCCGTCTCCGGGTGCCAAGGCGGTGACCGCCCATCGGCCCGAGGACGGGCCTCAGAGCGACCTTTTTTTCAGTGCACTTAATCTCTGACTCTCGCGTCCCGGTCTGCTTCGGGCACGAGGTAAATCGCCGGCAGACTGATCAGCGTGGTCGCCCCTTTCACCAACACGTTGGAGGCCACGATACTCCAGACCACCGCGCTGGGAAGCGCTCCTCCAAAAGCCACCCAGCAGAAAATCAGGCTATCCAATGGCACGCTGAATGAATTGCTGATGAGCACCCGCGCCCATTGATAGCGTTGGGTCACCCGCGCTACCCACAGGCGGTAGACCTCGGTGTCAATCAACTCGGCGATGACCTCGGCCAGGATGCTGGCCACGACGATGCGCCACACCGGCGTCAGCACGGCAGCGTAGGCGTCTTGATGCGGCCAGGAGGGATCGGGCGGCAGCGCGGCGGTGAAGGCGAAGAAGAGGGCCATGATCAAGTTGATGGCCGCCGCAGTCACGATCAGCAGTCGCGCCCCGGCCGCGCCCACGATCTTGTGCACCAAGTCGCGCAAGGTGAAAGTGAGCGGGTAAACGAAGGTCCCGGCGTCAATAGAGAACCCGCCCACCACGGCGATCTTGAGGCTGGTCACATCGGCCAGCATCTGGGCGGCGATATAGGCCGATGTGACCAGGATAACGCGCCGGGTGTTGGCCGAATCGAATCTTCTTTTGTCAGACACGGTTCCTGTTTCCTCTTCCCACAACCGCTACCAATATCCCCTATCCACCCGTTCCCAAAGCCGGCAAAACGCGCACAGCTCCGGCGCCGTGGTCGGCTGGCCGCAGCTCTGGCAATCCCTCATCACCAACGCTTTCTCTCGCACCGAGAGCAGCCCCTCCCCTTTGGCCCGCAGAAAAGTGAGGTAGAAGTGCAGCTTGGCCCCCGGCGAGCGGCTCTCCAATTGATTGAGGAGCTCTTTGTAGAAGATGGTTTTGGAGCCCGCGGCGTGGGGGCACTCCTCGTAGATGTAGTCAATGCCCCGCACCAGGGCATAGGCCGCCGTCTCCCGCTCGTAGAGGCGCACGAAGGGCTTCACCTTGCGGGCCAGTCGGGGATGGGTGGAGGGCAGGACGGGAGCCTGGCGAGCCAGGTAGCCCGTCTGCCAGTTAAGAACGTTCTGCATCAGGATGGCGGCCTCGTCGTCCAGGTTGTGGCCGGTGGCGATGGCATCGTATCCGCCCTCGTAGGCCAGGCGGTTCATGATGTGGCGCTTGACCAGTCCGCAGAGCGAGCAGGGCTTGCGCCCTCGCCGTGTCCTCCGCGCCAGCTCGGGAACGCTCTGGCCATAGGTCTGCTGGACGTCCACCACGTGCAGCGTCAGGCCGCGCGCCTGGGCGAAAGCCTTCGCCTTGAGCTGGGACGCCGCCGAGTAGCCGCTGCCATCGCCGTCGTCGCCGATCCCCAGGCCGATGTAAAGCCCGTCGGCGCGATAGCCGAGCTGCGACAACACGTCCCACAGCGCCAGGCTGTCCTTGCCGCCGGACACCGCTACCAGCAGTTGGTCATCGTCGCCGAACATGCGGTATTTTTCGATGGCGCGTTGTGTGTAGCTTGTGAACCATTCAACAAAGTGATCGGCGCACAGCGCTAACCGGTGGTGACGCATGTTGATCACCGCCACGCCGCCACACTTCTTGCACTTCACTAGACGTCACCTCGATAGGGAATCCTCCACAGAGAGACGATACGTGGGTGATGGAACACGCGGTACGAACGTATGGCGTATTGCGTAGTGCGTATTCCGTCTTCTTTGAGCGCCTATCAATTCCCGCAAGCTCCCGCGAGTTCCCTTGCGCTCATGCTAACCGCCTGAGATCACCGCGATCAACCGGATGGTCTCGCCGTCTTTCAAGATCGTCGCTTCGTTGATCAACTTACCCTTGCGTACAGCCAGGACTGCGTGAGGGTCCAGCCCCACCTTGAGAATGGCGTCTCGCACCGTCATCCCGGCCCGCACTTCCCATTCCTTGTCTCTAAACATCACCTTGACCATACTCCACCCCGTATCGAATACGATCTTAAGGCGCAACGCACCTCGGAAGAAGTGCGCTGCACTTTCCATTCGCCTGACAGGGAATAGTATAACGCAAAAAGCCACCTGCGTCAACTGCACAGGTGGCTTTTTTTGTGTTACTGCGTTGCGCTCAAGCCTAGAGCCTGACTACGTCAGTGGCCTGAGGGCCTTTGGGGCTGCTCTCGACAATGAACTCCACTTGGTCGCCTTCTTCCAGGTTGCGGAAACCGTCACCCTGGATGGACGAAAAATGGACGAACACATCGTCGCCGTCTTCGCGCTCAATGAAGCCGTAGCCCTTGGCACGACTAAACCACTTAACCACGCCTTGGATTCTCTCAGTCATTAGCTGGTGTACCTCCTTCCCTGTATTATGTATAGGGCGGAGCAGTCTTTCCTTCGTCCTGCTTACCAGCTCGCGCCGCTAGGGCCACGGCTGCACAAAGAAAAAACCCGAGGTCGTAAGGAGCTCGGGCTGTTCTTCATGTATGGGCACTCCGAAACAAGCACTTACTCGTCCTACTGACAATAATCATACCACACTTTGCAGCTTTTGTCAAATCGGGTGCGGCATCTTCATGCAAGCCCAGGGCCTATGTTCACCCGCTGCTCATCCCCTGCTGCCTCCGCTCTTCAACTCCAGCAGATAGGCATAAGCCTCGACGGCCGCTTTGGCTCCCTCGCCGATGTGCACCAACACCTGCTCGGAGATGTGGGTCACGTCGCCGGCGGCGAACACGCCGGGGTAGCTGGTGGCCCCGTAGAGGTTGACCTCAATGCGACCCTCTTCGTCGCAATCCACCCAGTCCCGCACCAGCTCGGAGTTGGGCTTGCGGGGCAGCTTCACGAACACACCCTTGACCGGCACCTCCAGCGTAGCCTCATCCACGGTCTCCGCCACGATGCCCTCCACAAACCGTTCCCCTTTCACCTCCCGCACGGCGACTCCCTCGTAGATGTGCACGTTGGGCAGGCGGCGCAGCACCGGCGCCAGCGGCCAGTCGGAGGGCAGCAGTTGCGGGGCAAACAGGTAGACCTGGTGGGCGTGCTGGGCCAGCTCGCAGACGGCCAGTTGCGCGCGGCGATGGGCGCCCACCACGGCCACGTCCTTGCCCAGGAACAGCGCGCCGTGGGCCACCACCGAGTAGCTGAGCCCACGCCCTACCAGTCGGTCCTCGCCCGGCACGCCCAAGCGCTCCGGCTTGGCGCCGGTGGCGATGATCAGCGAGCGGGACTCGAAGCGGTCGCCGTCTACGGTGATCACCGAGAAGTGATCTTCCACAGGCGAAACTTGCACCACCCGGTCGAAGTGACAGCAGAAGTCCAAGTAGTCCAACTGGCGGCGGAAGCGACTCAACAGTTCTTCGCCGGTGATCACCTGGTGGGTGTCGGCGTCTTCCAGTTCCATAAAATAGGCCGTCTGACCGCCCCACTGCTCGGCGATGATGAGCGTTTCCAGCCGGCGGTTGATGGCCGTCACTGCGGCGGTGATGCCCGCTGGCCCACCACCGATCACGATCACGTCATACATGACTATACCTCCTCTGCCAGCTCTGCCGGCAACGGTGGAATGATGCCCTTGTCCATCATGAACTGCGTCATCTCTCGCGCCTGGCGGATTCTGGCCTCGGCCATGCGGTAGAGCTCGTCGCGGGCGAGATTCAGGCGGGCCACGCCTTGCTCCTGGGCCTTGAGGGCCACGGCCACTGCCTCGCGGGGGAAGACCTCCCACTCGTCCATGGTGGGCAGGATGTTGTCCTCGCTGATCCCTCGCTCCTCGGCGCAGCGGGCCAACTCCTCGGCGGCGGCGATGGCCATCTCGTCGGTGATGGTCCGCGCCCGCACGTCCAGCACGCCCCGGAAGATGGCGGGGAAGCCCAGCGAGTTGTTCACCTGGTTGGGGAAATCGGAGCGCCCCGTGCCCACGATGCGCGCCCCGGCCTCTTTGGCCTCCCAGGGCCAGATCTCGGGGATGGGATTGGCGCAGGGGAAGATGATGGCATCCTCAGCCATGCCCGCCACCCACTCCGGCAGGATGGTGCCCGGCCCCGGCTTGCTCAGGGCGATGCACAGGTCGGCACCGCGCATGGCCTCGGCCGGGCCGCCGCGCCGCCCTTCGGCGTTGCTCTTCTGGCAGATGCGCCACTTGTCCACAAACTCGATCTTGCGCGCCTCGATGTCCTCGCGCTGCGGATGCAGGATGCCCCGGCTGTCGCAGGCCACGACGTTGCCCCACTGAACGCCGTGGGCGACGAGCAGCCGCAGGGTGGCCACGTTGGCCGCCCCCACCCCGATCAGCGCAACCTGGACGTCCGCCAGTTTCTTGCCCACGATCTTCAGCGCGTTCAGCACGCCGGCCAGCACCACCGTGGCCGTGCCCTGCTGGTCGTCGTGCCACACCGGTATCTGCACCTCCGGATCGGTGCGCAGCATGTCCAGCACGCGGAAGCACTTGGGCTGGGAGAGGTCCTCCAGATTGACGCCGCCAAAAGAGGGCTGGATCAGCTTGACGGCCAGCATGATCCGATAGGGGTCTTTGGTGTCCAGGCAGATGGGCACCGCATCCACCCCGCCCAGGTACTTGAACAGCAGCGCCTTGCCCTCCATGACCGGCATGGCCGCCTGCGGGCCGATGTCGCCCAGGCCCAGCACGCGCGTGCCGTCGGACACGATGGCTATGGTGTTCCCTTTGTTGGTGTGCTCAAACACCTTGTCGGGATTGTCGTGGATGTCGCGGCACGGCGCCGCCACGCCGGGCGTATACCAGATGGCGAAATCGTTGAAATCGCGGACAGGGCATTTGAGCGCAGTCTGCACCTTTCCCCGGTAAAAGGGATGCAACTTCATCGCGTCTTCTGCCGGCTTCTTCGCTTTGGCCAGCAACTCTTCTTTGGTGAGCATAAAGCCTCCTCAGCACCCTCGATAAGCTCTGCTCAAGCGAAAGGCCCGGCTATTGGGCATGGCCGGGCCTTGCCGCCTGGTTCGCTTCCCCACACCCAGCGGGTCAACGAGCCTTTCCCTTTCGCAAGGTGTGTCTAGTATATCACGGAATCCAACTTCTGTCAAGGGTGAATTTCTTGCAAGTGTCTTGTTGCCAAACTAGCCGAAAGCTGGTATAATATACTTGGCAGCTAGATAGAAGACAAGCTCGTCACCATCGACCGAGCTCAGGATATTATAATTGGGAGGATTCATAACATTATGCGACCACAACTTGTGTACCAGGGAGTTAATGTCGTGCTTCGCGGAGATTTCAACGCTGCGATATTCCATCCATCTTGGCTTGCGTCTGAGGATTTGATACGATCGCAGGAAGCCGAAGCCGCGGAAATCGAGATAGTGCACCCTAAGGTAGCGGTTTTCACCGCCGAATGGCTACGGCTCAGGGTATTCGACGGCCGATTCCAAGCTGGGACCGTCCAAGAGGCATATTACGAGGCCCTCCGAGATTTGGTTGTTGGTGTGTTTACCCTTCTCAATCATACGCCATTGAGACTCATGGGAATCAACCGGGATTTTCATTATAGACTTGAGTCCGAGGAGACTTGGCACAAAGTTGGCCACCGCTTGGCGCCGAAAGAAGACTGGAAGGAAACACTCAGCAACCCCGGAATGAGAAGTGTTATTATGGAAGGCCAGAGGCCTGACAGCCTGGATGGCTACATTCGAGTGAAGGTTGAGCCATCAAACCGAGTCCAATTCGGGGTCTACGTGGAGGTCAATGATCATTACGAACTATTCTCCGTTTCTGATACTCCGAGAGGTACAAGCAGAGCCATAGACATTCTCTCCAAACAGTGGTCGGAGTCCATGGAACGTGGTTTGGCAATTGCACAAGAGATTGCTAATTTAGGAGAGGTGGTATGAACACAGCTCGTAGCTTGCCGACCCTTGCTGAATCATGGTCGGCCAATGAAACCGTTAGTCGTGCTGACCTCGTTGAGGGAAGGGATCTTCTAAGCCCTGAATTTGAGGATCTTTTAACAGAACCGAACCGTGACATTGCTGATCAGATACAGATCTCTGATCCTAGTGGTGTCTCCAACACGCTTGATTTCAGATCCGGTCAATTGCTGTTCTTCCCGCCACCTCTTCGCCCAGCCCAGGAACACTTCCGCGCCCTACAGAAGTGGGAGGGCCATGTACTCGAAGTTGAACAAGGAACGTTCCGTGCCAGACTTGTGCCAATCGTCGGCGAAGGTGTTGACCAAGTGGCAGAGATACATCTAAATGAGGTGGAAGAAGAAGACCAGGCGCTGATCGAGCCTGGCGCGGTATTCTATTGGAGCATCGGGTACCTAGATAGGCCATCAGGGAGGTATCGAGCTTCAGTTATTCGGTTCCGTCGTCTACCAGCCTGGACCAAGTGCGAGATAGACAGTGCTGACGCTGAGGTGGCTAAGCTAAGGGCGCTCCTTGATGTTAAATAGCCAGCTCAATCCACCAACATCGAACGAAGTAGAAGTTTCCGTCTTCGGGCCCGGATACGGAGAGGCGATAGTTCTTCATATCGGTGAGGGGAAATGGGTCCTAGTGGACTCATGCATAGAGCCAGATTCAGAACAGCCTGCTCCCCTGAAGTACTTGCGTCAACTCGACATCGACGTGAGAAATGCGGTCAAACTCATCGTGGCAACACATTGGCACGATGACCACGTTCGCGGCATTAGCACCATCTTCAATGAGTGTGAATCTGCCAGCATTGCGATCTCGAGTGTGCTGAAAGTTGGTGAGTTTCTGAAACTTGTGGCTTTGTATCGTAGGCGAACGGTGATGGAAAGCTCGGGTCTGGATGAGTTCTCTCGATTGTTTCAGCTTCTCGAAGCGCGCAAACAGCAACGAGTTCGAGTCAAACCGCCGGGCTTTGCATTGATGGACAGATTGCTTTATCGTGAGCCCATTGAGCTGGCTTCCGAGACCGTAGAAGCCAAGGTGTATGCGCTTTCTCCCTCCGATGCCTCGGTACTACAAGCCAAGTTAACGTTCGCGGAATTGCTACCTGAGGAAAGGGAACGAAAAAAACGACTCGTATCTCCTGCACCGAATCTTGCGTCGGTGGTTCTGTGGGTTGAAGTAGGTAATCACAAAATGCTCTTCGGTGCTGACCTTGAGAGGACTACTGACCCCAAGACAGGCTGGTCTGTCATTCTCAGTGACTCAACGGTGATTTCTGGGAAAGCCAACGTTTTTAAGATTCCGCATCATGGGTCTGGGAACGCTCATCATGAAGGTGTGTGGTCTAGGCTTCTTCTTCCAGAGCCATCTGCAATTGTGAGCCCCTTTCGTAGAGGGTGGAAGATGTTGCCCTCTCCTGTAGATATCAAGAGGATTACTCGCTTGACGTCGCACGCCTATGCGACTGGGCTAGCGAGGCCACGAAGTCGGCGATGGCGTAACAGAGTTGTGAGAGACTTTGTGAGAGAGGTGACACGAGACATCCAAAGTGTGCATCATGGTTGGGGGCAGGTGAGACTCCGGAAGAAGATCAATGAAACTAATGGGTCTTGGAGCGTCGAGTTGTTTGGGGATGCCTATGCATTGAAAGCATTATGATGTCGATCTGTGCCACCTAATACGACTTCCTGATGAGATAGCATAGTACGAAAAGCCACCTGCATCAACCGCACAGGTGGCTTTCTGCTATGTGCCAAACGAGCTGACCGCTGATCACCTGCTGCTTGTCCCCTACTGTCCCCGACTCTTCAGCTCCAGCAAAGTGAGTCACGTCGCCGGCCCAGCCGCCTCAATAAGCTGCTCCACCGCTACGACCGAACCATATCTCGCCTTAAGCGCCTCCAGTCCTTTCCTCTGCTCCCCATAGATTTCAAACAACTCCGGCGGAATGTTCTTCTCTTTCCGATACGCCTCTTCCTGTAGATCAATTCTGGCCAGGACATTGTCCACGTAGAGCGCAAACTGCTGGTCGTAGAGCGACTTGGGATACGCTTTGTCAATCTCAGCGAACAGCGTTTTGAGGTCCTCGTACTTGGGAATGAAGCCGATGGGCGTTTGGATGGCTTCCACCTCGCCGTGCGCCCTCAGTTCGAGCCAGCCCAGCCACGCTTTCACGTCCCGCTTCTCGCCCAGCAGCCCACTCCCCTGCCCCCCACGGGCCTCGTGGGTCAGGAAGTAGTTCAGCCCGGCCATCAGGGGCTTGTGCTTCAGCTTGTCGGAATTGAAGAACGCGAACTGGGCGTCCATGTAGTCGGCCAGGGGGCCGGGGATAAAGGGCTCGTTGGCCCAGGGCTGGCGCCGCACGCCCTTAGCCCCGACCTCGGTAGCGGTGGCCGCCGAGAGGATCGAGGCCCCGATGACTACGCCATGGTTGGGATTCCTGGCCACCCGCACCGGAGGCATGGTATCGCTGTCCCGCCCGCTGTAGGTGATGACCTTGATCTCGACCCCGTTTGCATCCTCGGCCGCGGCTTCGTTGTAGTTGCCGATCTCCGTGCACTCGACGGTGCAGCGGGAATTGGGATTGGAGAGTGGAACGGGCTGGCCGCTTTCTTCCGTCTTGCCCTCCCACCACTCGCCCTGGAAATTCACCCCTCTCTGGGGAAGTTCCTCCCCGTTCCCCACCCAGTACGGCACGCCGTGGACGTCAATCAGCACGTTCGTCCAGATCACCTCCGCGCCCTCTTCTCTCAGCGCTTTGATCAGGTACGGATCGCTCTCGCGGTTCACGTCCCTGACGATTCCGAAGATGCCCTTTTCGGGATTGATGCCGCGCAGCGTCCCGTCCTCAGCGATCCACAACTGGGCCAGGTCGTCGCCGACGAAATCCGTGCCCGTCATGGCCGTGGTGGTTTTTCCGCATCCGGAGGGCGCCGCCCCCGCGAAGTACGTCTTCCTCCCGCCCGGCCCCGCCAGCCCCGTGATGAACATGTGCTCCGACAGCTTTTCCTCTCTCTGGTAATAGGTCGCCAGGTCCACGGCAAAGCGGTGATTGCCCTTTTTCAGCAGCAGGGTGTTGCCAGCGTAGGTGCAGAACATGGAGTAGGTGGTCAGCCAGCTCCGGTCCATGAACACGCGGGCGTTGGGCAGGTCCTCTGGCCGATTGGGCCCCTCACTGTGGACGTTGGTGAAGAAATACCCCACGCGCTCCGCCTCTTCGTCAAAGCGGTCGTAGACGTGCCGGTAGAGGATGTTGGCCGAGTGCATGACGTAGGTGGAGGTGGTGATCTCCAGCGCGGGGATGGCCGCCGGGGCGCCGATGGGACCCCTGCTGAAGAAACCCACCAGCAGCGTTTTCCCCCGTCCAATGCCGGTCATGTGGGTCTTAATGTACTGGTGCGCTTCGTCCCGAACAAGGCTCAGGGCCAACACGCTGGTCTCCTCGCCCGGATTCACGATGTAGTACGTGCGATCAATGATTCGCGCCTGCTCCTGGGCCAGATCGAAATGAATGGTGTGATCTCTCATGGCCACGGGACATTCCTCGCCTTTGGCCAGGCTCATGATCTTGACCCTTCGAACATCGGCATCGGAGCCGGTGTTCACAAAGACCTTATCAGGATCGGTCATCGAGATGGCGTTGGCGATTTTCAGCAGCGCTTCTTGGTTGGTGATTTTGGCCAGCTTGGCCACACCCTCCTGATCGCATCTGTCCACGAACAGCGCCCTCGCTTCCTCCAGCGTAGTGATCCCACCGACCTCGGCTAGGATGTCAACGCCTTTCTTCAGTTCTAACATGCTTTTTCTCCTTCACCTATCTATCTGTGTCATTGCGAGCGACTGTAGGGAGCGAAGCAATCTCCTCCGTTGCGGGCGGGGATTGCTTCGTCGCTCCGCTCCTCGCAATGACAAATAACCTGAAGTGGCTAACACTCCTTCTCTTCCAGCGCGTCCGCGGCCTCGGCGTCGGCCTCCACGTCGCGCAGGCCGGGTTTGGGCCGCAGCACTTCTTGGTAGTACTCGTGCTGGATGATGAGATTCATGATCTCGTTGGTGCCGGTCCAGATCATGGCCAGGCGGATATCGCGCAGCAGCCGCTCGATGGGGTAGACGTTGGTGTAGCCAATGCCGCCCATGATCTGCATGGCGTGGTTGACGATGTCCCAGGCGGCGTCGGTGGCGAACTTCTTGGCCTCGGAGACCATCCGCCGCGCCCGGCCGCCCCCCCTTTCATCCCCCCCAACCCTTCGACGGGGCTCAGGGCAGGCTTTGGGGGGGAAAGAGGGGGGGCTGCTGTCCACCGTGTGGGCGGTGGCGTAGACCAGCGAGCTGGCCGCATCGAGCAGGGTGATGCTGTCGGCCACCTTGAAGCTCACGCCCTCGAAGCGGCGGATGGCCTTGCCGAAGGCCTGGCGGCGGTCGGAGTAGCGGGCGGCGATCTCCAGCGCCGCCCGCGCCATGCCCAGCGCCCCCGCCGCGCTGGTCAACCGCTCGGGAATCATCATCTGATAGAAGACGGCCGCGGCGCCGTTCTCCTCGCCGATGAGATTCTGGCGCGGCACCCGCACGTCGCGGAAATAGAGACGTCCCGTGCCGCCGCCTCGCGTGCCCATCAGCCCGTAGACGTGCTGCACCTCCAGGCCCGCGCCCCTCTCCACGATAAACGCGCTCAGAGCCTGATGACCTGGCGCTTCGGGATCGGTGCGGGCGTAAACCAAGAAAATGTCGGCTGCTTCCGCGCCGACGATGAAGCGTTTTTGACCGCTGAGCACGTAGGCATCTCCGTCGCGGGTGGCGGTGGTGGTGGCGCCGAAGAAATCGGAGCCGCCTCGCGGTTCGGTCAGCGCTTCGGCGGCGATGAGCTCCCCCGCCAGCAGAGGGCGCAGCCAGCGCTCCTTCTGCTGCGGCGTGCCGAACACGTGGAGGGCCTCGCCGACGATGCTGGGCATCACGTAGGCGCAGCTCAGCGCGGTGCCCAATACGCCCACCTCCTCAATGGCCACGATCTCATCGGTCCAGTTCAGCCCGCCTCCGCCGTACTCGCGGGGAAAACGCAGGCCCAGCAGACCGCGCCGCGCCGCCTCTTCCACGAACTGGCGGGGATACTGCACCCGATCGGCGTCCATGTCCAACAGCAATTGGCGAGGCACCCCTTTGACGAAGTCCCTCACCTTGTCGCGTAACTTCTTCTGCTCGTCTGTGAGTAGACTTTCGATCATGGCCTGATCCTCCTTGGCTCAAGTCACCGAGTTGGCACATTGGTACACCGGTAAGTTGGTAGATTGGTGACCAATTCCCAATTGGCTGTGTTTCATCTCGGTTGTAGGACGGATTGCCAATCCGTCAATTCGTCGGAGTACCACTCCGACCAACAATACCAGCCACCTCGTTTGAAACACACCCTTCCCAATCTACCACCTATTCCGCCATCAGCGTGAAATCGCGCAGGGGCAGTACATCAAATCGTTCCGGGGCCTCGGCATACTCCTTCAGCCAGTCGGGCAGTTGCCGCAGGTCCTGGATGTGCGCCCCGGGCCACTCTTCGTAGAGACCCAGCGGATCGAGATGCAAGCCGGGGATCCCCGCCCGGTTAGCTCCCCAGATGTCTATGTAGAACATGTCGCCTACGAACACCGCTTCCTCGGGCTGAAGCCCCAGGTCGTTCAAGGCCAGCTCGTAGATGGCGGGCTGCGGCTTCTCCACCCCCACCACCTCCGAGTCGTACACCCGCTCGAAATAGCCCCGCAGTTCCAGATTGCGCAACTGCTCCTCCACCCTGCCGTCGGCGTTGGAGATGATGGACATGCGATAGCCTTCATCCCGCAACTGACCGAGGGTTTCCACAATCCAGGGAAAGGTGAATTCCCATAGATTTCGCTGCTCGTGCCTGACTTGGGCAACCTCCGCTGCCTGCGCCGCGCGCTCATCCGACAGCCCCACCAACCGCAGCAGGATCTGGGAATAGGGTTCGGAAAGCCTCGACAGAAAGCGTCGCTGCGTCCCGACGTAGGTATCGAACCAGTGGACGAGACGGTAGTGCTGTTCGTAAAACCGCCTGGCCTCAACCTGGACACCGTACCCGCCCGCCAGCGATGCCAGATAATCCTGATCTACAAACAGAAAGGTTCCACCGGCATCGAGCAGCAAGTAAGGCTTAGCTGGCACTCTGGTCATCCTGTTTCCACCCCTCACGCTTCACGTTTCACGTTTCACAGCTCCGGCAAAACCTTCCCCGGATTCAAGATGTTCTGCGGATCCATAGCCTGTTTGATGCGCCACTGGATGTTGATGGAAGCCGATCCCAGCGCCTCCCGCATGTAGGGCAGCTTGAAGGTGCCAATGCCGTGCTCGCCGCTCAGCGTGCCCCCCAGGTCCAACGCCAGATGGAAGATCTCTCCCACTATCTGCTCCACCTTTTCCCACTGCTCCGGATCGCGTCGGTCGAAGAGGATGTTGGGGTGCAGATTGCCGTCGCCGGCGTGGCCGAAGACGACGATGGGCAAGCCGTACTCGGCGCTGACGTCCTTGATGCGGCGGATGGCCTCTGGGATAGCGCTGCGAGGAACGGTGATGTCCTCCCCCAGCTTGTTGGGCGCCCGACGCGCCAGCGAAGGGCCAATGCTGCGGCGCGCGCGCCACAGATTCTCTCGCTCCTCCTCGTCGCGGGCCACGTCCACGCGGCTGGCCCCCGTCCGCAGACAGATGTCGGCGATAGCGTCAATCTCGCGCTGCACTGACTCCTCGTCGGCGCCGTCGGATTCGACCACCAGCAGCGCCTCCACGTCCAGCGGCAGTCCCAACTGCATGGCCTCCTCGATACAGGAAATGGCCGTCTCGTCCAGCAGCTCCATGGCCGCAGGAACCAGGCCCTTCGTCAGCACAGCTTGTATCGAGCGGCTTGCATCATCCAGGGTGGGAAACTGCACCAGGGCGGTGCGGACATAGGGTGGCTTGGCTACCAGGCGCAGGATGACCTCGGTGATGATGCCCAGCGCGCCCTCCGAACCGACGAAGAGCTGGTCTATGTTGAAGCCGGTGACGTACTTGATGGCTTTGCCGCCGGTGGTCATAATGCGTCCATCGGCCAGCACCACGGTGAGGCCCAGGACGTAGTCCTCGGTGACGCCGTATTTCAGACAGCGAGGTCCGCCGGCGTTGCAGGCCACGTTGCCGCCGATGGTGGACTGCTTATTGCTGGCGGGATCAGGCGGATAAAACAGTCCAAGTTTCTCCACCTCTGCTTGCAGGTCGGCAGTGACCACGCCCGCCTGGACGGTGGCGATCATGTTCTCCTCGTCAATCTCCAGGATGCGGTTCATGCGGGTCAGCGACAGGACGATGCCGCCCCGGATGGGGATGGCACCCCCAGCCAACCCAGTCGACATGCCACGGGGCACGATGGGCACGTCGTACTGAGAGGCCACTTGCACCACCGCCGAAACCTCCTCGTTCGTCTCCGGCAGCACGACCACGTCCGGCAATTGTTGTTCGAAAGTGCCATCGAACGAGTAGGCAATCAAATTCACAAGTGAAGTAAGTACCTTCTCGCTTCCAATCGCCGCTTCAAGTTCTGCGATTATTTCCCTCATCAGTCTTTTCAACTCCTGGCTTCGGGTTCCAGGCTCGTGCAACCCGGAACCTTGAAACCTGCAACCTGAGACTCAGTAGATCCAAAATTGAAGCTCCAAGCGGACGATAGTCCGCGTTTTCGCCGCTGGACTTTCGTCCAGCTAGAGCAAAATTGGATCTACTGAGACTACTCCATTGCCTCTAGCACGACTTCGGCAATGTCCTTGACACGAATACGGATCCGCTCGGCGCGGGCTGCGTTGGCCAGCGTCCGCTCGCATTGCTGGCAAGCCGAGACCAAAGTCGCCGCTCCCACCTCGGCGGCCTGGCGGATGCGCTTGCCAGCCACCGCTTTGCTCATCTCAGGCGCGAAGCTTTCCAGATTGCCGCCGCCGCCGCAACAGTGGGAGCTGTCGCGATTCTCGGGCATCTCCACCAGCCGCAAGCCGGGAATCTGGGCCAGCACGCGGCGCGGCGCTTCAATCACGCCTCCTTTGCGTCCCAGGTCGCACGGGTCGTGGTAGGTCACGTTCTGCCGCAGCTCGCGCAATTTTAGCTCGCTCGCCTCCAGCAGATCGGCCAGGAACTCGGTGGCGTGCTGGACCTCCAGCCCCAGATCGTCTGTTTCCAAAACCGTGGAGTAGGAGTGCTTCCAGAAATGGAAACAGGATGCGCAGGTGGTCACCACCTTTTTCACTCCCATGTCCCGCACGGCTTCGACGTTGTGATGGATCAGGTCGCGGGCGCGGTCTAGTTCGCCGTTGATGAACATCGGGTAGCCGCAGCACCACTCGTCCCCGCCCAGCAGGGCATAGTCCACGCCAGCGCGGTCGAAGATCTGAACCAGCGACTGGGGCACTTTGTAGCTGCGGGGGAAAAAGGAGCTGACGCAGCCGACGAAGTAAGCCACTTCGGCCCGCTCCTTGCCCAGGCCGCTGGGCGTGGTGGGGAGGTTGTCAGTCCAAATCAGTCGGCCCTCGTTTTCCTCGGCCGAGATGTTGCGGTAGCGGGCGATGCGGTTGTCCAAGTCAGAGAGGACTTCGGGCAGCAAGCCCAGATCAGCCAGCTCGCCCCGGGTGAGTTCGAGGATGCGGTCTACGGCCACGCCGCTGGGGCAGACGAAGCTGCACGCGCCGCACAGCAGACAGCGGAAGAAAGCCTCTGAGTACTCATCCGTGGGAGCGTCCAGCAGTCCTTCTTTGACCGCTCGCACCAGGGCCACGCGAGCGCGGGGCGAGTCCGTCTCGTTCAGACTCTCGCGGTAGCCCGGACAGACCGACAAGCAAAGGCCACAGCGGACACAATAGAGCGCCTCCTCCTCTGGGGGGCGCTGCGCGGTGTCCTGAGCTTGTCGAAGGGGGGTAAGATTCGATGGGTCAACGGTCATATCATCCTCCAGTACTTCTGAAACCGCTTGCTGGCTGGCAGCGGCAAATTGACTGGCCTCCTGAGTGTAGAAGCGATACCCCTCTGCCGCCACCTCTTCCTGCTTTCTGTGTGCTACCAGGGTTTCAGCAATCACTTTGTTGTGGCTGGCGTTCAACCTCGCCATGGCTGCTCCAGACTCAGTAGATCCAAAATTGAAGCTCCAAGCGGACGATAGTCCGCGTTTTCGCCGCTGGACTTTCGTCCAGCTAGAGCAAAACTGGATCTACTGAGACTCAGTAGATCCAGTTTTGCTCGGCCTGGATCGTCAGATCCAGGCCAAAGGCGGGAGGCAACCGCAGGTTGCACGCAATCCCCGCAGAGCAATTCTGAATCCACTGATGCTCGTTACTCTTTCACCACCGGCAGCGTCAGCAGGGCGTGGGGCACAACCAGCACGTCCAGCTCGGATCCCAGCGCTTCGGAAGCCATACCCAGCGCCTCCTCTATCGTCGCCGCCGGGATCATCTTGGCCTCTCGCACAATCTGCGGACACTCGGACCCGACGATGACGACGGGATTCACTTCCATCACCTTGGCCATGATGAAGGCTCGCTGCGCGCCGGGCGGATAGCCGGTGCGCCGCAGTTCGGCCAGCAAGCTAGGCATGTCCTCGGCGTCTCGCATCGCCTCCAAGAAGCGCTGCTCCCCCACCCCCTCGCCTGCGCCCTCCTGACAGGGAGCGGGGATGATCAGAAAGCCGCCCGGCTTGACCACGGGCGTCGGAGCGAAAAAGAGGTAACTGGGCGTCCGGCTGGCCTGATAGAGGTTGGCGTCCTTGGGGAATCCCGCGCCGCCGATGACGACGTCGTACTGCTGCAGCACCGGCGCCTCGTACAGCTCTTTGGCGAAGGACACCAATTCCAGGAAAGCCGCCATTGGCTCGCCAGCCCGCACGGCCACCATCCGCTTCTCGTCGTCCAGCACCACGTTGAGGATGAAGCGCAAACCCGCTCGCCGCGCCGCCTCGCTGATGGCCTCGTGGAAGGGATTTCCCTCGATGCGGCCCAACCGCGTGCCGGGATGATCCACCATCTTCGGCCCGTGGGTATAGGCGATCATGGCCTCGCCCGCCGCGCCCACGGCCACCGTCTTGCGCCCGCCGGAGTAGCCGGCGTACTGGTGCGGCTCCACGATGCCGGTGGCGATGAGCAGGTCGGCCTCGTAGGCCGCTCGGTGCACCGAGAGAGGGATGCCGCTCTCAGTCGCGCCCAAGTCCACCAGCGCATCGGGGTTCTGTGGCTCGTTGTCAATGACGCGGTAGCGGGCCACTACCTCCTCGCCAAGCTTGGCCACCTTCTCCTCTGGCGTGCTGGGGCGGTGCATGCCGATGCCGCACAGCAGGGTGATGTCCTCGTCCCGCACGCCAGCGGCAGTCAGTTCCGCCAGCAGCGCCGGCACCAGCAGGTGATCGGGGCTGGCGCGGGTGATATCGGTGAACACGATGCAAACAGTATGACCTGGCCTAGCCAGCTCCCGCAGCGGCGGTGAGTTCACCGGCCGGGCCAGGGCCTCGGCGATAGCTGCCTCCACATCGGCGATGGGCGGCACCTTTTTCGACTCGATCTCCGTACCGCGCATCCCCGGCGGCAAAGCGAAGCGGATTTCGTCCTTGCCGTAGGGTACAGTGTAGGTTTTCTCCTCCATCAAGCTATCTCCTTTTTAGCCAGGGCGAAAGCGGGCAGTCTCTCGACGTAGGTGATGGGCTCAGAACTCCTGGCACGAGGGCGAGTGTATGAAGATACCTTGAGGAACTGATTCACCGGCGGAGAGGTAATGAGCTCAATCACCGTCTGGCGCAACTCTGGCGAGATACGTTCTAATTTGAGGCGGAAACTGCGAGGGCCGATCTCAGTAGGTTCAATGAGATAAGAGATGTTATCCAAGATCAGGCTCATCGCTTTCTTTTCCTCCGGCCTGAAGCGCAAGGTAATATAATCCGCAATCTCCACAGCGCAGGTCGCGGCCCCGCGCTCAAAGAATATCTCTAGGATATCAGCTTCTTCAATGTAATCATATTCATATTGGTCATTCATATCTCTTACCTCTCACCAATAATCGGGCCACGCGGTAACGATGAAATTGTTGCCCTCAGGTCTGAAGATCACTTTGACTACGATGCGGTCAAAATCACCTGGGAGATCCCCACAACGAAACACATACGTATACTTGTAGGGCAGGATTGCATCCTGTTTAGGATGTCCTTTTCGCACCGTGTCCAACACATCGTCGAGGTGCTCGCTTAACTCCTCATGTCCTTCGACAATGTGCTTCCACCGTTCCTCGGTGAGGTAGACCTCACGTCCCCGGCGATCCCGCACTGTCCACTTGCGCACTGCCTCGCCTCCTCTGTCACAACAGCCGCAGCCCGGTCGCCGTGGAGAACACGATCAGCAGTTGCCCCACGATGTAGGTCATCCACACCAAGTCGCCCACCAGCAAGAACTGGCCGCCCTGAAACAAGCGGTGTCCCAGGAACACATCGGAGATGAGAAACAGCAGCGCGCCCAAGGCCAGCGGCGCGAAGCGAGGCTCTTGCAGCGCCAGGCTCACCGCCAGCCCGGCCATCACCGCGATCAACAAGGCGTATGCCAGAGAGCCGTAGTTGAGCACGGCCTCGGTCTGCGGCGAGCGGATCAGCGTCCACCACAGCACCACAGCCAACACCAGCAGGACAACCAGGCCAATCGCCCGCGCCCGGCTGTCCTGCAGCCCCAGCACGCGCCCCAGCCGCAGATAGCCGGCGATGTACAGCACATGAGCCACACCGAAAGCGCCCATGCCGAAGAGCACGTGCTGGGGCAGGGGCAGAAGCTGAGCCATGATCAGGTCGCCCAGGAAGGAGAAGGCCATGCCCAAGCAGAGAAAGGCGGCGTAAGCGGCCAGCGGCGTGTCGGCCGCGCCGGCGCGCCACCAGATCAGGGCGCAGATCACCAGGATGGCCGACGAGAGGATCTTGTTGGCGCGGGGGATGCGGTTGATTCTCTCCTCGTCCAGTTCCCCGAGAACAAAGCCCAGGATCAACAGCGCGGCCCAGAGGGCGAGCAGGGCGTAGAGTAAGACGTTATAGGGTCTAGAAATAGGCAGTGTAAAGAAGTTCATCTTTGATCCAGAGCGAGAGAGGGATTAGGGACTAGGCACACCTGAACTCCCTGTCCCTTATCCCTCGTACAGGTCGTATTCCACCCCCAACTCCCGCGCGATGTGCTGCATCATGGCCACCGTCTTGGGATGCAGGGGGATGCCTTCCCTTCGACGGCGTTCTTCTTCTTCGAACTCCTTCTCCCCGTGGACGTAGATCCGCTCCGCCCCTTCGGCCTTGGCGCTGCCCTTCAGGCGGCGGATGATGTCATCCATGGTGGCTTTGAACTCGTCCAGCGGGCGGAAGGCGTCAACGCGGATGGCGCCGAAGAAGTGACCCACGTTGGCGGGCAAGGGATTGCCCTCCTCGTCCTTAGGATAGATGGTGGTGGCATAGCCTGCGCCCGGCAACACGCCGCACAGGATGTCCACCAGAAAGGTCAGGCCGTATCCCTTGTAACCGCGCAGCAGTTCGCCCTCCCCACCCAGCGGCAGCAGGCCGCCGCCAGCGCGGGCCAGCAGATTGTCCAGCACGCGGCGGGCGTCGGTGGTCGCCACCCCGTGCTCGTTCGTGGCCCAGCCCAAGGGCAGCGGCTTGCCCTGTCGGTCGTACACCTCCAGCTTGCCTCGCGACACGGTGCTGGTGGCCATGTCCAGCACGAAGGGTTTTTCCTCCCCAGCCGGAGCCGTCACGCTGATGGGATTCGTACCCAGTATGGCGTCTCTGCCGAACGTCGGCACCACCAGTACGGCGGCGTTGGTCATGGAGATGCCAATCAACTCTTGCTCTAACGCCATCAGTGAGTAATAGCCGGCAATACCGTAGTGGTTGGAATTGCGCACCGCCACAAAGCCCACGCCCATCTCCTGGGCTTTCTTGATGGCCAACTTCATGCCTTGCACGCCGACCGGCTGTCCCAATCCGGCCCCGCCGTCTATCAAGGCCGTGCCGGGGGTCTCGTGCACGACTTTGATGTCGGGACGAGCCAGCATCACGCCGTCGCGCAGGCCATCCACGTAGCGCTTCAGGCGGGCCACCCCGTGGGAGTTGATGCCGCGCAGATTGGCCGCCACCAAAACATCGGCGGTCACAGCCGCGTCATCAGGCGGAACGTCCATTTTCTCGAAGACCCGCGTGCAGAAGTCGCGCAGCGGATCCGCCCAAACCGTAACACTAGCTTCTTCGCTCATGCTGCTCACTCCTTTGTTTGTAGATTGGGGACAAGGGACAAGGGATCAGGGCCTGGTCCCTAGTCCCTAGTCCCTAGTCCCTTGTCCCTGATCCCTTGCCACTGTCACCCTTCAATAGCCAACAAGTGTTGCAAGGCCGCTATGGCCACCTCTAACATTGATTCATCCGGCTCCCGTGTGGTAAGCCGTTGCAGAGCTAAGCTGGGCGCCAGAACCACTGCGCTTATCAGCCGATTGTCGCGGTGGGCAGCGCTGAACTTGATTAGCTCGTAGGTTAAGCCCGCGATGACGGGGATAAGCACCAGGCGCGAAGCGATGCGCAACAGCAGTGGAGGCCGTCCCAACAGGGAGAAGACAAAGATGGCCACCACAGCAAAGATCAGCAGGAATCCGGTGCCGCAGCGGGAGTGCGCCGTGTTGTAAGCCTCGATGGCTTCCACTTCCAGAGGTACTCCGTCCTCATAGGCGTTGATGGTCTTGTGCTCTGCTCCGTGGTAGGCGAAGACGCGCTGGATGTCGGGGATCAGGCCAATGGCGTAGACGTAGATCAGGAAGAAGGCGAGGCGAATGAGGCCTTCGAGGATATTGCTGACCAACGATGAGGTGATGTAGCGATCCACTAATCCAACCACAAGCAGGGGGGCGACGAGGAAGATGCCCACGCCGACGATCAGCGAGATGGCCACGGAACCCCAGGCGACTGGGCCGCTGAACTCGACGTCTTCTTCCTCCTCCAGAGCCACGTCGGCCGAGAAAAGCAAGGCCCGCATGCCCAACACCAAGGCGTCCCACAGCATAATCACGCCTCGCAGAAAAGGCAACTTGCTGATCAGGCCGCCGTATATCTTGGAGTTGAGAGGTTCGCTGTGGATTACGATCTCTCCCGTGGGACTTCGGACAGCCAGGGCCATGCGCTTCTGTCCGCGCATCATCACCCCTTCGATAACCGCCTGTCCGCCGTAGTTGAATTCGCTCAAGCCATCCGCCTCCCGTTCGACACGGTGTATGATTGTACACCAAAGGACGCCGGGTGTCAAGCTTCGAGGAGCATGCTTTACGCCAGGCCCAGATCCCGCAGTGTCTCATCTGTAGGAACGCCTTCCGCCGACCAGCCTCGCAGGCGGTAGTACTCCTCCAGCATGGGCGCCAGATCGGGCAGCACGCCGGCCGCGCTGCCGCTGGGACGGGCGTGGGTCAGAAGCCGCGGCGAGAGGGTGTCGTCCGCCCTGGTGACGCCGAACCGAAGGTTGATCAGCCGCTTGAGATTGAACAGCCTCTCTCCGGCGCGGATGAGGTCATCGGAGTCCCAATCCCAGCCCAGGGCCAGGTTCAGCCACTCCACCACCGTCTCCGGCCCCGCCGATGCCTTGATAATGAACTTGCACAGGCCCAGGGCATTGTAAACGCTCAGGTAGTTCTGAAAATCGTAGGCGGCGCGCGCCTTGCTGCCGTCGCTGTGCAGACGGTCCCACTCCCCCGCCTGGCCCCACTCCTCCCACTCCAGGCCGTAGCCCCGCCAATAGGACAGCGCTTCCAGGTGACATCCCCCCCGGTTGGCCGTGGCGTAGTTGACGGCCATGTCCACAAAAGCCCGTGGATCGTGCATAGCGACGGCCATGCCCTTGGCATGAATGGCCATCTCCTCGGCCTGGGGGCCCAGCTTCTTGGCCGCGGCTCGAACTCCGTCGGCCAGCACATCGCCCAGCCCCTCACGACGCGCGATCTGTTCCACCAGTTGCACAATGGCCTCAGCGTTGCCCCATTCCAGCTCTAGGCCGCCGGCATCTTCGATCGCAATCAGCCCCTTTTCGTAAGCCTCCAAAGCCAGAGCGATGACCGCCCCAGTGGAAATAGTGTCCAGGCCATAGCGGTTGCACAGTTGATCGGCCTGGACGATGGCTTCCAGATCGTCGTTCAAGAGCAGGGCGCCAAAAGCGGCCAGGGTCTCATACTCTGGCCCGTGGCCTTCCAATCCAGCATTGGGGCCTTCGGTAATCTTGACCTCCTTGCCGCAGGCGATGGGGCAGGCGAAGCAGCGATAGTGCTTGTCGAGCATCGTAGCCACGATGGTCTGGCCAGAGGTCTTGTCGGCCCCCTCTTCCCAACGGCCCAGCAGCCAGTTCTTGATCGGCAGATCGCCATAGGCTTCTGTGGCCGGCACGCCGCCCGCGGTGCCGAACTCCGACATGGCCAGGGAGTTCTCCTTGATCCAGGCCGTATCCTCCCGCACGCTGCGGCGCAGCCCCTCGCGGTCGTGGTACTCTGGCCGCTGGCTTCCCCGCACGGCCACCGCCTTGAGATTCTTAGAGGCCATCAGCGCGCCCATGCCCCCTCGGCCCGCCGTCCGCTCGCCGTTGCCGAGGAACATCACCCCGGCGATGCGCACGCCGTTCTCAGCAGCCGGACCCACACAGGCCACCAACGCCTTGGGATCGGTCTCGTCTTGGACGCGCTGCGCTGTCTCCCTGGAATCCAAGCCCCACAGCGAAGCAGCCGGGCGGAGTTCGACATCGCCGTCGTGGATCCACAGGTAGACCGGCGAATCGGCGCGGCCGGTGAACACCACGCCGTCGTAGCCGGCAAAGCGCAGCTCTGGCCCCCAGTAGCCCCCGGCCACCGACTCGCCCCAGATGCCCGTCAGCGGCGAGCGCCCGCAGACGGACACGCGAGAGGCGGTGGGGACAAAGGTTCCGGTCAACAGCCCGTTCATCATCACCAGCGGGCTAGCCAGATCGAGCGGCTCCAACTGGGGTTGCAGCCTGTCCAAAAGAATCTTGGCCGCCAAGCCGCTGCCGAGAAGATAATGGCGAACCTCATCGGGAGCAACCTCTGTCACCTGCCATTGCTCCGAACCGAGATCAACCCAAAGAAGCTTACCAGCGTGTGCGTAGGGCATCAAAATACCTCCTTTTTGGAATAACGCTATCGCCATAGCATATGAAGAAATCCGCTGAGACCACTGAGGCCCCTCAGTGTGATCAGTGCCATCAGCGTTTCAGTGATTCCACATCTCGTCCATCCCCGCCAAGCTGTTGACTTGCCGGAACCCATACCTCCCAGCGCATCAGGCCTCTGGGGAGGCATTGGGCAAGTGTCCAATCCTCCAAAGACGCCCATGGTGTCTCTGTGGATTTCTCACGCCAGGGATGGACGTTGCACACCTTTGCGAGGGATAGATTACAGGTTCGTCGTGCGGAGTCCCCGCGCCTCCAGCAGGCGGATGGCTTCCCAGGAACTGATGTCCAGCTGCTCCGCCAAGTAGCCTAGACTGCACTCGCCTTGCTGGAATGTCTCGTACAACTCGGCCAGCTTTTGTTCAAAGCCTCGTCGCACCAGATCTGCCAACACCGGCGACGGGTTAGGGACCGCTTCACGCAACAGCCGCTGGCTAATGTCTTCTATTTGCGGCTTGGCAGGGTAATGGACTGCTACTTCAGACATCTTCGATCTCCAGTCTTCAATATGGTCAGGGTGTGAGGCACAAAGCCGCCCGAAAACCTGTGCTGCGCGGCTTTGACCACATCCTCGGCCAAAGTGCGCTTCCACAACTTGCGCTCGACCAACTCGATAACCATGTCTAGAAACAGAGCGCGGGCCGCGAGCACTTCCCGGTGAACTGCCATCGGAACACGCAAGACACATACTTCCAGGACGCTCTTGATGGCTGGGCCGTCTTGGGTCGTAGCCTGGCAACAGGTGATCAAAGCGTTCGTATCAAAGACCAATTCAAGCATGACTTTTCCTTCTCCGTCCTTTCACATCGTGCATGACTGCGTGCTTGGCTATGCTGCTAGGCATACTATACCACATTTCGCCTCCTTTGGCAACAAAAAGCCACCTGCACGGCTAACGCAGGGGGCTTTCCTTCGTGGGAGCATCTTTGGCCCTTTGCGGCGGGCTATTCTGTCGCCGCCTCTTGATCTGCCTCCTCCGAAAGGTTCACCGACACAATCGGCAAGCCCAAATCTCGCAGCTTGGCCAACAGGCCGTGTAGCGCTGCCTGGTCAACGATGGGACCGGTCAGAACGGTTTCGTTTTGGTCGGTGTGGGTGATCGTCAGGTCGTCGAACCAATCCGACCAGTGCTGGTCAAGCTGCCCCTTCACCCGAATCTCTACATTTTGCATAGGCCACGTCCTGAGGTGCTACTGCTCGAGCTTGAAGCGCCACACGGCGATCAGGAAGAAGACGACCCGAAACGCCAGCAGGATGCCCATCTGCGGCAAGACGGTGACCACGGTCCCGTTCTCCATCATCAGGCGGAAGTAGCCCTCCAGGGCGTGGGCGTGCGGGGTGAGTCTGGCCAGGGTGCCGATGAATCCCCCCGCACGATAGGTGCTCCCCCCGGCCATGGGGAGGCAGCCACCGATGACTGCCAGGACGAGGCCCAGGATCACACCGACGTTGCTGGCCTGGTTGCCCGACCTGGCCACGCCAGCGATCATCATTCCCATGGCAGACGAGATCAGGGCGATTTTTAGTTTCCCCACCCAGGCCCGCCCCGTTCGTCCCCAGGGCTGTCTGGCCAGCAGGCCTCCCACGGGCGCGTCTGCCCTCGGCGATGCGTTCCGTTCCACCCAGTTGAAGAAGACCTTCAGAACCCGCGCATATCCCCCCACGGTTCGATGGGAGAAGAAAAGAGGCTCTCCCCTCAAGAAGAGCCTCTAACTACTACTTATGTTTGGTGAGCCGCGCAGGAATCGAACCTGCAACCTACTGATTAAGAGTCAGTTGCTCTGCCTAATTGAGCTAGCGGCCCAAGTGAGAACACCGATCACTATTATACCTACTTCCCCCCAAAAGGTCAAATTGTAAGAGCCCGGTGATCCCCTCAACAGCCCAGCAGCGCGAGAACAACGATTTGACATCCAATCTAGTTTACGGTAAAATTATGTCAAAGTACGGTCTATGCGAAAAGCCATCGTCAGGAGGCGTCCAATGTCCATCAAACAACTGCCGCTCTTCGGCTTGACCGAGGAAACACTCCTCAGCGCCGCCATCGGCGACTTCCGGCGGTACATGGTCCAGCAGGGCTTCACGGAAAACACGATCAAGGCCTTTCTTAACGACCTGCGCATCTTCACCCGATACCTGGATGACGACCCCACCGTGAGCCAAATCGGCACCAATAGACTTCAAGATTTTCTGACCTACTTGCGCTATGAGCGAGGCGTGCCCTGCAGCCCCAAGTCCTACGCGCGTCGGATGACGACTCTCAAGGTGTTCTTCGGCTGGCTAGCCGAGGAGGGAATCATCCCCAGCGATCCCGCCGCGCCGCTGATCCATCAACAGGCCAGCCCTCCCCTACCCCAAATCCTGTACCAGAACCAGGTGGAGAAGCTCCTGCAGACTACCGAGGCCCTCATGCAGGCTGAGGAACCCGACGCCCGCCCCCACCTGCTGGTCACTCTCCTCCTGCACACGGGCATCAAGAAGGGCGAGTGTATGGGCATCCAGCTCAGTGACATTGATACCTCAAAGCCCCAAGCGCCCGTCCTCTACATCCGCTACAGCAACCCCAAGCGGAAACACAAGGAACGCAAACTGCGGCTCCCCTCGGATTTCACACCCACCCAGCGCCAGTACCTGGCCGAGTACCAGCCCCAAGAGCATCTCTTCGAGTGCACGGCCCGCAATTTGGAGTACGTCCTGGACAATGCGGCTACTCTGGCCGGAATCGAAAACATCTCTTTCGAGATGCTGCGCTGGACCTGCGCCGTGCGCGACTACAAGGCAGGGACACCTTCAGACAAACTGCGTCAGAAACTCGGACTATCCAAAATCAGTTGGCAGGAGACCTCGGAGAAGCTGAAAAAGCTGACCGCACCACCCCTCTAACAGTGATCAGGAAATGAGTGATCAGGGAATCAGCGCATCTGAAGTCCTGATTCCCTGATTCCTGATTCCCTAATTCCTGATTCCCTGGTCGCTACGTCATCTTCACCACGATGTCCCCGATCACGTTGGCCGCTTCGTCGCCCCGATCGGCGGCGTTGCTCAAGTGACGATAGATCTCCCTGAGCTTGAGCATTTCCATGATGTGCTCTATGTCTGTCGGTCTATGAAACAGCTCAGCCAGCGCTTCTCGATAAACGTGCTCCACCCGGTTTTCCAGGGCCTTGGCTCGCACCGCGTGATCGTTGGCTACATTGGGATGATCTTGCAAGCGCAGCACCCCCATGTATATCTCATGCGCCGCTTCCCGTACCAGCGAGACCATTCGCCGAAGGTAGGAGTTGGACTCCACCTCCAGGATCACCATCTCATCCACGGTGCTATTGCCATAATCCAGGATGTCATCAATGGTCAAAGAGAGGGCGAAGATGTCCTCCCGATCAATGGGGGTGATGAAAGAGCGGTTGAGCTCATCAATGAGGATGCGCCGCACTTCGTCAGCCTCTTTCTCTACCTGAACGAGCCGCTCGGCTACCTCTCTATCGGTAGCCTCCATGAACTCCTCCAGCAACTCCATCCCCTCCACAGTCTTGGCCGCCTGCTCAACCAGCAAACGCATGAACTTGTTCTCAGGAGGCCTGAACAGATCCCTGATTCCCATAAACTCCTCTCCTCTCTCATGACCGCAGAAGTAGATTCATCCCCAAGTGAAGCAAAGCCGCCAGCAGGGCAGAAGCGGGTATGGTGAGCACCCAGGCGGCAAGGATGTTGCCCGCCACGTTCCAGCGCACCCTGGAGACGCGCCTGGCCGACCCTACGCCCAGGATAGCCGAACTCACCACTTGAGTGGTGCTCACAGGTCCGCCCAGGAAAGCAGCGCCGAGGATGATGAAAGCCGAAGCGATCTGGGCCGTGAACCCATGCACTGGCCTGATCTTGTAGAATTTGCCCCCCAAGGTTCTCATGATACGCCAGCCTCCCACAGCCGTCCCCAGGGACATGGCTCCCGCCGAACAGGCTACCACCCACCACGGGACGCAGAATTCCGAGCGATAGCCCAGGGTAACCAGGGACATGGCGATGATGCCCATCGTCTTCTGGGCATCGTTGGTGCCGTGGCTCAGAGCCAGAGCCAGAGAGGTCACAATCTGCCCGCGCTTGAAAAACCAGTTGATCCGAGGCGAGGCCCCACGCGCCAGGAAGAGCACCAGCCGCATCAACAGATACCCCATCAGCAAGCCCAGGATCGGCGACACGAAGAGGGCGACCACGATTTTGAGCAGTCCCCTCATCTCGATCACGGCCAAGCCGTAGTCAACGCTCACCGCTCCAACCAGTCCACCCACCAGAGCGTGGGATGAACTGGAGGGAATGCCCAAGCCCCAAGTGACGAGATTCCAGACGATGGCCGCCAGCAAAGCGGCGAAGATGACGCGAATGGTGATGGCTTTGGGATCAACCACCTCATGCCCAATGGTGGTAGCTACCGCCACACCGAAGAGAAAAGGGGCCAAGAAATGGGCCACTGTGCTCAAGGCCAGGGCCTTCCGCGCTGACATGGCTCTGGAAGAGATCATGGTCGCCACCACGTTGCTCGAGTCGTGCGCGCCGTTGATGAAGTCGAAGAACAGGGCCACGCCAATGATGGCCACACCTACAATCGGTAGATTCAATTTCGCTCCTCTATGATGATCTGTTGGCTTGTTCTTGAGAGACGCCTGCTCATCTCCCCTAACCCTAGCTCTGCGTCTCCGCGCGGTCTACCGTCACTTTCTCCCCGCTGCGCACTCCCTTGAAGACAGCGGCATCGCCCTCCACACGGCCGAAGACGTTGACCGGACTGGCCGGACGGATCTCGTCGCCCCGGCTGGCGGGCGTGCGGCCGAAGAAGATGCAAAAGGCATCGCCCGCAGGCCAGTAACCCAAGTCGCCCTTCTCCACCACCGCCTGAGCATCTTCTTCCCCCAGGTGAACAGGAATGGAGAAGTAGATCTCGTCCCCCCAGGTGTTGGCCCGCGCTTCGATGGGCAACGCCTTCCAGATGGCTTCCGCCGTCGCCGTCTCGTTCAGTTCTGCAAAGGCAACAACGTCGCCGGCGGTAATCTTAATCCTCGGCATCACAAACTCCTCTCACGTTTCACGCTTCACGCTTCACGGCTCTTTCCACATCTTCCACGCTGCCCCGAAAAGGCCCCGGCTGTTCCAGCTTGAGCGAGGCCATCGCTGCGGCGAAGCGACAGGCCGCCTCTGGCTTGGCGGTCAGCCGCCGGCCCAGATAGGCTGCGAAGCTGGTGTCGCCCCGCCCGGTGCGGCCCCTCACCTCCCTGGGACGGAAGGGGGCCTGATGGTACTCCCCGTCCGCGTACACCAGAATCCCCTGCGGACGGGTCAGCATGATCTCACTTGGGCCGTAGGCGGCCAACTCCCGCATCGCCTGGCGCACGTCGGTCTGGCCAGTCAGCACCTCGGCCTCGGCGGTGTCCACCTTGAGCACGTCCACCAGCGCCAGCCCCTCCCGCTTCTGCGCCCAATCCCTGAACACCAGCGCCTCCCCCTCCCTCACGCGAACGAAGCCCTGGGCGTCCAGAGCCACGGCGCCCTGGGAGGCGAGCGCCCTGATCAGAGGGACATCCACCTCGCCAGCCATGATAGGCCCGACGAGAAAAGTTCGCGCCCGGAGATGGGGCAGGTCCTGGCTGCGAAACGGCCCGGCGAATCCCAGGGGTTTGCACAAGCGGCGATCCATGTCTTCGGTGAGGTACGTGTTCTCGATCCCCGAAGTCTGCTCCGCCGGCTGGGCGAAGACCACGATCCCCTCATCCTTCAATTCATCCAGCAGCCCAAAGTCGTCCTGCCGCAAGCGGGTGATGACCGCCACCCGAAGCCCCATCCGCCGCAGGGCGATGGCCCCGTAGTAGACTGAACCGCCAGAGGAAACCCGTTCCTCGCCCCGCACGATGATCTTGTCCTGGGCAAAGTGGCCGATGACGGCGATGTCAACGCTGATTCGTCCTACGTCCATCGTCCTCGCTCCTAAGTCATCCATCTGAAGAGCAGGCAATCAGTGATCGGAAAATCAGGCGCTAATCCCTGATTCCCTGATTCCCTGATTTCCCGATCCCCTGGCTATCGGTACGCCTGCGGCACGTACTGCGGCAGCTTCTTTGCGGCGAAGATGGGCCGCAAGCGGGCGAAACGCTGTCGGCCGTCCACCAGCGGGACGGCGGGCCAGTCGTGGCCGATGAGGGGGCGGGCGTAGCGCACGAAGTCGTCGGTGACGTCCATCCGGCTGGGCGCGATCCAACTGGCGGGAAAGGCCCGTTCGGAGTTGGCAACCGCTTCCAGCGGCGCCTTGTCGTAACGGACGTGGTAGAAAGGCCCCGGCTCGCGCAAGATGGTGGCCATGAAGCCCGAACCTTCGTCGAGGGCAATCAGCACCGCCTTTTGGCCCACCTTGTAGGCTTCCTCCAGATCAACGCTGGAAGCGTAGATCATGCTGTGGCGCTGGTCGGTGCCCGACACGTTGCCGCGAGCCGATCCACGGGCGGCCAGGCCGACCTCGTTCAGATAGTTCACCACAATTTGCTCGACGGTCATCTGGCTGGCGGAGAACATGGTGTGGCCGAAGGCGTCTTTTCGCTCGCCGATGGCGCCCACGTCGAACCCCTCGCTGATCACCACCAGCGCGCGACCGCGTTCCCTGAGCATGTCGTTCACCCCATCGGCTAGCTCCTCCAGAGTCAGGCCCGACTCCCGCATGAAGATGAGCAGCGGCATCTCGCGCTCCGGATCGGCCAGGCGCGCGGCGGCCGGAATGAAGCCGATCTTGCGGCCCATGGCCTGCAGCACCAGCACCGCATCGGACGGGCAGGAGCCAGCGTTCTCCTGATTCGCGTTCTGGACGTTGAGCGCCCAGTAGCGGGCCACCGAGCCGTAGCCGGGGGTGTGATCTATCAGCTTAAACTCGCTGTCGCCCACGTCGTTGTCTATCGTCTTGGGCACGCCCGTGGCGACGAGCTCCAGGCCCCGTTCGTGGGCCAGCAGCGCGATCTTGTGGGCCGTGTCCATCGAGTCGTTGCCACCGATGTAGAAGAAGTAGCCGACGTCGTGGGCCTTGAACACCTCGACCACCCGCTCGAAATCCTGTTGCCGATGAGACTTCAGCTTGTAGCGGCAGGTGCCGATGGCGCCGGCCGCCGGGGTGGTGCGCAGCAAGCAGATCTCCTCCGCCGGCTGGGCGGAGAGATCGAGCAGCTCCTCTTTCAGCACCCCTTCGATGCCGTGCCAGCCGGCGTAAACCGCGCCGAATGCATCGGGCATGGCGCAGCAGGTCTCCACCACGCCCCGCAGCGAGTTGTTGATCACCGGCGTCGGCCCACCCGACTGGGCGACGACGACGTTTCGTGGTTGGGTCATGCTTTCCTCCTCCTCAATCAACTGGTAGTCAATGAGTCAACGAGTTAATCAGAACTTTACCAATTAACATAATTTAGAGTTGTTGTTTCCCGGTGGACGCTCAG
>CAZEBW010000011.1:0-73250 GCA_964510205.1 uncultured Anaerolineae bacterium
GATGCCTGGGCTGAAGCTGTCTTGGATTGTTAACGTGCGACTTTTACCTCAATGCGGAAGAAGGCACCCTGCGGTTGACACGGCTTGTCCCAGTTCCTGGCTACAGCGCTGAGGCATCGCCTGATCGTCTTGAATGAGTTGTGGTTCATCCCCTTCTCACCTACAGGAACTCGGTTGATTCTCCAGCTCTGCTCCGCCCTTTGCGAGCGTGTGGCGATGATGCGGCGGAGGACTTCCCGCGACCACCAATCTGCGCTTCGCCGACTGGACTCAGGCCTTTGGCGATGAACACTTGACCGCAGCCTTGCAGGATCCGCTGACTCACAAGGCGCACATCCTAGAGTTCGTCGGTGAATCATACCGCTTCTGTGAGCGCACGCCACGGGAGGCCCAGACGGGCAGTAATGAACTGCGGACAGTACGGCCCACAGTCTCGGCCATAGACTGGCCCCGTTTTGGATTGTCAAACGGCCTTGTCTGCGATTGTCAAAGCTCGGACAAGGTGACCAAATTGGCCCTCTTTCCGATTATAAAGTGGCCCTGTTTTCGTTTGCAAAAACGGTAACTCGCCTGCGACTGTTCTCACGGTGGTTTTGGAGGCTCTTCGGAGACTGGTGATGGCGCGCTGAGGACGGGTCTCTGAAGCGTTTCGGACTCTGCTCAAAGATCTCTGGGGACTCGCTAATAACTGGTCTCAGGATCGCTTCACACTCTTGTCACAGACCTGCGAAGGCTCGCTAAGGATGGTCGTCACGATCATTTCACGCTCTGTTCGCACCCATGCGAAGGCTCGCTAAGGACGGTCGTCACAATCGTTTCAGGCTCTCTTCCTAGACTTGTGATGGCTCGCTAAGGACGGTCTTCACAATCGTTTCGGGCTCTGTTCGCAGATGTGTGAGTGCTCGCTAAGGACGGGTCTCACGGTCGTTTCACGCTCTCCCGCTTGCATAGCCCCTCACGTTCATGCAACCGACAGGTTTCCGCCCAGTCGTCCACAGAGATCATCTCCCTCCCTCCTGAAGAGGCGCTCTTAGGCAACCTTCCTGATGATCTGGGTGGTACACTTTTCAGTCGGTGTTTCTGGTACAGAATTGTACCAATGCTAACAGACGGTCCTCACGATCGTTTCACGTTCTCCTTGTGCACTTGTGATAACGCGCTAGTGACGGTCCTCACAATGGTTTCACACTCTCCTCTCAGACTGTTCGTGACTCGCTAATGACTGGTCTCACAATCGTTTTGGGCTCTTCTCAAACAGGGTTGCTGGCCGGGATGGGTGGCTGATTCGCTTACGCATCCCCTTCCTCCCTACTATGACCCTGCTCGCGGCAGTCTGCGACGAAGCTGCCGGCCAGCCCATCGTGACCTCTCGCTTAGTGCTGGCTGCCAATACAATGGCCCTGGACGTCTCCGAGTTCGAGATCCTCTTGCCTGGCCAGCAACTCGACCATATCTTCCTGGAGATGCAAGTTCCTGGACACGAGGAATGGCACCCCAGCTTCAGGCATCAGTTGGCACTGGGTCGCCTTTGTCCCCTACTCGTCGAGTTGAAACGAATGCCAACCAAGTGCGCGTCCCCAAGGATATGGACGCAGAAGCCAGATCCGTGACCGATGGAAGACGGCCCAGGACGGAAACCGCCATCCTTGGGCTCGCTGCCAACGCCTGCATGCCGCCGTTGCCTACGCTGGCCTCAAGGTAGACCGAGCTTAGGCCAGCCCATTTCCCGGTTTCATCCTCGCCAGGTTTGGCCCTAATGCTCTCTACATCCCCAAAGCCGATCCTACCATTGTCTTGCCAGTGGCCAGAGTGGATCCAGCCGGGCGATACCCTTACGCCGTGAGTCTCGCCCGTACGTCTGTGGCTCGCTCGCCCGCCGTAGTGGGTCTGGGAGCTGGCTGGAGCTTCTATGCGATCGCCAGATACCAGCGCTACCCCGGCAGGTCGAACGAGGCTTCCCTGGTTTCCACACATCAACACCTGTGGGAGTACACGAAAGCGACGAAAGATGGATGGGGAATTCGTGAGACGGCATTACGCAGCGAGCTGAAGAGCGCAGTAGACTGAAAGCGACTTCCAGGCGCGAGTAGCTCAGACCAAGAGAAGGTCGAGGGGTTTGGCAAAGAAAGCAAGGCCAGCACAACGTAAGGGAAAGGCCAAGTGGAGGTAAGGTGAACACCGGGAAGAATCAACAGAACGGGGAAAACTCAGGGGCCGTCGGTTAATCCGAACGTAGGTTTCGCGGTATTTTCAAGCCGTTTTCAGAGGATCAGCGGTATCAGGACGCACTTGGCAGTTTTGTGCTTTCTGTGCTATAATAGAGGGGACAAGATGACAGGGGACGAAAAGGCACGGTAACCAAGGGGCCGATGGGCGGAGGCCGTCCAGCGTGCCTCGGGGGTTGAGATTGCGGTAAGGCTTTCGTCAGGAAGTCTCTGAAAGGGTTGGAAGTGGTGAGCTGATGAAGAAGACAGACTACAGTGTTCCTCCTGAGCTCCAAGCCTTCGCTTCTCTACTTGACTCTCAACCTCCCCAAGTCCAGGAGGCTTTCCAGTTCCTACTAGCCACTGCCATGCATGAGGCAGGTAGGTTTGAACTCTTGAACGTTGCAGAGGTAGACGGGCGGTGGCACTACACGTTCAGCGGTGCAGATGAGGTGTTCAGCGTAGTGCGGCCAGAGATGAGCAAAGCGATGGAGAGAGAGGTCAAAGAGGGAATACGACAAATCCTGAGGGAAGAAGGACTGCTCTAGGGGCGTCGAGATGAGATCGGTAATCCAGGCGAGACCACCCAGGAAGAAAACCTTCATCCTCTGGCTCGCCGCCAACGCCCTAGACGCAGCGACCACTTTCGTTGGCCTACGACTGGGCAGAGTTGAAGGGAGCCCGTTTCCTGGCTTCATTCTTGCCAGGTTTGGAGCAACTGCCTTCTGGGCCCTGAAAACCTGTCTCACCCTCGTCTTGCCAGTGGCTACGGTGTACTTAGCCAAGCAATACCTCTATGCCGAGAGCTTCGCGTGGAAGTTTATGGGGTTCTCGACCGCCGTAGTGGTTTTAGTTTTTGGACAGAATTGCTATGTAATCGCCAGGTAGTATAGAACGGTATCGTTCAATTTCTGTGCTTATCTTCCGTCTACATTGAGGGATCAAGAACATCAGCTTCAAGAGGGCGGCGCCCTGGTCTGTCTTTGACCTCCATCAAGGCCAGGGCGCTGGAAACCTGAGAGATGGGCAGACCGCTCTTCTGCCCGATTTCGTCCACGTGGACGGGGTCGGAGGTGATGTATTCCAGCAGCGTGGCCTCCGTCTCGTTCTCTGGGACGATGGCTCGCACCTCCGCCTGCTGGCTGACCATGGTCAGATTGAGCTCCTCCAAGACATCCTCCACCGAGAGGACTGGTTTAGCGCCCTGCTGGATGAGGTTGTTGGTTCCCATGCTTTTCTTGCGGAAGATGTTGCCGGGCACGGCGAAGACCTCGCGCCCCTGATCGAGGGCGAAATCAGCCGTGATGAGGGCCCCGCTCCTCTCACCCGCCTCAACGATGACCACCCCCAGGCATAGTCCGCTGATGATGCGGTTGCGAGGAGGAAAATTGCCCGCCTCCGGTCGGGTGCCCAGGGCGTACTCACTCACCAACGCCCCCCGCTCAATGACGCTGCGGGCCAGCTTACGACCCTCCGGGGGATAAATGACGTCCACGCCAGAGCCCAAGACAGCGATGGTGCGGCCGCCAGCGTCCAGGGCGGCTCGGTGGGCCTCGCTATCTATGCCTCGCGCCAGGCCACTGACGATGGTCAGCCCATTGCGGGCCAGGCCGCCTGCTATCTGTCGCGTGGCCTCTTTCCCATAGACCGTAGCCCCTCGGGTGCCGACAACGCCCACCGCCCACTGATCTTCGTCCAGAATCTCGCCCTTAACGTAGAGCACTGGCGGCGGGTCGTAGATGTTCAGCAAGTGAGCGGGATAGGCGGGGTCGCTCCAAGTGAGCACCTTCGCCCCCTCGCGCTCGATCTTCTCCATCTCCGCATCCAGCGAGATGCTGGAGCGCGTGCTCATGAGATTCTCCAGGGCGCGCCGATCCAGCCCTGCCGCTTTGAGCTCGCCAGCATCGGCGTGCCAGGCCTCTTCCAAATCGCCGAAGTGATCGAGCAGCGCCCTGAGCTTCATCGGCCCTATGCCAGAAACGATATTGAAGCCAACCCAATACTTGCTTGCACCGGACCTCGTGGAAGTGACCTCGGCCACCGCAACCTCCTAAATCAACCCCTCCAACAGCTCCACGATCAGCCGACCCTGCGCCAGGCTGATCTCCAGCACCACCTCATCAATGGCTGGAATCAAGACCTCACGTCCTTCATCGCGCACCACATAGACCTCGTTGGCCCCCGTGGAGATGACCTCGTCCAACGTGCCCAGGTATTCCCCGTCCGCCGTCCAAACAGCCAGGCCGATGATCTGATGCACATAGTATTCGTCCTGTTCGAGCGGTATCGCTTCCTCAAATGGAATCTGCACTAACTGGCCCCGCAGCGCCTCGACCGAGGTTCGATCATGGCAGCCTGCTAGTTTGAGAAGAGCTGCCCCTCCGTGCAGACGAGAGCTTTCCAGGCCGAAGGGCACGGCCTTGGGGCCCAGATAGACAGTCTGCAACAGGGAGAAGCGATCTGGGAAGTCGGTCAAGATCTTGACCTTGACTTCGCCCCGTGTCCCCCAGGGCCTTGCCACCCGGCCAATAACCAGGTATCGAGGCTCAGCCTTATTATCCGTTCTCCCAGGCCGCAAGTCTGTCATCCCACTGTGACCTCATTCTTTGATAGAAGGCAAACTGAAAAAGAGTGCGGGGGCACGCAAGTGAGCCCCCGCCTCGATCGCTATTCTACGATCTCTAGGGCAACACGCTTCCCCTGCTTGGCGGCGACGACTCCGACCAAGTCGCGCATGGCGTTGGCCACCCGGCCCTTCTTGCCGATGATCCGCCCCATGTCCTCCGGGGCTACGCGCAGCTCGAGGACAACAGAGGCCGTGCCCTCAATCTCATCCACACGGACCTGCGATGGGTCATCCACCAATGATTTGGCGATGTACTCTATCAGCTCCTTCATTGGATCACCTTCCTCCTACCTGTGATGTTCTGAGGCCGAGACCTTCGGCGTTAGCCTATTCGCCCTCGGTCTCGTAGATTTCCTCTCGGAGCGGCGCCAACAGTTCTTCGTCGGAAGGCATTTCCCAATCAGCTATGGGCGCCTCTTCAGCTACCTCAGCCTCAAGGGGTTCAGCTTCTTCTAACGGCGCTTCTGTCGGCGGCGGAGCAACGTCTTGGGCGGCCTCCTTCTCTGCTCCAGACTCGACGATCTCCAGGGTAACGCGCTTGCCCTGCTTACCACCGAGCACCCGCAGCAGAGTACGCATAGCGTTGGCCACTCGTCCCTTCTTGCCGATGATCCGCCCCATGTCCTCCGGGGCCACACGCAGCTCAAGAACCACGGAGCTACTGCCTTCGACCTCATCCACGCGGACCTCCGATGGGACATCCGCCAGTGTTTTCGCGATGTACTCAATCAGTTCCTTCATTGAATCGCCCTCCTTTTGCTAGTGGCTAGTGATGTTCGACGTCAGCTTGCTCGCCCGTCGTCTCGTAGACTTCCTCTTGTTGCGGCAGCGCTTGTGCGAGCTCTTCGTCAGAAGGTACTTTCTAATCAGCTATAGACACCTCCTCAGCGGCTTCTTCCTCAGTGGCCGTCTCTTCGACCGGCTCCTCTTCCTCCTCTGGCAGGGCTTCTTCGGCCGGCGCTTCTTCGACTGGCTCCTCTGCCTCTTCTGGCGCGGCCTCCTCGACCAGCTCTTCTTCGCCTGCCGGCTCAGCTTCCTCAAGCGGCGCTTCTTCCTCGACCGGCGCAGCTTCATCGGCCGGCGCCTCTTCTTCCGCCGGCGCAGCCTCTTCGGCCACGACGTCCTCAGCAACCTCCTCAGCCTCAGCCGCCGCCTCCGCCTCCGCCAGTAGAGCTTCCAAGTCCTCCCCCGCCTTCAAGCGCGCGAATCGGTCGAGGGTGCCCTGTTTTTTCAACAACCTGGCCACTGCATCGGAAACCTGAGCCCCTTGCGATAGCCAGTAGAGAGCGCGGTCCTCTTCTACACGAAAAGTCGCCGGCTCTGTGCGGGGGTTGTAGAACCCGATGTTCTCGATGAAGCGTCCGTCGCGCGGCTTTCGGGAATCGGCCACCACCACTCGGAAGCTGGCTTGCTTCTTCTTGCCCGTACGACGTAGTCTGATCTTTACCATTTCTCTTCCCTTGAACTCCTTTCGATTTGGTATGGATGTGTTCAAAATCGGTTGTAGGGACGGGTCTCGCACCCGCCCAGGGCGCCCGCAAGGGGAGCCCCTACTTGAAATCCTCCCGTGGCGGGGAGAAGGTGTCAATGACGAGCGTGCGCTGCAGAGCAGTTGCCCCATGCTCCATATTGGACGGAAAGAGCAGGCTATCCCCCGCTCGGAGGACAACTGTCTGTCCCTCAACCTCCATGGACAGCTCGCCTTCGACGACGTAGGTGATCTGTTCGTGGGGATGCCGATGGGCTGGAACCACCGCTCCCTCCTCCAAAGTGACGTGGACGACCATCAACCGCTCGCCCCAGGCGAGGGTGCGCCGCCACACGCCCGGCACCATCTCCACCGGCTCGACATCCGCTGCTCTGATCGCATCTGCCATCTACTTACTCCTGATATAAGCTGTACGGCTATTCGAACCTGAAACGCCACACCGCCAATCCGAAGAACGCCACAGCGTAGGCCAGCAGGATGCCCGCCGGCAGCAGCACCGACTCCAGCCCCAGGCCGCGCAAGATGATGTTCTGAAAGCCATCCATGGCCCAGGCCGTGGGCATCAAGTGGCCTATGGCCGCGAAGGTCCTGCCCCCGTGACATCGAGGCGGAGAGGTCCTCGTAGAGGACGATTTCTTGCGGGACGACGCCGGAGGCGGACTTGCGCCCGCGCTCCTCCTTCACCTCCCCAACTGCTTCAGCATCGAGAACGGACCCCGCCCGCTGGTGAGTTGCTTCATCATGCGCTGCATTTGGCGGAACTGGCCCAGGAGTTGGTTGATCTCCTGGACGGTGGTGCCGGAGCCGCGGGCGATGCGCCGCTTGCGGCTGGCGCTGATGATCTTGGGCTTGCGCCGTTCCTCCAGGGTCATGGAATTGACGATGGCCTCGACTCGCTTCATCTGCTGGTCGGTCACTTCTGGCGACACTTGCTGGCTAACCTGGGAAAAACCGGGTATCATGTCCAAAATCTGACTCATGGGGCCCATCTTCTTGACCTCGCGCAGTTGCCGCCGAAAGTCCTCCAGATCGAATTCGCCCTTAGCCAGCTTTCTGCCCGCCGCCAGAGCCTGCTCCTCATCCAGCGTCGCCTCCGCCTTCTCGATCAAGCTGAGGATGTCGCCCATGCCCAGGATGCGCGAGGCCAGGCGATCGGGATGAAAGGGCTCCAGGGCGTCGGTTTTCTCGCCCACGCCCAGGAATTTGATGGGCACGCCGGTCACGGAGCGAATGGAGATGGCCGCCCCGCCGCGAGCGTCGCCATCGGCCTTGGTCAAAATCAGGCCCGTGAGGCCCACCCGCTGGTTGAAGTCGCCCGCCGCCCGCACGGCGTCCTGGCCCGTCATGGCGTCGGCCACCAGCAGCACCTCTTGAGGCGAGACCTTCTTTTTGATGTCCGACAGCTCCCGCATCAATTCTTCGTCAATGTGCAATCGGCCGCCGGTGTCCAGGATAACGACGCTGTGAGCAGTCTGCTCGGCTTGCTGGACGGCGTGGGCGCAGACCGTCGGGGGAGGCACCGTGGTGCTCTCTTGATAGACGGGGATGTCTAACTGCTTTCCCAGCACCTCCAACTGCGTCACTGCTGCGGGTCGGCGGGGGTCGGCAGCCACCAGCAGGGGGCGATGGCCAGACTTGCGCAACCTCAGGCCCAGCTTGGCCGCCGTGGTCGTCTTGCCCGACCCCTGGAGGCCCACCAGCATGATGACGTGAGGCGGCGCGCCGCTTAGATCGAGCTTGCTGGGCTCGCCCAGGGTCGTGATCAGCTCCTGGTTGACGATCTTAACCACCTGCTGGGCCGGCGTGAGAGTCTTCATCACCTCCGCACCGACGGCCCGCTCGCGCACCCTGGCCACGAAGTCCTTGACCACTTTGTAGTTGACGTCGGCTTCCAAGAGGGCCAGCTTCACCTCACGCAGGGCGACATCCACATCCCCCTCGGAGAGCTTGCCCCGCTTGGCCAACTTGTCGAAGACGCCTTGCAGCTTATCCGTCAGATCCTCAAACACTTCGCGTCTATCTCCTCAACGTTCTACATTTTACGTTTTACGTTTTACGCTTCACGTTTCACGCTCCACGCAGTCATTGTAGTTTACTTTGGCGATTTCGTCAAGTAGAGACCACTTCGCCGCCTTTGATCACCCTGTCCACCAAGTTGACGCCGAAGCGATAAGCCAGATGGCGATAATCGGGCACGTCCAGGATGAGGACGTCGGCCACCTTGCCGACCTCCAGACTTCCCACCCGATGGCCCAATCCCACGGCGTGGGCCGCGTTGATGGTCGCAGCGGCGATGGCCTCAGCGGGGGTCATTTTCATAAAGCGGCAGGCCAGGGCCATGACAAACTGCATGGACTCGCACCAGCACGTGCCGGGATTGAGATCCGTGGCCAGGGCCAGGGCGCCCCCGGCGTCAATGATCCGCCGGGCGGGGGTATACTGGTGATGTCCCAGTCCGAAGGGCGTGCCCGGCAGGGCCACAGCGATGGTATTCGATTTCGCCAGCAGTTCGATCTCGTCGTCGGGGGTGCAGACCAGGTGGTCGGCTGAGGTCGCCCCCAGCTCCACGGCCAGCCTCGTTCCCCCCAGCGGCTCGAACTCGTCGGCGTGGATCTTCAGCCCGAAGCCCAGGGCCTGCGCCGCCTCCAGCACCCGCCGCGCCTGCTCCAGGGTGAAGGCGCCCTCGTCGCAGAAGACGTCGCAGAAGAGGGGCAAGGGACTAGGGACTGGGGACAAGAGGCTAGGGGTGAAAACTGCCTTATCCCTTGTCCCTTGTCCCTTGTCCCTTGCTCTTGGCAACATCTCCTCGACGACCAAGTCCACGTACTCATCGGCGCGGCCCTTGTACTCCGCCGGGATCGCATGGGCGCCCAGAAAAGTGGGGACCAGGTCTACGGGGTGCTCCGCGTCCAGGCGGCGGATGGCCTCCAGCATCTTGAGCTCGTTCTCGGTGTCCAGCCCATACCCGCTCTTGACCTCGGCGGTAGTGGTGCCGTGGGCCAGCATCCGATCCAGCCGCGCCCGGCTCTCCTCCAGCAGTTGCTCCACGCTGGCCGCCCGCGTGGCCCGCACGGTGGACATGATCCCTCCGCCGGCGGCCATGATCTCCAGGTAGGCAGCGCCCTTGACCCGCTGCTCGAACTCAGCGGCCCGCTCGCCGGCGAAGACCAGGTGGGTGTGAGGATCAACGAAGCCGGGCATGACCACCCTGCCTGAGGCATCCATTTCGTCGGCGGCCTTCACCTGTCCCCGCACCTCCGACGTTGGTCCCACCAGAGCGATGAGGCCGTCCTTGACGGCGACGGCCCCGTCTTCGATAACGCCCAGCTCGTCCATCGCCGCCCCGCGCTTGGGGCCATCGGAGGCGAGAGTGAGAAGCTGGGCAGTGCTGTGAATAAGAAGATCAACGTACATTTGCTGGCCTACCTAACCTTGCAAGCTCCGAAGGCGTTCCTGCAACTTCGCCTGCCTTTGGCGATAGTCAGATAGCTTCTCCCGTTCCCTATTCACCACCTCGGCAGGAGCCTTGGCTAGAAAGTCCTCGTTAGCCAGGAGTTTCTCAGCGCCAGCGATCGCCTTGGCGACCTCCTCGATCTCACCATTCAACCGTTGGCGCTCCTTTGCCAGGTCAACCATTCCCGCCAAAGGCAGATAGACTTCCACACCTCCCACTACCAGGGCCAGGGCTTGGGGCGGCTTGGTCTCCAGGGCGCGGGCAATTCGCAGCTTCTCAGCATTGAGGCGCGCCGTGGCGATGAGGATATCCCTCTGGCTGGACAGCAGCTCGTAGTCCTCGCCGGCGGCGATGATGGCCTCGATACGCCGGCCCGGCTGCACTTTATACTCCGCACGGGCATTGCGTATGGCGCGCACGATCTCCATGATCAATGCCATCTCCGCTTCCGCCGCCGCATCGGTTGGCCCCGCCTCCGGCCAGGGGGCCACGATCAGAGCCTCCGGCCACTGCCCCCCCTCGGTCCCCCCCAACTCTGGGGGGGAAGTTTTGCCTAGTCCCTGATCCCTGATCCCTGATCCCTTCAACTGCTGCCAGATTTCCTCGGTGACGAAGGGCATGAAGGGATGCAGCAAGCGTAGGGTGCGATCCAAGATGTGGACCAGCACCTGTCGCGCCGTGTTCTGGGCCTCCTCGTCATCGCCATAGAGCCTGATCTTAGATATCTCGATGAACCAGTCGCAATACTCGCCCCACAGAAAGTCGTATATCTGTCGCCCCGCCTCGCCGAACTGCCAGTCCTCCATGAGGCGGGTCACGTTGGAGACGAGACGATTGTGGCGAGAGAGGATCCACCGATCGGGCAATGACCAATGGGGGCTGGAGGGACTAGTCCCTAGTCCCTGATCCCTGATCCCTGATCCCTGATCTCCAAGGTCATTGGTCATTTGCGAGAGCACGAAGCGTGCCGCGTTCCACATCTTGTTGGCGAAATTGCGGTTGGCCTCCACGCGGTTGAGCGACAGGTTGACGTCGTTGCCAGGAGTGGAGCCGGTGAGCAGGGTGAAGCGCAGGGCATCCGTACCATATTCGTCCATGACCTCCAGTGGGTCTATCACGTTGCCTTTGGAGCGGCTCATCTTCTGGCCCTGCCCGTCCCGCACCATGCCGTGCAGATAGACGTAGCGGAAGGGGATGTCGCCGGCGCACTCCAGGCCCATCATGATCATCCGCGCCACCCAGAAGAACAGGATGTCGTAGCCGGTTTCGAGAACGGTGGTGGGATAGAAGTAGCGCAGGTCCTCGGTGTCGTCGGGCCAGCCCAAAGTAGAGAAAGGCCACAGGGCCGAGGAGAACCAGGTGTCTAGGATGTCGGGGTCCTGGCGAATGTTGGCGCTGCCGCAGACCTGGCACTCGGTGGGATCCTCCATCGTCACGATGATCTCGTCGCAGTCGTCGCAGTACCACACCGGAATGCGGTGCCCCCAGTAGAGCTGGCGAGAGATGCACCAGTCTCGAATGTTCTCCATCCAGTGGAAATAGACCTTGTTAAACCGCTCGGGGATGATGGTGATGCGTCCGTCGCGCACGGCGTCAATGGCCGCTTCGGCCAGGGGCTTGATCTTGACGAACCACTGGGTGGAGAGGCGCGGTTCGATCACGTTGCCGCAGCGGTCGCAGCGACCCAGCGCGTGCTGGTGGTCCTCAATGCGCATCAGAAGGCCCTCGCTCTCCAGGTCGGCCACCATGTTGCGACGACATTCGTAGACGCCCTGTCCGGCGTACGGACCAGCCAGTTCGCTCATGGTGTTATCGTCATTCATCACGTCCGGCATCGCCAGGCCGTGGCGCCTGCCGATCTCATAGTCGGTGGGGTCGTGGGCCGGGGTGACTTTCACCGCGCCGGTGCCGAAGCCGGGGTCCACGACTGCGTCGGCGATGATGGGAATGCGCCGCCCGATGGCCGGCAGGACGGCGGTGCGGCCTACCATCTCGGCGTAGCGCTCGTCGTCGGGATTGACGGCCACCGCCGTATCACCCAGGATGGTCTCCGGGCGGGTGGTGGCCACCTCGATCCACTCGGCGGCCCCCTCAGCCCAGCGACCGCTGCCCCATTCTGCCCCCCCTTTCATCCCCCCCAACTCTGGGGGGGAAACAGAAGAGGCGCCTGGCCACTTGTCACTGGTCAACGGATAGCGAACGTGCCAGAGGTGGGTCGCTTCTTCTTGGTGAACCACTTCCAAATCGGAGACGGCGGTGCCGCAGCGGGAGCACCAGTTGACCATGTAGTAGCCACGGTAGATCAGGCCCTTTTCGTAGAGTTGGACGAAGGTAGCGCGGACGGCGCGGGAGAGGCCCTCGTCCATCGTGAATCGCTCCCGATTCCAATCGCACGAGGCCCCCAGGCGGCGCAACTGGTGGTTGATGGTCCCGCCGTAGCGCTCCTTCCAGGCCCAGCCCAGGCGGACGAACCAATCTCGCCCCAGATCGTAGCGAGTCAGCGGTAAGCGAGGTTCTCCGCCGTCATCTGGGAGCGGGTAACCGATCTCGCGCAGCAGGTCGTCGGCGGTGCGGTCCTCCAGGGCCTGCTCGATCACGTTGTGGGTGCCAATGCTGGCGTGGTCGTTGCCCGGCAGCCAGAGGGTGGGTTCGCCCCGCATGCGGTGCCAACGTACCATCAGGTCCTCGATGGCCATCACCAGCGCGTGGCCGATGTGCAGCTTGCCGGTGATGTTGGAAGGAGGCATGGACATCGCAAATGGCTCCTGCTCTCGGCTGGCCAATCCCTTCTCAAACTGGGTCTCTGGTTCGAAGTAGCCCTGTTGCTCCCACCAATCGTAGAGGCGTTTTTCGGTCAGATGTGGATCGTAGGTCTTTGCCATCTTTGTTTCGCTCATTTTGATAAATCCTTTCTTTGAACTTGCTCTGCAACCAACCAAAAAGCCCCTTTCATCAAGGACGAAAGGGGCTTCCTTCCGTGGTACCACCTCGCTTAACAACGGACAAGTAGGATTGAACGGAGCAAATTCGTTCGTCCTGCCGCCATTGTTCGCTCGTTAGGCTGTAACGGGCTTACCCGTGCTGACCTACGGCACATCTAGCTTCAGCCAGCAGACTCCCAGGCGACCTTCGGCGGGCATCCCTGCGAGGAGCTTTCAGCCCGCGGCTCCCCTTCTCTACCAGGTCCGGTCCGCCTACTCCTCCTGTTCATGGTCTTTGGCTTATCAAATGCTCGCCTAACGCCAAGGTTTGGCGGCGTTCGCCTTTTACGCTTGTTCGTATGCTTTCAAAAATTCATCTCTTGGGATGTGTGCCTGGGTGAGTATCGTGCGTAACGTCGAACCCTTTATTCTTCGGTGGTTCGGCATCGTCAAAGGTATTCGTGTTCCATCTGGATTTTCCCGTTCCATCGCGATGTGTTCACGTATTCGCACCTGACGGAAACCAAGGAGTTCAAAAGCCTTAATGACTTTTCCTTTGGGCGCATCCACTGGAAACTTGGGCATTAGAGCACAACCCCGGCTTCAGCAACGAATGCTTCGAGAACCGATGGCTCAACTTCGATGACTTCCTGCCCAAAAGTCTCAATATGAAACTGGATCGCTGATTTCGCGTCTGCCAGTGCTTCTTCGTAAGTATCTCCTTCACCCACGACGACGCCTCTTAGTCCAAGAGGGTAGGCGACATAGCCGTCAGGATGCTTCTCCACGATAATCTTGAATTGCTTAACCATCACAACCTCCTGCGCTTTACTTGATGGCTTCGCTTGAGCGGCGCGCGCCTGGATTTAAACCTGAAAACCATCCCCTTCCTTTAATGATTCTAACCCATACCCCCAAAAATGTCAAGCACCCAAGAATCTTTCATAGATGTGCATAAACTGTGCGCCAGCGAAGGCGAAGGCGACGGTTTTGATCGTCTTACCCACCCAGCAGCTCAGCAAAAAGCGCTCCAGTGGAAAGCGCAGAGCGCCGGCGGCGATGCCCGCCAGGTCGAAGACGGGGTTGGGAATAGCCGAGAGAACGAGGATGGTGGCTGCGCCGTTGCGCTCCATCCATCTCTTCAGGCGACCGTACATCTCCCAGTCCTCAATCACCACTCGCCCCCCGTAGCCAGCCATGTATCCCGTCAACTCACCCAGCGCCTCACCGACGCCAGCCACCAGCCCCACCAGGAGGGGATTCAACACCCCGCCCATGCTGAAAACCACGGCCAAACCGGGGGCGGGGAAAACCACGGTGGCGTTTCCCAGCAAACTGATCAAAAAAACACCGGGATAGCCATAGCGCTTAAAACGGGCTAACTCGTCGTGAAAAGCAGCGATGGCTAAGCTGATGCTGACAGCCAACACCACGGCCCCAAGCCGTTGATACAGTCTCTTTCTTGACGCCGACCCTTTCATGGTCCTACTCTTCAATCAGCCTGCCGAACTTCCTGGTTCTCTGGCTATAGGCGACCAGAGCTTTCTCAAGCTCTGCCTCGTCGAAGTCGGGCCAGTAGATGGGGGTGGTGTAGTACTCAGCGTAGGCCGTCTGCCAGAGGAGGAAGTTGGAGAGGCGCATCTCGCCGCCGGTGCGAATAAATAGGTCGAGATCGGGCAGGCCAGCGGTGTAGAGATAGCTGGCAAAGAGCTCCTCGTCTATGGCGGCGGGATCTATCCCCTCAGCCAGGATGCGGCGGGTGGCGTCCACGATCTCGGCCCGCCCCCCATAGTTGAAGGCCAGGTTAAGAATCAGCCGCTCATTGTCTTTGGTCAACTCCACCGCGTCCTCTATCTTCTTGACCAATCTTTGCGGCAACCTTTCCGTGCGGCCGAGGTGGCGCAGACGGACGCCATTTCGGTGCAGCTCGGGCACCTCGCGGTCAATGGCCCCTTCGAAAATGTTGAACAATCCCTCCACTTCCTTCTGCGGTCGTTTCCAGTTCTCGGTGGAGAAGCCGTAGAGGGTGACGATCTCAATTCCGAACTCTCCACAGGCCCTAAGCACGCGGCGAGTGTTTTCCGTACCTGCTCGATGCCCCATCAAGCGCGGCAGCTTCTGCTCTTTGGCCCAACGCCCGTTGCCGTCCATAACGATGCCTATGTGGCGAGGGATAATATCCAATCTCTATTCCTTTCCGTCCTGATTAGTGATCAGGGAATCGGGGGATCAGGATGCGGCCCAGGTCCCTGATTCCCTAATCACTGATTCCCTGATCGCTGATTCCTTTAACTTGCTCCAGCCTCCACAGCCCAAGCAGGGCCACCAGAGCCACGGCTGCTCCGATGGCATATCCCTCCGCAACGCTGGCCTGGGTCAGGAAGACGGCCAACATGCCCAGGGCCCCGCAGATCAAGTAGATGGCCATCACTGCTTCCCGCTGACTTAGACCCATAGCCACCAGTCGATGGGAGAAGTGATCCTTGCCGGGGTGCGTGGTGGGATTGAGACCCCGGCGCAGGCGGGAGACCACCACCAGGGTGGTGTCGAAGATGGGCACCCCCAGCACGAGCACCGGAATCATCCAGGTGACGATGTTCATCCTGCCGGGGAAGCGCAGTTTGATGCCCACCGCAGCCAGGATGAAGCCGATGAAGAGGCTGCCCGTATCCCCCATGAAGATGCTGGCCGGGTTGAAGTTGTAGAGCAGGAAACCCAAGCAGGCGCCCAGGAGGGCCGCCGCCAGGCTGCCCACCAGATACTGCCCGCTCATAGCCGCCAGCAGGAGGAAAAAGGCGGAGGCAACGGTGGCCACTCCCGCCGAGAGCCCATCCATGTTGTCCAGCAGGTTCAGGGCGCTGGTGATCCCCACCACCCAGATCATGGTCACCAGGATGTCCAGGGCAGGGTTACCCAAAATGCTGACTCTGACGCCTGAAGCCACGAGGATCAGCGCCGCCAGGGGCTGCCCTACGCCCAATTTGAGCAAGGGGCGCATCCCCCAGCGATCGTCCCAGATGCCGCAGAAAGAGACCAGCGTAGCCCCCACAAGGATGCTCGCTCCCTGGGCGACGTAGGAGCGGTCGCCGAGAAGCAAGAGCGCCAGGATGAAGGCCAGATAGATAGCGGCTCCCCCCAGGCGGGGCATCACCTTGGTATGAATCTTGCGCGTGCTGGGCCGATCCATCACCCCCAGGCGGGGAGCGAGGCGCCTGGCGAGGGGCGTGACGCCCATGGCGAAGAACAGGGCAGTGATGAGGATGAGCATGTAGTTGGTCATGATAGTCTGACGGTCCTCGGTCTAGTGGTCAATCTGGCTAAGGGCTGATTTGTTGTCGCAACTGGGCGATGAAAGCTTCCAAGGCCGGCGCGTCGTCCTCGGGGGCCAGGGCCAAAGCGGTCTCAGCCTCGGCGATGGCTTCCTCGATTCGCCCCAGTTGCTGGTAGATCATGGCCAGGTTCTTGTGGGTGGCGTAATCGTCGGGCGCTAACTCCAGCACCTTGAGATTCTCTTCCAGCGCCTCCTGGAGCTTGCCTTGCAGAGCATAGATGTAGCCCAGCGCGCTGTGGGCCTGCACAATGTTGGGATTCAACTCCAGGGCCTGAGCGTAGGCCTCCTCCGCCCGTTCGAAGTCCTGCTCGTTCAAATAGGTTTGGCCCTCGGCGAGGTAGGACTGGATCAGCGCCTCATCTGACTTGGTGATAGGCTGTCCTCCTCCCAACTGAGCGATGAAGGCCTCCAGATTCGCCTTCTCCTCCTCTGGCGCCAACTCCAAAGCGATTTGGGCTTCTGCAAGGGCCGCGTCGGTTTGTCCCAACTGCTGGTACAGGAGGGCCAGGTTCTTGTGACTGGCGTAATCGTCGGGAGATAGCTCCAGCACCTTCAGATTCTCCTCTATGGCCTCCTGAAGCTTCCCTTGCTGCGAGTAGATGTAGCCCAGAGAGCTATGAGCCTGCGCTATTTTGGGATTCAGTTCCAAAGCCCTGGAGTAGGCGTCTGCCGCCTTGTCCAGTTCCTCTAGCCTTAGATACAGATCGCCCAGGAGGAGATAGGTCTGGTCATACTGCTGATCCAAGCCCAAAGAATGTTGATACTTCTCCAGAGCCCTCTCATGATCACCCAGAATGTAGTAAACTTGTCCCCACTCATTGAAAAGCTGAGCGTTTTGGGGGCTGAGGCTCGTGGCCTGACGGTAATACTCTACAGCTTGGCCCAACTTCTCGGCTCGCTGGGCTGGGTCGGAAGAGAGCTGGCCCCAAGTGCGATGGAGGCGGGCCAGGTTGGCGCTGTGGTCGGTATTGAGCGGGTTGAGCCGTCGCGCCTCGGTCAGGACTGCTCGGCTGGCGACCAGCAAGTCTTCGCGGCTCAGGTTGGCGACCTGCTGTGGCGCCAACGCCAGCAGCTCAGCGGCGCTGATGTCTGACGGCAGCGTAGTTGGCCCGGCCGGCGCCCGTTTGGCCTTTTCCAAGAGGGCCGAGCCCAGAAAGAGATAGTAGTAGTCCTCATTGGGAGCAAGCTTCACGGCCCGTCGGTAGAGCGCAATGCTGGCATCGTATTGCCTGGCTCCAAAATAGGATTTAGCATGCTTGTAGACGACGTCAGCGCTGATGACGCTGAGGTTAGTGGTGAAGACCAAAACCACGACCAAGACGACCAAAATGGGGTAAAGCCAGCCATAGCGACGTCGCCAGAAGCTGGCGGGCAATGACTTCCTCCACAGCAGCGCACCGGCCACAGCCAAAAGGAGCAGGAAAGCAAAGACGTAATAGAACACCAAGCCGTTGGCTACGGCACCCGCTTGTTTCAATAAATCCTCCAGGGACTCCACGGCGATCCTGATTTGCACCTGACGATTGCGAATGAGGTAGAAGACGACAAGACATACCAGGGAAATCAACGAGTAGAATAGAGAAGCTAGAAACCACTGGCCGCGTCTCGTCTGAGCCACGATGATCGCCCCGGCCACAAGCCAGACGAGAGCGAGCAGCCAGAGCAGGCTGTAGCCCCTGGCCGAGAGGTCGAATTGGGGGGTGACGTAATCGTACCCCAGGGTTACCAAGACCAGCGCCATCAAAAAAGAGCGGATAATGACCTCGGGATTAGAAGTCAAGAAGTTAAGGATTCGCGTCTTGATCCCCGGCCAAGACGGCTGGCTGGAACTGCGCCGGCGCCTACGCCGTTTCTTGCGCGTCTGCTCCGGCGCCTCAGGCGGCGCCGCGTGGACGGCTTCCCGCGCCGTCGCGGCTGGATAGCGGCAGCCGTAGCCTGCCGCAACCATCAACGCTGCATACACCCAGAAATAGGTGCGGGTGGCGGCGATGGCAATACCCAGATTGATCTCCACGAAATGGGCCAGCAGGGCCGAGACCAGTGCGATGAGCAAAAACTGATATGGGCGGCTCTCCTCGGATCGGCTATAGAACGCTGCTGCGGACACGACCAGGTACCCAGCCAGGCCGAGGGCGATGCCCAGCGGCAATCCCACCCCCACGTATGCTGCCCCTTTCCAGAGCCCCAGGAAGAGCGCGGCAGCCAAGCCGCCGCCGAGGAAGAAGCCGATGAAGACGTTGCGCTGGCCGGAGTCCTCAATCAATCCCAGCCACTCGTAGCCATAATAGAACACGCTGCCGAAGAGCAAGAGGTAGACTGCGAAGCCAGCCAGGCCCGTGATCACCAGCGCATCAAAGGTCTCGTTGTGGGAACGGTCGGGGGATGCCTTGCGGGCTTCGACGTTAGCCAGCTCTGGCGGATAGAAGCGATTGTAGGCCACGAACATGGATTCCGGCCCATAGCCAATAAAGGGCCGCAGGAGGTTCCACTCGTCGGGCTGGCCGGAGGGGTACTGGATGGGCTCGTGGGGCGTTACCATTTCTACGGCGCCCTCCCAGATGAGCACACGCACCAGGCCCGTGCCGGTTTCCGTCTCAAACACGCGTCCCAAGCGGCCGATGTAAGGCAGCGTTCGCCAGGATGCGATAGGGGAGCCTGGCAAATTGAAGACGACCAAAAAGGCCAGCGGCACCAGCGCCTGTATGATCCAGGCCAGCCACAGCCACTTCCAGCCTTTGCGCAGGATGACCATGAAGCCGATACAGACCACCCCGCTGGCTATGCCCACAAAGAATCCCAGGGCGGACAGAAGCGTCCTGTCGGGAGCGCCGTCGAAGAAACCGATCCTGCCCAGGAGAACGCCACCGCCCATGCCTATCAAGAATCCGACCAGGCCGCTGAGGATCACCGTGGCCAGGGCCTTGATCCCATCGCTGAGGCCCAGCGAGCTCTGATCCTCCGCCCGCCGGCGCAAGAGGGTCAGGGATAGAAGCACAAAGCTGAAGAGGCCGGCCAGCAATCCCAGCATGGGGCCACGGCTCTGGGTGAAGAGGATGCAGATGAGCTGAGCGGCTAGAATGAAAACGTAGCCAGTCGCCAGAATCATGTCAGAGGCAACGCCTTCGTCGCCAGTCGTTCCGCCCTCATCGGCCAAAATGGCAGAGAAGGACTCCACCACGCGAGCCAGGGTGAGGGGAACGACCATGATCAGAAAAGCGGCTACGAAGATGGAGTTGCCCATATTGGCGGCCACCCGGCCCGTGACATCGGCGGCCCAGGGCAAAGGGTCTCGCCCATAGTGCTGCAAGATGCCATACAGCGATATGGGCAAGCTGACCAGGATAGCGACAGTAACCAGCCGCTGGATCTGCTGGCGAGTGCGCAAGCCCTGCAGAGCCAGGAAGAAGATCACGATGTACGAGAAAGTGGTGTAAGTGCCCTGCAAACGTTGGTAAGAGCCCCAGAGACTGGCTCGCGGGGCCACAGAGAGCAGAGTAGAAAGTAGGTACACCGCTACCAACAACAGCGTGGGGAGAACTAACGGAGTTTGGAGTCGAATGCTGCGTCCACCTTCCAACCCTTCGGCTGGGCTCAGGACAGGCTTCCAACTGCCAACTTCCAGCGTCCTGATGACCCAGGCCACGGCCATCACCAGGGCGATGGAGCGCAGCAAGGTGAGCTTGTCTGGCTCGAACACGCGGTCGGAGAAGACGTTGAAAAACAGGGGCGCCACGATGACGGCCGCCAGCCAGCCAGCTTCGATGATCTTATCACAGAAAACGCTCAGTTTGGTCTGGTGGTCAGATGGTCCTTGGTCCTTGGTCATCGGTCCTTGGTCCTTGGTGATTTGTGTTTACCCTGGAACCACTCGATGGTCCTCTTGAGGCCCTCTTCCAGGGGAACCTCCGCTCTAAAACCCAGCACTTTCTCCGCTTTTCTCACGTCCGGCACTCGACGGCGGGTCTCCTCGAAGTTGTCGCCGTAGGCCTTCTCGTAAGGCAGGTGAACGATCTCCGAAGGCGAGCCGACCAACTTCTTGACTAACTGAGCCAGTTCTAAAATAGTGGTTTCCCGACTCTTGCCGATGTTGAAACTCTGCCCCACCGCCTCCTCCAGGGTCGCCGCCAGAATGGACCCCCTGACGGTATCATCAACGTAAGTGAAACAGCGGGTTTGCTGCCCGTCGCTGAACACCGTCAGGGGCTGGCCTGCCAGCGCCTGGTTGATGAACTTAGCCACCACGCTGCCGTAGCCTCTGGGGTCGAGGCGAGGGCCGTAGGAGTTGAAATAGCGGACGATGCTGATCGGCAGCCCTTTGTCGTGGTAGATGAAGGCCAGGTGCTCGTCAATGGCTTTGGCCAGGGCATAGGACCAGCGCCCCACCGCCGTGGGACCCAGGATGCTGTCGTCCTCCTCGGCCAGGGGCACTTTTTCCGATTTGCCGTAGACCTCGGAGCTGGAGGCGATCACCACTTTTCGCCAATACTTATAGGCCAGTTCCAGCACGATCTCGGTGCCTCGCACGTTGGTCAGGATACCCCGCAGCGGATGATCAATGACGTGCTTGACGCCCACCACCGCCGCCAAGTGATAGATGAGGTCCACCTGCTCCACGATCCGCTCCATCAGGGGCTCGTTGAGGATGGTGTCGTTGACGAAGTGAAAGCGTTCGTTCTCCAAGAGGTGGCGGATGTTATCTATCTTCCCTGTGACGAGGTTATCAACCACGTGGACATCGTGGCCCTGGGCTATCAGCGCATCCACCAGGTGCGAGCCGATGTAGCCCGCCCCGCCGGTGACTAGGATTTTCATAATACCCCCAGCCTTTTCCTCAACTCGCCGTGCTCTGTCATCGAAGCGCCAGTCTCTATCTGCTTATGCACCTCTTCCAAGTCGGCCAGCAACCTGGGCAAAGGCTCGTAATCCGAATGGACAATCTTGACGCCATTCTCGATGTAATATGCTTTGACCTCACTAGGGGGGCTGTCCTGCTTATCTATGTAATCTGCGTAGGCCTGCTCATTGCCAAAGCAAATGTAGCCTTCATCATCAATGAAATAGTCTCTACGCTTAAGCTCGTAATCGCGCAGCACTTCTTTGACTTTGCTGCCGATTAGCTGCTGCAAATCTCCCACGGTTATGCTGTTGACAGGCTGGTCCAACAATGTGTGTGCCATAGATCATCCCTCCCTGATCTCTTGGAAGACCTCATCAACGTCCTCGTCCTTCCAGATTCCGCGGAAATGCCTAAGCGCTGCCAGCTTATCCGCCACTCTGATACTCTTCTGCCCCAGCAACTCGGCGTAAAGCCCCTCGACGTTGGCGAGCAAGGTCTGGACGGCGAACCTAGGGTAAACCGCTTCCCGACCCCTCTGCCCCATCTCGCTTGCCTTTTCCGGATGCCTGAGCAGCTCAATGATGGACTCGGCCATCCCTGTCACGTCCCCTGCTTCCACCAGATAGCCGGTCTCCCCATTGGCCACCACGTCGGGGACGCCGCCCACCGCTGTGGCCGCCACGGGCACTCCCGCCGCCATGGCCTCGATGAGGGAGACAGGCGTGCCCTCGTTGATGGAGGTGAGGGCCACCACGTCCAAATCGGCGTAAAGGCGGGGCAGGTCTCGCCGCCAGCCGGTGAAGAGCACCCCCTCACCCAACGCCAAATCGCGAGTGTAAGCCTCCAGCTCCTCCCTCAGCTCCCCATCGCCCACCACCAGGAACCTGGCCTGGGTCACCGCCTCCGCCGCCAGCTTGGCCGCCTGGAGGAACAGGCGGTGGTTCTTGATGGGAACCAGGCGGGCGACGATGCCGACCAGCTTATCCTCGGCGGCTAGGCTCAGCTCGCGGCGCAGTTGGCCGCGATGGGATTCACAAGCCAGCAGGGCCTCCAGCTCGAAGCCCAGGGGGACGACGGTGATCTTCTCCAGGGGCGCGACGCCGTATGCGGCCAGTTCCCGTCGCTGTCCCTCACTCACAGTGACAATGCGGTCGCTGAGGCGAGCCAGGGTGCGCTCCATCCACACCAGGGCCTTGCTCAAGACAGGGCCAAAATAACCGTGCAGCACGTGTCCGTGGAAAGTGTGCACAACGACGGGCACGCCCGCCAACTTAGCCGCCAGGCGGCCCAGCAAGCCCGCCGTCGCCGTGTGCGTGTGGACGATGTGTGGCTTCTGGCGGCGCATCAGGCGGTAAAGCTTGAACAGAGTGACGAGACCGCCCACGGGATCAACGTTTCGCCTCAGTTGAGGGATGATAACGGGCTCCACCCCCTTGGCGGCTGCCAAGTCGAGCATATTCCCTTCGTACTCGCCCTCCACCCCCGTCACCAGCGTGGATTCGAATCGCTCGTTGTTCAATCCGGCGGTGAGCAGGATAGTATGGATGGCCGGCCCGCCGATGTTGAGTCTGGCGATGATGCGTAAGACCCTTATCTTACTCACAATCCAATTCTAGCAGATTATGCCTCTTTCCGCAAGCGGCGTGGCAAGCCACTGATCAAACAGATTGCCATCCCGCCCCCTCCACCCACTCGGTTTCGATACGCCTTCGGCTACTCAACCCCAAGCAGCCCCATCTTCTCTCTGATCAACTCCTCGTACAGGGCTTCCGTCTCTGCCACCATCCTCTCCACGCTGAAGTGGGCGACCGGAACGGTCGCCCCTACACCCCGCTCCCGTCCGGCCTGGCCCATTTTGCGCCGCCGGTCGGGGTCGCGCAAGAAGGTTACCGGCTCCGGTCACGGCGGGAGGCCGCGTTACGTAGGAAAACGTCAACATTGGGCCAACAATTCAAAGTACCGCGCCCGGCTCATACCAGCGGTACGCACGTTATTCTGGATGATGAAGCGCGGAACCTGCCGCCATTGAGGTATGACCGAAGGCCGCTTGCAGCCGGGCTTGGTCATCACCACGTGGTCGCCTTTCTGCCGCACGACAGTGAAGCCGTCTCGTTCGAAGACGCAGACCAGCCGGCGCCAGTGGATGGGGGTCAGGCGAGGCATGCGCTCAGGGGCTCTTCGAGGGAAAGTTGCCGAATGCTCACACTGAACATCGGCGAGAGCATCAAGGGCTGGGAAACGTCGTATCCGGCTTCAGACAAAATATCCGCCAGCGTGCCCATCCTGGCTGCCTCTTCGAGGAACAAGCGCAATGCTGTCTGCAGATTCTCCCGTGCTTCTTCTTCAGTGTGACCACAACTGGAGACGTCAAGTTCCGGGCAATAGGCAATAATGACGCCATCCTCGCGGAAGAGTTGTTCGGTAAAGATGAGGTTATGCATATCGTTCATCTCCCTCCACTGCTGTGTTTGCTACAAAATTGATTATAGCACGTTCCTTGGGGTGGGTCAATTGGCAGTAGATCGCTGGTAGGGCTTTTCCAACCCATCCCCCCACTCCAGCCCCATCTTCTCCCTGATCAGCTCCTCGTAGAGGGCTTCCGTCTCCGCCACCATCCTCTCCACGCCGAAATATTTCTCCACCCGCGCCCGTCCCGCCCGCCCCGCCCGCCCCATGGCCTGGGCAGGCTCCTTATTCCGATATAACCTCTTCGTAAACGTGAATGATCTGGGCGGCCGCCTCTTCCCATCGAAATTTCTTTGCCCGAGCTAATCCTTTATTGATCAATGCCCGACGTAAGGCTTCATCTCCGAGGGCAGCGACTAGACCGTCAGCTATCTCCTCGACGTTGTAGGGATCGACGAGAATGGCAGCCTTGCCAGCTACCTCTGGCAGGGAGGAAACCTTAGAGGTAACGACTGGCACTCCGCAGGCCATGGCCTCCAGCAGGGGAAGGCCAAACCCCTCATACAGAGAGGGAAGCGCCAAAGCATCGGCCAGGTTGTAGACCAGAGGCAGGTCGTCCTCATCCACATACCCGGTGAAGACAATGTCGGAGCATTCATTGTGTCTTTCTGCTGCTTCCAAAACAGGCTTGTAGCCCCAACTCTCTCGACCCAATATCACCAATTTGTGCGGTAATTTGGTCTTGGACTTGAGTATGCTAAATGCTTCTACCAGTCGAGCCAGGTTCTTTCTTGGCTCCAGGTGGCCGACGAAGAGAACGAACCGATCGGGAAGTGAGAGCTTGGCCGTCACCCTCTTCAGGCTCGTTTGATCGCGAATGGGCTTGAAGCGGGGGTTGGCGCCAGGATGGACGACGGCGATCTTCTCTCGGGGAACTCCCAGCAGCTTGACCAGTTCCTCCTTAGTGAAGTCAGAATCGGCAATTATCTTATCAGCTCTCTTCACAGAATAAGGAACGGCTAGCTTCAAGAACCAATATCGGCTGCGGGAATAGGTTTCAGGGAAACGCATAAGCCGCACGTCGTGAACAGTGAGGATGGTTTTTTTGTCCACAAGAGGGGGAATGGGGTAATAGGTGGTGTGGAAAAGATCAACGTTGTCCTCACTCAACCTCCCACGCCAGTAGAGTAGGCCCCTCAAAACCCGCTGATAAGCGATCTCAGATGACAATGGAGTGCATACGCACTTTGCCCAAGCAAAGCGCTGGAAATACTCCTGCCCCAATTCCCTGGCCAGATAGATCACGAATTCATGGTCACTGTCCAGCTGGGGGACGCTATCGAGGAAGTTAACAAAACACTCTTTCGCCCCAGAATTCTTTTCTTGGATCACTATCCCATTGAAGCCGATTCGCATTTACTGTGTCGCCTCATCAAGAACTAGAGCTAAACGTTGAGTCAGTACTTTGTAATCATACTGCCGGACGGTTTCTGGATCACGATCTACCTTTAGCTCACCATCCTTCCACTTCAGGTACAGGCTATATATACCCTCTTTTATTTCCTCAATGCTTTCTGGATCTACGATCATCCCTCCTCCAGCAGATCTAATCAAATCGGCAGAGATTCCCTCCGGTATCAAAGCCAGGATATACTTGTCAGCCGCCAAATAGTTGAACAACTTCACCGGAAAGGCAATCCCACTGCCAGGGTGCTTGCCCAGGATCAATAATGCTGCGTCTGAACTTAATAGGTAGCGAATGCTCTCTTTGTGGGGTACGTATCCCACGACCTCGACGTTGTGTTGCAACTTTAGCTCCTGCACCATCCTTTCATAAACCTCTTCTATCGTTCCCACAAGTACGACCCTTATTTTGCCTTGCAGATATGGTCTTTCGTTTAATAGTCTATAGAGCGCCTCCAAGAAGAACTGTGGAGAGTGGGCATAATAGAAACCACCGGTGTAGGTTATAGTGAACTTATCGTCCTGCTCTAAGGCTCCCCAGTCTTCAAAATCCTTAGGATCGAAGCCATTAGTTATGGTCAAAAATCTCTCAGATCCAAGAGACTTGTACCTCTCCTTGAATTCCTCCGTGATGGGTGGTGTTACAGAAACGACTTCTTGAGCTCTGCTCAAGACTTTACGCTCCAGCCAGTTCTCCACCGCCTCTCTAACCCTGGTGTGCTGCGGACGGAAGCGAAACTGGGTCCACTGCTCTCTGAAATCGACGACCAGGGGTTTGCCCAAAAAAAGGCTCAAGAGGTATCCCACGAAAAAGTCCGTAATGGGTGGAGAGGTGGCTAAGATCAAGTCAACTTTTTCCCTCTTCGCCACGCTTAGCCCCTTTAGAAAAGCAAAGGGCAACCAGCCTATGTGTTCATCAGGAATAAAGACTAAGTTTCTAATAGCCCTGAAAATCTTGTACAAGAGTGAATAGGAATGTTGGCTCTCTCCCGTTTCAGGATGGAATCGTTTCTCAAAGCGGATTTTCTTTATAATGCCCATTTTTGATGGCTCAACAGAGCCTGCTCTATAAATCCTAGTGAATTCTGCTATCTCCTCCAGCTGGGTCGCATCTTTCCCTGTAAAACCAAAGCCTCCCCGTACAGTCAGAATAACAGCTTGCCAACCCTTTTCTGGAAGATACTTAGCAAACTTTATCGGCCTTTGAGCGCCTCCACTGCCAAGGGGAGGAAAGTAGTAGGCTATTATCAAAACCGTCTTCATGGCCCGTTTTCTCTATGGAGAGAGCAATGACCCACCATTCGCTCAATTTGTGAGCACTGTGGCGGAATTGGATCGACCGGCAAAGCGGTTTGAGTCCCAATTGTACCTCTGCGCCACAAAGAGTGCAAGATCGTATCCAACCCCAGCGCCGCTAGGATGAAGACCAGGGGCAGAAACGGCAAGGTGTAGCGCGGATGAGAGGCGGTGAAGAACAAGCATGTACCTGTGACGTATACCAATAGTGGAGTAAATATCCCTATGGCCACATCTCGGCCTTTCAACCCTGAGACGATGCTCACGCCAGCTAACCCTAACATACCAATGTGCAAGGCAATGTACACAGCACGTACAATCCAGTTGTCCGGCAGTGATTGTAGTCCCACGGGATGCAGCCAAAATTCGACCAAACGATTTGCAAGATGACGCAGGTAAGTTGTGGGATCATTGAACAGGTTATTGATGCGAATCATATCGCTGGGACTCCCATAACGTTCGTAATATTCGAGAGGCTTTGGACGTGGAGGTGGGGTATTCTCATCCGCTAAATGCTCGTAGCGAGGTGCCAGGTATCCGCTGCCGGTTAGTTGGTAACGGATGGCCGCCGTGCGTTCCGTGTAGAATACCTGTCCGAAGGTATGGTAATTACGTGCCAGCCAGGCAGACAGCATTAAGAGTGTGGCGATAGTGAACAAAAGCAAATAACGCCAGGCATACCGCCAGGAAATGCGAGACCACCAAAGGGCGAAGGGCAGTAGCAGGGGGAACAAAAGGAGCGTTTCACGAGTCAAGAGGGTCAGTCCGAACGTTATACCGGTGATTATGGCGTATTTGGCGGTGTAAGTCTTCATAGAGCGCATCAGGCACCAGACAAAAGCCAGCAACAGGACGGTGTATAGGGTTTCAGTCATAAATACAGCAGTATAGATTATCCAAGCGGGATATACAGCACTGATAAACGCCCCCCATAAACCGCTGTGCCTCAAGGTGACTTCTCGCCCGATGAGATAAGTCAGCCAGACCATCAGCGCGCCTAGGACAATCTGCGCCAGTCTTACGGCCATTAAACTTTGGTTCGTCAGCGCAAAAACGCCGACGATGAAAAGTGGGTAGCCCGGCGGGACGGTGGCGTAGGGAATGCCAGGCTTCTCACCAAACACGCCAAGGGTTAGCAGGTGATGGGCATCGGAGATGTATTCGACTGCGTCGCTCATATGAAAGCGGTAGTCAATGGGTAGGGTCAGGGCAGCAATCAGACGCAGGACAAAGGCCACGGTTAACAAACCGACCAGCACGGCATATCTGTAGCGCTCATCGTCAAGTCGGCTCAGATAGAAAGGCATGCGGCCAAGCAGATTGCTCATAATGCGCTTCCTCACCAAACGTGATTAAAGATGCTCGAATTCAAGAATCTGTTTGCGACGTAACTCCGCTGGTGACTAATTTCTGATACAGCTCCATTGTTTTTCGAACATTGCTAGACCAAAGGAAATATTTAGCGATCGTCTCACTGGCGCGTTTGCCGATGGCTTTCCCCACTTCTGGATTTTGCATGAGCTTCAGAATGGCATCTGCCAGGGCAATGTGGTCACTGGGTGGAATAATGACAATGCTATCCCAGTTCTTCAAGATACCTGGGCCAAAGTTGTCTTCGCGAGCACCGACAATCACTGGCTTGCCAAGAGCCATGGCTTCTTGATTGGCAATGCCAATTCCAAACCCATCTAAATCATGTATCTCGACATCGGACTGATTAATGATAGTCAATGTTTCCTTATGGCCGAGATTCCCCATAATCTCAACAAAGCTGGCGAGATTCCTTTTGTCCAGATACTCCAACGGCCCTTCATCCAAGATATCCCCGATAATCAGGACCTTTATTAGGGGATCGCTCTGGATTATGATCTCCAGCGCTCTAAACAAGGTCATGCGGTCTCGCAGTTTATGCAAGTGACCGACAGAGGAAATAACAAAGTATCCTTTGCGCTTCCATGTCAGCGCTATCTCATTATCGAACGGAGAACGCACCTGAGTTTTGATATTTTCCTGATCAATCCCCCCAATGATCAGATGTTTCTTATCAAGGGAGATGCCATACCTTTCCTCCACATATTCCAGTCCATGGACATCCCGAACGATCACACCCTGGAGTTGCCTGACAAAAAGCCGTAGAAACACCCCGTCCACCAAGCGCAGGAGGTAATTAACGAAAGATTCGGGATGCTCCATATAAGCGTGAATCGTGAGCACTGCTGGAATCCCGTATTTCCTGGCACATAGCGCTCCCATCCAGGATATGTCAAACATCTGGCCATGCACATGGATTAGGTCATAGCTATCCTCTTCGATGAGACGCTTTACGCAAGACAGGTTTGATGGCGTCAGGACATATCTGAGCTTAAAGTTGAGGGCAATGCCCAATCTCGGGTACTCAATGCACTTTAAACGATAGATCTTGGTGCCATCCGAAGCGCTAACATCGGTTGACCACTTGGAGTTAGGGGTCACCACTGTGACCTCGTGGCCCATGCTTACCAACTGTCTAGACAGTTGATAAGCGTGATGCGATGAGCCGCCTGTAATAGGTGGATAGAAATTGCAAAATCTTAGGATTCTCAACGATCTGCGCTCCAATCTCCACCGAGAAGGCTAAAGAAGTCCCTTAAGCGTTATGACAACACGGATCTGGTCTTCCTCTGAGATCTCGTGATGAAGCGGCAGAGTAAGCAAGCTATCTGCCAGGCTTGAGGAGTTCTTGAGATCTCCAACAATTTTGGCATCGCAGAAAACTGGCTCCCGATGGATAGCATATGTTCCGATTTGAACCTCGATGTTTTGTACTCTCATTTCTTTGAGGAGGATGTCTCGCTTGCCGGATTCTTCGATGAAGATACAATAGGATTGGTAGTTGTGTCTGGCGCCTTCTAGGACATATGGGATGCGAACGCCACTCACATCATTTAACAGGTTATTGTATATATGTGCTCTCTCGATCCGGCCGTTAATGATCTGATCGGTGCGCCTTAACTGGCCCACAGCAACGGCTGCCAGTATGTTGCTGAACCGCAGATTCGTGCCGTAGCGGACGAAGCGTGCCTTGCCATCCACTTTCATCACACCGAAGCGTTTGTAGGAGTTCAGGAACTCTGCCCACTCATCGTTGTTGGTCGTGATGCAACCTCCATCTCCAGTGGTGAAGATCTTGCGCGGATGAAAACTGAACACGGCAAAATCTGTGGTATTTCCAGTACGTTTGCCGTTAAGTGACGTGCCCAGGCTGCATGCGGCATCATCAATGACATAAAAGTCATGCTGACGAGCCAGCTCGTTGATGGCATCAATCTCCAGGGGTTGTCCTCCCCAAGAAACTGGCATGGCAGCCTTAGTCCTTTCGGAGATGGCCGCCGAGATATAAGAGGCGTTGGTATTGTAAGTCTTGAGGTCCACATCCACAATAACTGGTGACGCACCCACCGCCATGACACATAACCCGGTTGCCGGATGGGTAAAGTCGGGGATGATCACCTCGTCGCCTGGACCTATGCCAATAGCTCGCAGGCACATTTCTAGTCCTGTGGTAGCGGAGGTACAAGCAATCGCATATTTGGCACCAACGTATTCGGCAACGAGTTGCTCGAATTCCTGAGTCATAGGGCCTTCAACTAGATACTTCGACTCGATGACTTCGCGCAGTAGTTCAAGTTCATTCTGCCCCACGTTGGGGCGCATGAGGAAGATTCTTTTCTCCTTAGCCATGATCTCAGCTCCTTATGGTAACCTGACATTTGAATTTGAGGTGCAGTGTCTTATTGGTCATGCTCCAATGCCTCCAATTGAGTTTCCAACAACTCAAGGCGATTAGCCAATGCCTCAACAGTGCAGAGATCCTTTGCATCATCCTTGATCCATTCGATTCGTGGAGTTCCAGATTCATCTATCATGACCTTACCTTTAACTCTAGCTGGCATACCGTAGACTACTGTGAGCGGGGGGACATCCCCATTAACAAGAGAGTGAGCACCAACCACGGAATGATGTCCTATTGTAACTCCCTTTGCTACAACACTAAGGGGGCCTATATAACAGGAATCACCTATGCTAGTTGGTTGCCTCTCGGGACGGATTTTCCCATCTGATAACCGACGCATGAGAGTATCATGGGAATAAATCTGAACCCCAGCGCTTATTGAGCAGTTGCTCCCAATTGTTAGCCCCCCAGATCCGTCCAGCACAGTGAATGGTCCGATCCAAGTATTCTGACCGACCTGTACGTCACCGATGACCAGAGAATCTTGATAGATACTAGTACCTTCCCCAAAACCGAGAAAAGAAGCCCTTTCCCAACGGTCAAACAGCTCATCTTGGAACGACACACTGCGGTTCCAGCGCGACTTTGTCTCCTCCCGTAATCGATAATGTAACTCGGTAAGTAATCTCAGGCTTTCTTCCAAGTCCATCTCTCGCATCCCTTAGCCCTCAAGCTGTCATTTCGTCACCATACGCTGGTACGAAACCAATCAGCGGTCAGCTTTATGCCCTCTTGAAGAGATGTGTCTGGTGCATAGCCAAATATTTGGTTGCATTTAGTTTCATCTGCGCAAAATCTCTTTCGTTCTCCAGCTTCTTGCTCCTCAAACTCAAGTTTGGGCTCGATGCCTAACGCCTTTCCACAAGTCTTAATGACTTCAAGAATAGAAACCTCTTTACCCGTTCCGGCGTTAACAATTACGTTTCTCTTCTCTTCGTCGCCAACGACATCTGCTATCATTCTGACGAGATCTCTAACATAGACAAAATCGCGAGTTTGAGAACCATCACCGTAGATCTGCACCGTTTCTCCGGCATGGATCTTGTTCAAGGCCACCGGAACTAATGCCCTCGTGGAGGGATATTGTTTGGGGCCATAAACATTGGTGAATCTTAAGATGAAGTAGTCAATGCCATGCAATTCATGATATACCCGAAGTAAATGCTCGCTTGTGTATTTCGTGATGCCGTATACTGTTGAAGGGAGCTTTGAATGGTCCTCGTCTACAGGAACATATTGAGGCGTTCCATAGACAGAAGATGCAGATGCGTAGATGATTTTCCCCACACCATGTTTTCTGGCAGCCTCCAAGATATTCAATGTCCCGTTGATGTTAACCCTGATGTTTCGCTTGGGGTTCTTTATTGACGTTCTTAGAGTGCTAACCGCAAGGTGGACAACTACTGAGATGTTATCCAAGATTCGATCCAGGTGACTCGCGTCCAGTATGTCGCCTTCAACCAGGGGGAACCCCTCATCCAGTGTCCCTCTGTGGAGGTCCAGACCCAAACAATCGAATCCGCGTTCTACTAGCAGAGGTACGACGTTCGCCCCAACAAACCCACCGGCGCCTGTAACCAAGGCTTTAGCCATGTGATTCCTCCTTTTTGTTCTGGTTATTCTTCGGCTTGGCACACGTAACGAATACCAAGCCAGCGAGACCGAAAACAATCGTGTAGACAAACGAAAGGAGATGGACGGCAAACCCAGAGAATACAGCAGTCTGGATGTCCACTCCTGCCAGTACGAGCCCTGCCGTCCATCCAGCTTCCAGTGTTCCTAGGTTGCCAACTGCACTGATAGGGATCACGCTAGTAAATGCTCCAAATGTGGAACCTATGACAGTTTGTTGTAGAGTGATATCCAAGTTTAGAGCCAGAAGCAGAATGTGGTTCAGGCTGAATATGAGAATCCAAAAGATCAACGATAGAGTAATGAGCGCACTGATTCGCTTGCCAGATTGGATCGCTGATAGACTCTGGTCGATTTCAACAATCAGCTTGGTCAATTTAGATCGCCAAGAGGGAGGAAACCAGTGCGGGAGGTGTCTTTCCAAGAAGCGAACTCCGAACGCACAGATGGATTCGCGAAAAATGACGATTACCAGAATGGTAATCGTCAGGGCTACCATCATGCCGATAGCGATAGAGATATATACTCGTGCTTCGCTTGATAGAGAACCAAGCGATAACCCAGACGTTATCAGGAACAATGCCGCTATAGTCAAGACGTCTAACAAACGGACAGCGAGCAACGAAGTTATACTCGATCCAACACCTACATTATGGCTTTTGCCGGCAAGGTAGATATAGGAAACCTCGCCCGTCCTGGCGGGAAATATCTGAATAGCAAGGCTTTGCGCACAAGAAACGGCCGCCATCCAAAGCCAATGGCCGGGAGGCAATCCTGTCAGGATCAGAAATTGAGCTGCACGACAGACCTTATTCAATAGAAAAAAGAGGCAAGCAACGAACAACCATCCTGGAACCACGCCAGCAACCAGCTTCCACATGTCCGAGACATCTGTATTAGCCAGTAGAAATATAACGATTGCTATGGTAAACGTGATGCCAAGAACTCGGTTCAACCGCCGTTGACGGCTGGAGCTACGACAAGGCTGCTTTATTGCTGGCAACTTCATTCCCTGAGTACACCTCTGTCACCTATTCCCATCAATAAGTCCCATCTATCTGAACATCCTGAAGCCTCTTTTCGTTGTAGGCAGGAACTACCACCCCGATCTGTTTGTCTCGGTACATTTTGCCCTCACCACCGTCCACCTAGCTGTTAACAAGGCCCGCCGATACCCCCCCACGGCCGTCATTACCTACTCAGCGACGAATTGTGCCACAACAATGTCAATGTGCCGCCCACCTGCTCACACCGCCGCGCCAGTTCCAGCACGCGTGCCCCTGCCCCTGCATCTCCGCCAGCACCCCCACCACCCGCCGATATACCTCCCCCCACGCCCGCCATTCCCCATCCAGCGACGAGTTGTGGCACAGCAGCGTGAACGCGCCACTCACCTGCTCACACCGCCGCGCCAGTTCCAGCACGCGTGCCCCTGTCCTGCATCCCCGCCAACATCTCCACGATCCGCCGATACATCTCCGCCCACACCCGCCACTCCCCATCCAGCGACGAGTTGTGCCACAGCAGAGTGAAGGTACCTTCCACTTGCTGACACCGTCGCGCCAACTCCAGAATGTGGGCTTCGCCTTGATCAGGTGTCATGCCGCGGTAATCACGCAGCGTACCATCCATCACTATCAGCGGCACCTCCAGCAGATCGAGCTGGCGGTCTTGCTCCACGTCAAAAGGCTGAAAGGGATGGCAGGTACCACAACGAAAGCCCTCGTGATCAGCATAAGTCATCGTCGAGTCATAAGACAATCCTACCTGTTCCCAATGTCGCCAGGTATTGGGAACTCGAAAACGCAAATAATGCTGCCGGCCACCATACCGTGTCTCCCCCAAGATAGCATCCAGGCGTGCCTTCTCCCACGCGAGCTTTTCTGGGTTATCGAAGGTCTCATAACCGGCGTGCAAGCCGACCTCGAAACCTCGTTCGCGCAGGTCTTCGATGCAGCGCCTGAGCAACGGCGAGGCCGGATCATACTGGTTGGCAAAAGGGCCAGGTTCAGCAGCCATGAAATAGAAAGCGTTACTGTTAATGCCGTGCTGCTGGGATAACTCCGCTAAATCGTAAATTCCCTGGAAATAACTGGCCCGCTGAGGCGACAGGGTTTCGGTGATGGCTTCAAGGCCGGTCTGCCAGGCGCACCTGAGACTGCGGCGTTTGAGCAGATCCCCAACGAAGGTGCGGATGGCTTGATACGGATTGTCGAAACGACGGACGTGATCTATATCGTGGCTGAGCTTGACGGTAAAGCGGCGCGTTTGGGGTTGCCAGCCTGGCAGCAGTACTTTCAGCCACTGGCGCAGGATCAGGGCGTATTCATCCACAATCGGCCGATCCAGAAATCTTTGCTTATAGGCTACGCTGGCCGTAGCGGGAAAGCGCTCGTGCTGGTCACGGGCCGGCATCACTGTCTCCTCCCAACGGGAGAGCATAAAGAAGGCAGCGGCAGTGATGTCGGCGTAGAATACCACAATGCCATCCGGGCGCAACTCAGCGAAGGGCTTGCAGCCGTCTTCGTATCCTTCGCCCCAGAATAGTACTGGAATTGGATCATCGAAGGGCAGTTGGGCACCTCGGGGCGCGACTTCATTGGCTGGCAGCCAGTCCAAGCCGCGCGGCGCACGTTCCAACAAGGCCCACCAAGCAGCATCGCTACACGGCACAACAATGATACCTGGGCGATTAGGGTGAACTTGATCGGGTTTGGCGTAATGCACAGGAACTCCTAACCCCTCGAGGCCAGTGCCCTGCGGGTCGCCTCCTGTTACGCCCGCTCGCTGGGCCAGTTGACGCCAGGTGTACTCAACAGCAGTCTCTGTCAATATGGGCAGAAGCCGGTTCACAGTCACCAATTCAACGCTTCCCAAACGCCTTGGGCAAAACACCCACGGATTATCGTCCCTGCGCTATTCTCCGTAGAATTGCCTTGATATATTTCCGCGGACTTCTTTTCAGCAGATGGTAATACACGCCTATTCTTGAACCACTTGAAAACTCCCAGGTCAATCTACAGTCTACACAAGCAGGATCGTCACAGAAGAAAAAGGTCGGATCCTTAGATAGTATTTCCAATTCCACGTCCAATGTTTTCCTCATATCAGTAATCTTGCTTTCCGCATGACCAACCTTTCCCTCACTCAGTATCGCTCCCGCCTCCCGATATAGAGGGATGAAGTTGATCAGTCCTTTTGCACATGCCCCAGACCAATTCCTTTCAAATGTGACAATCTCGCCTTTCTCGTTGCGATAGTTCACACCAGCTCGTGGCCGCTTCTGGTGAAAACCTAGCGCCCCGATTGCCACGTGCGTTGTACCCACGCCCACCACCTTTTCATCCGTACCGAGCTTCAAATTCCGCCCTCCTATTTCACACATAACGCGCAGCACATCGTATGCGTAACTGTCTGGGGTGTGGTTTTGCGTCAACTCTTCGGCCATAGCGCCAATGGCCACAAACTTTTGTACTGGATGCAGGCTGCGGAAAGCGTTGGGGTATTTTATCATCGCATTGGCAACGGCACCCGCATAGGATGGGGTCCAACGACCGCTGATTTTCTCAGCGTTTTCCCTGCTCAATGGCAACGGATACACGCGGACAAAGGAATCCGTGACAATAGTACCCTCTGGACCGACCACCTCCAATAATGCATCAATCAGGGTGTTTGGCCCTCCCTCCACATACCCTACTGACTTGAGCGAGACCTTGACATTCAATAGGTCTCCAGCCCGCACACCAAGGCTCTTCAAGTCAGCGACAAGGTGATCCTTGGTAATCGTTTCGCCTCTGTCTTGGACTCTATTATTGGAAGCCATCTCTACCCTCTGATATTCTTCACTCTGTTGTCGAAATCAGAATCCACGGAATTCTTCAAACGCCTTGATAGCATTATACCTTCTCAAAAGATTCTTGTGACGCTTGAGTGTAGGAGGAGAGATGAAGACACCACGAGATACTGCAATACCCCGATCGCTGGCGACCGCCTCCTCTGCGAGTTTCACCATTTCCCTAGCTTCTTCTACCTTGGTCTCCGCCGGTGTATACATCTCCCGAGCGATGTCAATCTGACGAGGAGTCATGACCAACATGCCTTCATAACCAAGCTCCTTTGCTTGAGCAATGTGTGTTCTCAAGCCTTCGTCATCGTGAACTTGGACATATGGAGTATCAATAGCCGCAATTCCTGCCGCCCGAGCAGCCATTGATATAATATGCCGAGGGCAAAGAATAGGCCTTCCGCCAGGCCCGTGAGAACCTTCCATATCCGCAAGGAAATCCTCACTGCCAAATAGGAGACCAACCACCCGGGGCGAGGCGGTAGCGATCTCGTAGGCATTTAGAATCGACTCTGGAGTCTCCATGAGGACGATAATGTCAAAATGACCATGCTCTAGACCCAGCACTTGCTCTTTGAGTGTCAGTTGAGCATCAAACGCCTTAACATCGTCAGCAAGGTAAGCCTTGGGATAGACAAATCCGTCAATCTCCTTACACGCTACCTGATCCAGATCCAACAAAGTCAGGCCGCTTTCCATCGGGTTAATGCGAACCATCACTGGATACTTGCTATTCAGGTGTTTAGTCGCACACTCTACTATGTTATTCCTGGCAAACCCTTTTTTGCTCTCAGGAACGGCATCTTCAAGATCCAGCACAATACAATCCGCATCAGAAGTAAACGCTTTCTGGAGGTACCTGTCAATGTGACCGGCAGTGAACAGTACCGTTCTTAGAATCCATGGGCCGGGATACGGTTTAGTCATCAGAGCGCCTCCTTTGGTCTTCGTGGAATAAGGACTGAACGTTGAAACGTCAAAACCAACTCACGATTTTGGTTATAGGCTCGGGTCTCAACCCTGACTATACCGCGATCGGGCTTGGACCTGGACGGCCGTACTGAGAGCACGGTCGTTTCAGCATATATGGTGTCGCCAATGAAGACAGGTCCCTCGTGCTTTACCTCATGATAAGACAGGTTGGCAATGGCCTTGCCACTCACATCGCGAACCGTCATCCCAACGATCAACGAGAATACCAGCGGCCCAACAACCAGAACCTTGCCGTGCTGGGCTGCCCTAGCGTACTCGATGTCTAAATGGACAGGGTGATGGTTCATAGTGATGAGGCAAAATAGATTATTGTCACTCTCGGTAATCGTTTTGCCGGGCCAATGGATGTATACGTCGCCTTGTTCAAAGTCTTCGAAGTATCTACCAAATTGTAATGCCTTATTTATTGCCATCGCTCAATGCCTCCTGTATGCGAATAAACGCAGGAAGGCTTTTATGCCTCCCTACTTCCTCCCAACAGAATTCGAGTGAACTCGTTTGTTCTGAATCCCCACACTGCCAAGAACACGACGTATCTGCGGATCACTCTTGAACACATACAGTGAGTATATCCCAAGAATAGTACACGCCATTCCCACCAGGATTACTGAATGCACACCAAGAGATTTCACAATAGTCAGAAAAACACCAACGGGAATGAATAAGATAAAAGTGGAAAGCAGAATCCCACCACTCCTAGACCATGGCACACCAGAGGCAGCCAGGAGTACCAAGTTGAGACCACCATACGTAAGAAACCCTGATACGGCAAACAAGATTAGCGCTACATGGACATTTCCCAACAAACCACCTATCCAGAGTGAGACAAGTCGCATGGTAAAGGTAAAGATGTTGAAAATGAGACCATATTCTTGCTTCTCAAGCACGCTTACCAGTGTAAACAGTGGCGATGAGATGAACCAGAAGAACATCCAAATACTCAGAATCTGGACATATACACCAGCTTCTGCCCAATTATCGCCGAGAACAACGACAAAGATATCTCGTCCAATAAACGTCAGCAATAGCATAGGAAACAATCCCAGCGTGACGAGACGCTGAAAGGTGCTCTCCACCACAGCAGAAAGTGTACCATCTACTTTCGCTTCAGCAGCACGCTGAAAAAAGACCTGCGCAATGGCACTACCAATCAGGCTCATTGGCAAACGGAGCAGACGGGTGCCTAGAGAATAATAGCCAACTACCTCGGAAGAGAAAAACGCCATTAGAAGAAAAACAGGCATATGCCATGAAATACTGTTCAACAGTGCAGACCATGTACTGTACAAAGGGAATTTGCGGTGCTGCTTGAGCCCTAGAACCATATCCCGCCAACTGATACTGTGCCGAAACAATGATTTGTCGTCCCGCCAAATCTGCCCACTCAGCACCAGTGTAGACGCCACCGAACCAATGACACCTGCGCTGATCAAGCTACCCCCAGTCACATAACCGGCATAGCCAGCACCAAGTTGTACAATACTTGTAGTCACTGAACTAGTGACGCGAGCGATGGACAAACGGCCAAAATGTCCCGTGCGGGAGTTCCAGTAATTCAAAGCCTGGAACACACCCGCCACAAACACGGCCAACGGCACCAACCAAAGATACGATCCCAGTTCGGGCACACTTAGCCAGTGCACCAATGATTGCCGTCCCAGCCAAACCGTCAGCCCCGTTAAGCTACTGACAAGAACAACAAATCCCAAACTGACACTCAACAGATTAGCAGCCTTCTCGTCACTCTCAGGCAGCATAATTGAGGCTTCGTAGCGCATACAGACAATCACACTGATAATACTGGTGATGGAAGCAAACAGAGCCGACAAACCAAAAGCCTCAGGCGCATACAACCGAGTCAGAAGCGGTGCCACCAGTATGCCCAACACCTGAGCGAACGTGGTGCCGCCTACCAGTTTCAAAACGTCACCGGCAAAGCTGGCCTTCCTACGACTGTGGGTAGAGGTTACCGGTTCAGCAATGATTTCACTCTCAGCCAAGTTAACTCCTGTTGCTCAAGGTGGAAACACAACGCTCTGCTGCACACCCAGTCCCATAGACCATAGGCCGCGCTGCCGGCGGGCGGAAGGTCCGCACTGCTTCTGCAATCTGCCGCACGTTTGCACCAGCCAATAGGTTCCATCCAGCCTCTACCGTCTCCACCCACTCGGTCTCGGGCCGCAAGGTCACGCACGGCACGCCAAAGAAGTATGCCTCCTTCTGCATACCTCCAGAGTCCGTCAGAATCATTCGGGCATGCTGCTCTAGCATCAGCATATCCAGGTAGCCCACCGGCTCAATCAATTTCACGTTCCACGTTTCACTTTTCACGTTCGACAGGCCGAATTCAGCCATCTGCTGGCGAGTACGGGGGTGGACAGGGAAGATTATAGGCTCCTCGATTTTGGCAAAGGCAGACAGGATGTTGCGCAGGTTCTCGGGGTTGTCCGTGTTGTAGGGCCGATGGACAGTTGCCAACAGATAGCTTTTCGGCTTCAAGTCCAAATCTTGCAGGATCGTCGAGCGCTGGCGGGCAATCTCGGCAAACTGCAAAACTGCATCATACATCGTGTCGCCCACCAGGTGCACGCCGACGCGATGGTCTTTATCGCACGTAATCCCTTCCCTGGCCAAGTTGTCCACCGCCGTTTGGGTGGGGCAGAAGAGCAGGTCGGCACAGTGATCAGTGAGAACCCGGTTGTGCTCCTCAGGCATCTCCCTATTGAAGGAGCGCAGGCCCGCCTCCACGTGGGCCAGCAGGATGCACAACTTGCAGGCCGCCAGCGCTCCAGCCAGGGTGGAGTTGGTGTCGCCGTAGACCAGCACCCAATCAGGCTTCTCGGCCAATAGTACCTCTTCAATCCGTATCAGCATCTGCCCCGTCTGCCAGCCGTGGGAGCCAGAGCCAACCCCCAGGTTGTAGTCCGGCTCTGGCATGTCCAGTTCTCGAAAGAACACCGCCGACATCTCGTCGTCGTAGTGCTGGCCGGTGTGCACCAATATCTCAGTATGCCCGGCGGCCCGCAAGGCTTTCCCCACCGGCGCGGCTTTGATGAATTGGGGGCGAGCACCGACAATGGAGACAACCTTCATCTGCTGTAAAACTCCCGAATGGCCTGAGCAACCTCTTGCTGCTGAGCCTCGGTTAACTCCGGATACATAGGCAACGAGAGCACCTCTCGGCTGGCCACCTCACTCACCAGCAGGCTGCCCTCTCCATAGCCCAGACCGGCATAGAGCCCCTGAAGGTGCAGGGGAACCGGATAATAGATCATCGTGCCAATCCCACGCTCCTTCAGATAAGCAGCCAGAGCATCCCGCTGTTCAGCCCTAATCGTGTATTGATGATAGACGTGATAGACATCGGGCGATTTGTAAGGCATGGTCACCGGCAATCCGGCTAACAGTTCGTTGTATCGCTGTGCTACTTGCCGTCGCGCCTCGTTCCAGCCATCCAGGTACTTGAGCTTTACCCCCAGGATGGCCGCCTGCAAGCTGTCCAAACGGCTGTTGAAGCCCAGCACCTCAGCATGGTATTTCCTCTTGCTGCCCTGCCGGCGCAGGACGTCAACCTTCTCCGCCAGCGCTGCATCATTGGTCACCACCATCCCCCCATCGCCATAGGCCCCCAGGTTCTTGGTGGGGTAAAAGCTCAGACAACCAGCATGGCCCATGCAGCCGACCCGCCGGCCCTTGCTACGTCCTGAGCCTGTCGAAGGGTAGCGAGCACCTACAGCCTGGGCAGCGTCCTCAATCACGTACAACCCGTGCGCCTCCGCCAGTTCCATGATCGGGTCCATATCTGCTGGATGGCCGTACAGGTGCACTGGAACAATCGCCTTCGTGCGCTCCGTGATAGCCTCCTCGATGGCTGTTGGATCAATATTGTAGGTTCGGGGATCAATATCCACGAAGACCGCCCTGGCCCCGCAGTGGGAGATGGTGTTGGCCGTAGCGATGAAGGTGAAGGGTGTGGTGATCACCTCGTCGCCCGGGCCGATGCCCAGCGCCGTCAGCGTCAGGCGCAGCGCATCCGTCCCCGAGGCCACCCCCACCCCATATTTGCAGCCGCAATAGGCGGCTACCTTCTGTTCCAGTTCCCGCACGGTTGGCCCCAGGATGAACTGCCCGCTCTCCAGCACCCCGGCCATGGCGGCGTCAATCTCGTCTTTGATGGATTCGTACTGTGCTTTCAGGTCGAGAATAGGGATCACCCTTGTCTCCTTCACGCTATCTGGCGGCAATCATCTGCTACTCGTCACAGGCTTATTTATGCACACGGTTCCTTTGGCAAAATCGAGCTTGACCTGTGCTCCTGCTCCCCTGCTAAGCCGGGGCCATTTCGGCAAGCGAAGGCGTGAGCATGACCTCGAATTGAACCTTATGCCGCAACACTTCCGAGGCGTCCAGCACTTCAATGCCAAGCAACCTCCCCTGCCTGTCGAAATCAGCGTGTACGCCAGGCATCACGGTCTCAGTCTTTGCCGCCCTCTCCCCCGGAAGACCAAACCAGATATACAACAGATCCCGAACCGAATCGTATTCAATCTTCATTTCAACTTACCCCCTTGGGAAACCTCGCCCATACCGGGCCTTCGTCGTCAACAAGATAAGTCCCTCATCGGTCACTTTGTAGTACACCGTCACCTCTTTCTCATGATAGAATTGCCCTTCCCATTCTGCCTCATACCGGAACACCTTCACCCTACCCCGTGTACCGGGTTTGGCGTCAATAGCTTCCCAGCCCTCATTCAGAGCCTGTCCTGAGCCTGCCGAAGGGTTCGTTCAATCTCCCCCCGGGTAACGCCGCGCTGACGCATCCGTGCCCGTAGGTGGGGATGTAAGTCCGCCTGGCTGATCCGAACCCTTCCCCCCTTGCTCCCTTGCCTGTCCTGAGCCCAGTCGAAAGGCTCTCTCGCTTCCCTGCTCCCTTTCCCCTCTCCACCCTTCATCCTCCACCTTCCCTCTTCCCCTTTCCACTTAAGGCAGCGACCCATCCTCCGGCCAGTCCAGACAGCGCAAAACCCCCGGCTCCACCTCTTTATAACGCCAGCCACTCTCTGGGCAAATCATTATACCATCCTCACTCGCTTTGTGCAACCGATACCCATGGCGGCTCATCCACCCCCGCTGCCGGGCCGGCACGCCTAGAATCAAAGCATAGTCCGGCACATCGCTCACCACCACCGCCCCCGCCCCGATGAACGCATAGCGGCCGATGGTCACTGGGCAAACGATCGTGGCGTTAGCTCCGATTGTTGCCCCCCGCCGCACCAGCGTGCGTTCGTAAAGGTCATGACGCACAATCTGGGAACGGGGATTGGATACGTTGGTGAACACGCACGACGGCCCGCAGAACACGTCGTCCTCCAGTTCCACCCCGCTGTACACCGAGACGTTGTTCTGGATCTTGACGTTGTTGCCGATGACCACGCCATTGGCGATGAAGACGTTCTGCCCCAGGACACAGCGCTCCCCGATGCGGGCTCCGCTCATCACGTGGCAAAAATGCCAGACTTTGGTGCCCTTGCCGATGCTGCAAGGCTCATCTATGATCGCCGTGGGGTGGACGAAATAGGGTTTGTCAGACACGTCTAATACCCGGTTGTAATGGTTCCGAGGTATCCGCGTTCGAGAGAATATGACAGCGAATCATAGGATTGAACGAATAGTGCGCGCTCAGGTTCGTTGAATCCTTGAAACTTGTCCTGAGCCTTGTCCTGAGCGCCGTCGAAGGGCTGTCGAAGGGTTCGTTGTCATATCGGGTCACTCCCATCACGCACTTGTACTGAGCTTGTCGAAGTGAACGCCTCCATCGGCAAAGACACCGGCTCGCCATTCATCACCAGGGAGCGCTGAGCCGCCTGCAACACTTTCAGCACCCGCAAGCCGCTGCGCCCATCGGTCAGGGGCGGCGCCCTGGTCTCCATCGCCGACAGGAAAGCCTGACACTCCAGCCGCAGCGGCTCGTCATTCGCAAAAGGCACCTCTTCACCGTTGCCCTTCACCGGAATGGGCTCTCCCTCGCGCAGGTCCACCCGCTGATCGTAGAGCACTAGCCGCTTGGCCACGTCGTCGAAGCTGGCCATCTTGCGCGAGCCGATGACCACCAGCCGCTGCTCCTTGAAAGGGTGCAGCCAGGAGACGAAGATGTGCGCCCGCACACCGTTGTCAAACAGCAGGTTGGTCACCGTCACGTCGGCGATGTTGGGCTGGACGTAACTCCCGCCGCAGGCCACCACCTGGAACGGCATCTCCCCCATCAGTCGCAGGCTGATGGCAATGTCGTGCGGCGCGAAGCTCCACAGGATGTTCTCCTCCCGCCGCACCTTGCCCAGACTCAGACGGTTGGAGTAGATATACCGCACCTTGCCCAGTTCCCCGCCCCGCACCAGTTCCAGCAGACGCACGATTCCTGGGTGGTACTCCATCACGTGCCCCACCATCAGGATGCGCTCCTGGCGCTCGGCAAGTTGCACCAGTTCAGCGCCTTGCTCATAGGTCAACGCCAGCGGCTTTTCCACCAGCGCATCCTTGCCGGCCATTAGCGCCTGCCGCGTCAGATCATAGTGGGTTTCGGCCGGTGTGGCGATCACCACCCCGCCGACAGATGTCTGCCAAACCGCTACCGGGTCGTTAACCACAGGCACGTCAGGCGCTATCTCTGACGCCGTCTCACGACTCGAGTCCGTGACATCACAGACCAGGCCCAGCCCGTCCAGTTGCGCGAAGTTCCGCACCAGGTTCTTGCCCCAATACCCGCAGCCGATGACAGCAACCCGAGGCCTCATATTGCTACATCCCCTTCTTCCCCAACCGAATCGCCCTTCACAATCCGCTCTTCACCTCATCCCCTTGTGTCCCCGCCCCCCCACCTGCGCTTCACTCCCTACATAACCTCCACTTCTCACGCACCAATATTATACACCATTCCCCACAATTAGAAAAAAAGCCCCAGTTTACGGGGCTTGGACAGAGCCACCCAGCGGAATTGAACCGCTAACCTAGCGCTTACGAAGCGCTTGCTCTGCCGATTGAGCTAGGGTGGCTGACTACTCCCATTATACTCCAAAGCGCCCAAAAGCACAAATCTACTGGGCGCACCTGGCCTGGGCCGCGGCCAGGAAGGCACGAAACAAGGGATGGGGGCGGTTGGGCCGCGACTTGAACTCCGGATGGAATTGGCTGCCCACCATCCAGGGGTGCTCGGCCAGCTCCACGATTTCTACCAGGCGCTCATCGGGCGAAAGGCCACTGAGCACCAGCCCGGCTTCGGTCAGCAGGTCGCGGTAGGCATTGTTAAGCTCGAAGCGATGGCGGTGACGCTCGCCCACCATCTCCTGTCCATAGGCGGCGGCGGCTTTGCTGCCAGGAACCAACCGGCAGGGGTAGACCCCCAAGCGCATGGTGCCTCCCAGGTCGGAGATGTCCCGCTGCTCCGGCATGAGGTCAATGACGGGATGGGCGGTGGCGGCGTCGAATTCGCTGGAGTTGGCCTCGTCGCTGCCCAGGACGCGCCGCGCCAGCTCGATGACCATGACCTGCATGCCCAAACAAAGGCCGAGGTAAGGCACGTGGTGCTGGCGCGCATAGCGGGCGGCGACGATCTTGCCCTCGATGCCCCGATAGCCAAAGCCGCCCGGCACGACGATGCCATCCACCTGGCCCAACTTGTCCAGGCCCCGCCCTTCTCCCAAATCCTCGGCGTTGATCCAAACCACTTGCACGTCGCAGCCGCTGTGGACGCCAGCATGGTGAAGCGCCTCGTGTACGCTGAGGTAGGCGTCTCGGAGCTCGACGTATTTGCCCACCATGCCGACGTGGACCTTCTCCTTAGGACGCTTGATTTCCTCAACCAAACGGCGCCAGTCGCTCAGGTCGGGATCATCGGCGGACAGTCCCAACCGCTCGACGATGAAGTCCCCCAGCCCCGCTTCTTCCAGGATGAGGGGCACTTCGTAGATGCTCTCCATGGTCACCAAAGGAATGACCGCTCGCTGCTCGACGTCGCAGAAGAGGGCAATCTTTTCTTTGACCTCCCTGCCCAACGCGTAATCAGAACGGCAGACGATGACGTCGGGCTGGATGCCGATGCCCCGCAACTCCCTGACACTGTGCTGGGTGGGCTTGGTCTTCAACTCGCGGGAGGAGCTGAGGTAGGGCAAGAGGGTGAGGTGGATGTAGAGGGTGTTCTCGCGGTCCCGTCCTGATCGCGCCGAAGAGCCCACGTCTTTGCGCATCTGACGGATGGCCTCCAGAAAGGGCAGGCCTTCGATGTCGCCCACGGTGCCCCCCACCTCGACGATGACGACCTGGGCCCCGCTCTCTTCGGCCACCAGGCGAATGCGGCGCTTGATTTCGTCGGTGATGTGAGGGATGACCTGGATGGTGCCGCCCAGATAGTCGCCCCGCCGCTCCTTGGCGATGACCTCGGCGTAGACCTGGCCCGTGGTCACGTTGCTGGCGCGGGTCAGGTTCTCGTCAATGAATCGCTCGTAGTGGCCCAGGTCGAGGTCGGTCTCCGCGCCATCCTCCAGCACGTAGACCTCCCCGTGCTGATAAGGCGACATGGTGCCCGGGTCCACGTTGATGTAGGGGTCCAGCTTCTGGATGGAGACCGAGACGCCTCGGCTCTTCAGAATGCGTCCGATGGAAGCGGCGGTGACGCCTTTGCCGACCGATGAAACCACACCGCCCGTGCAGAAAATGTATTTGGCCATGTTGTTATCACCTCGGATCGTGCTACCGGATGCGTGTCATTGCGAGGCGGCGTTTTTCCGCCGCCTGTCCTGAGCTTGTCGAAGGGAAGCAATCCCCAATTCGCGAGGTGGAGATTGCTTCGCCTTCGGCTCGCAATGACACACACAGGGTCTGGTTGCAGCTGCACCCCTCACGCCTCACGTTTCACGCTTCACGTTTCACTTCATCACGTTCTCGAATCCGCTGCCAATGGTCTCGAATGCGCTGCAATTCCCCAACGCTCTCGGGCGCCTCGCCATAGTGCACCTTCACGTAGGCTTCTGTGATGGCTGTGGCCTCTACCCGGCAGTCGGGAAAAGCGAGGCCCAAAGTGGGCAGGTACTCGTAGGGCGTCTGCGCAGGCTGGCGGGGGAAGCCCTCGCGCTCCGCCAAGCGGGTCATATTAGCGTAGATTTTGCGGATGGACACCGCAGCGTAGAACCTCATGCCGGGACCAAACCGCCCCACCAGCCCCGCCACGTCCCTGAGGCGGTCCCAGCCGCTGCGCAGGGAGCCCAACATCCCACTGGCCAGATCCGCTGACGACCAAAGAGACTCGCGGATCTCGTCGCCCCTCCGCCGCCCTTCCAGTCGCCGCCGCAGAACGAGGGCCAATACCGTCAGGATGCCTACGCCGACAGCGCCCAGACAGGTGTAACGGAGGGCCTCCATCAGCAAACGCGGCGGCCCAGTCGGTTCTGCGCTTTGAATCTCTCCCGGAGACACTGACTCAAGGGGCTCAAGCTCCTGGACGGTCTGAGGCAGATTCCCGAAGACCTTTTCGAACAATTCGAAGAACCACTGCAAGAGCGGGCTCAGCAGCTTGAACAACAGGGTGAGAACGTACTCCGCCACGTTCAGCAGCGGGCTTGCAACCGGCCGCAGCCAGCGGAAGATTTGAGAGAAGCCCTCAAGGGAGTAAACGTGGGCCATGAGCCACGCTGCAACCAGGACGGTGGTGATGGAGCCAAGCAGTATGGTCAACCAAGCGAGGTTGAAGGGCGCTCCCACACCGCCCCTGGCCTGATTGACCTCCTCCACGCGGGCCAGGGCCACGGCCATGAGGCTGAAAAAGAAGAAGGGCAGGATAAACAGCGTTGGGTTATAGCTCGTGGAAACGGACAGCAGCGAGGTGGAGACAACGAGCCACAGAACGCCCAAGCGGAAGGAGAAGGCCACGCCTCGGAAAGTCAGGCTGCGCTGGCCGATGCCAATCCCTCGCCACCACAAGAAGAGGACAATGGCGGAGACGCCGACCTCCGGTGGCAGCGAATAGAAAGAGAGAAGCGCCCTCGCTGCTTTCCCCAGCCAGCCCAAATCGAGCCAGCCATAGCTGGGATAGAGAAGAGAACGGATCACCAGCGGCGTCGTGATCAGCACGGCAACGACCAGGATCACGCGCTGGTAGAGGAGATCGAGCTGCAGGAAATCCAGCAAGCGGCTGAAGTAGATGACGGCCAAAACGAGGACGCCCAGTGTGAGGGCTGTGACGTATGGCGAAAGGGCCTCGGTTCGGCGGGCGATCACCAGCACCCAGGGAGTAAACCAACACATTTCCGCGCCAACCAGGGTCACATAGAGCGCTTCCCTGCGCCAGTTCAGATGGAGGATGCTCACTGCTCTTGACCTCCCAAATCATAGAGGCTCGCAGCGGATCGCCAGATCCGCTGTCCCCTGCTGAATTCTGGCGCTTGTCCTGAGCCTTGCCGAAGGGATCCAGCAGGAGCAAATCCTGGTCTGCCTAATCTAGAGAATCGGGGAACCTGGTGTATGTTTCCACCGCCTGCCGTCCCTGCACAAACTCTCCCCGCACCTCTCCCCTCCGCGACGGACGGCGAAAGTCTACCTCCGCGCCGGGGATGTGATAGGAGAGAATGCCTTCCAGCTCACGGCCCGGCGGCTCTTGCCCCAAAGAGATCAGCACCAGGCGGCGCCCCACGTCCCGCAGCCGCAGCAAAGTGGCCACCAGTTCATCGCTGACTATGGCAGTCACCACCACCAGAGTGGATCCCCAGGGCAGCTTGGGGCTTTCCGCCAGCAGCAGGTCCTCAATGGAAGAGGTAGCGAAGCCGGTGACAGCCGCCAGGGCCTCCAGGATGCGGGCCAACTGCTTGGGATCACGGCTGGGCAGCACCTTGATGGGCTGATCCGAGTGGGGCACGCTGCCGTTGGCGATGACGCCCACGATGTAGCGCTGCTCCGCGCCGTAATTGGCGATGGAAGCCGCCACGCTGATGGCGCGCTCCAAGAGGACCGGGTCTGTCCCCTGCCAATGCTTGGGAAAAGTGGCCACGTTGAGAAAGATAATCAGGTTAAACGAAGTGGTCGGCTCGTAGACCCTGGTTTGCAGCCGTTGCTGGCGCGCAGTGGCCTTCCAGTGGACGTGCTTGAAGCTGTCCTCCGGCTGGTGATCGCGCACGCCGATGGTGCGCATGGGGTCCTCGAAGATGCGCTGTCTGGCTTTGGTCTCACCAAAGGGCTCTTTGGACAACAGCCCCAATTCGGCAATGGGCACCACTTTGGGATAGACGATGAGCCAGTCGTCCTCCTTCTGCCACCCCTCCTGGCTGAAGAGGCCAAACAGGTCGCCCGACGTCAGGTGCGCAGGCCCGAAGCGGTAGTATCCGCGTTGAGGGCAGTGCAATTGGTAACGACGGGACACGCGCTGGTACCAGCGCAGGGAGAAGGCCGTAATCAGGTGGCCGAAGCTCGACGACTGGGCGGGAAGCAGCTCTTCATTGGAAAGCGGCACAGCCAACGGAAATTGATCTTCAATCCGCAGCCATCCCACCGGCAGCAGTTTCTGGTTGGAGACCCGCAAGGTGAGCTCCACGGTCTCATCGGGGAAAGCCCGCCGCTCGCTGAATAGTCGCTCATAGCCCAGGCTACGGAGCGCATATCTGTTCCACAGCCAGGCAATGGGCACGATCGTGAGCAGCAAGACGGCCACCAGAATCAGGCCCCTTTGGCGGAAAATCAGGCCACTGACGGTCAAGATGATGGCCAAAACGATCCAGGCTTCGCTGAATTGTGTTTCCTTGCTACGGTCAATGGTGATGCGGCTCAACTCACTTCTCCACCGGCACAGGCACCGAATTCACTACCTCCATCACCACCTCTTCGGGCGTGCGGCCGCGCAGGCGGGTTTGGGGATTGATGATGATGCGGTGGGTCAGGACGTAGGGGGTCAGGTGCTTGACATCGTCGGGGATGACGAAATCCCGCCCTCGGAGAGCAGCCAGGGACTGGCAGGTCTGGTAGAGAAACAGGGTGCCCCTGGGGCTGACCCCCAGCTCCACCGAGGGATGCTCTCGCGTGGCCCGCGCCACCTGCACGATGTACGCCCGCACCGACTCCTCCACCCTGATGCGGCGGCTCTCCTTCTGAAGGGCCAGAAGCTCCTCGGCTGAGGTGACGGCCTCCAGGCTCTCCAGAGGGTCCTCGCGCTCGAAACGCAGCAGGATCCGATTCTCCTCCTGTTCAGAAGGATAGCCGATCTTGATCTTCAGCATAAACCGATCCACCTGGGCCTCCGGCAGCGGGAAAGTGCCTTCCAGTTCGATGGGGTTTTGGGTGGCCAGAACGAGGAAGGGGCGGGGCAGGGGCCTGGTGTCGCCGTCCACCGTAATCTGGCGCTCCTGCATGGCTTCCAGCAGAGCCGACTGAGTGCGGGGGGTGGCGCGGTTGATCTCGTCGGCCAGGAGCACCTGAGACATCACCGGGCCGGGGCGGAACTCGAACTCCTGGGCCTTCTGGTTGAAAAAGTAGATGCCGGTCACGTCGCTGGGCAGAAGGTCCGGCGTGAACTGGATGCGCTGGAAGCCGCAGCCCAGAGAGCGGGCGACGGCCTTAGCCAGCGTCGTCTTGCCGATGCCGGGCACGTCTTCGATCAGCACGTGCCCTTCGCACAACAAAGCCACCAGCGTCAGCTCGATGACCTCGTCTCTGCCCACGATGACCTTTTGAATATTCTCCGTGACCCGCTTCGCTGTCTCTGCAATCATTGACAATCTCCTAGGTAGCTAAGTTTGTAGGCGAGCGCTCCACCACTAAAGAGATTATATCATACTTGTTGAAGCTTGACAAAGACTGCTCCCTGAGGCAATTGGAGAAGGCGCGGGCATTGCCTTTTGGTGGGAGATGTGATATAATCAAATAAGAACAATCATAGGGGATAGTCGAAACCGCGACTATCAATCTGAGGTATAAGATGACAAAGAAAAGCGAAATTCCCTTCGGCGCTCAGTTCAGCCCCAATCAGGTAGACCTATCCACCCTGCTTGCAATCATCCACGATCACGCGGGCAATCGCGACAGAATTACGGAGGCCATTCGCGATCAGTTCTTTGCGAGCCACGCCTCAAGAGCAGACGATCCCAAAACTCAACGATGGAAGTTAGCCGACAACACGGTGCTAGCTATGCGCGCATACGAACTGCTGGAAGAAGACTGTGAAACTCCAACCGCATTAGCGAGCTAGTTGCTGGCAATTGCTGACGCGCCTGATGCGCTCTACGAACGATTCGCCAAACACATCCTGACCAACCTCAGAGGGATTCCCTTCGTGGAAACCTTGCAGGCGATGCAAACAGCCGGTGAAGGAGTCACTCTTCGTACGCTGAGGAAACGTCTAGAGCAACGCGGACTACACGTCCCGCGTGGCTCCGTGCACCTCAGCAGCATGCGCCTGTGGTTGGCGCAAGCGAGGATCTTCGATCCAAGCATCAAAGGTGGCCCACGATTGTATGAAATCAACCAGAGTCGCCTAAAAGATCTGCTTGGCATCGGGATGGATGCAATTGATGAACTGACTCAGCTGAACAGAGCCCAGCGAGCCTTCCTGCGTGCGCTCACGCGCGTTGTTGAGCCAGAACCTCTCATCGCTAACAATGTGGCTGATCTGGCGAATATGCTCTACAGCGTGGAATATAATCACAAGCAACTACCCAAGTCCATCCTATTCCCGCTACGTGATCTGGGTTACATAGAGTTGACAAAATCAACAGTGGGGCGCGGCGCCAAACCCTATGAAGTCTCACGCACGCCCAAGTTTCGCCAGGAGATTTCTGAGCCCATACTCGAAGCGGCGTCTGACAAAGCGGGGCTGGTGCCGAGAGAGCTTTTCGAGCGTCCGCTTTCGGAGATACTCGCAGATCTGAAATCATCCGACACGTATATCAAAGGGAAAGCGCTTGAACTACTGGCGATGTATTTTACTCGCTTGATTGATTTGGATTTCAAGGGCTGGCGCACACGCAGCGCGGACACAGGCGGCGCCGAAGTGGACGTCATTGTTGAAGGGGCACGGCTCATCTTTAGTCGTTGGCAGATTCAGGCGAAGAACACCGCCACCGTCCGGTTAGGCGATGTTGCAAAGGAAGTCGGTCTATCGCTCACATTCATCTACTCTAACGTGGTGATGGTTATAACGACCGGCGATTTCACCAGAGACACCTATAGCTACGCTGACCACGTAATGAGGACCTGCAACCTCAATGTGATTTTGTTGAATGGCTCCGAGCTTGAGCGCCTCAGCCAAGACCCAACAAAGATCGTACCTATTCTGAACAGCAAAGCTGAACGAGCTATGAAGTTAAAAGAGCGCACAGATTACTTCGCAGCGCAGTAGCCAACAGGGGGTAGCATTATGACGGAAATCTGTTTTGAGCAAGATGCTTTTTACACAACCACCCACGGCGCTGCCTACTTGGGGGACGCGCTGACTTACCTGCGCCAAATGCAGCCCGGATCTGTTGATCTAATCGTGACCTCTCCACCTTTTGCCTTGAAACGCCAGAAGGAGTACGGCAACGTTGATGCAAAAGACTATGTACTATGGTTCATGAAATTCGCGGTTCAATTTAAGAGAATACTCAAAGACACTGGTAGCCTAGTCGTTGACATTGGGGGTACCTGGGTCAGAGGACAACCCACTCGCTCATTGTACCACTTTGAACTAGTGATTGCATTGTGTAAAGAGTTGGGGTTTCATTTGGCCCAAGAGTTCTATTGGTACAATCCATCCAAGCTGCCCTCCCCAGCTGAGTGGGTGACAGTCCGGCGAATTCGTGTCAAGGACGCAGTTGATCCAGTCTGGTGGCTGTCGAAGACTCCAGATCCCAAAGCAAGTAACCGACGGGTGCTAAAACCATACAGTGAGTCTATGAAGAAGTTGTTGAAGAGAGGCTATAAAGCAAAACTACGACCGTCAGGACACGACATCTCCGAGAATTTCTTGAAGGACAACAAAGGTGCGATTCCACCAAACTTGTTGAGGATAGCAAACACAGACTCGAACAACATATATTTGCGCCAATGTCGCGAACATGGTATCAAACCTCACCCAGCGCGATTTCCACATGACCTACCCAGGTTCTTCATCAAATTCCTCACCGACCCTGGCGATCTCGTAATTGATCCGTTTGCAGGCAGCAACATCACTGGCGAGGTGGCCGAAGGATTAGGGCGACGCTGGCTGGCATTTGAGCTGGTCGAAGAGTACCTTGAGGCATCCAAGTTTCGTTTCCCCCGCTTCTGTGGGCAACCTTCCCTTTTCAGCCTCCAGAAAGAGCCCATAGAAACAGAAAGCGCCAGGGATGACGAGCAAGTAGCTAAAATGGTTTGGCAGCCGGCACTCCTCGAATCCCAACCACAGTATCTAAAAGAGGAAGGTGAGGCAGAAATGGAAGATGAAAAGAGGTAAGCCTCAATTCGCACAGGAGGAAAACAATGACGGAAGAGAAGAGCGCTGGCTCCGAGCCTCGTGGCCGTTACTTCGAGGATTTCGAAGTGGGGGACGAAGTGACCAGCCAGGGCCGCACGGTGACCGAGGCCGACATCGTGGCCTTCGCCGCCCTCACCGGGGACTACAACCCACTGCACTGCGACGCCGAGTACGCCAAAGGCACCCTCTTCGGAGAGCGCATTGCTCACGGCCTGCTGGGCCTGTCCATCGCTTCGGGCCTGATCGAGCGACTGGGCTTCATCGCCGGCACGGTCGAGGCTTTCCTGGGCTTGGATTGGAAGTTCCGCGGCCCCATCAAGATCGGCGATACCATCCGCGTCGAAGCCCAGGTGACTCGCAAGAAGGAGATGCAGCGGCTGGGAGGCGGTCTCATCGTTTTGGATGTGGCTGTGGTCAATCAGAGCGACGAAACCGTCCAAAAGGGTCAATGGACAGTCCTCATCAAAAGCAAACCCGTACCTTAAAATTTCCCCCAACCCCTTGACATCCGAAACGTTTTGGAGTATAATGTAATTACTCCCAAAACGTTTCGGATTTTTCTTTATCCCCTGCCGAGAGAGGAAGACGCGATGAGTGTCACCCTCAAGGACATCGCTGCCGAAGTAGGCTACTCAGTTACCACCGTCTCCCGTGCCTTGAACGACTACGATGATGTCAGCGAGGCGACCAAACAGCTCATCAAACGCGTAGCCCAAGAAATGGGCTACCATCCTCATGTTATTGCCCAAAGTCTACAAAGCAAACGCACCAACACCGTGGGCTTCATCGTCCCCGCCACCGAGCACTATCTTTCAGACCCCTATTTTCTTGAACTTCTAGCTGGCATAGGTGACGGGGCTGCCCTCTGTGCTTTCGACCTCCTCGTCTCCACCTGTAAGCCCATGGGCGCCCAAGAGCACCTGGCCTACGAGAGAATGGTCCGAGGGCGCAGGGTGGACGGCATCATTGTGGCCCGCACGCGGCGCGATGACGAGCGAATCGCCTACCTGGTGAGCGAGGGATTTCCCTTGATTGCCTTTGGCCGCACCGCTTCGGACCTGGATTTTCCCTATCTGGACATAGACGGGGAAAAGGGCGTCTTCGAAGCGGTGGAGCACCTCATCGGCTTGGGGCACCGGCGCATCGGTTTCATCGCCCCCTCCATGTACCTGACGTTCGCAGCGCATCGCCTGGCTGGTTACAAGAAGGCCCTGCGAAGTCATGGCCTGCAATTCGACCCCGCACTGACCGTCGAGGGCAACCTCACTCAATCGGGCGGCTCCCAAAGTATGCGGCGGCTCCTCGACCTGGAAGATCCGCCCACGGCCGTTATGGCCGGCAACGATCTGATGGCCTTCGGAGCGATGGAAGCAGCCCAAGGGCGAGGACTGGTCGTCGGCCGAGATATCGCCGTGATCGGCTTCGACGATGTGCCTCTGGCGGCGCATTTCCATCCTAGTTTGACCACCGTCCGCCAACCTATCTATGAGATTGGGAAGATGCTCTCTCAAAGATTAGTCAAAATCATTGAGGGCAAGAAGCTGGCTCAGCCTCAGCTTCTCTTGCAGCCGGAGCTAGTCATCCGAGAATCCAGCGGGGTTGGCTGACTGAAACCGAGAAAGGGGGTGATCTATCGAATTCTGCTGAGCTAATGAACAGGGGATGCTTCACGAAGGAATCGTCCCACAGTCCCATTCTATCAGAAAACAGAAAATAAGGAGGAAACAAAAGTGATTAGGAAGACGTTCGTAAACTCGCTCTTAGTGTTCGCCATGCTGCTGACCCTGGTGGGTGTAGCCAGCGCTGCTCCGCCGGCCCAGGAGGAGTTGACCTACACGGTCAAGTTGGGCGACAACCTCTGGACCCTGGCGGAGAAGTACCTGGGCAACGGCGCGGCCTACTGGGCCATCGTTGATGCCACCAACGCCAAGTCGGGGGAAGGCTTCGCCACCATCGAAAACCCCAGCCTGATCCAGCCTGGTTGGAAGCTCCTCATCCCCGGCGCCGAGGCACCGGCGCCGGAGGCCCCAGATGTGGCTGGCCAGACCCTCGTCTTCTCTTCCAGGTTGTTCAGCCCACCCCGTGAGCAAGAATACTTCATCAACGAGATCATCAAGCCGTTTGAAGAAGAGCACGGGGTGACCGTCAACTTCCAGATTCTAGACGACGACACGCTCCTGGAGAGGGCAGAGATTCAGCAGAGCACCGACCACGTCACCACGGACATCGTCTGCGCACACAACGGGAAGATGCCCGACTGGCTCGATGCAGGCTACGTGGAGGATTTGACGTCCTACGTTGAGTCCTGGACAGACCGGCACTTCAGCCCCACGTTCGAGTCCGACACCAACCGGGATGGGAAGCAGTACTTCCTGCCCGTGGGCGCCGATGTCTATCTGCTTCTGGCCAACAACAAGGCGCTGCCCTATCTCCCCGAGGGTGTAGATATTGACGCCATAACCTGGGAGCAGTATGCCCAGTGGGCCGTCAACATCGCCGAGGGGGAGGGCGAAGGCAAGGTCTGCATCACCGGCATCCCCATGAAGTCCTGGATCTACATGTTCGGCGGCTCGGCGCTTTCGTACGGCGCTGGCTTCCCAGACGCCAACTCGGCCGCGGCCATGGATGCCTGGAAGGTCTGGGAGACCATCGGCAAGGCCAACGGCTTCGTGCCGACGGTGATGAACGTTGATAGCTGCGTGGATCCCATGATGCGCGAGGAGTCGTGGCTGACGGTGTTCCACAATGCCCGCGCCGGCCAGGTCTATTCCTCTAACGAGACCCAGTTCACCTTGGCCCCCGCACCGATCGGATCGGAGGGCATCGGCACCATCGCCGGCGTCAGCGGTTACGCCATCATGAAGGGCGCGCCGCACCATGACCTAGCGGTCATGTTCCTCGATTACGTGACCCGACCCGACATCCAGGTGCAGATCGCTAAGGGCACTGGCGGCTTCATCCCGCCCGTGCAGGAAGCGCTGGAGTACATGGGCGACGAGGCCATTGACGAGGTCATGTCCAAGGCTATCCTGGTACTGGAGCAGGGCATCGCCTCCGGCGTGCCGGCCTACCTGTACCAGGATTGGGGAGCGGTCAAGCAGTGCTTCGACGACGTATTCGAGGACACCATCCTGCTTGGCGAGGATGTCACTCAGGAACGGCTCGACACCGCCCAGGCCTGTGTGGATGGCCTCTTGAAGTAGCCTCACCGCTGGACGTGTAGCCACTTCTAACTGGACAGAGCCGGGAAAACAATCCCATTTCCCGGCTCTGTCTTCTAGACAGTACGAAAGCTCTTTGGGAGTCCGCTGGGTCAAAACGCTGGAGTCCCCAACTCGTTGGGGCGGTGGCACGACACCCCCGAACAAGTTCGGGACTCCGGTGCGCCATCCGCGCAAACTCTCAAAGACCAAGACGAAAAAAAGAGGTGGACGGGTATGACTGCAAGAGCGCGTCGGAACGGCAGAAACTGGAAGCATATTGCAAAAATGGCAACTCCTTACCTGTTGGTGCTTCCCGTCGTCCTCTACTACGCCGCCTTCTGGCTGCGACCCGTCCTCTCCTCGGTCATCGCCAGCTTCACGGACGCTGCCGGCCACTTCACGCTGGAGAACTTCGCCCTGGTATTCCGTGAGGAGAATTTCATCCCGGCCCTCAGGAACACGGCGGTCATTGTCGTTTTCTCCGTCACGTTGGAGTTCCTGGCCGCCTTGTTCCTGGCTCTGCTCATCAACAGGAAATTCAGAGGCTCAAGCCTCTTCCTGTTCCTGGCCATGATTCCCATGGCCCTGCCGGCTGCCGCAGCGGGAGCCATGTGGATCACCGGCCTGACGGCCCACGGGTGGCTGAACAGCCTGCTGGGCTACCTGGGGATTCTGGCGGAGGGCAAGAAGATCTACTGGTTGGTTGGTTCCGACGCTAAGCTGCTGGCATCGCTGATCATCATTGATGCCTGGCAGGTGATTCCCTCGGTGATGATCATCCTGCTGGCCGGACTGCAGAACATACAGGAAGAAATGAAAGAAGCCGGATATGTGTTCGGCGGGGACTACCTGCACGTTCTCAGGAAAATCACCCTCCCCTTGCTCAAACCGACCATTACCACAGCCGTGATACTGAGGATGATCTCCGCCATCCAGATATGGCTTATCGTGGTCGTTCTCCTCGGATTCTCTCGGCTGCCCGTCTTGGTGGAGAGGGTTGTCTTCTACACCAAAGAGGTGGATCAACTGTACATCGCTGACCAGATGGCCGCCGGCTATACCCTCGTGGTTGCTGCCATCGTATCGGTGGCGGCCCTGGCCTACCTGCAAGTGTCCGGAGCGTTCAAGCGGGGGGAGGAGCAACTCACATGACAAAGAGAAAGCAGGCGGATGTCGCCAAGGCTGCAAAAAGAACGTCCTTTTACATCTTTGTCGTCGGGATCGCCATTGCCCTATTGCTGCCGTTCTACTTCATCGTCTCGTTGTCCTTCCTGTCCACGCGAGAGGCCTACACCTATCCTCTGCCGATGGTCCCTGCCCTCAACACCCAGTTCAAGCTAGAGCATGGGGAGCGGGGCTACCTTTTAAGCGTCTACGACAGGGTAGAGGGCGATTACGAGACCGTTCTGGACACCAAAGAACTGCAGAAAATGTCTGATTACGTGAAATACCAGTTGGCCACTCCCATGACCATAGAAGACCTCGAACAGCAAATCGCCAAGCTGGAGGACACGCAAGACGTGGTCTACTTCACCCGCCGCAGAAACCTGTTGAGCAACTACCAGACCTTCTTCGGCGTGGCCGGATACAAGTCCGTTCCCGCCCTGATCAGGAGCCTGCAGATCTGCGCCCTGACCATCGTCATCTCTCTGTCTATTGGAGGGATGGCGGGTTACGCCTTTGCCCGGTACACCTTCAAGGGGAAGGACCTGCTGAAGTTCAGCACCCTGTTTGTGAGGATGTTTCCCGGCGTGGCCATCGCCATCCCCATGATCAAGATCCTCATCGGGCTGAATTTCTACGACAAGCCCATCGGTCTGTCTCTGGTATATTCCATCGGCAACATCGCCCTCACCGTCTGGATCACGGCCAGCATCTTCATGGGCATCCCCGAATCGCTGGAAGAGGCGGCGCAGGTCTTCGGGGCCACTAAGGCTCGAGCCTTTCTGCGCATCACCCTACCACTGGCTCTGCCAGGACTGGCCGCCGCCGCCATGTACTCATTTCTAGGCGCCTGGAACGAAACGGTGGCAGCCATTATTCTGACGCAGTTTAATCCCACGTTCTCCGTGATCGTGTACCAAACCGTCCTGGGCGCCGTGGGACAGGTGAACCTGGCTGCAGCAGGCGGCATGGCGATGGCTTTGCCCGCCATCATCTTCACTTTCTTCATCCGCAGATACATCCGCCAAATGTGGGGCGGAGTCACGATTTAGCCCCCTCAGCCTGCCCCAACCTTGAGAGGGGAAGGAGATCCTTCATCGGAGGAAGCTATGGCCACACTAACTTTGAAAAATGTCACAAAACAGTTTGGTCGGAAGGTGATAGCGGTCAAGGACTTCAGTCTGCAAGTGCCCGACCGGGAATTCCTGGTTCTGCTGGGCCCGTCCGGATGCGGCAAGACAACCACCCTGAGAATGGTTGCTGGCCTGGAAGAGGTCACTGAAGGAACCATTTTGATTGACAAGGTGGATGTGACCGATTTGCCGCCCAGGAAAAGAGATGTGAGCATGGTCTTCCAGAACTATGCGGTTTGGCCCCACATGACAGTCTATGACAACATCGCCTATGCCCTGAAACTGAAGAAGATGGACAAGGCGACCATTGACAAGACGGTCAAAGAGGCAACGGAGTTGACCAACATCGCCGAGCTTCTCGACCGCTACCCATCCCAGCTTTCGGGAGGGCAGCAGCAAAGGGTAGCGGTGGCCAGGGCCATCGCCGTGAAGCCCAAGCTGTTCCTGCTGGATGAGCCGCTCTCCAACCTGGACGCCAAGCTGAGAGTAGCCACGCGAACGGAACTGAAAGCGATTCACGACAAAACCGAGGCCACCACCGTATTCGTCACCCACGACCAGTCCGAAGCCATGAGCCTGGCCGACCGCATTGTGATCATGAAGGACGGGGAAATCGTGCAGATAGGCACTCCGGACGATGTCTACCACCGCAGCGCGAGCCTGTTTGTGGCCGACTTCATCGGTACCCCTCCCACCAACTTCATGGACGTCGAGCTGAAGGTGGAGAACGGCGACTGTCGCTTGGTCAATCCTCATTTCGACTTCAAACTGAGCCCCGAGAATGCGGCAAAGCTGCGGACTCACGGGAAGAGAAAGCTTGTTCTTGGCGTCCGGCCTGAGAACATCCTGCTGGTGCGCGAAGAGGATTCCATTCTGTCCGCACAGTGCCTCGTGTCAGAACCACAGGGCTCGCACCAAATCATCGCCATTGAACTGGGCGACAAAATCATCAAGATCATCGCCCCCGCCCATCCCAAGATCGCCTCCGCGGAAACGGTGCACATGACATTCGATCAAGAAGCGATGGCCTTTTTCGATAGTAACAGCGGTGTAAGGATCTGAGCGGTGACACGCCGAAAATAGAGCTGCTGAGGTATGCTGCCAGATGATGAGACTAAAACGGCTTCTGGACAAACCCGTACTGATTCCTAAAAAGGACAACCCGTGGGAGGCGGGCGCCGTTTTCAACTGTGGAGCGATCTATGAGAACGGCCTCTTCCATCTGATCTATCGAGCCACAGACATCGCCTCCAACGGCCAAGAGGGCGCGTACATCAACAGCCTGGGATACGCGGTAAGCAGCAACGGCCTAGACTTCAAACGATTAGACCGCCCCATTCTGCCCAACGACGTCGAGCAAGAGTTGAGGGGGCCCGAAGACCCCAGAATAGTCAAGATGGATGGCACGTTCTATATGATGTATACGGGGTACGGGGGCAGATTCGATGGGGATTACCGAATCTGCTTGGCGTCTTCCAGAAACCTGATAGAGTGGAAGCGCCACGGCGTGGTCCTCGACGAACCCAACAAGGATGCTACCCTATTCCCCGAAAGAATAGACGGCCGATACGTCATGCTCCACAGGCGCGTCCCCGATATCTGGCTCGCTTATTCCCATGACCTGGAGAACTGGCACGACCATACCGTGGTTATGAAACCAAACCCCGATTCAGAGTGGCAAAACGTCAAGATAGGCGCCGCTGGCCCACCGATTAAGACCAAGCAGGGCTGGTTCTTGATCTATCATGGGGTGAGCGAGGATAGGCGTTATTGCCTAGGGGCAGCGCTGCTCGATGCAAAGGATCCCTCAAAGGTCATAGCCAGGCAAGCAGAGCCGATCCTAGAGCCAACGCTGGATTGGGAGATCAACGGCCACATACCCAACACGGTATTCAGTTGTGGACAAGCGATTGTGAACGACGAAGAAATCTACGTGTACTATGGGGGAGCAGATACCGTCATAGGAGTCGCTAGGGTGAATATGAACGACATACAATTCGGTTAGAAGACGTGTTTCACGATATTCGTTTGACCTCCGCTAAAATCAACCGACGCTTGATCCTGATTGAGCCACTGGTCTACCGGCGCCGCCAGCCATTGCCGCCCTTTCGGCACCTCAGGCTGGGAAGCCCGCTGATTGACCCGCCGGTTTCACCGGAAGTAGACGATGGAGACTGGCCGTTGATTCCGTGGGGCTCTTACTGGGGTGAGCCTCGCGCGGATTTTGTCCTCCGCACTCAGTTTCAAATCCCCTCCCACTGGCGCACCGACTCCCCTATCGCCTTGCACCTGCCGATAGGAAAAGCGGGCGATTTCAGCCACCCCGAAGCCCTGGCCTACATTGATGGCCTGCCCTATGCTGCCTGCGACCGGCACCATCAGGAGATGCTTCTGCCGCCGCGCCTCTTCGATGATGGAGCTACGCATGTGTTAGCTCTGCACGGCTGGACGGGCATCCTGCGCAACGACAGGGACGCCAGACTGTTGATGCGCGAGTGCGCCCTGGTGCAGATGGATCAGCCCACGCGCGATTTCATTGCCCTAGCCCGGGTTGCGTTGGGCGTGGCCGATCATCTGGACGGAAACGAGCCGGCCCGAGGCCATCTGTATACCGCCCTGGACGAGGCGTTCAAAGTGCTGGACACACGAGAGCCTTTCGACCAGCGTTTCTACAGCAGTGTGCCCGCCGCCCACGACACACTGCGGGAGGGCATCGCCCAGGCGGGCCCTCCGCTGGACGTGAATATCACCGCCGTCGGCCACGCCCACCTCGACCTGGCCTGGCTGTGGACGCTGGGTCAGACCCGGCGCAAAGCCGGCCGGACATTTTACAACGCCGTGCGGCTGATGGAGCAGTTTCCCGAATTCCGCTTCAGCCAGAGCCAGCCCCAGTTGTACGACTTTGTGCGGCAGGATTACCCGGCGCTGTTTGAGACTATCAGGCAGCGCGTGCGGGATGGCCGTTGGGAGCCTCTGGGCGGGATGTGGGTGGAGGCCGACTGCAACATCACGGGCAGTGAATCCCTGGCGCGGCAGTTCCTGCTGGGGCGCGCCTTCTTCCGAGACCATTTCGGCGCCGACGCCGAGGCGCCGGTCCTGTGGCTGCCCGACGTGTTCGGCTACGCCTGGAATCTGCCCCAATTGATCAAAGAGGCGCGACTGGAATACTTCTTCACCATCAAACTGGGATGGAATCAGTACAACCGCCTGCCCTACGACTCCTTCTGGTGGCAGGGCCTGGACGGAACGCGCATCCTCACCCACTGCAGCACCAGTTCCGGGAGCGACGACGTCCACGTCAGCACTTACAACGCCGATGCCTCCCCAGAACAAACTCTCGAAACCTGGCGAAACTTTCAACAGAAGGATTGGGGCAAGCCTGGCGTGGCGCCGCCTCTGCTGATGTCGTTTGGGTGGGGCGACGGCGGCGGCGGTCCCACGCGGGAGATGCTGGAGAACATCCGCGAGATGGGCAGTTTCGCCGCCACGCCCCAGATCAAATGCGGCAAGGTGGGGGAATTCTTCCCCAAGCTGGAAGCTGAGGTCGGCGATCGCTTGCCAACGTGGAACGGCGAACTCTATCTGGAGAACCACCGAGGCACCTACACCACCCAGAGCCGCAGCAAACGCGCCAACCGCCAGAGCGAATTCCTCCTCCACGATGCCGAATTCCTGGCCGCCCTGGCCTCGGTGCTCGAGCCGGGCTATGGCTACCCCCATGCCGAGTTGCACCGGGCCTGGGAGCTGGTTTGCCTTAACCAATTCCACGACATCATCCCCGGCAGCAGCATCGGCCCCGTCTACGCCGAGTCGCAGCAGCAATACGCCGAAGTGCGCCAGATCGGGGAGAGAGTTCGGGACGGCGCCCTGGCGGCAATTGCCGAGAAGTTGGGCGGCGACGTCTTAGTGGTGAATCCGACCTCTTTCAAGCGCAGCGATCCGGTTTTCTGGAGCAATCCAGCTTCTCCAGGATTTCGCGGCGACGAAACACCGGAGTCCCCAACTTGTTGGGGGGATGGCGCCACGACCCCGAACAAGTTCGGGACTCCAACGTTACAGCGGGCGGATGGCTCCCCTGTCCCCGTTCAGCCTGTGGAGGGCGGACTGCTGCTGGACGTGGGAGAACTGCCTCCCTACAGCGTCACGCCGCTGTTTTCGGGCCCCTCAACCCCCAACCTACAACCTGCAACCTCCGATCTCAGCGCCACCCCAACCTCGCTAGAGAACGCCAACCTGCGAGTCGAGCTAAACGCCGCCGGCGACATCACCCGCATCTACGACAAGCTCAACGGCCGCGAGGTGCTGCCCGCTGGCGTCCTAGCCAACCAGTTTCAGGCCTTCGAGGACCGGCCCATCAACCCCGACGCCTGGGACATTGACATTTTCTACGACGACAAGCTGTGGCTGGCGGAGCCGGCCGACTCGGTGCGTGTGGTCGAGAGCGGCCCGCTGCGCGCCACTCTGGAGGTGCAGCGGCGCATTCTAAACAGCGAATACGTCCAGCGCATCTCGCTGGCCCACAACAGCCCGCGCCTAGATTTCGACACCACCATTCAATGGCGCGAGCGGCACGTCCTGCTCAAAATGGCCTTCCCCGTGGACGTGCTCTCGCCGCAGGCCACGTACGAAATCCAGTGGGGCAACGCCCAGCGGCCGACGCATCGCAACACCAGTTGGGACTGGGCGCGGTTTGAGGTCTGCGCCCAGAAGTGGGTGGACCTGAGCGAGGGCGGCTACGGCGTCAGTCTGCTGAACGACTGCAAATACGGCCACGACATCCGCGACAACGTCATGCGCCTCAGCCTGTTGCGCAGCCCCACCACCCCCGACCCAGAGGCTGACCAGGGCCAGCACCAATTTGCCTACAGCTTGCTCCCGCACAGCGGTGGGTGGGACGAACGCACCATCGCCGAGGCTTACGCCCTGAACGACCCGCTCATCGCGTGGACCGCCCAGAAAGCGAGCACGGATCACGCTTCACGTTTCACGCATCACGCATCTCTTGTTAGTGCAGACCACCCCAACATCGTCATCGAGACCATCAAACAAGCCGAAGACGGCCGGGGCGTGATCGTGCGCCTCTACGAGAGCCAGCGCCGTCGGGGACAGTTCACACTGAACACCGCTTTCCCACTGGCAGCAGCCTGGCGCACCAACCTCCTCGAGGAGAATCAGGAGCGCTTGCAGGTATCAGACTGCCAATTGCGTTTGTTCATCAAGCCCTATCAGATTGTAACTCTGCGTTTGCTGCCCAAATAGCTTGAGTGTGGCTAAAATCTGTGGAAGGTAGTAGCGACTTCAGTCGCTTGGAACGACTAAAGTCGTCACTACCACAAGTTTTAGCCACACCCAAATAGCTTTGCAAGGAGGAATTGCTTTGGTTATTACCGAGTCTGCCCAATCCCGTTTCGCCGTTTACTTGATCCCCCCTTACAAAACCGCTCAAGCAGTGGCGGAGATTCACCAAATGCTGCGCAAGCAGTTTGGCTTCATCGCCGCCGACCAGTTTCAGGTACACGCTACGATCAAAGGATTCTTCAAGAAAACTCCGGGGCCATTGGAGCCGTTGGTGGAGCGGCTGGACGCCGTTTTCGCTGCCCAACATCCCTTCCCTGTGCATTTTGACGGCATTGGCAGAACCAAAATCGGCATGGGGTTGGACATCTCTCGGCTGGAGGGAGAGCCCAGCCAGGACATGATGGCTCTGCGCGAACGCGTGGTGGGCACCGTGCGCCCCTTTATCGCTCCCGACTGCGACTTCGTCGAGGAGGACCTGGGCCAGCCCTTCTGGGCCCACATCACACTGGCCTTCCGCGACATCCCATCACACATGTTTGCCGAGGTCTTGGATTACCTGCGGGAGGCGCCGCTGCCCACCGAACCTTTTGTCGCCGATACATTTCATTTTTTGGAGTTCTCCAGCCAGGACTGGGAAGGAGACTGGGAGCAGACCCTCACCTGGCGACTGCTCAAGTCGTGGCGAGTCTAGGAAGGATGTGAAATGAAGACCATTGGTATTTTCCACTATCAAGTGGGACGGACGGATGGCGTCTCGCTGGAGATTGACAAATGGAAGCGCGTGCTGGAGGAGATGGGCCACACCGTTCACCTCTGCGCGGGCGACCTGGGCACAGCGGAGGGCACGCTCATCGAAGAGATGTATCACCACCGCCCAGACGCCAAGCGCCTCAACTACAACACGTTTAGCGAGCTGCGCGACTATCCCGACGACGCAGCGTACCGAGCCGAACTACTGAGCCTGGCCGATGTAATCGAGCGGAAAGTGCAGGACTTTGTGGCGGAGAAAGGCATTGACTTACTGCTCCCGCAAAACGTCTGGTCGGTGGCGGCCAGCCCGTCGGTGGCCATCGCGCTGGCGCGGGTGATGCGCCATCTGCAACTGCCGGCCCTGGCTCACAACCACGATTTTTATTGGGAGCGAACAAACGGCCTGGCCCTCACCTGCGCCACCGCCATCGAGCTGGCCGACAAGTACCTGCCGCCCCGCGACCCGCTGGCCCGGCACGTGGTCATCAACAGCCTGGCCCAGCAGGGACTGGCAGAGCGCAAGGGAATCGCATCCACGGTGGTGCCCAACGTCTTCGACTTCGACGCGTCGCCGCCGCTGCGCTTATGGCAGCCCGACGAGTACAACCATGATTTCCGCGCCCGCATCGGGCTGAAGGAAAACAACGTGTTCATCCTCCAGGCCACCCGCATCGTCCAGCGCAAGGGCATCGAACTGGCAGTGGACTTTGTCAAGGCCCTGGACAGCCCCGAGCGACGAGCGCGGCTCAAGGCTCGCGGCTTGTACGACGGTCGCCCTTTCGACAACGACAGTCGGATTGTCCTCGTGCTGGCCGGATACGCGCGCGACGACGCCACCGGAAGCTACCTCGGTCGTCTGCAGAAAAAGATCGAACGGGCGGGCATTGACGCCCTTTTCATCGAGGACGTGGTCGGGGCGCAGCGGCAGATACGCGGCGGGCAGAAGATCTACTCGTTGTGGGACACCTACGTCTTCGCCGACTTCGTCACCTATCCCAGCCTGGCGGAGGGGTGGGGCAACCAGTTCTTGGAGGCGCTGCGGGCCCGCCTCCCTCTCATGCTGTTCGAGTATCCGGTCTACCAGGCCGACATCAAAGACAAAGGATTCCGCACCGTTTCCCTGGGCTCCCAAATCCAGGGGCGAGATGATCTGGGACTGGTGCAGGTTGCGCCGCAAATCATCGAGGCTGCTGCGGACCAGGCCGTGGAGCTTCTCACCGACGCTCGGCTGCGCCAGGAGATGGTCGAGCACAATTTCCGGATCGGCCAGCAGCACTACTCGCTAAAGGCCCTGCGGGGCTATCTGGCACGATTGGTAGGGGATTGATGGGAAGAGGATGTTTGAGATGCCTTACGAAACCGCACTGCGCGAGGATGCTGGAAAACGCATCGCTGAGATCGGCCAGGCTGATATCTTGGTCGGCATCCCCAGCTACAACAACGACGGCACCATCGGCCACGTGGTACACACGGCCGCGGAGGGAATGGTAAAGCACTTCCCCGACCTGAAGCCGGTGCTAATCAACTCCGATGGCGGTTCCTCCGACGGCACGCGCCAGGTGGTTCTGAATACGCCCGTGCCGCAGCGGGTGGAGGTCGTCGCCGCCGAGTACCAGGGCATCCCAGGCAAAGGCAGCGCCTTTCGCGCCGTGTTCGAAGCAGCCAAGATGCTGGGTGTCAAGGTTTGCGTGGTGGTGGACAGCGACCTCCAAAGCATCACCCCGCAGTGGATCGAGCTCCTGGCCGGCCCCATCGTCAAAGAGGGTTACGGCTACGTGACCCCCTTCTACGTCCGCCACAAATACGACGGCACCATCACCAACAACATCTGCTATCCCATGACGCGCATGCTCTACGGCCTGGACGTTCGCCAGCCCATCGGCGGCGATTTCGGCTTCTCGGCCGATCTACTGGATCACTATCTTGGTCAGCACGTATGGGAGACCGACGTGGCCCGCTTCGGCATTGACATCTGGATGACGACCACGGCCATCAACGTGGGGGCCCGCATCTGTCAGACCCACCTGGGGGCCAAGATCCACGACGCCAAGGACCCGGCGGCGGCGTTAGGCCCCATGTTCCGCCAGGTGGTGGGGACGCTGTTCGGGATGATGGCCAAATACGAGGCCAACTGGAAAGCCGTGACGAGCAGCCAGCCAACTCCCATCTACGGCGAGCCACGGGGGGCGGACCCCGAGCCCGTGCCGGTGACCCTATCGGCCATGATCGAGAAGCTGTGGGCGGGCCGCGCGGAGTGGGGCGAGATTTGGGACAAGGTGCTCTCGGTGGAGAACCGGGCGATCCTGGAAGCCATCCTGGCCCAACCCGACGACGCCTACCGGTTCACCGCCCAACAGTGGGCGCCCATCGTCTTCGACTTCGCCGTGGCCTACAACGGGAAGGGAACGAGGGAACGAGGCGACGAGGCGACGAGGCGACGTGGTCTGGACAAGAATGCGGTTATTGACAGCATGACCCCTCTTTATTATGGTCGCACGGCGGGGCTGGTGGTAGAGAGCCAAGACATGGATAGCGCCACCTTTGAACGAGAGGTGATCCAGGCCCAGGCCCGGACCTTTGAGGAATTGAAGCCGCATCTCATCGAGCGGTGGGGCGGTGTTTGAGAAGATGAGCCTTTTTGACACCCGCCTGAATCAACAGTATAATACCTTCAAATCTGGCCGCGCTAGACCGCTTGGACGATGAGGTATTGTGGCGCATCGCCCGCAGCCGCAAAACGGAAGCGGACATGGATGTTGATAAGGAGACCAGACCGTGCGTATGATTCAAGTTTCGGAAGGGCTTTACGAACGCCTAACGAACCTGGCGCGTCAAACATACCAATCACCCGACCGGTTGGCTGAAGGGATGTTACAGTCGCTCATCGCGCCGGCCCAACAGGTCACGTCAGCAACAACGGCCCGGCGAAAGGTGAACCACTTTGTAGCCTCCGAATTGTCAGTTCTGGCCGGGGCCGGCGAGGCTGTTCTGAGCCAGGCAGGGGGGCGAACTGCGTGGCAGGTGCCTGTGATCCTGACCCAGCCAGGGCGGGGTACCCTGGGTCAGATCGGCACTATTCTGGTTGATTGTGCCACCGAGAGCCTCTTGTTAGCCGAAACGACGATGGAGGAAATGCGCACGCGTGCCCGATCCCTGGTTGCCGGTTCCGCACTACAGACAAGAACATCCCCATAGCTGCCTGCAAGCCTGCGTCCGAATGGTGCTGGCCTACTTGGGGCGCACTGTGTCCGAAAGTGCCTTGAATCGTCTGTTCGAGGCGGAAGACTTCGGTGTGCCAGGACATCGCTTGCTACGGCTCGCTCGGTGGGGCTATCGCGTCCGATACGAGTCGGGTACTGAAACCATGCTTCGCAGCCTCCTTGACCAGCGAATCCCCGTCGTGGCCCTGGTGCGCACCGGCTTTTTGGATTATTGGCCTGAGGACGTGTATCACGCCGTCGTCGTGGTGGGTATGGATGCCTCCCTTGTGTACCTCAACGATCCTTGGTTTGATGTGGCTCCCCAGGCCGTTCCACGCCATGCGTTTCTGGCAGCGTGGGTTGAGATGGACTGCTTGAGCGGAGCCATAGAAGCCTGATGGTTGAACATGAACAACGCAGTCATAGTTGACGCGCGTCGCCGTTGGGTGAGCGTAGGCTGGCATCCCCCAGCCGAGTGAACTTTGAGAGGAAGATGGCAGAGCACCTGAAAGTCATCATTGACTACGACGGCACGTTGACCGCAGAAGAGACGCAGGTGGCCGCGCTGGCCGAGAAGTCGCTGGACACCCTGGCCAACGAGATCATCGGCGCAGCGCGCGAGACGCTGGCCACCGACTACACTGCCACACGGGCGCGCCTGCTGCGGGCGCCGCACCGCTACTGGTGGGAGGTCAACGGTCTGGTGGCCTCTTACTGCGACGAGGGCGCGTTCATTCTCAACACCACCACGCTGCAGGTGATGCTGCGGGAAAACCCGACCTACGCCCAGGCCGTGGCCGCCGCCTTCCCCCAGGCGGAGTACGACGCGGTGATGGACTGCGTCAACTACCTATTTCACCGCCACACGGCTGAATTATCCCCGCGCTTTCGCCCTGCTGCCCGCGACGTGCTGCTGGCTCTGATCCAGCACCGCGACCGCACACCCATCATCCTCACCAACTCGCTGGGCGATAAGGTGCGTCGCCACCTGGGGGCGTTGGCGCTGGGCGGACTGGAGAATGAAATCGCCGTGCTGGGCGACACCCGCCAGTACGAGATGTCCCCCGATTGGACGCGCCGCTTTCCGCACCCGCAACTGGGCGACATCCAGGTCTGGCCAGTGAGCGAAGAACATCGGGTTGACCTGCGCCGCCCGGTCTACTACCGCGCGTTGATGCAAGCGGCCGCCGACGGCTCGCAATTGGCGGTAGTGGCTGATACCTTCTCGCTGCCCGGCGCCCTGCCGTTGATGATGCCAGTGGAGTGCACTGGCATCCCCTTTTTCCTCCTCCGCACGCCCTACACCCCCGCCTGGTGCGCCCAGGCCGTGGATGCGCACCCCCTGGGCCGCGTCCTCGACGACCTGGCCGACCTGCCGGCCGCACTGGACGCTCTACCCCTCAGCGGGTAATCGCCTCACGCCTTCACGCCTCACGTTTCAGGCCCCCACGTTTCACGCCTCCCGCGCCTCCCCCTTCGTCACCCCCAACATGCACAGAATCGCCAGCACGAAGAAGGCCGGAGTGACGAAGAAGATCATGTTGTAGTTGCGCCCCGTGAGGTCAATCACCCAGCCGTTGAGGATGGGTCCCACTACGGCTGCCAGCGTCCCCGCCACGTAGTACAGGCCCGTGTAAGTCCCCAGCACGTCCTCCGAGGTCGAGATGTCTACCACCATGGGCAAGCTGTTGACGTTGACCAGCGACCAGGCCAGCCCGCCCACCGCCAGCAGGACGATGACCACCGGCACGACCGGGGTGAAGAAGGCGATCACCAGCAGCACCGCGAAGATGGCCAGTCCCACGATGATGGTCCGCTTGCGCCCGAAGCGGGTGGCGATGAAGCCGCTGGGGATGGAGAACAGGATGAACGTGATGTAGGCCACGCTCAGGATCATGCTGGCCGTGGATTCGCTCACCCCCAGGGTCGCCACGCCGTAGGAGCTGAAGAAGGTCTCGATGGCGTTGTAGCCCACAAACCAGAAGAAGATGGCCAGGATGAGCAGCACCAGGCTGCGGACGTTCTCGGGCGGGATGTCGCGCAGTCCTCGAAAGACTCCCAGGCCCTCCTCCCGCCGCGCCGCCGATTCGACCAACTCCCTGGGCTCCTTGACCTTCCAAAAGAGGACAGCCACGGCGATGAGCGTAATCGCGCCCCCGACCCAGAAGGGCAGCGGACGATAGATCTTGTAGAGCAGGCCGCCGCCCAAGAAGGCCAGCACCCCACCCAGTCCGCCCATCAGGTTGATCACCCCGTTGGCCTTGGAGCGGAGCGGCGAGGGGGTCAGGTCGGGCATCAGGGCGATGACCGGGGTGCGGAACACGGCCATGGCCAGCAGCATCACCCCCAGGGCGGCGACGAACAGGGCGAACAGCCTGCTGAGCTGCCCCACTTGCCCGTTGAGTTCCGCCGGGATCATCTGGGGGAACACGGGGATGAGGACGAAGGCCAACACCGCGATGGGGGCGCAGATGAGGATGTAGGGCATGCGGCGGCCGATGCGGGTGTAGGTGCGGTCGCTGATGGCCCCCATGACCGGCTGGATGAAGAACGCGGCGATGTTGTCCAGGGTCATGATGAAGCCGGTGAGGGTGGCGCTCAGCCCGAAGCCGAAGGTTTGCACGGCCAGCTTGGCGTCGAAGGCCGGATCCCCCGCCTGGAGGTAAATGGGGACGTAGGTGTTGTAGAGCGCCCACATGACGCTGGTGCCGAAGAACCCGAACCCGATCAGAAACGTCTTTTTGTAATCCAATTTGAGCTTCACTGCCGTCCTCCTTGTGAAAAGATGGGGTGAGTATAACACCAATCTCAGAGCAAGGCAAGTGTAGCGGGGCGAGGAATGTTATGGTGTTCCCAGAACTTGACAACCCACGTCACCAAGTTATAATAGGGACAAATGGAACTTTTGACGTTAGCAATGCGTCTTTAAGGCAGCGGAACACTGCAACGGATTCAGAATAGAACGGATCGGGAGTGAGGAAATCCATTCCTTTTTCGGTCCGTTGTAGTGTTGCTTGGCAGCCACTAGGTGAATGCATGAACAAACCACCCAGCAAGAGCAACAACTCTACGAAGGGGGCTCCGCCTAAGATTGATCTGCGGAACAGAATGGAGCAACTAATCCCTCGCTTGGCCACGGCTTTCATCACCGCCTCGGTGGTTTTTGTCGTTCTGTTCTTCCTCACCTTCGGACTTGCCCTGATCGCCTACGGCAACATCGCCCTCAGTCTGCCGGCGCCAGACGAGCTGGGAGCCCGCTCGGCGGATTTCGTGAGCACCAAGATCTACGACCGCGAAGGGGGTCTCCTCTACGAGCTGTTTGACCCCCAGTGGGGCAGACGCACCAAAGTACCGCTGGACCGCATCTCGCCCTACGTGATCCAAGCCACCATCGCCACCGAGGACAGGTATTTCTACCAACACCCCGGCTTCGACCCCATCGGCATCGCCCGGGCCATCTGGTACGCCATCAATGAGCAAGAGGTCGTCTCGGGCGCCAGCACCATCACCCAACAGGTGGCCCGCAACGTTCTGCTCTCCCCCGTAGAGCGCTCACAGCGCACCCTCTCCCGCAAGATCAGGGAGGCGATCCTGGCCGCTGAGCTCACCCGCCGCTACCCCAAGGATACGATCCTGGAGATTTACCTCAACGAGATTTTCTACGGCAACCTGGCCTATGGCATCGAAGCCGCCGCTGAGACCTACTTCGGCAAATCGGCGGATCAGTTGACCCTGGCCGAGGCGGCCCTCCTGGCCGGCCTTCCCCAAGCGCCGGCCCTCCACGATCCCTACGCTCATCCCGACGCGGCCAAGAAGCGCCAAGCAGTGGTGCTGGACTTGATGGTCGAGGCAGGCTACATAACGCCCGCCCAGGCCGAAGCCGCCAAAGCGGAGGAGCTAGAATACATTCCCCAGCGCTTTCCCATCCGTGCGCCCCACTTCGTGATGTACGTGCGCCAACTGCTGGAGGAGAAGTATGGGGCGGATGCCCTCTACAAGGGCGGGCTGCGGATAGTTACCACCCTGGACCCCGACCTGCAGGCCATCGCCGAGCGGGTGGCTGAGGAACACGTCCAGACCCTGGCCGATAAGCACGTCACCAACGCCGCGCTGGTGGCCCTGAAGCCCGACACGGGCGAGGTGCTGGCCATGCTGGGCAGCGTGGATTTCTTCGACGAGGAGATTGACGGCCAAGTCAACGTGGCCCTGCGGCTTCGGCAGCCGGGCTCCTCCATCAAGCCCGTGACCTACGTGGCGGCCTTCGAGAAGGGATGGACGCCTGCCACGCTCATCTGGGACGTGCCGACCGAGTTCCCCGACGGCGCCAATCCGCCCTACAAGCCCACCAACTATGACGACGTGTTCCACGGCCCAGTGCTCTTGCGCACCGCGCTGGGCAGTTCCTACAACGTCCCGGCGGTGAAGGCCCTCCAGTTTGTGGGCCTGCCGGACATGCTGGCCCTGGCCCACCGCCTGGGGATCGCTTCCCTCAATCGTCCCGATTACGGCCTGTCCCTGACCCTGGGCGGGGGCGATGTGACGCTGTTCGAGATGGTGGGCGCCTACGCCGTCTTTGCCAACGGCGGCGTGCGCATCCCGCCGGTGGCCATCGCGCGGGTGGAGGACAGCGAGGGACGCGTCATCGCTAAAACTTCCCCCGCCCCCCTTCCCCCCAAAGTTGGGGGGACTGAGGGGGGAGGGGGGATTGAGGGGGGGCTTGAACGTGTCATCTCCCCTCAGCACGCCTACCTCATCACCGACATCCTGGCCGACAACGAGGCCCGCATCCCGGCCTTTGGGCCCGACAGCGTGCTGAAGCTCAGTCGGCCCGCTGCGGCCAAGACCGGCACCACCGACAATTGGCGCGACGCCTGGACCATCGGCTACACCCCCGGCCTGGTGTGCGGCGTGTGGGTGGGCAACAGCGACAATTCGGCCATGGACGGCGTGGCCGGGGCCGCTGGCGCCGGACCCATCTGGCACAATTTTATGGAAGAGGCCCTTCGGCTAGGCTCAGGACAGGCCCTGGCCGGCGCGCCCCAGCTTGATTTCACCAGACCATCAGACATCGTGACCGCGGAGATCTGCACCGTTTCCGGGGCCAAGCCCAGCGCGGTCTGCCCCAGCCGAGGAATGGAGATCTTCGTGGCTGGCAGCGAGCCCAACGATCCCAGCCGGGATTTTCACCAACTGGTCAGAATATGCACCGTGACCGGCCAGCGGGCCACCGAGTTCTGCCCAGAGGACGTCGTGGAGGAGAAATTCTTCGAGGTCTATCCCGAGGAGTATCGCTGGTGGGCCGAGGAGCGAGGCATCGAGCAGCCGCCGGCGGGCCTCTGTCCGCTGCACACCGGACCGATAGAGGTGGCTATCTTCCAGCCCACCGAGGGGCAGGCGGTGGAGGGCATCGTGCCCGTGATGGGTCGCGTCCTCATGCCCGATTTCGATCACTACGAGGTGGAGTACGGCGTGGGGCCTGATCCCATCGGCTGGGGCTGGGTGAGCGGCCCCCACCTGGCGATGGTGGAGGATGGGCTATTGACCGAATGGGACACTGGCACGGTAAAGAATGGCCTAAAAACCCTGAGAGTGGTGGCTTTCGACCGTCACGGCCATACCGCCGAGGCGCGGGTGCGGGTGACGGTGGGCAACCCCACACCCACCCCCACCGTGACGCCGACCGTGACGCCCACCTCAACGCCGACGGCTACGCCCACCACCACCCCGACCCCAACACCGACGGGCACCCCCACGCCGACCCTCACGCCCACAGAAACGCCGACGCCCACCCCTACGTCAACGCCGACAACCACCCCCACTCCCACGCCGACGGTGACGCCGACGCCCACCATCATCGGCTGAGGGTAAGAGCGCAAACCCTAAAGGTCTCGGAGACCTTTAGGGTTTTAGGGAATGGAGATCAGACATGGAAAAGATACTGGATTTGAACCCCTTTTTCTTCGAGGGCGGTCCGGTGGGCTGCCTGTTGGTGCACGGCTTCAGCGGCAGTCCGCCAGAGATGAGGCCCATGGGAGAGTTTCTGGCGGCGAAGGGACTGACTGTAATGGGAGTGCGACTGGCCGGCCACGGGACCTCGCCTGAGGACATGGCCGCCACCGGCTGGCGCGACTGGGTGGCCTCCGCCGAGGCCGGATTGCGAAAGCTGGAGAGCCGCTGCGAGCAGGTCTTCGTAGCGGGTCTGTCCATGGGTGGGCTGCTCACCCTACACCTGGCGGCGCATCACCCCCTGGACGGCATCATCGTCATGGCCGCCCCGGCCTACATCGCCGACTGGCGCTTTCGCCTCCTGCCTCTGGCGCGCTATTTCGTCCGCTGGTTCAAGCCCGACATCGAGTCGGACCTGACCGACCCTGAAGCCGAGGAACGGCTTTCCTCCTACTCCGTGCTCCCCGTCCGCTGCATCGCCAGCCTGGGGCAGTTGATCAACCTGGTCAGGCGGGAGCTTCCCCAGGTCGAGACGCCGGCCCTGATCATGCAAGGTGAGCGAGATGGCCACGTCCCCGCGGACAGCGCGCCGATCATTCTCCAAGAACTGGGCTCAACGGACAAGGAGCTCGTCTGGTGGCCGAACTCAGGGCACTGCATCACTGTGGACAGCGAGCGCGAGGCCGTCTGGGCCAGGGCCTACGAGTTCATCGCCCAACACCGCCTCGGAGCGGTGGAAAAAGGGCAATAATCGACCTAACTACCTCGGCAATGTTAACTTTCGCGTCAAGCGTCATTGCGAGGAGCGTAGCGACGAAGCAATC
>CAZEBW010000012.1:0-70686 GCA_964510205.1 uncultured Anaerolineae bacterium
GATCGAAGTTTTCGTTTCGGCGCAGATGTGGAAATTTCAAGCTCCCACACCCATGAGCCAGCCGCATCATTTGAGGCTGTATCGCAGTTAAGGAAATGCCCAACCCCGATTCTTTAAGGTTTCCATTTTGGGCGCCCAAAACGACCACCTTAAAATTCGACCGCACAAACCGGCCCCGCCCAATTCCTTGGCGACCGACCAGGCAATACATTAAGGAACGGGCTGACAGTGGACGGGAGCGTAGAAAACCCCCATCTTATTTTATAGGAAGTTTTCTACCAGCCCATCCACAGCCAGCCCGGCAATCCATAAGTTGCCTGGATCGGTCGTCCTTGACATTTCAAGGAATCCGTCCGCTACCACGGGGGGGAGGTGGTAGTAAACACCTACAAAAAAATAAGGAGGTGGACGGAATGGTTAGGTTGTGCAGTTTTGATTCGCTGCCGTGGAAGAGGTTTCGTGAAGGGAAGGTGTACTCGATCGCTTTGAGCCATCCCAAGAACGCAGGAGTGGATGGCGAAGTTGATTGCCTGAAGCCGACGTGGAAGATGGTGCGAGGCTTCAAGCAGCGCAGGTTGAGCGAGGAAGAGTATACGGAGATGTACAGAAAGTTGATCTGCAGAAGGTGGCCGGCCGTGAAGCGCTGGTTGGATGGTTTGGAGCGCGATGCGTACTTGTGCTGTTGGTGCACGACCGGGTTCTGTCACCGCTATCTGGTGGCCAAGTTGATTCGGGAGTTCAGACCCGATTTGGAGGTGAGATTGTCATGACCGCCTGACGAGGTTGTGATCGTGGAGTGAGCTTAACGGTAACGTAAAGTGGCCTCCCCGGAGCTGGTGGCTCTGAGGAGGCCGTCGCCCATCAGATTCCATGAAAGGAGTGACCAATGGGCACGGATAGTATAGCACGAAATGGTTCTAATGGCAAGTCACGTAGCAAGCACTACCACGTTGACCCGGCGGGTTATGGCGTCAGCGAGGAGATCGAGTCCGTCATCCGCATCCAGGCTTGGAAGATCGGATCGGAGCACGGCGACTACGGGGAGATCGACGACCTGGCCCAGGAGGGTCGCATCGCGGCCTGGAAGGTGGTGCAGGAGCACGGACCGCGAGCAGACTATTGCCTCAACCACAGTCGGCAGGCCATGGCCCAGTATGCCCGCCACGGCTTGTCGGTGGATACGCGTATGTGGGCCAACTTCCGCCGAAAGCGAAGATACGGCATCGAGGACCTGGATGCGCCACTGACATCGGGCTCGGCTCCGGAGGACGCGACGCTAGGCGACCTGCTCACCGATCCCCGCCCCTCCCCAGAGAGCCGTGCCCTGAGCCGCATCGTGCTCTCGGACATCGAGGGTCTGTTGACCGACCAGGAGCTAGAGGTGGCCAGGTTGAAGGCGGCGGGCTACAGCTACACGGAGATGGTCCGCCAGGGGCTCTTCAGCCGTTGGGAGGCGGAGTGCCTGTCGAGAAGCATCCGCAAGAAGCTGGCCTGGTACTACGATCGCGCCGACCTGCACCCCGACCCGCGCATTCGGGAGCAGCCAGAGCGATTCCGATGGGAGCCGTCGGAAGACTAGACGCCGCGCGCAGGGGCCCTGAGCCGGACTTGAGCTCGGGGCCCCCTTTTTTGGCCATGGCCATGGCATTTGCTCGAGTGCGGGGATTCCTTTCCTGTCATCCCCGCAGAAAGCCCCCCATGTTGGGTGGCGTCACAGGCCAGTCGGCCCCGGCTCCGCCCTGTGGCGCCTCACTGCCCCCCACTGCGCTTCCGCAGGCAGGCTGTGACACCGACCTCTCGCGTCGCCGCGAGCACACCTCGGCGTCCCCACGGCGGTTGCAGCGCCGACCTTGGCCTGGACGGCGGTGGGGCGACGGACGGCATCGTCCCAGGAAGCCGCCGCCCCACCGCCTCAGCGGGCTCGCAGTCGCAGCTAGCCCTCGATTGCCAGCGGGGTGGGGAACCGCGTCTTGCCGATTGGAAGTTGTCGCTGCAACCGTTCCTTTCAAAATCAAAAAAGTGAGGACGCGCCCCATGCATTTTGGCGGTTGCCCTCGCCGGCCCCCGCTCCTCGGCAGCGCGGCCTCGGCGCAGCCCGGGCTCGGTGGCTGCGATCGCCATGGCCGGCGAGGCGTGCTGGGAGCGATCTCGCTTCTGCCATCCTTACCTAGAGAGACCCTTGGGCGTGGGGGGAGGGGCAGTTTACGCGCCCTCGAGCGACCCGTCAGCACCCCTTTGGTCCATATCAGGAAGTGTCCCACGAGTCAAGACAGTCAGGTCGGCAACCATATTAGCGGCGGCTCGCCGCCCCAAGAGGGGGATTGGAGCTAAGCGGTCTGGATCACCTTGGGTCGCCAGACGCGAAAAAAGTGTATCTGGCGCCCGAGGTCCAACGGCGGCGCTACCTCGTCCACCATGTGGCAGAGGCGGGCAGCCGCCAGGAGGTGCAGGGCAAGGTGTTGGCGGGCGAGGGGATCGTGAGCGGAGAGCAATTGCTCTCCGCCCCTCACGGGCTCATCAAGCTGGACGTGATCGTGTCGCCGTCACAGATGGAGGAAGGGGGTTGCCAAGATGAGTAACGATGGGACGGCGACCACCTACGTCGAGTTGAAGCTGGACCTGGCCTTGCTGGCATAGGACAGCCAAACCGTGCTGGAGCGATACAACGTGGACGTCTCGGCCTTCACCGCTCAGGAGCTGGTAGAGGCCTGGACGAAGGCCGTCCAGCATCGCCTGGAGAGCTGGGCGGAGGATACCTATCACTTCCTGGCCAGCAACGGGGGCGAGGAACGCCTCCTCCAGACGCTGCTCGACCAGCGAGACATACTTCCTGGGGGAGAGGGTTGCCCTCCTGCAGGGGTTGGAGTATAATATCTATAACCAAAAGACACGGGAATATACCACCCCTAGACACACCGCCTCCATCCCCAGGAGGCACGCACAGACCACAACCAGCCAGCCAAGAAACGACGAGGCCCACGATACAGGCCATGGGCGAAAGGAGATAGCCCCATGCCAACCACCATCACGCTCCGCGTATCCGAACAGGACCACTGCAACATCGAGCGCATCAAGAGGCGACACCCCACCTGGTCTGAGGAGGTCATCTGCCGCCGCGCCTTGGGCGTTTACGCCAGCAATCTGGAGAAGCCCGCGCCCGCGCCCACGGACGCCCCGCCCTCGGCTGAGCAGAGCATCGCGGAGCTGTTCGGGCCGCAAAGCTAGTGATCGCAAAACCGTCAGGCGGCTCTCCTGGTCCACGGGGCTGCCTGTACAGCAAGACAGTCTGCACGAGGAAGCAGGTGACGGCGATGGATGCACAGCAAATGGTGGAGGAACTCTACGCGGACTACAGGCGCATCTGTACGGCGTGGGAGGAGCACCTGACCGACGTCCAGGATAAGCTCTCTAACCTGGACGAGGCCCAGCGTCGCCTCAGTGAGCTGGAAACCGACCTGGAGGTGCATCGCCACAGTGTCATCATGGCCGAGATGCACGACGAAGGCCGCATCAACGGCTCCAACGCCGCCAAGCGGAAGAACCAGACAGAGATGCTCTTGGCCGAACTGCCTCAGCTCGATCCCGATTACAGCGCGATGCTCACTGCAGCAGAGGAGCTACGACGCAAGGTAGACGACCTCGACCTCGACATCCAGATGCTCCACAAGCGGATCTCGGCCCTGCGCAATCAGGCCCGCATGATCAGCGGCCTGGCCTTCGCGCTGGGAGGTTAGTCACCATCCCAAGGTATTAAGTGTTGGCTCGCCTGCATCACGAGCCGGCCCCGGCGGTGTCCTCGCATCGCCGGGGCCACTTTTCCCCATGAGAGGATGGATGACTGCTGCAGCCGCCAGGCGGCGTGGCATGGTCACCAAAGAGAGGTGGCCGAACGTGTCAGCAGATTCGCCTTGTAGAGCACCCCCCAAGCGCTATGTCTTCGATTGCCCCGTCCACGGCCTTGAGATCGGCGTCCACTGCCATCGCGCTCGCGATCCGCAGAACCTGACCTGTTGGTTCGTCTGTCGGCTCAGGCTGAGGCGGCCCGCCGACGAGGAACTGGAGGAGACCAAGCCGGGGATGGGTATGCAGGGGGCGTCATGAATACCCTGGGAGAATGCCAAGACCTCGCCGCACAGATCCAAGCTGCCCTAAAGCAGTACCGCGACCGCCTATGGGCCATCGGCGTGCAGCTAGAAGCGCTTGGGGAACAAGGCGTCTACGATGCCGTCGCCTCACTATCCTGGGAGGCGCGGAACGGCGAGGAAAAGCGCTATTTGCGACTGGTCTTCCCCACCGCCCATGGGCGCCGCAGACGCCAGTACATCGGCTCACATCCAAGGAAGATCGAAGCTGCAAAACAGATGGTCGGGCGCACCGAGTAGACAGCCAACCTCGACGCCGAGAGGAAACGAATCACCAACCACAGCCACCGCGCCTGGACACAGCTCTACCGTCCTCTAAGCGCCCTCGAAGGCAAGACAGTCTGGTGACCATCCTGGCCCACCATCGGCGGAGGTGTGTCACCAACATCGAAAACAGACAATCAGACAAAACGAGGAGGCCCATCATGACCGAAGAATACGAAAGCCAGACCATGGAAACCCTCGCAAGGCTACGCACCCTGGCCGACGAACTGGAGGCCCTGGCCGGCGACTTCCCCAGCCTGACGTGGTATAGAGGCCTTAGCGAAAGCTTGTGGAACGGCTATTGTCTGGTCCTCCACTAGAGTGGCGCTTTCTACCAGGTGATGGTGGACGAGGGCAATGGACCTGACCGTGCAAGACAAGGCAGCCCACGCTATCGCCCAGGAGCCATCCCCGACCTGGGCGTCGTGGCTCGACCACATCATCGAGGCCATGGAAGCCCCTGACGCTGAGCACTCTGAGCAGCCAGCCCTGGCGACCTCGTGGCGAGCAAAACACTTGGCCATGCTCACCGAGCTCCAACGCTCCTTGCAGCAGCGCCAGGCCGCCCAGGACCGTCACCGTGCCATAGAACGGAAGCAGTGTTATCAGTGGCCTTCCGGACCATTCGCACACCAAAAGGAACCTTCCTATGCCTGACAAGCGAAAAAAGACCAAGATCGGGATGTTGGAGATACTCGACATCCTCAACCTGAGGGCCCCTGGTACAGACGGGCCCTCGGTGGCCGACCTCGTCTTGCAGCAATGCCGTCCGTCAGAGACCTTCGACGACGCTCCGGCCTACCTGTTCGAGATAGACGGGGCATACGTGGACGTCTACGAGGTGGAAGGCGAGCCGCTGGAGGTCACCATCCGCTACGTCCTGAAAACAGATACATCGTCTCAAGAGACCCGCCCTAGCGCCTCGCCCGTCTCTCCGCCCTCTGACGAGTCCACCCCCATGTACCTCATGACTGTGGAGTGGTGCTCCGACGGTCGCCGGGGCATCTTCGCCAGCCGCGACGGGAAGCCCTTCTGCAAGGAGGGTGAGCCCCACACCGAGGAAGAGATGGACGAGGTGCTGGGCCCGTTCTGGATGATCCTCTCCCCCAAGTCGGAGCCGTTCACCGAGGAGGAGGTTGCAGCCTGCACCTGCTTCCGCCCCCTGGCCCAGTTCAGCGAGGAGTACGGCATCGCACTCAGGCCAGAGCAGGTCGAGGGAGAGCACCTTCGCGACGAAGACAGTCAGCCAAGAAAGTGTGAGATGGCAGAGGAGGTGATCGCATGATGGACTTGCTCAAAGCCAGCAAGAAGGCCTTTCGCACCCGTTCTCGCCACCAGGCCGACATCACCTACCTCCTCCCCCTCCAGATCCTCGTCCAACTGAAGGAGGCCATCGAGGAAGAGGAGGATCCCCGCGCTCGGATCGACACCCTCCAGGACGACATCACGGTCCTCCTGTTCGATCCCCAGCGCATCAACCCCCTCGACCGAGCGGATGAGATCGCAGGCATCATCCTGGATCTCATGACCTCGTACCTGGGATATGGCGAAGAGCCAAAAGAGTCTCAAGGTGACGAAAGCAGTTAGCGCCAACGACCAAAGCAATTAGATAACGCAAGAAGATGACCATGCCCATAGTCCACATACAGGACGTCGGAAGCGAACAGGAGCTGATAGACTGCCAGGCACGGTTTGGCGAACTACCTGAGCCGATGCGCGAGATGGACGAGGACCTCATCGACGATGACACCGTCACGATCAACGCCATCCCATCCACATCAGCCTTGATTCCCCTCCAAGCCCCCGTCCCCCCTCAGCTGGAGGAGGCCATCCGCTACCAGGGCCAGGCCCGCCACGTGGCCTTCTACTGGCAGCCGGCCGGCGACGAGGCCATGTACGACGACGCGCACGTCAGTGGCGACGGTAACTGGTTGGCCTGGCTGGCCTACGTGGATCAGCCTGCCGACGCCCCCCATCTCCTGCGGTTATGCCAGACGTGCAATGGACGAGGCACGACCGACACGCTCCACGACACTCCCTGCCTCGATTGCGACGGCGCGGGAGTCCATGTCCTCAATCTCGGCTCCCCCGATTACCCCACCGAGCTCTGGCTGATCCTGGATCGCGAGGCCAGAAAAGCCTACACCGCGCCCGTACAAGCGGCACAGAGGCTCCTGGCCGAGCAGCGGACGCCAGAGCCCCAGTTGTCCGCCGAGGACGAGGCTGCCGTGGTCGAGGCGTTCGAGGAAGGCCTGGAGCAGTTCCAGCGCAACTGGCAGCCGCCCGGGGACGAGGAGCTCGCGGCCCAGATCATGGCGGCCAAAGAGCGATGCGCCGACGTGACCGATTGGCTGGATGGCCAGGTCGCGTGGGGAGGTCGCCACTGCCCCTCCTCGCCGATGAAGAAGGGGCAGAACACAAAACGCAAATGAAATCGTACCTTCCCCAAAAGCCTACACACCCTACAAAGCCTACACAACCCTACACACCCTACACCCCGGGAAAGCGATCGGCATAGCAAACGATGAAGAGAAGCCCCTCGGAGGCACCCTGCCTCTGGGGGGCTTCTTTTTTTCCCTCCCCCCGCGCCCCGACCGTCACCGCTGCCGTGCTGCCAACGAAGGGAAGGGGCGCCTCGTTTTTTGGAAATCGCTGCTATCTCCGTTCCCTTCGAGCAAAAAAGTGTGACCACACGGGGAACGCATTTCCGCCTGGGCCAGTGGACACACGTTGGGTACAGGCGCCTTGTCGATTGGAAGTTGCCGCCGCTTTCGTTCCTTTCAGAAGCGGAAATCTGACCCCGCGTCTCGGCCATCACCTCCACCACGAATCATGGTGTGACCCCTGGGTGAGCCTCGGGCTGCTATGGCCCTGCTTCCTTGCCTGCCTTTGACGAATGTGGGGAAACTGCTGCCCAACTTCACCCTCCTGCTAGAGTGGCCCTTTGGCTGATCATCAACGCCGCCAACGCAGCAGCCGCGAGGCCCTTGGACGCACGACAACAGCTCTGAGGGGGCAAGACAATCAGGCATTTCCTGCTGCACTATCACAACAGAGCTTGAAGCTGCCCTGGCCGCCTTCTGGACATAGAACGAGGCCCATTTTCCGAAACTCGAGAAAGAACCGTCGCAAACTGGATTATAGAGAGACTGGAATTCGACATATACGGGACTTTGTGGTATACTCGCTACCTGGATAGGGACGTATACAAAATAGAGCTACCAAAGCAGCCAACCAGGGGGCGCCAAGACGATGACTTGGGAACAGATGGAAGAGATGTGCGAAGACATTCACGGCAAGGTCGGCGAGACCGTTTATCGCCACTATCCAGGCATTGCCCTGCAGCGCGTGCCGTACTACACCCCCACCAACCCCCGCAGTGGCAGGCAACAGACCTGGCGGACAATCTTCGCTGAGGGGATCGCAGCCTGGCATGCCCTGACCGAGGAAGAGAAAGCGTGGTGGAAGGAGCAGGCCCAGAAGAGGGGCATGGTGGGCCAGCACTACTTCCAGAGCGTGTGGCTCAAGACCCACCGCTTGACAGGGGAGCCGTTCACCGTGGGCAGTACCATCATTGGCAGTGACGACTATGTCATCGCTGGCCAGCCCATCACCGTGGGCACGTGGACCATCGGCTCTTCGGAATACGTCAAGGGTCCGTGAGGGGGACAGTTGAACAAGCCCACACAGGGCATCAAGGTGACGCTGCAATCCTACCTCGAGAGCCTGGGCCAGCCTGTCGGGGCACAATTGGCGGAGGGGTTCGACCGCATCCACGGGGGCATCCAAGAGCGCACCCATCAACCAGCTACCGCCACCGCAGCAGGAGATACTGATCATCATGCGGCGTCAGAGGTGCTCCACCAAGCGGATGACCACTTTCCTGAAGGCCGAGGGGCTGGACCATCCCAGTGACTCGCCTCTCCTACCAGGCTTGGTCGAGCTGGAGTTCGTCACCTACACAGCCTCGGGCGAGGAGGGGGTCTGATCGCTGATCGACAAGGGCAAGCTGGCGGCGGAGATTCTGTGGTTCGGCCACAAGTTCCGTGACACGGCGCCACTGTTCAGGGCGATGGGCGGGGAAGTGAGCCAGGTTAGGCAGCAACCTTCACGGCACTCGGTCACGCACCATCCTGTTTGAGCGTGTCTTGTGGATGCTGCTGCGGGCTCTCCACGGCGCGCCTGCCGAGGCCGCCTGCGCTGCTCTCATCTGGCCGGCCTTGCAGCCAGGGGAGTTGGAGGGCGTCTTCCGCGAAGGAGAGGAGCGTTTGGGTCGGGGCTCGATGCGAGGGCAGAGTCGGGGTCATCTTTGAGGACGCTGGGGCTTGCATGGCTGGCGCAGGAGCGTGGTTGAGGATATTCCACGAGGAGACGGGGAAGGGGAGTGACAGAGAGGAGATGGGCAAGCGGCAGCTTGGCCGAGGCCGAGGGGGAGTTCCTAACACCGTGCCGGGAGAGCGTGAAACGTTTGTGAGGACCGACCTTAGCGCATTACTGGAAATCCGAGCGGAGAGTCCGAAACGATCGTGAGACCAGTCCTTAGCGAGATACGAAAGCACCCAGGCGAGAGTGTGAAACGATCGTAAGGCCAGTCATTAGCGCGTCACCAACAATCCGAGAGGAAAGCGTCAAACTATCGTCAGGATCGTCCTTAGAGAGCCACGAGAAGTCTGACGAAAGAGCGTGAAAGCACTGTGAGGATCGTCATTAGCGCGTTACATGACGTCTCACGAAAGCGCGTCAAACCATCGTGAAGATCGTCCTTATCGCGTTCCCACCCGTCTGCGAGGAGAGCGTGAAGAGATCGTGAGAATCGTCATTAGCGCGTTACGCAAAGCCTGACGAAAGAGCGTTGAAGCACTGTGAGGACCGATACTCGCGCGTTAGGGCCAGTCTACGAGTACAGCGCGAAATGATCGTCAAACCAGTCATTAGCGAGCCAATACAAGGTCACGAACAGAGCCCCAGCCGATCCTATAAGCGGACATCCGAGTACAACGACGGAAAAGCCAGTCCTGTGGAACAGAGGACGGTTGCACTCTTACTACCGATCACCTCTAGAACAAATCGTCAAACAAGTCATCGTCATCCATCAGCTCGTAGGCGAGCATCTCGCCCGCAATCTCTTCCGCGAGACTATGTCTGTGTCTCTCCTCCCAAGGAGCCACGCCTGTCTCCCACCACTCCCTGTATTCTTCGACCTCTTGCTCTAGCGTCTTCCAGTATCTTCTTCTTACCTCTTCCTCACGCGCCCACCGCCTTAACTCTCGAGCGGCCTGCCGTTCTGCCGCTCTTCTCTCCCGTTCCCTTCGCCTTCTCTCTACCCATTCCTCGTACGCCCTGCGCTTCTTGCGTAGCCAGCCAGCACACTCGCTGCCTTTCTGGCGTACCCACCCGGCAATGCTTCGCTCTTTGCCTGCTGGCTTTGCCGATGGTGCTTCTGGCGTTAGCCGCTCAGCGACCGCCCTGCGGCTCAATATCTCGTTAACCTGCGCAAGGCCATTCATGGCTTCCTCGTTGGAGGCATCCAACTCAAGCGTCTGCTCGAAGTAGTCACGGGCCTGGTCATACCATCCCTGTTCAAATGCCATCTGGCCGTAGGTTATGAGTTGGTCCACGTCGGTCTCTGGACTGCTTGGCATGGCAAGAATACTCCCCAACGGAATGAGCTCGGTTGTCAAGCTGGACGACGGACAGGCTTGCGAGTATGGTACGCTTGCCAGGCTGTCGCTGCACCCTAGCCATGCCCCTCGAAAGCCGAGGGGCTTCTTACGTTACGTTGTTGGTCTTGTTGTGTCGGGCCAGATTAGAATGTGCAGGTTCCACATACGTCTGCGAGCAGAGCTTGAGACCATCATGAAGACTGTCATCGGCGCGTTAACTAGAAGTTGCGACAAGGGCGCGGCACGGTCCTAAGGTCATGCGACGACCCGACCATCCGATCACTCACTTCCGTTTCAGTCCCCCGAAGGGGGCTCGTCGTTTTTCTACTCCCATGTGCTGCCTTTGTTACTGCGACCGCTACGTCTCCGTTTCAGTCCCCCGAAGGGGATTCGTCGTTTTTCTACCCTCAACCTTGGCGGCGGCCTCTCTCCCGAAGCTCTTGTTTCAGTCCCCCGAAGGGGATTCGTCGTTTTTCTACGAAGTGGATAGAAGCAATATTAGTGTTAGCTGCTATACTCTTTAGTTTCAGTCCCCCGAAGGGGATTCGTCGTTTTTCTACGAGAACACGGCGCTGGTTGCCAAGTCTGAGTGGAACGGGTTTCAGTCCCCCGAAGGGGATTCGTCGTTTTTCTACGAATGAGGCCCTGCAGTTCCGGTTGGTCGCCGGAGAGTTCCTCGCTAGTTTCAGTCCCCCGAAGGGGATTCGTCGTTTTTCTACCTGCGGCTCGCCAGTTCCCTGGGTGAGCGCGTTGCGGTGATAGACGTTTCAGTCCCCCGAAGGGGATTCGTCGTTTTTCTACCAGACTGACAGGGGCTCAAGCGCAATACAGGGCCGAGCTTGTTTCAGTCCCCCGAAGGGGATTCGTCGTTTTTCTACTGATCGCTGTCGTTGCTCTGGTTCTGGTGGTGTGTATCGTTTCAGTCCCCCGAAGGGGATTCGTCGTTTTTCTACAGAGCAGCGAGGACAGGGCTTCCCGATCAACGAGCGTCTGGTTTCAGTCCCCCGAAGGGGATTGGTCGTTTTTCTACCGGTGCACTACTGCGTGGTTTGCGGGGAGGAAGATGCTTCCCACCGTTTCAGTCCCCCGAAGGGGATTCGTCGTTTTTCTACTTGTTTCTGGCTTGTGGTCGGACATGCAGTCCCGACCGCAGAAAGATCAGGTTTCAGTCCCCCGAAGGGGATTCGTCGTTTTTCTACTTTACTTTACAAATTGCCGAGCGAGTAATGGCTGTGTCTTCGGCAGGTTTCAGTCCCCCGAAGGGGATTCGTCGTTTTTCTACCCGAAAGACTGGGCGGCGGAGTCAGATAATCTTATCTCGTTTCAGTCCCCCGAAGGGGATTCGTCGTTTTTCTACGACGAGGTTGTACTCGTGGTACGCCGGCTCCCTTAACAGGTTTCAGTCCCCCGAAGGGGATTCGTCGTTTTTCTACACCCTGAGCAAGTCGCCGACGACCTACCGTTCTAGCTAAGTTCTGGTTTCAGTCCCCCGAAGGGGATTCGTCGTTTTTCTACGCAATGGACGAGCTGTTTGGACGATTGCAAGGAAGGGAGTTTCAGTCCCCCGAAGGGGATTCGTCGTCTTTCTACCCGCGAGCACAAGCGCCCGCAGGACGAACGGGCACGGCAGGTTTCAGTCCCCCGAAGGGGATTCGTCGTTTTTCTACGAGGGCAGTGCGGAACTTGCCGGCGGAGATGAAAACAGAGTTTCAGTCCCCCGAAGGGGATTCGTCGTTTTTCTACACGATGTGGAGCCCGCCCGACGCAGCAAGCATAACCGGTTTCAGTCCCCCGAAGGGGATTCGTCGTTTTTCTACTGAATGAAGAAGACTGTCATGTGGACCTCTCTTCAGGTTTCAGTCCCCCGAAGGGGATTCGTCGTTTTTCTACGTGGCTGGAAGAGGAAGAGATTATAGACGAGGACCAGTTTCAGTCCCCCGAAGGGGATTCGTCGTTTTTCTACATGTTGAGTTGGCTGTTGAGCTCTTCGATGTGGTGCGTTTCAGTCCCCCGAAGGGGATTCGTCGTTTTTCTACGTTGTTTCGGGCTTACAACCGGGCCAGGGTAGCGGATCGTTTCAGTCCCCCGAAGGGGATTCGTCGTTTTTCTACGACGCGGAGATCAAAGCAATCGCTGCCGGCCTAGAGGTTTCAGTCCCCCGAAGGGGATTCGTCGTTTTTCTACGCTTACACGGGACTGGAGACAATCGGAGGTATGCCGTTTCAGTCCCCCGAAGGGGATTCGTCGTTTTTCTACCCATGTCAGGTGATTATGATCACTTGCTTCAAACCATGGCGTTTCAGTCCCCCGAAGGGGATTCGTCGTTTTTCTACGAGGGAAGTCCTCTCCGACGCAGCGATAGAGAGCTTCAGTTTCAGTCCCCCGAAGGGGATTCGTCGTTTTTCTACGAAATTGATGGGGACGCAGTCGAGGTAGCAGAAGCAGCGTTTCAGTCCCCCGAAGGGGATTCGTCGTTTTTCTACGAGCTTCCAGAACATAATGGACGAGGCTGACTTCCAAGCCAGTTTCAGTCCCCCGAAGGGGATTCGTCGTTTTTCTACAATGGGCAGGGTCGAATCTCGATTTCGCCCAGCGGGTTTCAGTCCCCCGAAGGGGATTCGTCGTTTTTCTACCGGGCTGCTTCATCAAGCCCGTGCCCCGCCTCAGCGTTATCGTTTCAGTCCCCCGAAGGGGATTCGTCGTTTTTCTACTCAAGAATGTAGCCCCCAGGCCCAACCAGCTCGCGCGGTTTCAGTCCCCCGAAGGGGATTCGTCGTTTTTCTACAATTAAGTTCGACCACAAAACCACAAAAGATGGAACCAGGTTTCAGTCCCCCGAAGGGGATTCGTCGTTTTTCTACGGCAACCAGCTCATGACACCGGAGATGCTGAGGTACGTTTCAGTCCCCCGAAGGGGATTCGTCGTTTTTCTACAAAATGAAATTCATCCGAGGCTTTTCAAAGAGAATCGTTTCAGTCCTCCGAAGGGGATTCGTCGTTTTTCTACAAACATAAAGTTTGCCCAAACGGGCAACTTACAAAGGAGTTTCAGTCCCCCGAAGGGGATTCGTCGTTTTTCTACCAGCTTCATGGAGGTACTAAACGAGTACTACCCAGAGGTTTCAGTCCCCCGAAGGGGATTCGTCGTTTTTCTACAAGCGACCAGCGTGATACCAGTACTTACTATATCCAAGTTTCAGTCCCCCGAAGGGGATTCGTCGTTTTTCTACCGGCTCAGTCATCTACGAGGTATCACACGTGAATCACTGGTTTCAGTCCCCCGAAGGGGATTCGTCGTTTTTCTACCTGCGGCCTGTGGGTAGCCATGAACACCAAGGGCCAAGTTTCAGTCCCCCGAAGGGGATTCGTCGTTTTTCTACTGGAGACAAAGAGCGCAGAACGTGGCTCAAGTGGACGTGTTTCAGTCCCCCGAAGGGGATTCGTCGTTTTTCTACTATGGGCACGGGAGCGAGACCATAACGGCCAAGAACCGTTTCAGTCCCCCGAAGGGGATTCGTCGTTTTTCTACCCATGACCAGGCTAATCACGTCTTTCTCAGAAACCGAGTTTCAGTCCCCCGAAGGGGATTCGTCGTTTTTCTACTATACTTAGTCAGGGCAGACAGTTATCTGTCCCTGAGGTTTCAGTCCCCCGAAGGGGATTCGTCGTTTTTCTACTCAAGGCCGCGGTCGCCGCAATCGAGAACGAACGCCGCGAGTTTCAGTCCCCCGAAGGGGATTCGTCGTTTTTCTACGCAGTCACAGGCGAGGGTCTGCCGCAACTGCGCGATAGATGTTTCAGTCCCCCGAAGGGGATTCGTCGTTTTTCTACCCGAGTTGCGAGGCGGCCTGGCGGTTTGGTAGGCAAGAGGCCAAGTTTCAGTCCCCCGAAGGGGATTCGTCGTTTTTCTACTAGACTACTACGAGGGCCTGGACTATCTCTATGAGGTTTCAGTCCCCCGAAGGGGATTCGTCGTTTTTCTACGGAAGTTTGCTGGCTCCGCATCAGCGCCTGGGGTAGACTGTTTCAGTCCCCCGAAGGGGATTCGTCGTTTTTCTACCTGGCAACGCTTCAACTCTGGTCTGAGAGGCGGCATCCATCGTTTCAGTCCCCCGAAGGGGATTCGTCGTTTTTCTACACGATGAAGAGTCTGGCCGATACGGGGAAGGGCTACTTCGTTTCAGTCCCCCGAAGGGGATTCGTCGTTTTTCTACACGCCTTATCAACGAAACACCCGGTAGGCTAGGCATTTGGTTTCAGTCCCCCGAAGGGGATTCGTCGTTTTTCTACTTGCTTGACTTGCGTAAGGCGGAGCGGCTGGCGGATCGTTTCAGTCCTCCGAAGGGGATTCGTCGTTTTTCTACCCAGCACGCCTCCTGGGGCACTGTAGCGCGCTCCACGTTTCAGTCCCCCGAAGGGGATTCGTCGTTTTTCTACGGGTTGGCGCGTGTGTTGAGGGGGGAACATACCTCGAGTTTCAGTCCCCCGAAGGGGATTCGTCGTTTTTCTACGATATGCGAAGATCCGGCGAGGGCAGGGAAACGACTGCGCGTTTCAGTCCCCCGAAGGGGATTCGTCGTTTTTCTACCCCCGCTCGGAGCACACAGTTGGCCCGTTGTGTGGGGTTCGGGTTTCAGTCCCCCGAAGGGGATTCGTCGTTTTTCTACGCAAGCGCGGGGCTACGCTTTCGCAAGACGACAAACGCGTTTCAGTCCCCCGAAGGGGATTCGTCGTTTTTCTACGCAGTATCACCTCAATCTCCCAACCAATCTTTACAAGTTTCAGTCCCCCGAAGGGGATTCGTCGTTTTTCTACCTATACATAAAAATCAGACTACACAAAGGAGAATAAAAGTTTCAGTCCCCCGAAGGGGATTCGTCGTTTTTCTACGCTGATGACAAAGAAGAAGCTCATCGATCTGGAGAATAGACAACGTTTCAGTCCCCCGAAGGGGATTCGTCGTTTTTCTACTGTTAAGAGATGACTTTTGTGTATGAAGTAAAGGTTACGGTTTCAGTCCCCCGAAGGGGATTCGTCGTTTTTCTACTATCCAAGATCCAGAGGAAACAGCAAAACTGCAAAGTTTCAGTCCCCCGAAGGGGATTCGTCGTTTTTCTACTAGACCGGGAGGAGGTCCGGAAGGTCCTCTACCACAGCAACAGGTTTCAGTCCCCCGAAGGGGATTCGTCGTTTTTCTACTAGAAGCTGCTCTCTGGGCTCTGCTCGCTAAGCTCTACGTGTTTCAGTCCCCCGAAGGGGATTCGTCGTTTTTCTACCTAGCAAATGCCCAGTGGCATAGGGGTCAGTTGGATAGGGTTTCAGTCCCCCGAAGGGGATTCGTCGTTTTTCTACGTGGTCCAAGGCTGGCACGCCGCCCATGAGTGGTACTCCTCGTTTCAGTCCCCCGAAGGGGATTCGTCGTTTTTCTACGCGAGGTCACGGCTACAATAAGGGCAAGTTCTGGTCATATGCGTTTCAGTCCCCCGAAGGGGATTCGTCGTTTTTCTACGATTGACGAGGCCAGCGATCTACACGGGAACGTCTTGTTTCAGTCCCCCGAAGGGGATTCGTCGTTTTTCTACCAGGAAAGGAGAGAACAGTGAAGAACGATCTCGGTACTATCGTTTCAGTCCCCCGAAGGGGATTCGTCGTTTTTCTACGGGTTTACACTCGTGGGATGCGGGAGAGCGAGACCTTCTGGTTTCAGTCCCCCGAAGGGGATTCGTCGTTTTTCTACCTGAAGCAGCTACTGGTTCCAGCAACCCGGGTATTGTGCCTGGTTTCAGTCCCCCGAAGGGGATTCGTCGTTTTTCTACGAGGCGTCTCGCTGGACGAGGAGGATGACCAAATTGAGGTTTCAGTCCCCCGAAGGGGATTCGTCGTTTTTCTACTGCTCTCTCCTGCTCCCGGTAGGGCGTAAACCCCACTTGGTCACCACTGCAATGCTCATTTGTCCCATGTAGACACCTCCTTTTTGGGCTGGGGCCCCACTCGCGCCCCACTTTTTCGAAATCCGAGCATCGCCACATACCCCAAAAACCAGGGGGATGCTCGGTTTTCTCACTCCACTTTCTCTATATCTGCCACTGTGTTCAGCTCCACCCACTACCGATAGTGGGTGGAGGTCTCCTTTTTCCGAGCATCGCTAAAACACCGCCTACCCCCCTCGATGCTCGGATTTTCACACTACGATGGCCCCAGGTTCCTCGTGCAGCACCTCTACCCCGCTGGTGACCTCTGTCTGGCGCACACACCCGGCGCAAAGGTAATAGTACCGCACTCTGTCTACCCTCGGCCTGATTACTCTGGCCGTGGCCTTCTTCATCCGCCTCAGTTCCTCCTTGTCCAGCAAGCACTCGAACACGCTGTACTGCACCGGCGAACCGTAGTTCAGCAGGGTGTTGTGCAGCTTCGTCCGCCGACGATCGTTGGAGATATCGTAGACTACAAGTACGAACTGCTTGCCCATAGTATATCTCGATCCAATCAAGATGGCAAACATGCAAAACGTGAAACGTGAGACGTAAGACGCGAGGCGTGAAACCCAGGGCCTGGAACGTTCTATTTGGCTAAGAAAGGCAAGTAGACTTCTGCTTCCCCCTCGATCACCTTGCGCATCAGACGGGCCTGTACCTCGAAACACTTCTGGTAGGTCAACCGCCGCCCGGCTAGAGGATGGATGACCTCGGTCTGCAAGCGGTCCGTGTACTGGCTCAAGAATTCCCGTAGACCCGAACGCCGCAGGAGCACACCCCCCTTGTCACCAGGCCGGAAATCGTCCGGCGTCAATATCCGCTTGTTCACCACCGTCAACACCACCGAGTTCACGATCACACTGCGGAATTCCTCCACCAGGTCCAAAGCCAGCGCGGGGCGACCGTATTTGTCAGCGTGAAAGAAGCCGTCGTACGGATCCAAGCCCACTACTTCCAGGGCCGTCATCATGTTGTGCCCCAACAGAGTGTATCCCAGGCTCAGCATGGCGTTCACCGGATCGCCTGGTGGCCGCCGCACCCGCTTCTCAAAACCCCACTCCGCTGGCATCGCCTGACGGAACACCTGGAAGTAGGCTCGCGCACCCACACCCTCCAGCCCACGGAGGGTGCCCAACTCCGGCGCGTCATCCACTTGCTTGATGGCCGATGCAATCTGCTCGATGGTTCCATCGTCTATCTCCGCATGATCCCGACACAGCCGCCGCGCCAGGGTGCGCTCGTTACGCAACTTGCCCCCCACGATGGCCCGCCCTATCTCCAGGCAGAATCCGTCGTCCAACGCCCGCTGGTACTGCTTGTGCCGCAAGGGGATGTTCTTGGCCATCGGCGGCGTCAGCCGTCCGCGCAAGGTCCCGCTGCGGCTGACGAAGGCCAGCTCGATACCGGCGTCCAGCAGAGCCAGCAAAGCCGGCGTGGTGGCCCCCGTCCAACCCACCAGTACCACGTCCGATACCCGACTCAGAGGCACCCGCAGCAGGACCTCGTCCTCTTTGGTCACCAACAAGCGGCGATATTCTTTCTCGATCCGCGCCCCTTGCTCGGTCACGTACAACGTCGCCATTGGGCGGCCCTCATGTTCGAGGTTGGGCAAGGTCTCTGACCGCAGCTCCTCGTAGCGCCAGCCTGAAGAGCTGATGCCGAGCGAGGTTGCCAGCGCCACCTGTTCACGGCGGCGTGTATTTACTCGTACCCGTCCGGCACATAATCGTAGAACAAGTAAGGGTCGAAATCCCCCTTGACCTCGATGCGTTTATTCTCGCACAAGAAGCTGTAGGTGTCCCGATAGAAATGCACCCCCAGGTAGTCAAATCCCTCGTCGAAGTGAGTGATGGCCGTCTTGTGCGGCTCCAATTGCAGCTTCAACCCAGCCAGGATGCGCTCCGTGTCTCGCCAGGACGCCTCCACTTCGTCCCGGTCGGCACAGAAGACACAGAAATCATCAGCATACCGCACCGGCCGATAGCCTTGCTCTGTGAGTCCCACGTCCAGACGATGCAAGTAGATATTGCACCATAGAGGCGAGATCACCGCTCCCAGTGGGATGCCCACCGCCCGCTCCGGGTCGCGCCGGCCGATCCGCAGCCACTGCTCCATTAGCCGCAGCACGACGGGATCATCCACCTCCTCCTGCACGAACTCTATCAGCAGGCCGTGGTCCAGGCTGTCGAAACATTCATCAATGTCGCCATCGAGCACATATTGCCAGCCCGCGTCGCGGTGGTGGAGGATGGCCTGCACCGCGTCGCGCAGCCCCCGCCCCTGCCGATAGCCGGTGCTGCAATCGAGAAAATGACGGTCGAAACGATCATCCAGCACCCGCAGCACGGCCCGCTGCAGCACGCGGTCGGTCACCGTCAGGATGGACAACTGACGGAGTGAGCCATCGCGCTTGGGCACGTAGAAACGGCGCAGCCGCCGTGGACGGTAGGTATTGGCCCGCACCGCCGCCGCCAGATTGACCAGCCGCTCTTCCCACCTCCTCCGCCAGCGCTTGACGCTCACCTCGTCAATGCCCGCTGCCCCCTTCTTCCGCGCCACCTCTTCCCAGGCCTCCCGCATGTTCTCCGCTTGCAAAACGCGATCAATCAACCTCTTGGTCATTGGTCCTTGCTCAGATAGATGGTCCTTGGTCAGATGGTCGGGTGGTCATTTGGTCATTGGGATTTGGTCATTGGTCATTTCCCTCGTTCCTCATTCCTCGTTGCCCCGTTGCCCTGTTATCCCGTTACCCTCACCTTGTCCCTTGAACCCTCGTCTGCCCCAATCCCATAGTCGTCTTGTGCCCCGTGCCGCAGTAGAAAGCGTAGGCGGCCAGGGTGTGCAGCAGGCGCAGCCAGTAGGGATCGCGGCGCAGGGCGCGAAAGGAGCAGCGACCCACGAAGCCGATGAACGTAGCCGGCCCGAAGCGCACCACCCGGCTCCTCAGCCGATAGCGGCTCACGCCCACGCACTCCTCGGCGAAACGCTTCAGATCGGGATGCAGCGACAGCGGGGCGAAGGTGTTCCACTTGTTCAGCCAGTGGTCGAATACCAATCCCGGCAGCGGGAAGGGCTGATGCTTCCCTTGGGAGCGAAAGGTGGTCGGCGTGGCGAACTCCAGGTTCAGCCACGGTGGGGGATCCTCTGCTCCCAGCAGGTGGCCCTGGGCCAGGGCCTCGTAACTCGTCTGCCCGGCCCAGGCATGATCCGTCCCGTCTGCCGTGGCCCCCGCCACCTGGAACAATTGATCGGCCAGCATCAACGTGTTGGGCAGATTGGGCAGTATTTGCTCCTCGAGTATGGCGGCCACTTCGGCCGTCAGCGCGGTCAGGCGCAACCAGGGCTGCTGGCTGTGACGCTGCTCGGCCCGCAACGCCACAGTGTAGGGTCTCAGTCCATTACCCTCGTGCAATGTCGCTGCCAGGGCAGGATCTGCCGCCTGTGCTTGATCCAGAAACCAGGCCTGGGTCGCCCGTCCCAGGTCTGGCCGCTGTTCATCCGCCTCAGCAGCCTGCAATTTGATCACCGCACTAACCAGCATCCAGAATCTCCAGCCTCAGGATGTCAACGCCCCCGTCGGATACGTTGTTCAGGCATGTTTGTCAGAAGAAGGTGTCTGAGAGCTCAGGGTCGTCCTTTGCCAGCCACAACCTCTCTGCCACCTCCCCCATCTCCAGTTCCTCCAGCCGACCCTCGATCTCTTCCAGCTTCTCCCACACACTGGTCCCTTTCGGCACCCAGCCCATCTTCCAGTCCAGGTCAGCGATGAGGCGATCTGGGCGCATGGTCAGGAAATATCCCCAGTCCAGCGCCTCTTCCAAGTAGGAGATCAAACCGGTGGCCCAATCGTGGAAGGGTTCGCTCCCCGGCAGGAAAGCCCAGCGGATTTGGGCCACTGCCTCCAGCCGCGTGCCGACCACAACCAACTGGGAGCCACGGTGCAGCTTGAGTCGTTGCAGAAATACCTGCATGGGCTGACTTTTCCGCCCAGCCACCGCCAGTTGAGGGTAGGCTCGTATCTTCACCTGGCCGAAGCGCCGATGGGTCAGTCGCCAGAGCCATCCTCCTTCCCTGTCGGTCTCGCTTTCCATATCCACTGTCTGCGGCCACCACAGGCGCCACTCGTCTGGCCTCTGGTCGGCGTGCAGGAAGGGATTGTCGCACAGAGGTGGGGGCAGGTCACTGACGGACAATTGTTTCGCTGGTAAGTCCACTTTCCACCAGCCATAGGCCGCTTCGGGGCCCAGGGAATCCTCACCGTAGCGATGCAGGACGCACAGCAGTAGGTACTGCAAGAGATCGGCGTTGGTGGAGGCGATGAAGTGCTGAAAGGGAGTTCCTTGAGTAACAGCTTCACGCCATGAAGTAGCGAAGGCCTCTGTCTGCGGCGCGTTCTTGGGATAGCGGCGGGCGAAGGCTCGCCGGGCGTGTACCGTCACCTGGTACGAGCGGCGCTGGGCTACGCCGGGGCGGCCAGATGCAGGCCAGTGGTAGGGCAGCCAGACTTCGACGAGGGCGCGTCTGCTCTCCGTGCGACTGTAGAGGAGCGCCACGCCGAGCGTCAGAGTTAGGGTGATCAGCGCTCCAACGCTGAAGGCCAACCATTGCTGTCCCAGGGTTTCGCCGCCGGGCCACAGGGCTTCGTAAAGCCCACTGGCCAACAGGTTGAGAATCGTCCCCAGGGCCACCGTCACCAGCACCAGGGCCACCAGTTCCCCCCGTGAGCGGCGGATGGTCTCGATCTTGCTGTAAGGTGATCTACGGCGTCGCATCGCTCACCGCTTCCCAGATGCCGTAGGGGCCGACGAACAAGGGGGGCACATCTCCCTCAAACCGTCCGCCTGGGGCCCAGGCAACAATCGGTTCAGAGACATCCTGACCAGCCCCACGCCGCACTCCCCCTCGCTGGCCATTGGCCCACTCCCGACCCACCACAGGTTCCAGCGGTCCTTGTACTGGCATGTGGACACTTTGCGACACCTTCAGGTGGGCGTGAAGAGTCCTCCCACTCAGGTCGCGCGGCCGTGGCCACCGGCTAGTCCCCACATTAGGGCCGACCCACTCGCTGTGTCGCACCATTCGCCCAAAGCCATAGCCCTGTTCTCCGCCGACAAAGAGTTCTGTCAGATAGCCCAAGATCGTGGCGTCGTCCAGGTCTGCTAACGGCGGTGGGGCCACTGAACGGTCCTGATCCAGGTACAGGTAGCCTTGCAGGTAGACCGGGCGAGCAGGAGGCTGGTCTGTTTGCGTCTGAGGAGCGATGAACTCGATCTCGTGCAGGGAGGCTTCCTCCGCCGTCCAGGTAGAAGCAGTCAAGGCCGTGCTGCCAAAGGAGCCGATGAAGCGGGCCTCAAAGTCGGCGGCCGGTAGATCGCCATAGTGCCAAGTTCCTTGCTCCAGTCGGGGGTAATAAGGTCCCTCGCCGGCCAGCTTCAGGTAGAAGTAACTGGCGATAACGCGATCACGGACATAATCGCCCACAGCGAGGTAGTCGGTGGGTCTTGGCTGTGCGTAGCAGGCCCGTGTCAGCCGGGCAGTGATCGCGCCCCACATATCCCGCCCCGGCAGGTAGTAGCGAGTGCGCTGGATGTTACCCAGCTTGCGATAGCCGATGTGCAGAGGTGATGAGAGGTGGTAGGTCAGTTGATAGCTGTGCCAAGCCATGCTTCTCTCCTCATCAAGGTAACGACCGCAGACCATAGCGGGCGTATATTAGAGTGCGCTCCACTAGCTGCTTGGCCAGGAGCAACTTCCGCAAGTCTTCAGTCATCTGTACGACCGCGTCGTCGTCGCTTCCCTCTGGTAATGGCGCACCGACGGTGTTGTGTCGCAGCAATGCCCTGAGCAAGCTCCATACATTCTTGGTTGGTTGGTCCAGATTGCGGTACTTCAAAAACAGGTAGAAGGCATAGAAGCCATCCTCTTGCAGTACTCCCAGGGCATTGTTCAGACGGTTTTCCAGGTCCTTGTTACGGGTGGAGCCACTTAGCTCCACAATGCTATTCGCGCAATCGGCGCAATGGGCATCTAGGTTCGTCGCCATTTCACACCTCCTCCAGATTCAACACTCGCAACCGGCCCATCCCCCGGGTGTTCATTCCTCCCACTCCCAGATGTTCCATCAGTGCCACTCCCTGCTCCACGTGTTGGCGTACCCAGGCGATGTCGTGGGGAATGGTGCGCATCCCTTCGGTGGTCTGATCCCTGATTTGGAAGTGCTGCGGGTTGTTATAGACCACATCGAAGTAGAAAACTGTGGCCCTGGGCAAGGCCTCGTAGGTAAAAAGAGCCTTGTCGTCAGCAGCACCTGTTTCTGGGTCAATGGCTACCGAGGTACGCACTTCCAGATTGTCGTTCACCACCTTGCTGAACAGTTCATCGGAAAGCAGCACGAGCCGGTCAAAGACCTCGTCAAGCGCGGGATTGCCCGCCGGCAGTTCAGGCAGTGCATCGTGAATACTCCCATTCTCCAGATCATCCCCTGTCTGCAGCAGCAACCACCCCAGGTTCAGCCGGGTTAGCTGCTGGTTGGAGGCAGGGTGCAACGAAGGTGCTAGGGATACTTGGCCCGTCGACACTTGAGGCGGGTGCGCCATTCCCGCCCGGCCCAGGGTGCCAGGAGACGTGACCCAGACCGGCCCAACCATGGAGTGCACCGGAAAGAACAGCACCCGGGCATCAAAGAACTGAGCCATGCCCTGCAGGCTTTGCTGCGTGCGACCGTTGGAAAAGCCGAAGGACACACAGACCGGACAATCCGGGTGGCAGCAGTGCTCCTCGCCGAAGTCACCACCCTTGCCAGCGCAACTGACTGTCCTTATTTCGGGAAGGTCATTCGGCCCCCGCTCTACCTCCCGTCGGGTCTGATAGCGCCCGGTTCGCATGGCCGTATAGGTCCGGGCTACTCCGGAGAGACTGCTGCCGGGGATCTTAGGCAGGTTGTCGCCCGGCTCGCGGATGATAGACAGATCCACCCGGCCCAGCCGGTACCCCCCGGTGCCCACGTGAATTGGATCCAGTGCCAAGGCATAGTACCGCTGGCTGTGAAAGATGTTTCCATTGCTCATTGCTCTGCTCCTTTCTCTTTCAGGATTTGCATGTGCAATTCTAGACAATCAAAGAACAGGCCATCCAGCATGGCCTGGCGGAGCCCCCTGTAGGCGGGGCTCTCTGGTGTGTAGACAGAAAACTCCTTGCCCAGAACCTGGGTGACCAGTTTCTCATACGTTTGCCATTCATTACCCGTTCGTTCCTTCTCAGCCAGGCCCCATTCCTCGAAGCGGGTGGCCAGCAAGTCACGGATTCCGTGCAGCTTGGTAGTGGTCATGCCGGTCGACCAGCACCACTGCCAGATCTGCTCCATCCGGCGTGAGTCTTCCAGTAGGTAGGGGCGGGGACTGTGGCGTGGGCCGAAGAGCGGATGGGGGCGCCGGCCGGTCGCCTCGTCCAGACGTATGTCGAAGCGGCGGGCGGATGTATCCAGGAAGATGTACTCAAAGCGGGATGGATGGACCTGGATCTGCTCACGGGGAGATACGGAACTCAAAGAGCCCAGGTACCATTGATCGCTGATTTCTTCATCGCCCATTTTCAGGGCAACAAGCCATTCCACGCCGTTCTGGAAGACGATGCGGCGTTGATCACCATCGTCCATCACCTCTTGGACCGGCCAAGTTTGGCGTTCATTCGGGAAGGCCAGCATCCGCCGTCCGGCATCCAGGACCGCATAGAGAGGGATGTGCCGGTCGAAGAAAACCAGCCCTAGGTGAATAGGCAACCGATCTCGCACCCGACCCATCTCTTCTTCATACCGACCGCGGATTCTACCGACTGCTGCCAGCGCCTGTGCCCCTGGCACTAACGCCATGAAGAGGAAAGGTTCCGTAAGCAGAGAGATGTAGGGCTTATAGGGTGTAGGGTCTGGCTCCGCCCCTGTGATGCGAAAATCACCGGCTTTGACACTGGCCCGACCATAGCCGGATGGTTCGTAGAGTGTCACCGGCCCTCGCAGCTTCCTGCCCCATTCGTCCGAGGATCCCCCCAAGGACTTCAACCTAGTGGCTGTGATCAGCTTGAGCCTGTCTGAATTCCATACTAAGGGCACGTCTCCGAAGGAATACCGAGCCTCGTAGACGTGAAATTTGCCGGGCAGGGCTGGTGGTTCCGGAGTCAATTCTAGCCGTCTTTCTTCTTCCCACAGCACCTGGTTGAGAATCTGAGTCTCTGCTTCTTGCCAGAAACGATGTGTGGTTTCCCATGTGCGGCGCAGGCGGGCAAAAGACGGGTTCTTGGGATGACCAGGGGCCGCCAGCAGGGAGCGGATGTAGCTCCCATCCAACCAGTTCTCCAGACCGAAGCGACCCACGACCAAAGCTACGCGGCCATGTTCGTCCGCCACTTCGTCTATCCAGATTGTGCGACTCAAGAGGCCATCTTTGTTCCGAGCCCAATCTTGAGAACGACGACCACGCCGGGCCAGACACACGCCGCACAGTTGGCGTTTTTGAGCCTTATCGGGGTCTCTGGCAAAGTTAGGCAGATCCGCTTCTACGTATCCCTGTGGCCGCACCCCGCAGATCGAGCAGACTTCGGCCCCCACCCGCTGCCGCCAACTCTGCCGGATGAGGCCGGGTTCGGCCCAGAGTGGGGTTCGTTGGGCCAGGAGCCCGCCTAGTTCGGTTGCCTGGCGGGAGGGTTTAGATAGTGGTATTGGCTGCAGTATCACCTCTCCCCGCAGGCGTTTGCGGAAGGCTTGCTGGATTGTGTCTTTGACTAGGGTGACGATCACCAGCCCTTCATTGTCGCCGTCCAGGGCTGGCACCAGGAAGGCACTGCCATTCTCGTCGCGATAGATCTCGTTCCCCAGAGGGGAGATCACCTCTATGGCCCGCTTCACATCGTTCAGAGCGTCCTCCAGGACAGCCTTGCGCCCCAACAGATCAGTGACGTGGTAAGCCTGTTCCAGATAGCCCAGGCCGTCGTAGCCCACTCGTAACAGCCGCCATTGGATGCTGTTAACCTCTGGGAATGTGTAGCTTGGGTTTCGCGTCTGTTCCAGCAGAATCTTGGCCAGGGCAGCCTTGTACAGGCTGGCCACAGAGAAGGAGTGGTCCCACAAGGTCACGTCATTGGCGGCACGGCGGGTTTCGCCCAGGGCCCGGCGGAAGGCAACCTCGGTGAGTTTTCGTAACCCCTCGACCCACCCGTCTGCTGTTGGCCAGCCGTCGTAGAGGATCTCCTGCCAGAACTCAGGGGGCAACGTATGTCCGGCAGGCAATTTAGCTCGTTCTGTCCCGACACGCTGTAGGACGAGGGCCAGGTTATTGGCGTAGTTATGGCGCACTTGTTTCAGTTCGTCGGTTTTGATACGCAAGCTATCCGGCTCGTGGCCGAAGGCGGTGGCGATGCAGGTGTCGCCGAGATGTTGTTTAAGGCCACCTTTGTCAGCCCCGGCCTTGTCTACGGCCGAATCCGCACCATCACAACCCTCAAATCCTGCCGTCAGAAGTTGCGTCGCTGGTCCGTGTACAGCGAGTAGCGGGGAATGATGTGCCTCGAGGAAATCACCTATGGTTCGTTTCTCTTCGGATGGCCAATGAAAGGTCAGGTGCAAGTCATCCAGCAATTGAAGAAGGCTGTCCGGCAGAAAGTCGTCGGGAACAAGAGCCTCTTCCCTGATAACCCGTCTACCCTCGGCATCGCTAATCTTGAGCCACAATTCATCCATTTGTTGCCAGATATGCCCCTTCGCGTGCCCCCGTTCTTCCCGGCTAACACCCTCATCTGGTAAACTCTTGGCCCAGTCTTGGACTTTCCGCCTGAATGCGGCTTCTACCTCCTTGCTGGTTACAGGATCGAGCGAATAGTAGCTTCTCATCGCTCGCCTCAGCACAAGGTGGTGCTCAAAGCCTAACTGTTTAGACAACTCAGCTTGAACAGCCACAAACTCCGCGCTCAACTTCCCCAGGTCGTGGATCAGCGCCCCAATCTCGGCCAGCAGGATCAGGGCGCGGTGCTGCTCCAAAGTGGCTAGTAGGTTACTCATGGAGTACCTCCTCTCGCAACGCGGCAGCTAATCTATCGGCTACCCTGTCCAGGTCCGCCAGATCCACACGATCCGTCTCTTCCTGCAAGGGTACCATCTCCGGCTCCGACACGACAGCCGTCTCAGTTGGAGGTGGCGGTTCGCGCCAAGTGTGAGCTTCTCTGTCCCAATCCGGGTGTCGCTTACGCAGTCTCTTGTATTGGCTGGTGCGGCTTCTCCCCCAGTCGCTCTCGTCTAGCTCAGCGTTTGTCCAACGGGGAAAACCTTCCAACTGCATTCGCTGGACGAAATCAGCGATGTCTGCTTCTAGACTGTCATCCGAGTCCTTTGGTGCCGCTTCCTCTTGAGTCTCCTCGGGTGGCATCCGGCTCACTAAGGCATGAACACCCCAATAGAAGTCACGCACGTATGGCTTAGCCAGGCCGAAGCCGCTGGTCCGCTTGGCCGAAAAGCCCACGGTCCGAAACATGGCCTCCAAGCCTCCTGCTATTTGCTGCAGGTGATGACCTACCTCGGCTTTGTAGTCTGTCCAGGGTAACCCCGCTCTATCAAAGGGTACGTACAGCAAGGAAAAGACGCCTCGTGCGCCAGCCGGCACGCATTCCAGGCTAAAGGGGTCCCGCCCGCTCCCACTCTCTCGATCATGTGGGTTGAGCATCTCCAACTCCAAGGCATCGAAGTGGGTGGGATAGAACCGTAAGCGTCCGGCGCGGAAATAGCCATCGGGCACAGTTCCTTCTGGACGTGGTGGCCCAAACAGCAAACAGAAGTCGTCATTCTCTTGGTCGCCATTTTGCCAGCGCATAGCTGCCCGCAGATTTCCTTTCCACCCGCTGCCTCCGAGCATCGGCACCTTGAAAGCCCACTCCTTGCGCAAGGGGTTGTCGTGAGGATAAAATGGTGCATCGTCCTTGCTGATGAAAGGCTCTTGTAGTGTGAATCGGAATTGCAGAGCGAATGATCCCATTGGCAATGTCCCCAGCACACCGGCATCCAAGCGCGGCCGCAGCAGTCCCAGACAACGCAGACGTCTCTGCTCAGAGGCGATCAAGTCGCCAGTGTAAGGTGTAGGACCTTGCGTTCGATGAACTATTTCCCTGTAGTGTCTACGTTCTTTAGCCCAATCAGAATCCGGAAGTGAAGTGAGGGCCTGAATCTGGGACAGTAGCCTCAGTTGCCCATAGCGATCCCGGACTTCGCTGAAGGCGTCTTCTCGTCCTATCAGGGCATCAGCATCTCTCTCTCCCCTGATCACAAATGTAGCGTGCCAATCGTAGCTCATATCTCCTCCTTTCACACTAGCAGGCTAGTCAAGAACGTCCCTACGTTTCCTATGCAGGATACCGTATCGCGGGATGAGTTGAACTCACGCCAGACAATGGAAGTCAAGTCCACCAATGGTGGAGCGCCGAAAACATCTCGCCAGAAAGCCGAGCTATGCAACAACATGTGCAGATCGTTCAGGAATGCATCTCGATCGAAGTCCCGTCTATGTCGCGGCAGCCAGCCCCATACCCGGAAAGGCCACTGCCCGTCATCTGGATAAGCGCCCGAGATGTTTATTTTGGCTTTGCGACGTTGCCGGCCAATGTGCCCCCAAATGTGCCGTTGATTTCCCCAAGTGGCTGCAAAGGCATTGCTCCCGTAGCGAAGTTGGTTCTTCACCGCAGGTGCAATTGAAACAGATCCAGGGCTCCCTCCCCCCCATCGCTCCAGAGTGGTAGCATGAGCACCCAAAAGAGGACGCCTATCTGAATTTGTTCGCGTCCACCACTGGTCGGCAGCATCGGCCACCAGCCGGAAGCGGGCAAAGAAGAAATCGGTCAGGGACGGGAGCGGCCCCCTATACAATGTACCAGTCGAGTAGTGGGTCAGGAACTTAGCTAAGTCTACAGTGACCGGTTGATCATCCTTTTCGGCCTTGATCCTCACTACGCCGTAACCGTGCTGGGTTCGAGCTCCTATGCCTCCCCAGGTTGCGGCCAGTTGCATGGTTACCAGCACTCTGTTGGCTACATCATCTTGATCACCGCGTAGCACGATCAATCGCCCGTTGACACCCGTGTCCTCTGTGGCGAGCCGACCGGCTCCATAGAACCAACCAGTTCTGCGGCCTGGGGGTTTGAATCTGCACCAATCTTGCTTATCCCGTTGGGGATAGGCGAGTTGCCCGGTATCCAGTTGCAGGCGAAACTTCCGCCCCCAGCCGGTGCAACCGAATAGATCGCAGGCCACACAATGCTCCCGATCTGCACATTGGTTTCCTCCTGGCACCGTCGGGTCACATGCATCCTCCCCCAGCCCCCGCACAATGGCCTCGTACCACCACCGCAGGCTGCCGATGATGCCCGTCTCGTGCACGCGGTCGCAGGTGCCGTCCACCCCGCCCGTCCACAGCGGGGTCAATGTATGCAGCTTGATCTCCATAGACCTCACCTCCTGTTAGTCAAACCCTCGCTGCCTGAAAGAAAACAAAACCGCCAACGCAGGGACCCACTGTCCCCTAACGTTGGCGGCTGTAAACAATCCTCATGATGCTGCTCCCGGAATAACTAAAACCTCTCCGTGTCACCCAGCCATCCGAGCATCAGACCTCAAATCCACTCCATTATCGCACAGCTTTGCGAAAAGGTCAAGTTGCTAACGGCGATTCGCGGCAACCAAAGAGCCGCTGCGAGAGGTGTTCACGGAGGCGCTGCTTGGTTGACGGGGAGCGACCGCTGCGTTTCTGCGGCCTGGAGGCCACTATTCGGTGCAACGCTGTCTCAAGCTGAATCAGCAGCCCTTGGGGATCATATCGTGTCTGCATAATAGTTGGGAGCCTCCAGGCGTTCCTTGACCAATCACCCTGCTCTACCTCTGCGGAGCGGGGAGCATTAGGGGCCCCGCTATCCCTTAGTGAGGTTGAAACCTGCCTTGAACCAATGACGCCTCTCCCGCTCCAGACGGTTGCCGAAGAGGTGAGATAGATCAATGGGCTTGTTTCCCACAAACATCCTCGGCCCTCCGGCCTCTTCCAGGCTGGCTCGCACCGGGAAGACGATGAACGGCCTCTGGCGGCCCATGTAGTCGTTGCGCATCGCCAGCAGATTTCGCATCACCTTCGCCGTCTCGAGCGTATCTCGAGCTTCGTCCAGCACCGCGTCCAGGCCATGCACGCGCAGCGATTGGGGCAGCGGTTCTCTGCGCTTCACGCGGCGCAGAAACTCGATCAGCCCCATCGTCTCCTGGCACCGAAACTCGTCTTTGTCCTGTTCGATCAGGTTGTAGCTCATCGCTTCTGCGCCTCAGGGTTCTCCACAATCGCCATTTGAACCCAACTGCGGATCCGTGTGGAGTGGCAAAATGATACGAGGGAGTTACATTACATTCCGGGACAACTCTGATCCTGTTGGACAGAATTCAAGCAGGGGACACTCACTACATCGCGGATTTCTGGGCGAACAATAGTTCCTACCAAGAAGAACCATTCCAACATGCAAATCTCGTCTCAGATACTCGGGAATCTTCTCTTGGAGCTCGTCGGCTTGACGCTCCGTGAGATAGATGTCGCTAGGCGTCCATCCGAGTCTATGTGCGACTCTACGGCAGTGGACGTCTACGGGAAAGACGGCGCGATTGAGCGCATACATCAACACACACCTCGCAGTCTTAATACTGACACCTGGCAGGGAAGTTAGAAACTTCTCCGCCTCCTCTATCTCCATCTGTTTGAGGGGTGCTAAAGTAACCCGTCCGTGTTTCTCTTTAAGCTCCGAAGCGATCTTCGTGATGGCATGCGCTTTTTTGTTGTGTAAGCCCCCCTGTTCAATAGTCTTTGCTACGTATTCTGGGCGGGCCTCCGCGATACTGTTCGCCGTCTTGAACTCGCGCCGCAGCGAGCGATAGGTTTCCTGGTAAACGTCGGGGGGGGTACGGGAAGAAAGGATGATGTAGAGCAACTCATTGAACGGGTTCTTCTTGTTGCCCAACGTCGGTCGCCCGAACTCTTGCACGAGGGCTTCTGTTATCTCCTCTACGTGAGGGTGGAAACAATTACTGTCATTGTTCACGCTTCTGTCCTCAACGGCGAACAGGGTCTTCATGCGAAACTATGTGGATGACCACTTCATCCAGGTGTCGAGCCTGTCCAAGTGAGACTTGAGGTCGAATATCTGGTGCTCGGTGTAAAAGGTCCAACAATACCTTTTCCCGTATAGGCTCAGGAGCAGGCAAAGCACGAGGGTAACTGGATCGTCGGCAGTCAGCGGGAAGGACGGTTGTGTCTCAGGAAGCCAACTCGGACATTCGACAGGTGGGCCGTAGCCCAAGCTCCGAATGAGCTGTGCGTGATAGAAATCGTGGCGACCTACCTCTTTCCTCTCGTCCCCGTGAGGGCTTTCCAGGCGAAATCCAACACCACAGAGGTTTCCCTCGTTCCCATCACTGGAGATCAACATGACTTTCATTGTCATCTTCGTTTTCGTCTCACCCAGGTTGCACCGCAGCGACAGGACCGGAACGAACTCGGGGTTCTTTTCCAACCGTGGCAGGTACAAGACCTTGCTTCGCTCGGAGAAATCTACCTCGACTGCTTCGGAATCCGGAAACAGATTGGCCAACTCTGTCTCCCCAATGGGGGGCAGACTATTAATGAGCGTGCTCCAGGCTTTCAAAGCCCCGGCGGACGGTTTCCACCTCGGCTGTTGACGAATCCAGGCATTTTCCTGTATTCGACATAACGCTTCGAATAGTTGGCGCAGCGTACCGACAGTTTTCCGCATAGAGCAGCCACCAAGAAATATCTACAGGGAAAATCGCACTTTGGGGCGACAATCGACGCCTTTAAAGTCTTTTACGAACCTACGGGCAAACGGCGACTCTACATCTGCGACGAATTCCCTGTACCCTTCCTCGTAGAACCGAGAGGCATCTTCACAGAACACCCAACCGGGTCTTTCCATCTTCCAAGGTTCTCTCACTTCCAGGACGTCTTGACATTCTCGCAATTCGTCCCAGAACCAGACCGGCCGTGACAACCAATGATCTTTCTTCAACCGAAACGGCTCAATGAGGTCTGTCCTCAATCCGAGATCCTCGTGACTGACCAGCCGTGCTGTCCTGTTCCAGGTCTCAATGTCCATAGCATCGCCAGCCATTAGGCTTGGGTACCTCGAGACCAAATGCGGCGCATCCACTAGGATGTCCTGCTCGGGAAGCACGAGTCGCTCCAACCACTTCGAGATCCGCGCCGCACCGACTCTAGCCAAGACGTCTTCACTCACGCCGACTGCGTTCGGTACATCCTTTCGTTCTAACCCGTTGCCAGATTCCGTGACGAACTGTCGGAACGTCGTCTCCGAAGGCTTAGCTCCCAAGAACTCACCGATGGAGCGTGGGAGCATATCGAACATCTCGGAGGTAAGACCAACAACCTGGCAGATGGGCATATCCGCGGTCAAGCTTTCCTTGACGTCTTCGACTTTCTTATCGAAATCACGAAGGTATTCGGGCAAGATCGGCCAATGCCACGGCCGGAAACTTGCTTCCGTAGCTTTCGTAACTCTCCAAAGACCGGGATTGCCCAGTTGTTCTCCTCCTACGTACAAGTCCGTGAACGGTTGCAGCTCTCCCCGTAGAGTGAGATCGAAAGCGTTGTCGCCGTATCGATATCCTACGATCAGACCGCAACTCGAGAAACAACGAGCGAGGTAAGCGACGACGTCACCGTTCGAGAAAGCGATAGCTTCGAACAGGTCGTAATCCACGACTAATATGGATGCATCGTCCACAGAGATCCGTTCGCCATCCTCCCAAGTACCGTCTTTCCGAAACGCATGCCGCCTATCTTGTAGGATTTTCATCGAGTCTATCAACTCTTGGTTTTCAGGGGTCTCGATTTCGAAGGTATCCCTCACGACGGTCAAACTCTCGAGGAATTCTCGGACCCTACCCCTGAAACCCGGCTCGTCATCGTATATCAGGATCTTCCTCATTTGGTTTCCCTCCAACTGAGCAAAAATGCGGTACTGAATCCCTCGTCCGGTTCGACGAAGCTGACCCTGCAACCGATCCTCTCGGCCAACAAACGCACGATCGTCAGCCCAAGCCCTGTACCTCCGTAACCGAGAGCCCGCCTTTCCCGCGATATAGCCACTCCCCTCTCGAAAGGCTCGAAGAGTCTGTCCACATCTCGGAGATCGACTCCCAGTCCAGTGTCTTGTACGAGGATCTCACGGGACTTTCCCTTAGCACGGGAACTCACTTGCAGTATCCGTTCCTCCGAATGCATCATGGCGTTGAAGGCATTGGTGAACACATTCTGGAAGAGCGCACTCCATTCGGCGAGTGAGGCTTCAGGTAATCGAAGATCCTCGTCGACTTTGCTCGTATCGATTTCAACACCCCTCGCGAGGAATGAAGTCTGTCTCTCGACCTCCTCAACCACTTCGGCAACACGAAACCGACGCTTCGTCTGAACGTTCTCGGCGTCCGCCAGGTAGTCGAAGAGTGCGTTGGTCGCTCTCGCCCTCTCTAACCACGAGGATAGATCCTCTCTCAACGAATCGAAGGATCGGCGAAGGCTGGCATCACTGGTTCGAACCTTTGCGATTCTTTCAATGATGCTCTCGATAGTAGAAAACTGCTTCCTCAACTCGTGTTGATATGCCAACGCAGAGATACCGGCCGTCGCCAGGGGACCCAGCATCCCCATCTGCCTGAGGGCCACTTCTTGACTGGCCGTCGCCGCAGTCGTGGCATCTCGGATTCTCTCGTGAAGATCTCGATAGACGTCGTCGGGAATCCGTGGTTCGTAGTGTTCCAAGACTTGTTCGACGCGCTCGAACTTCAGAGACGTCGGTTCGACAGGAGCCTCCTTTAGTTTACGCTCGAACTGCCGGCGGGCTTCTTCGAAGGCGTACAAATCAAAGGCATATCGAACCATCGCTACGAGATCCCGAAACGCAGTGGTTTCCTCCAGGCGGTCTCGAGTGATCATAATGCGGAGGTTACGTTCTTGAGACGTATTGACGTTCACGACTCCAAAGATACGTCCCAGAGTCGGTAGGTACCTCAATCTTTGGGTTTCAGCATATTGGGCCTGGAGTTCCTTGGGCAAGAGTTCCGATGCGAACTTCCGATGAGCGTGGTCGAACTCAATTCGCAACCAGTCGTTCTCCGGCGAACCGTACCAAGGTAGACGGAAGCCGCTGTCGTAGACGTGGACGCCTCCGTGCTTCCAGAAGTACTCTCGCGCCTCTCCGACTTTGATACCGTGAGGTTGTCGGTACTGCAACTTGAAGATCCTGATCTCGAAATTACCTTCGTTGAGGTTCTTCTTTTCGTCGAAGTGCCCGTCGTTGTGAGGAAAGTCGGCGACGTCGTAGGTATGAGTCTGGGGCGGCTCACCGGCGAATTCGAGCGAGAGAGAAACGCGTTCGCCTTCGTTCTCTCCGACGAGTCTAGCCGTCCAGATCTTCATGATCGCCCGAATTTGCTCTTCGAACACCTCCTCGAACTCACGTTGGGGCGACTGAAAATTGATTTCGAAACGCTCCTCGGGAGTGAGCGACGAAGAGCGGAAGGGGGGTTGCAGCCACCACAGCTCCCCTGCGAGCCCTTCGATCTCGTCCTCGCTCCACTCGTGCTTCAATCCACTCAAGACGATGGACGTTCCTTGCTCGAAGGGTGGAGGCGACGACTTCTCGGTGTAGAACACACTCGCGTCTACGAGGTCTCCCGCCTGCACGGCTTCTTCCCAATCGACGCTCGCTTCGAGCCACTTACCGTCGTGCTCCTTCGGCACGGTGGCTATCCTCAGGTTTCTAGCGAGGAACTGAACCGCGAGCCGCCCGATACCCTTCGAACCGGTCATCGGTCTCTCCAGGTACTTCGATACCCGCTTCTCAGTTTTGTGAATCGTACCGATCCGCATCCAGAAGTCTCTGAATTCGCCGAAGGTCATGCCGTGGCCGTCGTCACGTACTTCGATGCGATCTTCCTCGGGAGCGAATTCGATCGTCGCTTCGAACGCATCCGCATCGTAGCTGTTTTTGACTAGCTCCGCCAGGGCAATGTGGGGTTTGCCCACGAGCCTCTCGCCGAGTTCCCTCAGCAGAGCGGCGTCTACCGTGAATTTCAAGTGTGGCATGGCTGAAGATGCTCCATATCAGTCGACGTGTGTTTCGAGGTGACGTTTGATACTCCTGGCGATGACCCTCCCCAACTCGACGGGGACCGCGTTCCCCACGAGTCTCCCAACGACACTGAAGTAAACGGGGTCTCCGGGGGCGACAAACTGGTAGTCTTCTGGAAAGGTCTGAAGCAGGGCGGCTTCTCGCAGCGATATCGCGCGGTCTTGCTCGGGATGTCCGAACCTACCGTTCCCGAAGCCATGACACTGAGCAGTGAGCGTAGGAGCCGGTTCGTCCCACGCCATCCTCCCGTAGACGCTGGCGTAACCCTGCCCGCTCTCTTTCTTGTGACATTCGGCGACGAGTTCTTCGGGCCAGTCTCTCCAGGTACCTCCAGGCACCGACGCCCTTATCCTACGCAAGTTCAACCCCGACAGACTGCTAGCCTTGTGGAGCGGGTCGCTCTCGCTGGTCTGCCCGGCCTCAAGCGGTTCGAGGTGACCGATGGCATCCCGGACGGTTCCGTATTCGTCGGGAGAGTGTGTCTCGTCCACGATCTCGACTTCACCGTACCTGGAAGCGAAGAGTACCAACCTGGTCCGGTGCTGGGGGATTCCGTAGTCTGGGCAATACACCTCCGGATACTCTGTGACGTGGTATCCCTTCTCCTTCAATCGGTCGACGAAGGCGCGGTAGACCTCTCCGTCCCTGAAGGTGGCCAGGTCGGGGACGTTCTCCATTGAGGCGACATCGGGTTCCACTTCACAGATCAGATCGGCGAACTTGGGGACTAGTCTCCACTTCTCGTCTTTGTCTTCCTTCTTCTTCGTGTAAGGTGAATAGGGTTGACAAGGCGCACATCCGACCAGAATCTTGACGTGTCCCTCCGGATAAAGCGCCACAATCTCTTCGGTGGTCATGTCTTCGACTCTCTCGTTTATGAACCGTGCGCCGTCGTTGTTTGCCTCGTACGGGTACTCGCAGGCTTCGTCGACGTCGATTCCTGCCACGACGTCGAACCCTTCCAAGATGAAACCGTGGGTCAACGCCCCAGCGCCACAGAACAAATCTATGACTGAACAATTCTCCATCTGTTAGGCTACCCCTACTCCAGTTTTCTTTGGCATTCCGAATAAACGACTTACTTTGACTACAAGTATAACCCGCAGCGGCTTAGAAGTCAAGACCAATCCAGTGACGCTCTATGCTGCATCCTCTTCAGATAATCGGCGATCTCTTGATACCCCTCGTTACGCTTGATTTTGGCCAACTCCTCCAGGGTGAAGATGATACCCCGGCGGGCGAAGGGGGCTGCCTCAGCCAGGAGATCCCTGTGCTCCCGCACGTAGATCATATAATGCGCACCGTCAATGGCCAACTCCGGATCGGTGGGGCTGATGTGGTCTCGCCGCGCCGCCGGCAGAGTCACCCAAAGCTTGCCCCCATCGGATCGAAGCAGGTCTCGGTCGGTGAAGTCCTCCACGTCGGCACCACGGCCACGCAGCAGCTTGTTCAGCGCGTCGTAGGTGATGGAGTCGCGGTCGGCCAGAAACAGCAGGTAGAGCGCGGTCAGCGTGTCGGTCTGGCTGACCAGGGTCTGGAAGCGCTCCTCAATGAGCTGTTCGGCGACGATGGCGCTGGTGCGCTGAACCGCCTCTTTCACCTCCACCATCTCTCCCTCTTCCATCACGTTGGGGTAGTGTTTGGAGTAGAGCTCCAGGCACTTGGCCTGGGCCACCACGCCCATGTCCGGCTCGCTGAGGTAGCGGCCATCGTGGCGGCGATAGTACTCCACGATGGCCGCCGCCCGGTCGTGGATCTGCTGAGCCAGGCGGTACCAACTGATGCGCTCCCCCTCGCCGTCCCGCCGCCGGGCGACGAGGATGGTGTCGTAGGAGATGTTCTTCTTGTCGTAGATGTGGGTGCTGGAGGACATCTCAGAGTGGATGGGCCAGGCGGCAGTGACGTAGAAACCCGCGTCCAGCAGCGCTTTCAGCACCGCGCTCCAGGCTTCGTCCTGTTTGTGATGATAGGTGAAGGCCATCAGCCCATCCCGCCTGAGCACGCGATAGCATTCGCGGAAGATATCGGTCAGCATTCGCAGGAAGTCTTCTTCATCTTTGCCCTGGGCGTCGTTCTTGACCGCCTCCTCGGCCTTGGGCGTCAGCGCGGCGCGGAAGTGGGGATAGCGGTCCTTGAGCGCCAGCCGCAGCCAGACGTAGAAGAAATCGGAGAGCTCCGAGTACATGACGTTATCGTAGTAGGGCGGATCGGTGAGCACCAAGTCTACGCAGTTATTGCGCAGCGGCAGAAAGTCGGAGGAGCGGCAAAGGAGCAGGGCGTTGCCCTGCTGGCCTAAATTCTCAAACTTCTCAACTAATGTTCCCTGAATCGGTTTCCGATTCGGTGTCTCTTGAATACTATCATTAGCGTCTATATACTTTTCGAAGGGCTTGACTAGAAACTGCTGCCCCACTCTGGTCTTTTCGAACTCTGAAACAAAGCTGCCGGTACCATACTCAGTGCCCCAGAGATTGTTTTCTACGGGCCTACTCGCCGGATGATAGGCATGTCCTTTGAAGATGTTGTGGATCTTATTGTAGCTGAAATTGTACACGTTAAACGTCGAGTTGTACCGTAAGGTATCTGAAAGAGTGAGCAGGAACACTTCTTGCATACCTTGATCTTTGATCTGCCAAATCTCGCGCAGTAGTCTTCCCAAACACAGCAACTGCCGAGCGTTGAACATGTCGCGGAAGTTGTGGTAGCCCCAATTGGGCAGACGCGGCGTGGTCTCTTTTCCCTCTGGAATCTCCTGATCCGGCAAGGGCAGGGTGTCGCCGATCTCGGCCAGTTCTCGCTCTGCTGCGTGGTAGAGCGCTCGGTCCTCCTCGTCGGCGGCCTTGTAGCCCTTCAAGTCGCAGTGGGGACAATAGTACTCCACGCCGTAGAGCCGCTCCGGCGGCTTGCCCAACTGGGCGATGGCGCCCACTACTTTGTACTTCTGCCGGCAGTCGGGCCGGGGGCAAGTGTAGTACTGGCCGCTGGCGTTGCCCTCGGTGGCCTTGAAGGCGTGCCCACAGTGGGGGCAGCGGTGCTCCTCGCGGTAATTCCGCGCCTCGAACATCCCCTCGCACAGCGGGCAGAGCAGGTGGTAATATTCACCGTGATCGAACTCCCAGCCGCACTCGGGACACTCCGGGTCTTCCTCGGTGGGCGCGAAGTCGGTCCCGCACTCGGCGCACAAGACATGGGGATGGTGCTCCACCTTTGCCGAGCGCGACGAGGCCACGCGGTAGTCCTTGAACAACGGCACGGGGTGGCCGCAGTTGGTGCAATCCAGCTCCTTGACCCAGAAATAGTACATGGCGTCGGCCTCGCGCCCGCAGAGCGGGCAGGTGGTCTTGTAGTACTGGAGGATCTGCGGCGCGATCGTCTCCTCCAGGTGCTCGAAGGCGGCGTCCAGTGCGTCCAGATCCACCGGCTCGATCTCTTTTTTGACCACAAACCAGGCCACGGGATTGAGATCGCAGCCGATGACGTTCGCCCCCAGCCGCAGCGACTCCACGATGCTGGTGCCTCCGCCCATCATCGGGTCCAGCACCACCTTGCCCCTCCCCACCTGAGCATCCTTCAAATAGAGGTCCCAGATGCGCTCCTCCTCGCTCTTCTCGAAGGTGAGCAGGTCGCCGCCCACCTCAGCCTCGGCTCGTGCCAGCGTCTCCTCGTCGGTGAGGGCGTAGAGGGCGATGGTGCGGAACACGCTTCCCAGCCGCCGCGCCCACCACTTGTGCATGGTGTAGACCGGGCGGTAGTAGCGCTTGGCGTGGGCCTCTCGCTCGGCGATGCGGTTCACCTCGCTGATGGGGAACGTGCGCTCGATGGGTTTTTGGTTGGGCATGGAATTCCCCCTTGACAAATGTCAAAAAACTCGCTACAATATCAACGAATGATGGATCGGGAGTACCCGGTCGGGAGAGGAGAGTCTGCGTGACTCTCCTCTTGTCGTTAGAACGCGCCCGTTAAAACGCGACTCGCAGCACCGGCACCAAGCACTCCAACAGGCTGATCCCTCCGTGCAGCATCACCTTATACTTGCCCCGCGTGGCCCAGGCGTAGCGGTTGCCCACCAGGTAGTACCCGTCATGCTCGACGATGTAGCCAGCTTCGATCAGGTCGTCGGCTCTGGTTTCGACTTCGGCGTAGCGCGAGGCGCCAAAGATAGCTTGCATGGCTCCTTGCAGACGCTTCGGCAGAGGGAGAAAATGCGTCTCGGTGCTGATGTAGCCGTGATCCGAGGTCACCAGAAACTCGTTCCCGTACAGCCTCTCGCAGATGTTCAACAGCACCTCCCGAGACTTCTCGTAGATGTCAGTCTGAGTCCGCACCTTCACCCGTCCCTTGATGTCCTCCAGTTCCTTGTCCGGAATGGGACACCAGATGCCTCTTTCATCGCCATCCAGTGACAGTCGGTTGACGTCTTTGATCTCCACTGTCTTGGCCGCCCAGGGGTAGAAAATGGCCTCTTTGTAGAAAGCCGTCTCCGAGGGCAGGCAGGAGTAGGCGAAGGAGAGTTCATAATCGGCGTCCAGGTCACGGCAAAGCAGCAGCGCTTCTCGCAGACTCAGAGCGTCCATCCAGATGATGGGCAACTCTACGGATTCCACGTCCAGATTGCAGCACGAACAGCGGTGGGGCAGGATCTCGCGGTAAAGCTCCGGATAGGCAGCCCCCAGCACCTTCTCCAAGTACATCGTCCGCCGCTCGCCCTGCTTGAAGTAGGTCTCTCCCAACTCCTCTTGAGGACGCCACAGGTTCTGCAGATACCTCCATATTGCTGGCATCGGATCGTCAGCTTGAATCAATTGACGCAGCAGGTCGGCGAGCTGTAAGCTATCCACGGTGCACCACCTTCAATTGCAGTCGGATGGCCGTGCTCTCAGGCAGCCCAGCGATCAGTTTCTCCAGTTCGGCTTTGTCCAGCGGTAACTGGCGCTCATCGACCACAATGGCGATCTCGTGCACTGTATCCTGTGGCCCCAATTCCTGCAGTCCCAGTGGTGTGTAGCCGACGATGGAGAGAGGCTGCGGAGTGGGTTCAGGGGTAGTGGGCGAGACGCCTTCCACCGCTTCGCCCTCCGGGACAAGCCTCTTTCTCTTGCCCACCGCTGGGTAAATCAGTTCCCCTTCTTCCTCTCCAGGTGCTATTTCTTCTCGTGGCTCCCACTGTTTGAGACGTTCATAGCGAGTCACGGAAAGCCCCTCGTGAGCGAAGAGCGGAAAAGTGTCACGTCCCGGCAGGTAGTTTTGCTTTAGCCCCTTGAAGCCAATCTCTCGGTTGCGATAAAGCTCCTGGAGCGCATTCTCGACGTCGTCTCGTTCTTTGACCATCGGATAGCGGCGGATGCGGAAGAAGTCGTCAATCAGGCGTTTGACCTCGATGAAATCCTGCTCCTCGAGGGTTTCCAGTATCTGATCATAGGCCGCATCTAGACCGGCCACGGCGCGCTGCTTGATCACCTCCACGTCGGGGTCCACGTTGCGCCTGGACAACCTGCCGCCGGTCATCCACTGCACGTAGCGACCGTAGGCCTCCTGCAACTCTCCGATGAGCCGAGGGAGGTCCTCCTCGTTTTTCGTGGCCAGCAGCTCTTCGCGCAGTTCCTCGATGTCCCGCTGCTCGCCCGTCAGCAGACGCTCTTCAGCCACCACTCGTTTGGCATTCTCCAAATTGTCGTCCCATTCGTAGACGCTCTTCGTGCCCAGGAACGCTTTTGGCACCACCAACACCGCCCGGTTAGGCCAATTCAGTTTTCCCAGCGCAGCATTGATCTCATCGTCATCCATATCGCGCGGAGCCACGACAACTTTTAGCCGCTGATCATCAATGTCCTCCAATTCGGAGAACAGGTAAGCTCCCTTGCCAAACACCTTTTTCTTGATTAGCTCGTCAATCTTGGCTCGTGCCTCCTCATCTTCCACCCGGCCGGCCTCCGCTCGGACGATGGCATAGATGTTCAGTTCCGGGGTCAGTCGAAATCGCCCGTTGCCTTTTAGATGAAATGCCGTTCCGTCGAGCTGCTTGAGCGGCAAGGTGATATCGTTGACGCTTCCCTCTGGTCTAAGCAAACCCTGGACGAGTTCATCCCGCGTTGCGCCCGGCACGCTTGGGCGCAGCGAGTGGAAGAAAATCGTTGAGAGCAGAGCCTCGGCGTTCTTGATTTCCCAACAGCGCTCAATGTCCTCTTGAAGGGCCGTATGCAGTGTCGGATCAATGGAGAGCAGTTCGCGGGGGGGCACATCGGAGGGCAACAGTAGGTCACGCTTATCCAACTGGGCGGCTACCAAGGCAGCCAACGTACGCAACGTATCGCGGATGCCTTGCTGGCCTGGGCGAGCGTAAATCTCCTTGAGCGTAGTAAAGAGCCTGGGATGGAAGGGGTACAAATGGAGCATCGTCTCCACGGACAGGTCTTCAGTAGTGTAGTCACCATAGCTGGTTAGATAGGCCTCCACGATTCTTCGTGCCTTTTCCTCATCGCAGTGAGCAAAGAGCCGATGGTGTACGATAGCCCAGCGCTCTCCCACCGCGACCATGTTTTCGGATATGGCGCCAGTGCGTTGCAGCAGCGCTTTGAGGTCAGGATTCTGATCCAACAGAGAGATAAACAGGAAGAGATCGAACCCTGGCTCGCTGGCCACTTCAGTCAAATTCTGCAGAAAGCCCCGATTGCGTCCACGGCGTACCTCGTCAGCGGCGATGCTGTCATACCAGTTTTCGATCTCATCAATGAAGACAGCCAGTGTGCCCTTGCTTGCCAGCTCCTTGAGTTGTGAGATGGTGGGGTAATCCTTGATCTCGGACAGGAGATCCTCACGATTTGCCCGGCGAAACAAGGGTTCCCACAAATACTCGGGTTGATCCTCTTGAGCAGAGATCATGACAGCCCGAGGCTCACTAAGCGGCAGAGAAGGAAGGCCGTGATTCTGCAGCCAGCTCCTGCCTAGTTCTGGGTGGACAAACAGGTGATACAGCGCAATCAAGGCGTGAGTCTTTCCGCTGCCCATTCTGCCGATGGGCAGGAAGGCCCCCTGAACCCGATCACCTTCCAGTTTTTGGTGCATCAGTTCGACGAAACGCTGTAGAGAAGCGGATGGATACGTGACGGCGAAGAAGAGTTCTGGGTTGTTTTCCAGCTTGTCGGCCTCAGCTTCCCGACCAACGCGATAGGCCCTCAGGTCACCCTGAAAGTTCCCGGATAGAACATCGGGTCGAGCCTCAACAATATCTTGGATCAACATCACTTATACTCCTTCCTCCAGCACCAAAGCGACGAAAGCCGCTCCCACTTGCCCAGGGAGCGGCTTTGTGCTACAATTCCTCTAGCCTTCTCCTGGTCCGTTCAGGAGTAGGTCTTGGGATTACCGAGCGGCAACTCTGTAATCCCTTTTTTGGTTTCGTTGTTAGATAGTATATCATCTTTCGTCTCGTTTGGCAAAAGCAAGAAGCCACCGGCGTCAGCCGCGCTGGTGGCTTCCCGACTTCTGTGAGGTTGTGTCATGCTTCGCGCCAAGTTCCCGAGGGGATATGCACCCGTGTTCCCGACTCGATGTCGCTGCTCGGTGATCCAAACGTGAGAGGCGTCGTCCTTACACAACCCATCCTCCGGGCAGGGATCACTCTTCACCGTCATCTCCTCGAAGGATCTGCTTGACGGTCACGTGGGCCGTGTGCGCTCCATTCCCCTCCGGCCAGTCGCGGTGGGCATCGAGGAGGATGCTCCACGTGGGCCCCTCAGCCTCCAGGACGGCCTCGCCACTGAACAGCTTGACCCGACTCACGGTCTCGCCCTTGACCCCTGAGATGGCGTCCGCCAGCTCCCTCGGCGACCACGCCTCATCCAGGGCCATCTTAACCGCCAGCACGGGGTGGTCTGCCTTGAGCGCCGTTTCGTACAGAAGCAGCGGCTGGTCGGGGAACACGACCTCTGGGGGGAAGGTACGGTGCAGCGTCTCGAAGGTTCTGAGCCGCCGCGTGGTGTAAGCGCAGGCGCTGGCCAGTGCCTTGTACGTGCCGTACTTGCCGAAGGCATCCACCGCCGAGGCCACCACCGCACCGATCTTCCACTGGCTGCCCCGCTCCCGAGACACACAGGACACGATGGCCTGCAGGGCATCGTCCAGGCTCTGGAAGCTGAAATCACGCTTCTCCTGGAAGGGATCGTAGTCCAAATCTGGAAAAGTCTTCGGGGACGAAGCCGCCTCCGAGCCGCAGTCGGCCGGCAGCTCCTTCCAAGACGTCTGCTCCTCGTCAACCTTATCTTGCCTCTGTGCTTCTTTCACCGATTCTGACTCCTCACCATCCGATCCATCAGCCCGTTCACGAACTCCCGCACCTCTGCATCGCTGACGTACAAGTCCTGCCACCTGACGCCTGCCGCACGCGCTGCTCTCATCTTCTCGAGGGGCCGGCCCTCGCAGGCTGTCCATCCACCCTCGTCGAGGGCCTCCGCCACCGACATCAGGACGCGAGCAGCCTGCTCGATGGGAGGCGTGATGGGCTTGACGCCATGCAGCAGTTGGTGTACGTAGGACCTGCTGTAGGGCTGTCGCCCGATGGCGCGTCCCAGCAGTCGACCGAGGGTACGTAAGGTGATGGGCCCCTGGGCGCGGCCTTGGGAGAGGCGGTCTCTTAGGTTGCGCAGCGTCTGAGCGTCGACCAACTGAGAGCCTTTCTAAGCGGTGAACCCGCTCGTGCCATATCTTCACACGTGAACTGGCTTGCCGCCTGTTAGGAGCGCGAGCCAACGTCAATCCAACGAAGTTCGGAGGCAGGTCTCGCTCGTTCTCGCCTGCATGCGGTCGCCGACCCGCTGTCAGCCATGAGAGTCGACTATCCAATGGTCTCGGCGAACCCCAGCTTCTTGGGGCCGTTTTCCTCCAGCCACGGGTTGAGCCTGGTCAGGGGAGGGCGTCCCGGCACGACTGTACTCTCCACGTAGATACTGATGGCCATATACTAGATATATTGTACCACAGTTCGCTGCGTTGTCAAACTAGCCTTGACAGCAGCGACTATGGATGATGTTGGCGCACGGGCCAGCCTACGGCGCCAGGGCCGCGGTCACGCCGAGTTCGCCAGCGATGAAGGGAAGGGCCATGAGGCGGGGATCATGTCGCACGGGGGATCACGACGTAAGCCGCTGAGGTATCAAGCTATCATTTGCATTTCTGTCCATACGTGCTATAATATCCATCAGCCACACCCAACTGACGATAAGCTAAAGCAAGAAAAGGAGCGAGAAATGCAACCCACACAGGACGAACTGATCCGTCTGTCTGAGACGGCCGAGGATCTGCCCCATTTCCTGCGGGCGGCGTGTGAGGCCATGGACAGCAGTATGCGCAAAGCCTCGCTGGGAGCGGGCCTCAGCGCGGGGACGATTTGGAACATCGTCGCGGGGCACACCAAGCGAGGGGACGAGGAGACCCTCACCAAGCTGGCCCTGTTCTTCAAGGTCCCGGAGGTGAATCTGATGGCCCTGGCCGGCTACAAGCCCCGGCGGGTGTCCCCCACCCATCGTCTGGGGGAGGCGGAGGCGATCTGGCAGGTGCTCACCGACGAGGAGAAGGACAAGTGGATCGAGTACGGCGAGCTCCTGATTCGGGCGCGGCAGTAGGGGAAAATCGCCCTCATCATCCACCCTCAAGGTGAGGGAGGGCTGCTCTGTGCCGCCCGCGCCTCGCCGCGAGCCCAACTCTCTTGGACCTTCGGATCAACCATCAACCCTGCCAACCTCAGGCCGTAGCGCAGGCCCTCCAGGAACGGCTTCCCGCCGTGTCGGCCTGACCTGGCCTCGATTACGAGCTGCTCGATCTCGTGGAGTAGCGCTTGCCGCTGTAACGTTTCCATGAGTCTACACTGTCTCCTTTCCCCATCGACCTTCCAGAGCCACCGCCCTGTCGGGCGATAGGCTCGCCACGCCCCTATAGGGACTCCAAACCTCTGTGTTGAGTCAAAGGGCCACCTGTGTTAGCCGCGCAGGTGGCCTTCTCTTTGCCAAGGCGTATCATTCCTCTGGCACGTCCCTCGCCAATCCCTGCGTCATGGCGTAGCGGACCGCCTGACTCCGCCTGTCCACTCCGATCTTGTCGTAGATGCGGTTGAGATGACTGCGGACCGTGCCGCGAGTGATGCAGAGGGTCTTAGCGATCTGCCGGTTGCTCAGCCCCTGGCCCACCAAGGCCAGGACCTCCCGTTCGCGCCCGGTCAGTGCGGGGAGGCCCTGAGACACCATCGGTGGCGCCCAGGGTGCACCAGGCTTGCTCACTAGCACGTTGGCCGCTCGGCTGCTGAGCCAGGTGTGCCCCTTGGCTACGGTGCGGATGGCCAAGAGCAGGCTCGCTGGCGACTCCTCCTTGAGGGCATACCCCGTTACACCAGCCTCTAACAGACCGAGGATGACCTCCTGGTCATCGCAGGCGGTCAGGATAAGGATTTGCACCTCCGTATGATGCTTGGCCACGTGTCGCGTGGTGTCGACGGCGTCCAGTTCGGGCAGGGTGATGTCCAAGATCAAGACGTTCGGAGACAGCCTGTCGATGGCTGACTCTACTTCGTCGCCACGGGCCACCTCCCCCACCACTTCCAAGTCCTGCTCACCGTTCAATAGGGTGTGGAGCCCAATACGGATCAAGGGCTGATCATCAGCGATCAGAATCCTGGTGCGATCCATGGCCGGGCTTCGGTTGGCGGTAAGTGGTAAACCGCTGGCCAGGCTGTCAGATCCGTCTGAATGGGGTGCGACCAGGTGATTGCCGATCGGGAGGAGTGGGAGGCGTGAGCGCAGTTCCACTCCTCCCGCCCACAGCGGGAGAGGTCGCTCCGTTGGCCTATGGAGAGGATACAGTTGTTGGGGGTAGCTCGATGCCCGGCACATAGGCTTCCGCCTGGATGGTCATGCTGCTGCGAACGGATAGAGAGGGTGCGTCGAGCGGGTGGAGGGGGTGGTCGTGTCCCGCGTTCCACGATTGGCATTCAGTATAGAACTAGTGTTCGCATTTGTCAACAGCCCTCGTGGGAGACGGGGGATGCATCCCAGAGGTACAAGATGTAGGGGGCGCCGTTGGCTACGACAACAACATGTTGTATCAAGGACACACTTATAGTTGTATCTATGGGAGGTGGTTCGCGTTGCCCCCAAACCAGTGTAGCCCGCGCTTGTGGGCCCAGGGATCGGTGGCCGTGCCATGCGTGACGGTCTCAGTCATCGGGGTTGCACGGTGACGCAGAGTGTCGGGTGCGAATGCGCAGGGGGGGGTATATACCGGGGGTATAGGGCGCGTATACCAAAAGGTATAGGGGGGGGTATAGGGCGACTACGTAGAAGGGTATAGGGGGGTATAGGCGAGCATACGTCAAAGGGTAGAGAAAGAATCTACCGGGTAGTATACGTACTTTTGGCCAAAGTTATACTGTAAGGTAGACGCGGTTTCACGCGAATTCTGATATAATAGACAGCGAACGTATCAACGCCGAGACAGACGCGAAAGGAGCCAACGATGAACGGGAACGAAAGCACGTGCTGGGAGACGACCGACCTCTACCTGGTGGCTGCCCTGCGCTGCCGAGGCCACCAACTCCTCGACATCCGCCCAGGGGCCCGTCGGGCCACCTTCCTGCTGGAGGATTCCCCTGCTCTGCAGGAGGACATCAAAGCCTACTTCACCCGCAACCTTCACCTGGAAGCCATGGCCTACGCTGCCTCCATCAAGGACACCAAAGCCGCCATCTTCAACACCTAGCCCCAGCGCCCGGCAAGGAGCCAGAGATGCGATACGATGACCTCAAGGAGCGGGTGCGGGACGCTAGTGCCATCGAAGAGGTGGTGGCCGAGACCGTGTCCTTGCCCGCTCGAAAGAGTCCCCAGGGATACAAGGTCCGCTGCCCCTTTCACGAGGACGCCCAGCCCAGCCTGCACGTCTACCCTCAAAGCGAGAGCTGGTGGTGCTACGGATGCCAGCGCGGCGGCGACGTCTTCGACTGGGTGCAGTGTAGGGATGGGGTGGATTTCCCCCAGGCGGTGCGGACGCTGGCCGATCGGGCTGGCCTACACTGTCCACCGCGCACCGCCGAGCAGCAGTCAGCAGCTCTCAGACAGCGGGCCCTCCAGGACGTGCTGGCTCAGGCTGCAGCCTTCTATCACCAGGCCCTGATGAACACTGCCCCCATCAAACAGAGTCAACTGGATCGCGGCTTCAGCGAGGACACCCTGCGAGCCTTTCGGGTGGGCTACGCTGGCGCAGGCCGTCTACTAGCGCAGCACCTGCGCCGCCAGGGCGTGGATGCAGGGCTGGCTCAGGAGGCCGGGCTGCTGTGGGACGACGGGCGAGACACCTTCACCCAGCGCATCATCTACCCCGTCCTCTCGCGGGGTCGCGTCGTCTACCTCACCGGCCGTGCCACCACCGAGAAGCAGGTGAGAGCTGGCAAGAAGTACTACCACCTGCGCGGCCCGCGCCCCCTGTTCCATCCCGACGCGCTGCGCGGGCAGGGGCCGCTGTTCCTGGTCGAGGGGCCCACCGACGTGTTGACCCTGCACCAGTGGGGAGGGCGGGCGGTAGGCCTGATGGGCCTGGGGAAGCTGTCGGATCGCGACCTCTCGATGATACGACGCGCCGAGACCGTCTACGTGGCCCTGGATAGCGACGAAGCGGGTCGGCGCCGCGCGGAGGAGCTGGCCCGAAGCATCGGGCCGCTGGCGCACGTCTTGGCCTGGCCTGAGGGTATCCAGGATGCTAACCACTACCTCACCACGGGCCACACCGCCGAGGACTTCCAAGACCTGGTAGGCGGTGCCCCCACCCTGCTGGAGATGGACATCGCTCGCACCGCACAGCAGGAGGGAGCCAGGCAGGAAGCACACCTCAAGCAGCTCTTCACCCAATTGACCGCACTCACTCCCTTCGCCCTGGCGCGCTACAAGACCCTGGTGGCCAGCAAGCTAGGGATCAAAGCGCGGGAGTTCAGCCGCCTGCTGAAGGCGGCGCAGGCGGCCCAGCAACTTCAGAACGGCCCTCCCCAGATCGTGGAAGGCCGCTACCGCCTCATCTCGCCGGCCCTGGACTTCCTGGACGACGTGGCCTGGGTGACGGTGCCCCTCCTGGTGCAGCAGGGCGCGCGCTTCGAGCACCAGCCCTATCTGGTCACCAGCACGCGGGAGCTGCTGCCTCTCCAGGAGGGGACGGCCCTGGAGCTGGACGGCCGCTCGCTGGTGGTGCGGGAGTGGCCGTCGGCGTTGGGCCGCTCCCCCCGTTGGGAGTACGGCCACATCCAAGCCTTCCTGCAGGGCGACACGCCCCAGCCCCAGGACGTCTTCGGTAGGGTACGCGCCCTGTACGACAAGTACCTGGACTTCCGCCATCCGCACACCGCCGACGTCCTGGCCCTGTGGGCCATGGGCACCTACCTGTATCCGTTGTTCGAGACCTATCCCTACATCGCCCTGATGGGGCCCAAGGGCAGCGGCAAGACCAAGACCATCAGCCTCACCGCCAGGCTGGCCTTCAACATGCGCGTCACCAGCGACATCTCCCCCAGCGCCCTGTTCCGTGTGGTGGAGGCCACGCGGGCCACCTTGGGCATCGACGAGAGCGAGCGGCTGTCGCACGGCCGCGACGCCGTGGTCATGAACCTGCGCTTGCTTTTGAACGCCGGCTACAAGCGGGGCTCGCCGGCCCTGCGCATCGAGGGGGAGGACTTCAAGGTGCGGGAGTTCGAGGTGTACGGGCCCAAGATCCTGGCCAGCATCCGCGGTCTGGAGGACGTCTTGGAGAGCCGCTGCATCCTGATCACCATGCTGCGCACCACGACGTCGAAGGGCAACCTGACCATCTCCGAGTCGGGGGAGGACTGGGCTGGGGTGCGGCACGAGCTGTACAGCCTGGCCCTGACCCACCACGGTGGTGTGCGATCTCTCTACGAGGGGGACGCCAGCCTACGCTTCCTGACCAATCGGGACAACGAGCTATGGCTGCCGCTGTTGTCGCTGGCCAAGCTGTTGGAGGAGCGGGGCGTGGCGGGGCTTCTGGAGCGGGTGAAGGCTTACGCCCTGGACAGCAGCCGGCAATCGGAGGGCAGCACCCTGTCCGATTGGGAGCAGGCCCTTCTCCTGGCGCTGCGTGAGCTCACCGAGTCCGAGGAGCGGTGCGATCTGACCACGGGGGCCATTCGCAAGGGGATGAGCCAGTTCCTGGAGTCGGGGGAGTGGGAGGAGCTGCGACCGCAGTGGATCGGCTACGCGCTAAAGCGGTTGGGCTTCAGCGACAAGACCCGCCGTCGGAGGGGCAACGTCTATCATATCATCGGCCGCGAGGTGCGGGAGCTCATGGAGCGGTACGGGGTGGAAGTGCCGCTTGAATAGGGGAGGCGCGATGCCCTCGCCCGACGGTCACCCGAAAAGCCTACACCGCCGCAGGGTCTCCGAGCGCGTCCTGAAGGGTCTGTTAGCCTGTGGGAGGTGTAGGGTGTGTAGGGTTGTGTAGGCTTTGTAGGGTGTGTAGGCTTTTTGGGGAAGTACGATTTCATTTGCATTTTGGGTGAAGGTGATGGTTGGGATGGCAGGCGTTGGACACCCTCCATTGATGTCGAATAGGAATGGATATGTCTTTGGTCTCTGTTTTCAAAGAAGAAAGACAAGCACAAGGGAAATCGCAGACAAATACCGCTGCACAGGGTTCGTGGTGGATACCGACTGACCCCATCGCTCACAGACGGCTGATTGCTGTCTTGGCCGAGATGGCGAAGTTTGTGCTAGACGCTCGCGAACAGGCGCCGCCCGAGTCGCCAGCCAAGGAGATGTCCGCAGATGACGCTGTGTCGTGAGGCATGAACCTTAAGAATCGAGCACCGCACGGCCCAAGCTGGAGGGGGATTGGGGGAAGGGGTGAGCGCTCCCTTGACACGTTGGCGTATTTGTGGTATAATATGGTTGTTAAGGTGTACGCGATAGCGTAAACCATACATAAGTGTCATCAAGGTAGGAGCGGCAATGAGTATGATCGTAGAGGAGAAGAGAATCTACGGGCCCAAAGAGGTAGCACAGATCCTGCAGCTATCGGAGCGGACCATCCTGAGGCATCTGAAACAGGGAACGATTCCTGGCTTCAAGGTGGGAAGGAGATGGCGAGTCTATGGGCGCGACCTTCTCGCCCTCAACGAGTTAGAACAGTCTGAGGAAGAGCAAATGGCGTAAGTACAGCGGGCCGTGCAGGTGCTAGAGACACCCACACGACCCTAACCCAATCGCTGACCACCGTTGCAGGCAACAGCAATCGGGCTGTGAATATGATACCATAGCCTGAGACCATAGTCAAGTATGGTGGCCTACCTGCATCGTCAGCGAGATGGATGCGGGTAGGCCACTTTCGTTTTGAGAGGAAGAAGACAATGACGAGCAAGCGATACTGGCAGGACGACGAGATAGACTGGCGGTGGTTGAACCGCGCGGCCTGCGGGGTCGCCGGCAAGCTCTCAGACGACGAGAGAATCGTTGCCCAGTCATATTATCTGGGCGGCAAGCTGGCGGTCTTGAAGCGGCTGGCCGAGATGGGCGAGATCGAGGTGGACGAGAACGCCCAGGCCGCTGCCCAACAGTTTTCAGCATATCTGGCAGGGCGGCACCGCCGACACAGCAATTGGGCTCGGGGCCGCAAGTCGGCGAGTCACTAGGAGGCTACCGAAATGACTGAGAAAGCAGAGCGCTATCGGATTCATTCGCACATGACCCGCTCCCGATTCCTCCACGCGGAGGACGCTCTGGACATCGGCAAGGTACGCTTGTTCAGCGGCGAATACGTCAAAGGTCAGGGGGCAAAGGCGACGGCAGCGCATTACGTGGACGTGGCCGATGCCAGGGTGCTATTCTCCGACATGGCCTGGGGGAGAGCGGTAGACTACATCGAGTACAAAGGCACGGCCAACGGCGGGCAGCCCACAAGTCGGGTGCTGAAAGTGCGAACCAACGGCGAGAAGGTGTGGTTCAGGCTGGAGAATGGCCCTGGTGAGGTTGTGGGCGAGGGGGCGGTCAAGCCGAAGGGGGATGCCGATGTGGTTGTCAATGTCCCCTTCACCGTCTGGGAAGCTCGACGGTTGGCCTTTGCGGTGCTGGCTCATTTAGACGCCTGGGAGACAGTGACCTTCTGGGAGAGAACGGGGAGGGAAGGGGGTGATGCGTTTGAGTGTTGAAGTCAAGCGGGAGGACCTTCATCTGGTCGAGTGCGAAAGCCTGTGGAGCCTGCTTCGCCGCACCGTGCTGTACCGGCCCTTGGTGCTACGTCCCAAGGACGGAGTGCAGGTACAGTGCTGGCTGGCGAGGCTGTGGGATCTCATGATAGAGAGGAGGGAACGATGATTTGTCTGCAGTGCCAACAGGAGATTGAGCTGGGGAAGCGAGTGTTTGTGATCCCCTTTCCAGCTTGTGCTGAGGATGCCTTTCTCTTCGCCCATCCGGGTTGCATGCCCAACCTGGAGGGCAGGGAGAACGTCTTGGACGGCTACTACGTCGAAGGCAGCGAGCGCTTGTTCGTCCCTCGCGAGATGGTAGCAGCCTTGAAAGGGGAAGGGAACAGCAAGGCGGCTAAGCCAAGAGCCTAGCCGCCCCTAGAGGGAGCTCCTGTGTGTCCTGACGGGCTCCAGGGGCTCCCGCCTCTACTACAAGAGGTGCTGAGAGCGCAAAAAAGCTAGATTAGTAAGTATTGGAGGTATAGAAGATGGAGCGAAGCTTTGATTTTGGCGGACGCATCAGACCCAAAGAGGAAGCGCCCTTGTCTTGGGCCAACTTGGTGGAGTTGCCCTGTGAGAAGATGGCCTTCGTCTATCAGCGACTGAGCTCCCACGAGCAGGTCAAGAAGTCCATCTACTCGATCAAGCTTCAAGATGCACTGGCTGACCTCGCAAGGGAAGACGGCTACAAGGATGACCAAATCCATGTCGAATCGCGCGACCTGGGGGTCAGCGGCACAAAGGGGAGGGAGGAGCGCGAGGGCTTGGCCTATCTCATTGAACATATAGAGACTGACCAGGTAGAAGCCATCTACGTTGTACACATCAGTCGGCTATTTCGTGACCAGACCCTCATAGATGCCTTCAGCTTCGGAGAGCTATGCAAAGCCCACGGTGTCATCATCGTCACGCCGCACATGCGACTGAATCTTCGCGATAGGATGCACATGCGGATGTATCGTATGGAGGTCGAGCGAGCCGCCGACGAGTTAGAGTTGATGAAGGCCCGACTTGGGACCGCGAGGGATCTCAAGGCCCGACAGGGTTTCTACGCTGGCGAAGGTGTTCCACCGGGCTATGTGGTTGACTATAGAGAGGAAGTAGACGGGCAAACGAACCCTAACTACCAGAAGCTGAGACCGTATGCTCCTCACGCCAAGGTCATTCGCTTCATGTTCCGCCTTGCCTGCCGGGGCAAGACACCTACCCAGGTCCTCCGCTGCTGCGAGCAGCAAGGAACTGTCTTCCCTCCGTTTCCACCGCGACTGGAGAATGGTACCAACCTAAAGGCGTTCCCTCGATTGAAGCGCAATCCTGATGGTAGCTGGCCTGCGACGGTGAGCAAGATACGCAGTATTCTGCAGAACCCTGCCTACATAGGTTGGCGGTTGTGGGAGGGAGAGGTAGTTGCTGTCGACAATCACGAGGCCATCGTAGAGGAGACGACCTTTTGGGCCGTTCAAGAGCAGTTCAACAGTCGACCTCACCGGCCGAAGAAGGACAGGCCCCCACTGCCCTTGGGTGGTATCCTATACTGCGGTAACCATGATTTGCCACGACGGATGATCTATGCTAATGGTCCGCAGGGGAAAGACGGAAGCTACCAATGTCGTTCTGACTATGAAACCGAAATCTGCTGCAAGATCGCCGAGCGCATTCTAGACGATCCAATTTCCGAGGCCGTTGTCTCTCAATGCGCCTTCCCCGATACAGCTGAGGCCGTGCTGAGCAAGTTGACCCATGAGTACCAGCAAGCCAAGGAGCAGACGGCATCCTATCGGCGCGAGGCCAAACGCCTGGAGCGAGAGGTGGAGAACCTGGAGCACAACTTCTTCTTGAGGCTAACACCGGAGCGAGCAGCATGGACTGAGAGAGAGATCGCTGATCGCCAGAAACGCATCGCCGAACTGACGGATTTGACAAACACTCCGGCTGGCAAGGTAATCGGACCGGTCGTCACAGAGGACGACGTTGAACTAGTGAAGGCGTTTCTGGCGGATCTGAGTACCGGTTGGGACTGTCAGCCCAACGATCTCAAGAACACATTTCTCCAGCTTGTGCTCGACAGCGTTGTCATCTACCATGAGACGGCAACCATTCGGGCTCGCATCGTTTGGCAGACGGGTCTAGAGCAAGAGATATTGATACACCGTCCACCTGCCAACTCGCGCTCCCGCAACTGGACTGAGGCTGAACTTGCCATACTAAGAGAGCATTTTGAGACGGGGAGCATAGCCGAACTCACGGCTATGTTGCCCATCCGATCTTGGCGGGCCATCAGTTTGAAGGCAAACAGCATGGGCCTACACCGTCCCGACATGGTCGGGGGCAGGGGGCATAGAGGCACCTTCTCGCGCTGGACAAAGGAAGAGGATGAAATTCTGCGTCAATACTACACGGGAGAAATCTTGCGGGAGGAGATGTTTGAGAGGCTGGACAGAACACCTGCTGGCATACTCAGGCGTGCACACAGGCTTGGCCTTGAACGCGACACCAGCGTCAAGTGGGAATGGTTGGACAAGGGTCTCACGGTTACAAAGCGTGGGCGGTCTGCGCTGCCACGGTAACGACGAGGGCTTCGTTCAGCACCTCGACAGCCTGCCTGGCGGTTCCGGGTGAAAGCGCCTTCGCCAGCAGCCTCTCAAACCATCTTTGCAGCGAGGGGGTGTAGAGGATCAGGCCCAGGGTGGCAGCGAACGACAACTGGAAGCCCAGGTCCCACAGGGTTTGGGGATTGAGGAGGGTCATCAACGTGGCGGCGGCTATCAGCGAGGTGAGGGCCTCGGTCTGGCGGCCATAGTGGGTGGCGATGACGTAGAGGCAGCCCATGATCGCTGCTCGCACCACGGCAGCCGAAGCTCCCACCAGGATGGTGTAAATGATGATGCCGGCGATGGCCACCGGCATGGCCCGCCGTTTGCCAAACAGGCGCGTACTGAGCTTGCTGAAGAGCCCTGAGATGATGGAGATGTTGAAGCCTGAGATGGCGATAATGTGGGTAGTGCCCGTGGCCGAGAAGGCTTCCATCAGGTTGGCGGGGATGCCCGTCTCGATTCCCAGGAGTATGCCCGTCAGCAGCGCGGCTTGGGGCTCGTGCAAGATGAGGGCGATGACGTTCTGGGCTCTTCTCTTGAAAGCCAAAAGCGCGCTTCTTAGAGGGCTGCCTCGGCCACGCTCTACGAGGGTGATTTGAGGACGCCATAAGACCGAGTAGATGCCCTGGCGAGCCAGATACTCTCGGTAGGAAAAGTCCTCTAGCTTTGGCGGAGTCTCCAGCAGGCCCTCGATATCGAGCCGGTCGCCGTAGTCGTACTGCGGATAGCGGGGAGCGCGCACCAGTACGACGCCCGTCACTTTGTGCTCCTGACCCTCCATCTCTATCTTGGAGACCGCCACCCGCAGGTTGGTGTAGGTGTCGCGCACATCGGGCTCGCCGCTGACAACGCCTTCGATCTGTACCCAGCCCTGGTCATTGTAGTGAGCTATGTGGTCTTCATCGAAATCCTGGAGAGGCGCAGTGGCGTTGAAACGCAGCGCGCCCAACAGTAGGGCGAGGAGGCAAGCGCTGGCCAGACGGATGGGGCGTTCCCGCCACCAGAGGATGATGACGGCGGCGGGCAGTGCCGCTGCCAGCCAGATCAGTTCTGTCGGCACCTGGAGCACGGAGGCCAGGTAGATGCCCAGAAGCCAGGCGCTGCCGAGATAGGCGAGGATCATCTTTCAGGTCTTTCTATAGCCGGTGAGGCTGCAATGGATTTGGCGCGGTGGATGTGAAATTGGGCAGGCGTAGGAACCTGATGGGCTCAGCCTTGCACAGGATCCTCTTGCTAGTCTATTGTAGCATATAAGCCCGTCTGGTGCAATTCAGGGTGGGCTGCGGACCAGCGCGTCAAGGGCATCAACGCCAGCACCAACAGTCTGGCAATGCACCCCCCTTGGCCGTATGTGCACTTTATTTTACATCAAGAACTAGAATAGGCCAAGAGCGTCCTATAAACTTGACGTCTGAGTGATTCTGTGGTATAATTTCGCGCGCTTAGGTATAGATGACCTGAATCTACGGTTACTCATATCGTCTAAACACGGGGAAAGGAGATCTATTCGACAATGAAAAAGAGACTTGCTCTCATCGCCCTGGTCGTGGCCTTGATGGTGGGCGCGCTCCCCACTACTAGCCCGACTGGCCAGGCTCAAGGTTCCCTACAGAAAGCGGCCGAGGCCTATTTCAGTGGTGGGCCGAAGACGATCACCGCCGCCGACTTGTTCGAGAATCTGAACGATGGCGATCCCGAAAACGATCCGTACCTCATCAGCGTGCGTTCGGCGGAGGACTATGCCAAGGGTCACGTGCCTGGGGCGGTGCACATGGATGTGAAGGAGCTGTTCAGCACCGAGAACCTGGCCACGATACCGCCGGACAAGGACGTGGTGGTGATCTGCTACACGGGGCAGTCGGCGGGCCAGGCGACGGCGGCGTTGAACATGCTGGGCTACGAGGCCTACAGCCTGCTGTTCGGCATGTCCTCCTGGACTAGCGATCCTGAGGTATTCGTCAAGCGGTTCAATCCTGAGACACACGCCAGCGACTACGCCGTTGACACCGAGGCCTACGAGCCGGGCGGTCCCTACAGCCTGCCCAGTCCGTTGGCGACGAACGTCGCCGGTTCCGCCCAAGCCTACTTCAGCGGTGGGACGAAGACGGTCACCGCCGCCGATCTGTTCGAGAATCTGAACGACGGCGATGCGGAGAATGATCCGTACCTCATCAGCGTGCGTTCGGCGGAGGACTATGCCAAGGGTCACGTGCCAGGGGCGGTGCACATGGACGTGAAGGAGCTGTTCACCACCGAGAATCTGGCCACGATTCCTGCTGACAAGGACGTGGTAGTGGTCTGCTACACGGGCCAGTCGGCGGGCCAGGCGACGGCGGCGCTGAACATGCTGGGCTACGAGGCCTACAGCCTGCTCTTCGGTATGTCCTCCTGGACCAGCGACCCCGAGGTGTTTGTCAAGCGCTTCAATCCTGAGACACACACCAGCGACTACGCCATTGACACCGAAGCCCACGAGCCGGGCGGCCCCTACGAACTGCCGTTCGTGGTGGCTCCTGTGGCTGTCGAAGTAGCTGGCGTCGGTGAAGTCGCGGAGGTCTACTTCAGCGGTGGGCCGAAGACGATCACCGCCGCCGATCTGTTTGAGAATCTGAACGACGGCGATCCCGAAAACGATCCGTACGTCATCAGCGTGCGTTCGGCGGAGGACTACGCCAAGGGGCACGTGCCTGGGGCGGTGCACATGGATGTGAAGGAGCTGTTCAGCACCGAGAACCTGGCCACGATACCGCCGGACAAGGACGTGGTGGTGATCTGCTACACGGGGCAGTCGGCGGGCCAGGCGACGGCGGCGTTGAACATGCTGGGCTACGAGGCCTACAGCCTGCTGTTCGGCATGTCCTCCTGGACTAGCGATCCTGAGGTATTCGTCAAGCGGTTCAATCCTGAGACACACGCCAGCGACTACGCCGTTGACACCGAGGCCTACGAGCCGGGCGGTCCCTACAGCCTGCCCAGTCCGTTGGCGACCAACGTCGCCGGTTCCGCCCAAGCCTATTTCAGCGGTGGGCCGAAGACGGTCACCGCCGCCGATCTGTTCGAGAACCTGAACGATGGCGATGCGGAGAACGATCCCTACATCATCAGCGTGCGCTCCGCTGAAGACTACGCCAAGGGTCACGTACCTGGGGCGGTGCACATGGATGTGAAGGAGCTGTTCAGCACCGAGAACCTGGCCACGATACCGCCGGACAAGGACGTGGTGGTCATCTGCTACACGGGTCAGTCGGCGGGCCAGGCCACGGCGGCGCTGAACATGCTGGGCTACGAGGCCTACAGTCTGCTGTTTGGGATGTCGTCGTGGACGACGGATCCAGAGGTATTCGTCAAGCGCTTCAATCCTGAGACACACGCCAGCGACTACGCCATTGACACCGAGGTCCACCAGCCCGGCGGCCCCTACGAGCTGCCGTTCGCGGTGGTCGAGGAAGAAGCCAAGCCGGTCCCCAAACCAACGCCGGAAGCTGGACTGGTACCGGTGTCGGTCGGGGCCATGAACTGCGTGACCTGCCACACCGACGAGGCAAGCCTGAAGGAACTAGCTGTAGAGAAGGAGGTCAAGTCGGAGGAAACCTCCGGCGAGGGCTGAGCGGGGGAGTTGCCTCCGTTGGAGGTATGGGAGAAGGTTTTCGTCGGTGATGAGTTCCTGGTCTCAGTTCACAATGTCCAAAATTGCATCGGCTGCCACGGCGGTGTCGAAGGGGTGGACGACAAGGATGCGGCCCACGAAGGCGTGGTGCGAGATCCCCTGGAGGACTCTGAGCGGTTCTGCGGCGTTTGCCACGCAGAGGCCACTGAGCTGGCTGCCACCAGCCTGCATCAGAATTTAACTGGCTATCAAACCATATTGGCTGCCCGCGGGGCCGATTTCAGCGACCCCAAAATGCAGGAGGCGTTTGCCAACCACTGCGACGATTGTCATACCACGTGCGGCCAGTGCCACATCAGCCGACCGAGTTTCACTTTTGGCGGCCTGATCAAGGATCACAAGGTCAAGGAAGTCGCTTCTATCAGAGACACTTGCCTGGCTTGCCACGGCGCCCGTGTGGCCAATGAGTATCAGGGCAAAAACGAGGGCGTCGAGGGAAGCGTCCACTGGCTAGAGGAGGGCATGTCCTGCTTCGAATGTCACGAAACGAGCCACTACCACGGCGACGGCGTCGAATACGCCCATCGCTACGACGGCCCGCCCGGCGTGGACTGTCTGGAATGCCACGAAGAGGCGGCGCCCGATCAAAGCGAGATAGAGGAGCACAACATCCACGCGGACAAGGTAGCCTGCGAGGTCTGTCACACATCCGGCCCATACAAGAGCTGCTACAACTGTCACGTGGCTGTAGACGACAAAGGGCTGCCCTACTACAAGACCGACGATAGCGAGTTGACCTTCAAGATCGGGCGCAATCCCAACCAGAGCGAGGACCGGCCTTGGGGCTACGTCCTGGTGCGCCACGTCCCCGTTGCGCCGAACACCTTCGCTTTCTACGGGGATGGCCTGCTGCCCACCTTCGACAACGTGCCAACGTGGAAATACGCCACGCCCCACAACATTCAGCGAGTTACAGCACAGAACGAGAGCTGCGACAGTTGCCACGGCAATGCGGATCTCTTCCTGACGGCTGACGACGTTGCTCCTGAGGAGCGGCAGGCCAATGCTGCCGTCATCGTCGAGGAGATACCACCGACCTCGTGGGGTCCGTACGCGGAGATTGAACCGACACAGGCTGCTGCCCGATGGCCTTGGGTGCTTGGGGCGGGTCTGGCGGTTGTCATCGGCGCCGTGACAGTCGGGCTGGTCACTCGTCGGTCCAAAGCGGCCAATCACGCACTGCAAACTTCAGGAGAGGAAAATGAATGACCATAAACGAGCCACTGTAGATCGAAGAGATTTTCTCAAGCTCGCGGGCGTTGGTCTGGTGAGCGCAAGCAGCACACGCTTACTCCTGCAACCGTCAGGACAGGCCTTCGCCTCTGCTCTGAATGAGGACGAGGTGGCCATCCTGTACGATGGCTCCAAATGCATTGGCTGCCGGGCCTGCGAGGAAGCCTGCAAGGAGTGCAATAACCTGCCTGTGGAGACAACGCCGCCCTCTGAACTATCAGCCACTACCTGGAATCTGATCAAGAAGAGAGCAGGGGTTGATCAGGCCGATCGGCCTTTCTTCAACTACCAGTGCATGCACTGCACCGATGCGGCCTGTGTGATGGTTTGTCCGACGGGGGCGCTGTACAAAGACAAGCGAGGCTTTGTCGCTGTGGATGAAAGTAAGTGCAATGGCTGTGGCTACTGTACCCAGTTCTGCCCCTTTGGCGTGCCTGGTCTGAAAGATGTCAACTTGGTCACCGGTGAGGCTAAGGTTGGCAAGTGTATCTTTTGCTGTGACAACCAACCAGCGGAGGGTATAGGTCAGGTGGCCTGTGTTGAGGCTTGTCCGACGGGGGCCCTGACATTGGACTGGCGTCAGAGCCAGTTGGAAGCGGCGAGGGACAGGGTCGCCCAGTTGAAGGCCGAAGGCTTCAGCGAGGCGAAGCTCTACGGCGAGAGCGAAGCTGGAGGGCTGCATCGTCTAAGTATTCTGCTGGATGAGCCATCCGCCTATGGCCTACCTGTTGATCCCCAAGGGCCCATCACCCTCTCTAGTATTTGGCAGAAGGTGATCCAGCCCCTGGGCGAGATCGCTATCGGAGCCACGACTCTGGGCTTGCTGGTGAACTGGGTGGTAGCCCGCCGTCGGATCAAGGTCGAGGAGGAGGTGTAAAATGTTGAAGGGGAAAATCCTGGCTTTCAGCACCGCTCAACGGTTCGTGCACTGGCTGATTGTGGTGGCTTTCTCTCTCTTGGCGCTCACGGGGGTGGTGCTCTACGTGCCACAGCTTGTCCCCTTGGCCAGGGGGGAGGCCGGGATGCTGTTTCGCCTGCTCCATCGCTGGGGAGTGTTCCTTTCCGTCCTGGCGGTCCTCGCCTACATCGTGTTCGATCTCGACGGGTTGCTGGCCTCCATGAAGAGGATCTTCACCTGGGGTAAGGACGATCTGGGCTGGCTGAAAGCGGCTCCTGCCTACTACTTCCTCGGCGATGAGAGCGACATGCCTCCCCAAGACAAGTTCAATTCGGGGCAGAAGCTGTGGTATCTCATCGTGGTCATTGGAGGGCTGGCGCTGTTCATCACAGGGCTGCTGATGTGGTTTGGCAAGGGCTATGTGCCAGCATGGACTTTCCAATGGAGCGTTTTCCTGCACGACCTGTTTGCCATCGCCATGTCCGCCTTCTTCCTGGTGCACTTCTATCTGGCGGTGGCGCACCCTTTGATGAGGGCTGGCCTGGACGCCATTCGCTTTGGCTTTTTCCCAGAGGAGTATGTGAAACACCATCACACCAAGTATTATCACGAATTGCAAGCTGACGAGAGCGAGTGAGGCACTCTCGATTGATCAGGAGAAGCTGGGCCGGGAAGAGGACGTCTCTTCCCGGCCCTTGTCGTTGGGATCGCCTCGCAATATGGCTCTTTGAAGGGATACGATACCAGCGTGCCCACGGGGGTAGATAGGGCTGCCGCTAGAAAGGAGTATAGCGCTGCTTTCCTTCGGCTGAAGCCTCCCCGCTCCAGAAGCACGAAGGTGACGATGCCCTCAGGAAACTCGTGGAAGATCATCCCGATGGCAGCCAAGGCCCCCGTGAGGATGCTGACGTTGAAGGTCACTGAATAGATGAGGCCGTCAATAAGCGAGTGAAAACCAACATGCACGAGGTGCAACGCATTGGCTCGCAAAGTGCGTCGCGCCTGAGCAGATGTCACGCTGGCTTAAGATCCAGCACCGGTGTGCCGTTGATGGCGTCTAGACCCTGCACTCGCAGCACGTTTCCTTCCACGGCCACCAGTTCCACCACGGTGACGCCGATGGGATTGGGGCGGCGTGGGCTGCGCAAGGCAAAGACCCCGCGTCGAGGGCGGCTCCTGTCGCCCCGGGGATGCTGAAGCAGGTCGAAACCCCGCGAACGGTGGAAATAGAAAACGACCATGATCCGCTGGCCTGGCCCTAGACCCTTCAAGCCTTCCGTCAGGGCCGGATCGAGGACGATCCGAGACTCGACGGACCGTATCTCGTCTGCTGCCGCTGGCCCATCGAAAGCGTTTTCGACGTGACCGATAGCTCGATAGACAATGGGATGGTTGTTCAGTTTCGCCATTTGACAGCCTCTGGGCAAGGATTATGGACCTTCGGCCAGCTTGCTCAACGCCTCCTCCAACGTGGTCGCCTCGGTCTCCCGCATCTCCACCCCGGCCTCGCCGAAGACGTAGACCGGTCCCTTGCCCCGCAGGCTCTCCTTCAGCAAGACCACGTCCACCTTCTGAGACACCAGCCACTCGGCCACCCGGATGCCCTTGGCCTTCTCCAGCGTTTTGTGGGGATTAGCCACGATCTGCTGTTCCTCGACAGCGTCGTCGGCCAGGCGCACCGTGACCAGGGCGAAGTTGGGCGCCTCCCCGAAGTGCTCGCTGAGCGTGCCCGCCGTGTCGCTCAGAGGCACAGCATAGCGCAAATGCGTCCGCTTCATCGGTTCGGTGTGGATCAGCACCCGCTCCACGTGGGGCACGGCCTGGCGGATGTGCTCCTCGATACGCTGGGTGGCTGCCTCCGCCCGCTCCAACTCGCGGACGCGCAGGACGACCTCGGCCTCCACGAAGCGGAAGCGGCCAGCATTGCGGCCAGTGGCCCACTTGAGCTCGGCCACCGTCGGTTCGGCGGTGATGATCTCCCGAATCTGCAGGATGGTGTCGGTGTCCAGCGAGGCATCGAGCAGCACGCGCATCCCATCGGAGAGCAGCTCCCAGCCTGTCTTGGCGATGGCAACGACGATGACCAAAGCAGCGACGCGGTCCAGGGGGAGGTTGAACCGCTGCGCCAACAGCGCGGCGAACACGATGCCGGTGGTGAAGACGTGGGCGCGGTACTCCTTGGCGTCGGCGATGAGAGAGGGGGAGTTGGCCGCCTTGCCAGCGCGCAGCTCGAAGTGGCTGAAAACCAGCGGGATGGCCGTGGCCACCACCAATCCCACCAACATCCAGGGATCCACCGTAGCCAGGCGCGTCGGCTCGAAGAAAGCGTCCCGGGCGATTTCGTAGGCGGTGAAGAAGATCATCACCGCCAGCCCCACGGCCACCACGTTCTCCAGCTTGTACAGGCCGTAGGGGAAGTCCTTGGACTTGCGTGTCGAGAGCTTCAGCCCGATCAGCACCGCCACCGCCGTCAGCAGGTCCACCGCGTTGTGGACCATCTCCGCCTCCACGGCCAGGCTGCCGGAGGCCCTGGCGATGACCAGGTTGATCAGCCCCAGAGCGATGTTAACGGCAATAGAATACCAACCCCAGCGTTCAACGTTCACAACGCATCCCCTCCTCCACGAAGCTTCCTCATGTAGAACCTCTATTCATCCCTGACCCAGCTTCTCCAGAGCCGCCGCCAGTTGCTCGTTGACCCACTCCATCTCATCGGCGGCCAGGGTGATGTCCGCAGCCGAAGCTTCTTGTCCCGCAGCGCGGGCCCGCTCTGCCCACTCCCGAAACTCGGCCGCGTGCTCAGCGTTGTGCTCTATCCAGTGGGGCAAGAGCACCCGTAGCTTTTGCAGATTGGTCATGTCCACCATCTCGCCCCTCCTCCTCCACCTCTGGCACCAAGGTGACGGTATGCTTGAGGAAATCAATCCGCTGGATGCGCGCCCGTACCGTCTGCGGTTCCTCAAAAAGGCTAGCCAGCCGAACGCCGTTCGCTACCGGCTCCAGCAAGATCACATCCCGCATGACTTCCTCTTCCTGGCCGTCGCCGGCCAGAAAAACTGTTGCTTGACACATCTCAGGACTCCTTCACTAATTCGTTTCTCTCCCGACCGAGCCTTTGCAGCGTCGGTCAGGAGACGCCGCTACGCTTACTGCCGAACGCGATGCTCACTCGCGGGTCATTTTGGTGCCGCATTTGGGACAAGTCTTCTCATAGCACGGCTGTCCTACTTGATGAGGCTCCTTGTGACCGCAACTGGGGCACACGCAGTTGCCGCCTGGTCCGGCCGCCTTGCGACCTCCCATGCGACCCGGCCCACGACCACGGCCGCTTCCGGCGCCGCCGCCACGGCCACCACCTTGACCTCTCTGAACCATCCTTTCTCACCTCCTCCTACAAACGGCTCTGGCTGGCGCCAGGCTTAATCTGTCGAACAGGGCGGGGCCTGACAGCGCTCCTCCCGCCCGCAGCAGGTCTGCCCCGCTGGGCGTCTCTCCCCAGTCATCACGTAGGGAACAGAGAGGAGCTTCTCCAAATCCAGACTGCCGCAGATGGGGCAGGCGAGTCGAGTACTCTCGGAGCGAACTAGCATCTCCACCTGCTCTTCGCAGTTGTTGCAACGGTATTCATAGACAGGCATCGTCAGCTCCCTCTCCTTAGCTCAAATAGCCCTGGCCGTCACAAATCCCTCCCGAATAGCATCAATGATCTTGCGGGGCTGGCGGGCGTCGCCGATCACGGTGGGATGAAGGTCCTCAAGCTCACGCGCCAGCTTATCCGATGCCACTGCCCCCCGCGCCATCACCACCCAGCCGGCGGGAATCAGTCTCCTCCCTCCCCGCTTGTCTCGCACCACGACGCCGCTACCAGTAATCTGCTCTACCTCCATCTCGGTTATGATCTCTACCCCCTCTTCCTTCAGCTTGCGCAGGAGGTAATCGCCATAGAGGGGCTCGATATCGCGGCCGATCGTCTTGTAGCGTTTGAGGATAGTGACGGCGTTCCCCTGGGCAGCCAGGTATTCCGCCGTCTCCAGCCCCAGCATCCCCCCACCGATGACAGCGATGCGCTCGCCTGCAAAGTGCATCCTTTCGGCGAGCAGCGTCTGGGCCACCACCACGTTCGGCTCGTCCACGCCGGGCACCTCTGGGAGCGCGGGCTCGGAGCCAGTGGCGACGATCACCACGTCCGGCCGCAAGGCCCGCACCACCTCCGCATCAACCTTCTCCCCCAGGTGCAACTCCACGCCCAGCCGAGGGAGCTCGTGGGCGTAATATTCGGTCACCCAGTCGAGCTTCTCCTTGCCGGGCGGGACGGAGGCGATGTTGAGAGTTCCGCCAAGACAATCCTCTTTCTCGTAGAGGGCCACCTGATGCCCGCGCAGGGCCGCCACCCGCGCTGCCTCCATCCCCGCCGGGCCGCCGCCGACCACAAGGACTTTCCTCTTGACCTCTGCCCGGCCTATCCGCGAGAAATCCATCTCTTTGCCCACAGCCGGGTTGAGCGTGCAGCGCAAGGGCGCATCCTCGATGTGCCTGGCCACCACGCATTCGTTGCAGCCGATGCACCTCCTGATGCTTTTCTCCTCGCCGGCCAGGGCCTTGTGGGGCCACTCCGGGTCGGCGATGAGCGCCCGTCCCAGGGCGACGAAGTCCGCTTTCTCCGCCCTCAGAATCTCCTCGGCCACCTGAGGTTCGCGGATCACCCCCACGGTGATCACCGGGATGCTGACCGCTTTCCTGATCTCCTCGGCCAGGTAGACCCGCCACGCTTGGGGATAGGGCATTGGCTCCAGGCGCTTCTCCTTGCCTCCCAGCCCGAAATCGGGATGGAGGGCATCGGCCCCTGCTTCCTCCAGGCGGCGGGCAAACCACCAGCCATCCTCCAAAGTGAGCCCGCCCTCCAGCAGATCCTCGGCTGCCAGACGCACCATGACGGGGAAATCACCCAGGTAGAGCTTGATGCCCTCCAGGATCTCCAGCAGGAAGCGCAAACGATTATCACGGTTGCCGCCGTATTCGTCCTGGCGCCTGTTGGTGAGCGGGGAAAGAAATTGGTTGATGAGCAGGCCGTGGCAGGCCTGAAGCTCCACCGCATCGAAGCCTGCCTTCTTAGCCCGTCGCGCCGCTTCCACGTATTTTCCCACCACCTCCATGACCTCCTCTCGGCTGAGCGCCCTGGGGAGGAGGCCGTCTTTGGACCTCGGCACAGCCGATGGAGCCACGGGGGTCTGCCCCTCGGTGAAGTGCAGATCAGCGTTCATCCCCGGATGAGTTAGCTCCACGGCAATCAGCGCCCCAGCCTCGTGAACAGCATCCGCCAATCGGTGCAGGCCGGGGATGAAGGCGTCATCGTCTATGCGGGGTTGGGCCGCCCCATGTCGGGCCAGCGGGTAATCAACACAGACGTTCTCCACGGTAACCAGCCCTACCCCGCCCCTGGCTCGCTCTGCGTATTGAAAGACCAGCTCATCGGTCACCGTGCCATCCTCACTTGCCAGGTTGGTGGAGATGGGCGGCATGATGATGCGGTTCCTCAGCTTCATCTTCCCGATGAAACCGGGCTCGAACAACCTTGGGAATCTGGCCTTCATCAGCCTCTCCTAACCCTCACCACTCCCGCTTTCGGATCATGGCGCAGGTGTCGTGGACGACCTGGATGCCCTGCTCCTGGCAGAAGCGAATGGCGTCCGCCGATTCCGAACCGGGCTGCATCCAGACCCTCGCCAGCCCCAGTTCCGCGCACTGGCGGACGATTTCTTCGGTTACCTTTGGTGGGACGACGATGTCCACCACCGCCGGCTTCTCCGGCAGGTCGGCCAGGGTGGGATATAGCTTCTGGCCCTCGATCTCGCCCCCACCAGGGTTGACGCCGTAGACGATGTATCCGGCCGATCGCAAGTTGTGGAATATCTTGTGGCCATACTTGTCGGGATTAAGTGAGGCCCCGACCACCGCCCAGACGCGCTGACTAATGAATTCCTGAATCAGATCTTCCATCCCTCACCGCCACCAATGCACTCTACAGGGGATGCTCAGGCTCTTCTCGTCGCTCTCCCAGCATCTCCTTGATGATGTCCACCAGCGCCTCTGGGTCAACCGGCTTGTCCAGGAACACGTCCACCGGCAGGTAGTCCTCATCGGGAGCGAAGCGGTAGGGCACTTCTCTGACATTGTGCACGTTGGTGAGAATCACGATAGGCAACGCGGTCAGATGGTGCTCTTCCCTGATTTCGCGGGCCACGTCGAATCCCTCGTAGCCTGTCGGCATCATGACGTCTAGGACCACCAGGTCCGGCTCGGTGCTCAAGACTTTGTTGATCCCTTCCTCTGGCGTCGTCGCCGTATCTACCTCAAAGTCGTTGGCTTCGAGCACCATCTGAAAGACATAGTTGAAATCCGGGTCGTCGTCTATGATCAGTATCCTCGACATAGCTATCCTCCCCGCTCGCGCATCTGTTTTATGGCCATTTCCGCGGCATTCACCATGTGATAGGCGATGGGCGAGGCCGTCAGCGCAGGATGGGTGCCGGTTTGGAACATGGCGATGTCCTCGGCGGTCATGCGGTTCTGCACGCAGGCGGAAATGGCATTGATGATCTCACCCGCCGCTGGGCCGCCCATCACCTGCCCTCCCAGAATCACGCCAGAGTTCCGCTCGAATACCAGCTTGACCTTGGTGTTCGCCGCACCGGGCATGATGCCTGGGTGGCGATTGGGGCCTTCCATGGTCACAGCGACCACGTCGTAGCCACGCTTCCTGGCCATTGCCTCGGTCAATCCGGCAGTGGCCAGCGCGTGATTCCCCACCGCCGTTGACCACACGCCCACCGTGCCCACGTTCTCGCGCCTGATGCCAAACAGATTGGCTCCGGCGATGCGCGCCTCCAGCGTAGCGATGGACGCCAGCTTCAGTGGTGAGGGCCTTCCGCCGAAGAACGAGATTTTCTCGGCGCAGTCGCCGCAGGCGTAGATGTTGGCGTCGGATGTCTGCATCGTCCGATCCACCGCGATGCCGCCGGTCAGGCCGATGCGCAGCCCGGCCTGTTTCGCCAGGTCCACATTGGCCACAGATCCGATGCCCAGGATCACGATGTCGGCCTTGATCTCCGTGCCGTCGGACAGGAGAACCTTTTCCACCTTTCCATTGCCCGCGATCCTCTCCACTCTGGAAGCGGTGCGGATGTTGATCCCTCGCGATTCGAGCACTTTCTCCATCTCAGCGCAGAACTCCTCGTCGTACGCCAGCGCGAGACAGTGGGGCATGATCTCGACCACGGTGATGTTCTTATCGTCCGCCTTGTTGATCTCGTCAGCGAACTCGATGCCGATGAACCCGCCCCCGATAATGACCACGTCCTGGGCCGTTTCAAGCCGCCGCTGAAGCCCGCTCAGGTATTCGACGTCCTTGACCACCGCATAAACGCCGTCTAGGTCGAAGCCTGGTATCGGTGGCATGGCAGGCCTTGAGCCTGTGGCCACGATGAGCCGCTCGTAGCCCACGTCCCCTTCGGTAGTGTGAAGGACTTGGCTTTCCCGGTCTATGTCAGTGGCCTCGGCGAGGAGTAGCCCGATGTTGTTCTTTTCGAGCACAGCATCACCGATGAGGTTCTTCTGGGGAGTCCCCACCGTGCCGAAGATGTAGGGAATACCACACGGAATCAGAACCTGTTTCTCCTGACGCACCAGGAGGATCTTCTTATCTGGATAGTGACGCCGCGCCGTAATCGCGGCAGTCAGCCCAGCGGCGCTTCCTCCAATGACGACGCCGCTACGTACATGTGATGAAGCGATGTCAGCCTGTTCCATTTGTTTCTCGTTCTCCTTTCTTGCTTTGAGTTAGTGTGTTGTGGGCTTAGAGCAATCACCCTCGCCCTCCACGCCTTCGATGGCGACGGCCACCCTGCTTCCCTGCAGTTGGCGCTTCTTCGCCAGACTCAGCCGCAGGCTCCCCGCTGAGCCGCCTATCCAGGGCATTGATGATCGAATCGACCGCACGGGGCAGAAGCCGGCTTCCTATGAAGCTGAGGGCTGCGCCGACCAGCGTCTCCAGCGTGCCCGGCCGGGGCCTTTCCGCCACGACTGTTGATTCCTCCTTGACAGCCAGCGGCCTGGCCACTTTGATCGCCCCGTTGGGACAGGCCCGCACGCAGGCCTCACACTCGGTGCACAACTGAGGGTTGATCTGCGCCAGTCCCCCGACAAGCTGAATGGCTCCCTCGGGACAGACCTCCACACAGGCGCCGCAGCCGTCGCAGCGGTGCAACTCGATGGTCAGCATTGACTCGTCACCTCCGCGCTATGTCCCTAGCTCGTCCAGCCGATGTGTCACCTCGTCCAGTTGGCGACGCAGCATCTCGGCCTCCTCGCGCAAGCGCCCCACCTCGTCCTGCTCGTATCCTTCATGTCCATGCTCGACGCTCTCGCGACAGGGCTGGACGCCCCGAAGTTGTCCACCCAAGTAGCTTTCCAGAGCGTGGCGCACCGTGCCCGACGCCCCAGTCACGGCCTCGATGCCGTACTGATCGAAGAACATGATGGCCCGCCTTCCCATCCCGCCAGTGAGCATGACGTTCACCCCCTGGCTCTGGATGAAGCCCGGCACCTGTCCCGGCGCGTGCTGGGTGTAGTACGGATTGTCCACAGCCCGGACCGCCTGGACCTCCTGGCCCTCCACGTCCGCCAAGATGTAGTGTGGACAGCGACCAAAGTGCGGACTGACCACGCTGTCGAGGCCATTGTTGTCATCGGCAGATATCGCAATACGCATTCTCAACGCTCCTTTTCTAGTTTTTCGAGCCGATCCACGATCTGAGCCAACTGCTGGCGCAGTTCGCTGGCCGCCTGTTTCAAAGCCACGACTTCTTCTTCACCGGAGGCAGGCGGCGCGGGCTGAGATGGAGGCGTTGCCCTTCGCATACCTTGCCCCATCCCCATTCCTCGGCCCATGCCGCGACCCATTCCTCGGCCCATACCCATTCCGCGCCCCGTACCCATCCCGGCGTGAGCTTGGACGTTGGCCCCGCTTACGGATTGAAGTTGCCCTGCTTTGTAAGCCTCGACGGCCTCTCTCACTGTTCCGCCCGTGAGCACGTAGACGGGCACCCCGGCGGCCTGGAACACGTTGTAGGCGTTAGGCCCAACGTTGCCGGTCAGCACTGCCTCCGCGCCTTGCTCGACCACGAACTGGGCCGCCTGAATCCCTGCCCCGCCCGCAGCGGACACAGCCGGATTGGAAATGGCTTCGAATTCCAGGGTCTCCGTATCAACGGAGACGTAGGTGGGGCACCGCCCGAAGACCGGACTGGCCGGCGCGTCCAGGTTCGTGCCGTTGGATGTGACGACAATTCTCATTTGCAAATCCTCCTTGTTAACGGTATAATTTGACTGCACCTCTCCTGCCGGTGGTTAGACCACCGCGCAGGTTGGGGGCTCGGGACGGGTGGCGAGTCTTCCGATTCTGTTCACCCGCCCCGACGTCTCACTCATGTGAGGCATTGTCCCCCTCCTATTCACTGTTATGTCTCCTTCTCGAGTTCCTCGATGCGTGCGCTGATCTGATCGAGCTCCGCCTTGAGTGCTTCAGCGTGATCCTTCAGCATCTGCATCTCCTGGTCGCGCGGCATCGGGCCGGGCGCCGTAGCGCCGTAGTCCCACGGTCCGGCCTGCCAAGCGGCCCAGCCAGGACTGTAGCCGAAGCGCATCCAGCCGGGAAGGCCAGTGGCGTAGTACATGTGGCGCCAGCCACGCCCGCCGCCGCCCCAGCCGCGTCCGCCGCCCCGCCAGCCACGTCCCCTGAAACCTCGGCCAAAGCCTCGGCCAGGAAGGGCGTTGGCGTATCCGGGAGCGTCGTAGCCAGCACAGAAGCCAGCCGCTCGCCCAGTCATCGAACCCATACCCATCGGTCCCGTTCTATCTCCACCAGGCATCTCAGTCACCTCCTCTCTTTTCAAAGTGATCTACGTCCCATTCTCCATTCTCCACCGTTCATCCTCTATCTTTCACCTTCAGTCGAGCCCAAATCCGCCGTAACTCCTCCGCCACCGCGCCATCGGAGTGTTCGGTGATCGGTTTTCCCTGCACCATGGCTCGCGTAACTGCCTGGTCGAAAGGGATCCGTCCCACCACCGGCACACCCCACTCCGCGCACCAAGAGGCGATCTCCTCGGTCTTGACGGGATTCAGGTCGTACTTGTTGATGCAGACCACGGCCCGAACGCCGAAATGCCGCGCCACCCCCACGATACGCCCCAGGTCGTGCGCCCCGGCCACCGTGGGTTCGGTGACTAGGACAGTCAGGTCTGCACCTGAGATGGCAGCGATGACGGGACAGCCGATGCCCGGCGGACCGTCCACCAGCAGGTAATCGGCGTCCTCTTCTGTGGCCAGCAGGCGTGCCTTGCCCTTAACCAGCGTCACCAGCTTACCTGAGTTCTCTCTCGCGGCGAACAGATGAGCGTGAAAGAGCGGCCCGTAGCGAGCCTGGGAGCGGAACCATCGCCCATCCAGCCGCTCTTGCATCTCAATGGCCTCCACTGGGCACTGGTAGAAGCAGGAAGCGCAGCCCTCACAGCCGATCTCATCCACGGCGTATGCCTCATCGCCGGGAATGATGGCCTCAAAACGGCAGACCTCAGCGCAGATGCCGCAGGCCGTGCACAGCTCCTCGTCAATGACCGCCACACTGCCGCCTGCGAAGTCGTGGGTCTCCTGTACCTGCGGTGACAGCACCAGCTCCAGATTGGCAGCATCCACATCGGTGTCGGCCAGCACAATTGAGGCTTCCTGCGAGGCAAGATGGGCCAATGCCGCCGCCACAGTGGTCTTGCCCGTGCCCCCCTTTCCACTCAAGATGACGATTTGCTTCACTTCTTCACCTCTTCTCGAATTCTCTGATATAGTCCCCAGAACTGCCCCCTGTATTCAGGCAAGGCCTCGATGATCAGCCCCCCTTCGGAGTAGACTTCGGCGATGCGGCGGTCGAAGGGGATGCGCATCAGGATGGGGATGCCCTCGGCGGCGCAGTATGCCTCTACCCCTTCGTCACCGATCCCAGCGCGGTTGATCACCACGCCCACGGGCAGCCCTAGCTCATGGCGAGCTACCTCCACCGCCAGCTTCAGATCGTGCAGGCCGAAGGGCGTCGGCTCGGTGACCATCAGAACGAAGTCGGCCCCGTGCATCGCCTCCACCACGGGACAGGAGGTGCCCGGCGAGGCGTCCAATATCACGCTGGAATGTGAACGCTCGTCTGCATTCCCCATCCGCTTCTTCAGTTCGCGGATGACGGGCACCGCCATGGCCTCAGCGATGTTCAGAATGCCGTGGGCGAAACGGATATCCCCAGCTTGTCCTTCCTCAATGACGCCCGTCACGTGCAACACTTCGTGAATTGCCTCTTCAGGACAGTTCAGGGTGCAGCTGCCGCACCCGTGACACAGTTCAGGGAACATGAGCACTTTCTGGTTCAATACGGCGAGAGCGTGATAGGCACAGACCTCCGCACAGCGCCCACACAAGGTGCACCTGTCGTACGGCGCCGCCGCGTCCACCTTCGGGACAAGTATCCCTACCTCCTCCCGACCGACGATGGTGGGGTTGAGGAAAAGATGAGCGTTGGGTGCTTCCACGTCGCAGTCTAAGAACAGCAGGTCCGCGTTTTGTTGCCCGCCCTCGGCTATCGTCAGCGCCAAGTTCACCGCCACGGTGGTCTTGCCTGTGCCGCCTTTGCCGCTGGCCACAGTGATGATCATGGTTACAGGGAATGTTTAGCGACACAAATCACGTCGAATAAGTCTCTGCCGCTTTTTGT
>CAZEBW010000013.1:0-65520 GCA_964510205.1 uncultured Anaerolineae bacterium
AAGTTTGGTTCTAGTTTAAGAATGTCCAGGAGCAAACCCGCCCCGCAGCTTATGCAAAACGTTATGCCGCCTGAACATCCCTCACCCTCTCAGCCCCAATCCTGGCCACGCCGAAAAGACAGCCAAATACAAAAGCGGGAGGTCTAAACCACCTCCCGCTTTTTCTGTTCTACTCTCGCCGGATCGCCAAAGGGAAGACTACCGAACCCTAGAACAAGTGGAAGGCGGCGATGATGGGGGCGAACAGGGAGGATACCAGAGACATCACAGTGATCAGGGTGTTGATGGAGGGACCAGCCGTGTCTTTGAACGGATCGCCGACGGTGTCGCCAACGACGCTGGCTTTGTGCGCGTCGGAGCGTAGGCCGCCGAACTCCCCCGATTCGATGAACTTCTTAGCATTGTCCCACAGCCCCCCAGCGTTGGACATCAGCAAGGCGAAGATGACGCCGGTGAAGATGCTCCCCCCCAGGAATCCCCCCAGGGCCTCGGGGCCGAGGATGACGCCCACCAGAACGGGGAGCACGATGGCCAGAAAGGCCGGTATCACCAGGGACGACAGCGAGCCCTGGGCAGCCAGATCCACACAGGCCGCATAATCGGGAGGCTCGGTGCCGGCCAAAATGCCGGGGCGTTCCTTGAATTGCCGGCGGACTTCCTCGATCATATCGAAGGCATTGCGCGTCACGGATAACATGGTGAGGGCGCTGAACAAGGGCGGCGTTGCCGCGCCCAACAGGACGCCGGCGACAACGACGGGCTCGCGCAGGCTGATGACCAGTTCCACCCCCCTGGCCCCAACGACCTCCGCGTAGGCCGCGAAGAGCGCCAGCACGGTGAGGGCGGCGGCGCCGATGGCGAACCCTTTGGTGATGGCCTTGGCCGTGTTACCAGCCGCATCGAGCACGTCAGTCGTATCAATGACCTCCTGCGACATCCCCGCCATCTCGGCGATGCCCCGCGCGTTGTCCACGATAGGCCCGTACGCATCGGACGAAACGATCATGCCACTGATGGACAACATCCCCACCGCGCTGATGCCGACGCCGTAGACGCCACTGATCCCGGAGGATTCCGCCAGGTAGTAGGAAAGCAGCGTCGCCACGACGATGCCCACGATCGAGGGGACGATGCTGACCAACCCGAAGCTGTAGCCAGTGATGATGTTGATGGCCGCGCCAGAACCGGAGACGCGGGCCGTCTCCATCACCGGGTGGAAATTAGACGAGGTGTAGTAATCGGAGGTGAAGCCAATGGCGACGCCGGTAACCAGCCCGGCCAGCGTAGCCCACAACACGCCGAGGCTGTAGCCGCCCAGCAAGACCACAGCAGCCGCCAGCGCGGCAAAGACGGCACAGGTGATGATCGTTCCCCTATTGAGCGCCCTGCCCGGATTGCCGCTCTTGCCCACTCGCACAAACCGGATCCCGACCAGCGAAGCGACGATACCCAGCGTGCACAAAATCAAGGGAAACAAAACGTATCTGGTTTGCAGATTGCCAGCGAAGAGTGAAGCCCCCAGAAGCATGGCCGCTACCGTACTGGCCACGTAGCTATCGAAGATATCTGCGCCCATGCCGGCCACGTCGCCCACGTTGTCGCCGACGTTATCGGCGACAACGGCCGGGTTGCGGGGGTCGTCCTCGGGGATGCCAATCTCGACCTTGCCCACCAGGTCGGCGGCGATGTCGGCCGTTTTGGTGTAGATTCCGCCGCCCGCTTTGGCCAGCAGTGCCAGCGCCGACGCGCCGAAGCTGAAGCCGAGGATGATCTCTGGATCGCCGGTGACGAGATAAATCGCGCCCATGCCGATGACGGCCAGGCCCACCACAGCCAGGCCCATCACCGAGCCGGCGTAGAAGGCCACTTGAAAAGCACGATTGATGCCCTCGTTGGCCGCTGCTGCGCTTCGCACGTTGGCGGCCACGGCGACACTCATCCCCATGTACCCGGCGACGGCAGAACATATCGCGCCGGCCACAAAAGCCAGCGCCATCGTGATACCCCGTGACGGGTTGACGGCTGCCGCTTTTAGGCCCAGATGCTCGATGTCGAAGCTGAACACGATAGCAATGATGATGCTAAGCCCGACCGCGACCAGAGCGAGCGCCAGGTAGAGACGGCGCAGGTAGGTTCTCGCCCCCTCTCGAATCCAGGACGCGACCTCCTGAGCCTGTTCGGACCCCGGGTCTTGCCGGTGAACCCAGGTATATAGCCAGATCGCTGCCCCGACGGAAATGATGCCCGTGAAAATGGCCACGAAAATCCAAAGTTGAGATTCCGCCACTGTCATTCCTCCTGACGTAAAACGTAAAACGTGAAACGTAATCACGCTTCACGCATCACGCATCACGCCTCACGGTTTCACATGTTGGCGGAGCGCCACCAACGATAATGTTTGGCGCGCAGTTCCTCCTGCGAGGGAAGAGGAAAATACAACAGCCCTTCTTTATTCCCCACGAAGATTCCGCTCTTTATGGTGCGGTATGGAAACGAGGCCGGCTGGATGCGGTTGACCATTTTGGCATGGACGGTCTTGGTCCTTAGATCCACAAGACACTGGCGCAGATGACCGATGTTGGGATAGGGCAGATCGCGCACAGCGCCGCGTTCAGGATCGGTGGCCAATTCGCCCAGCCGCAGCTCCACAAAGCAAATCGCCGGCAGGGAGAGAAGGCTAGTTGGAGTCTTGACAATGAGATCGTAAAACTCGTGGGGGCCTAAGGTGCTGACTACCAGGGGATGCACAGGCGCGACCTCCTGATAGAGATGCAACCCTACCGTCCCTTCGATACGCCTGCGGCTACTCAGGACAAGGTCTTCGGGGAACTCTTGGCTCGATTCCAGACCCAACACCCGTCCGTCCTGGGTCACCAAATAGAGCCTCTGTATAAAGTCTAACGGGATATGCTCCAGCACGCGATAGACGGAGATGTAGATCGAGCGTTTCGGGCTTCCATCCTCGTGAGGCACACAGCGCCGCATGCCCTCTTCGATGCGGAAATAGTCGTGTCTGAAGTCCGGATCAATCTCAAAGAAGATGGCTTGCCCGCGTGCCTTCTTCGTACTTCCAACCGAGTAATAGACGCCAAACTCTTCGGGCGTCAACATGGAAGCGATCAGCGCTTCGGGTATCATGGATAAGTACAAGTGGACGTTCATGGCCATCCCCTTCTTGGAGGCTGGTACATCGGTAGAGACTCATGGATTCGTAGACTCGTAGATTCGTAGACTCGTGGATTCGTAAACCGTAGAACCGAATCACGAATCCCGAATTTACGAATTCCGAATCTACGGATTTACCAGTTTACCAGCCTACCACAATCAGTCCGTGGTCCCCTCGGCGGCAATGCGTTGTGCGCACTCCGCCAGTTCGCGAAGTCGCTGCGCCTCAACAGAGAGGCCGCGTGCGCGCTGCATATATTCGAAGGCCTGGTTGTATAGCGTGCATGCATTCTCCCATTCGTGGGTGAACTCGGCAATGCGGGCCGCCTGCTCAAGCGCCATCGCTGCCAGTTCCCACTTACCCTCGTCGGCGTACTGAGTAGCCGCCTTCTCCAGGTCAACCGGGCGCTGTTTAGGCAGTCGCTGCTCCGGCTCGGCCAGGACGCGCTCGACGGTCGGCAGCAGCAGGTCGTACCAGTTCGACTTAGGCAGGTACTCATAGAAGTCCAACTGCGCCGCGCGCGCCTCAGTCTCCAGCGAGGCATAGCCCGTGAACATGACCACTCGCAAGTCGGGCTGCAACTGGCGCAGCATCGCAGCCACCTGGAACCCGTCCATCTCGGGCATCTTCATGTCCAGCAGGGCGACGTCGGCAGGAGTCTCCTGTGCCTGCTCGACCGCCTCGCGGGCACTGCTGGCCGTCACGACGGTATATCCGGCCTGCTTCAGATAGTCTTCCAGGCTTTCAAGTACCAACAGATCGTCGTCCATCACCAGTATCGTTGATGACATCGTACTTCACCTCCTTGATAACTGTAGCAATTGTAGTAACGACTTCAGTCGTTCTCTGCGACCGAAGTCGCCACTACAAAAACGCGCCATGAGCACGTAGTAACGACTTCAGTCGTTCAGTCCCCGTAATCCCACGCATCCCCAATCGGGTATTTGACCCATCGCTCGCGGAGCCATCGCTGCCCATACGTATCAAAGTAAAGATGCACGCTAGACCACGGCCAATCGTAAGGGCTTTCGACGTACTCGTGTTTCACCGCGTTATAGTGGAGATAATTCAGCGCGTGATAGTAATGACGCTCGTCACGGATGTAGCGATCACGGAATTTGTACCACACCTTGCGCTGCCCGGTGAGGCCATCTTCCAGATTCCACGCTCTGGAAGTAGTCCCATGGAGATGTTGGAGCACGGCCGAGATGTGCTCCAAGGATTGAACGCCCACCAGAAAGTGATAGTGATTGGTCAAGATAACCCAACCTCCAACCTCGGCCTGGACGTCGGCCAGCTCTGAGAGGAGTTGCTCCTCAAACGCAGTGAGACGGGCAGGAGAAGCCATGATATGTGCGTGTTCGTAGTTGGCGGCAGTGATGCAGTACCACCCGGCCTCGCGATAGGGATGCGGCGGCGAGTGCAAGGGGTAGCCACGCTGCCGACGTTCTTCGACGACGGCGGCGCGTTCCTCGGGCGTCATGTGGCGATACTCGTAAGGCATCTCTCCCTCCGAAGCGACTGAAGTCGCTACTACGAAAGCCTCAGTAGCCACCGTAGTAGCCACTTCAGTGGCTTGAGGGCGACTGAAGTCGCTACTACGAAAGCCTAGCCGTAGTAGCCACTTCAGTGGCTTGAGAGCGACTGAAGTCGCTACTACGGTCACTATTCAGGCTGAATCGGCAAGCGGACGGTGACGGTAGTCCCTTCGCCTACAGCGCTGGTCACCTCGATGCGACCACCGTGATTTTCGATGTTCCTGCGAGCGACGTAGAGCCCCAGTCCGCTGCCCTTATGACCATTTCTCCAGTCCGAGAACCCGATGCGGAAGATCTTCTCCTGCGCCTCCGGGGGAATGCCGACCCCTGTGTCCTCGATGTCAACGGCAACCCACTCCCCCCCGGCTTCCCGCCGCGTGCGCAGCGTGAGCGTCCCGCCGTCGGACATGGCTCGTCCGGCGTTGGTCAGCAGGTTGTGGAAAGCCCGTTCCAACTGGGCGCGGCTGCCGTGTATCGGCGGGATGCCCTCGCTCCACTCTCGCACGACGGTCACGCCAGGGTGGGCGTAGCTGAACTCCTGCACCAGCCGCTCCAGCAGGCGTTGGAGGTCGAGGGGCTCCCAACGCCAGGTCTCTCTGCTATCCAGGGCCACGGCCACGTGTCCCAGATCTTCGGCCAGACGCTTGATGCGGGCCAGGATCTGCTGGATGACCTCGATGGAACGCTCGCACTCCGCATCCCCGGCCACTCGCTTGGCCAGCGCCTGCACCCGCTGGGTGAGCACGAAGTAGGTCGTGCCGCCGATGTCGTGGCCGACCTCACGCGCCAGGAGGCGCAGTTCCTCCTCGGCCTGCTGTTGACGGCGGCGCAGCTCCTGCCACTCGAAGCCGCGTTCGATGCGCACGATCCATTGGTCCAGTGGCTCCGACTTGTTGACGAAGTCCTTTGCCCCTCCGCGCATGGCCGCGACCACGTTCTCGTAAACGCCATAGGCGCTGAGCATGATGACGTAGGTCTGCTCCAGCAGGCGCTTCTCCTGCATCAAGTGCAGTACTTCCATCCCATCCAGCTCCGGCATGTTGATGTCGAGCAGCATGACATCGCACGGGGCTTGCTCTAGCCGGGCCAGCGCCTCCCTCCCACTCGCCGCCGGTTCCACCTTCCAGTCGCGCGCTGCAAAAGTAGGATTGCTGAGGAAGGCAACGACCTCCTCGCGGAAGAAGGGTTCGTCGTCTACTACGAGGATCGTTTTGTGTTCCGTCACCATGTCAATTATCCCCTCGATTCTCTCGATTCAAAGGCAACTCCAGCACGAACTGCACTGCTCCATCGTAAGCCTGCCAGGTGAAACCACCTCCGTATTGAGTCCTCACCGTCTCCTGGGCCAGCGCCCACTCGAAGTGAAGGGGCGACAGTTCCTCAGGCGCACCAGCCGCCGGTTCGAGGATAGATGCAATATTTCCACTCAAGGGGGCTTCTGGCGCGTGCACCTTCGTGCGCACACGCTGACCGTCGGCGGATAAGGAAGTGTGCACCTCAATGAGACCCCCCTGTGTCTCGAGAGCCTCCATCGCCAAACGCAGGACGGTGACCAAGACGCCGAACAGTTCATTGGGCTCGATGAACAGCGGGGGCAGGTCTTCGTAGGTTACGTGCACTTCCACCCCGCGCCGCTGCCGTTCCGCTGCCAGCCAGATGAGGACCTCGCGCACCACGTCGTTCCAGTTCGTGGTCGTGCGAACGAAGCCAATTCGCTGCGAGAATTTGAGCAGGTCAAGCAGTTTGCCACTGACCTCGTTCAGGTTGGTCTCGATGACGTCCAGCCGCCTTAAGAAACCAGGTTTTTGAGAAAAACCTGGTTTCTCCTGGAGGTCGCTACGCAGGTTGGTTACTGCCAAGCGAGCCACGGCCAGCGGGTTAGCCGCTTCGTGCCGTATCCGTTGCGCCAGGGTACCGAAGGAGGCAACCCGCTGCATGCGCATCGCGGTCACACCCACCTCGCCCAGGGTCTTGAGATAGCGAGCTCCCTCCAGCACGCCGCCGATGGCCGTGGAGAGCAAGCGCAGATACCCCTCATCGTCGTCGGTAAACCAATCGCGGTGACCGGGACTGCTGGGAATCTTGTTGATCAACTCCAGAGTGCCCAGGATCTCGTCGCCCAATTGCAGGGGGACGCCCACGAAGGAGCGATAGACACCCGAGGGGAGATGTGGCACGACCTCTGCGATGTGAGGATCGTCCCAATCCTCCAACGCCGCCGCCTCGCGTATTTGGATAGGTTTTCCGGTGTGGAAGATGTGGCCTGTCAGCCCCTCCCCTTTCATGTACGTCAGTTTGCCGATCAGCGTTTCGGGAAGGCCGCTGGCAGCCCGCAGCACTACCCGGTGGACATCCTCCTCGGCCCGCAGGTAAATCTGGCAGCCCTCGGTGCGGAAGCCCTCCCTGATCCGGTCCACTACGGCCTGTAGCATCTCGGCGATGGGCCGCCGTGGGTTCAATTCCGTGCTAATGTCCAGTAGCAAGCGAAAGTAGCGCGCACGGCGCTTCTCCCGCTCATAGCGCTGCGAGTTCTCGATGGCGATATTCACCATGGCGGCTACGTGGCTCAGCAGCGCTTCGTCCTGGGCGTCGAAATGCTCACCTTCTGCCTTCCCCGAAACTCGCAACACGCCAAGCACAGTGGCCCCATCCCTGGACAGAATCGGCACTCCCAGGTAAGCCTGGCCCGGTTTGGCGCTGATCTCGGAGTATTTCTTGCTCCAGACCAGGTCATCAGCGATGCGTCGCAATTCTCCGTTGTCCTTGACGTTGGTGATGCGCAATGGCCGGCCGTGTTTCGCCATCCAGCCGGTCAATCCCTCGCCAGGTTCGTATTCCACCCGTTCGGCGGGCATGTCTGCCCCCTCCAGGAGGCCGGTGGTGCCGCGCAGGACGTAGCGGCCGGTGATGTCGTCGCGCAGGAAGATGGAAGAGCCGCCAGCGCCGAGCCGGTCACGGGCATAGCGCACCACCAGCGCCATCAGCCGGTCGCGATCCAATTCTCCGTAGATTTCCAGCAGTTCTTGGTCAAATGTGGGCATCTAGCCCCCGACTCATTTACGAATTCGTAGTGACGACTTCAGTTGTCCCAAGCGACTGAAGTCGCTACTACGAATAATCCGGTTATTGAAACAGGTTCAGACCATGCTGGATGAACAATGGCAGCAGGGTAATGGACATGATGTTCTGCAGTTTGACCAGGATGTGCAAAGACGGCCCGGCCGTGTCCTTGAGGGGATCGCCAAAGGTATCACCGATCACAGCCGCTGCGTGGGTCTCCGTGCCCTTGCCGCCAAAGTAACCCTCTTCGATCAGCTTCTTGGCGTTATCGAGGGTGCCGCCAGTGTTGAACAGGGCCTTTGATACCGCTGCAGACGATGCCTTTACGCCGATCAGATAGGCGGCCAAAGCCCAGACCCCCATGGTGAAACCGACTATGATGGGGATAACCATCGAGATTAGAGTAGGCGCCAACATCTTTCGCAGGGCGTTGGCCGTCGTGATGTCCACGCAGCGTGCATAGTCTGGCGTGGCTTTCCCTTCCATCAACCCCGGGATCTCGCGGAACTGGCGGCGCACCTCCTCGACCATCTTGAAAGCGCCGTCGTTGACCGATCGCAAGGTCAGCGCCGAGAACAGGTAGGGCGTGGCGATGCCAAAGAACAGGCCGCAGATGTTCGCCGGATTGGTAATGTTGACCCAGAAATCGTTGAGGTTGGTCAACCGGATGCCTTGCAGGCGAGCGATCTCAAATAGATAGGCGAAAAGAATCACCAAGCTGCCCATCGTGGCGCAGCTCATCGCGTACCCCTTGGCCAGGGCCTTGGTCACGTTGCCCACGGCGTCCAGAGCGTCGCCGGCCTTTCGAGTCTCCGCACCTAAACCAGCCATCTGACTGATGCCGGCCGAGTTGTCGGCGATGGGACCGAAGGTATCGCCGGCCATGATGATTCCCTTCATCTCCTTGATGCCCATGGTCGCGGCGGCGATGTAGTAGATTCCTTCCAGTCCTCCGCCACCCATGAGCCAGGAGAGGAGAATGACCAACCCCAGGATGTACTTAGCCCATACGGTGCTCTCCATGCCGTAGGAGAATCCCGTCAGGATGCCCAGCGCCGGTCCACTCTGAGCGTAGCGAGCGGTCTCACGCACTGGTTTCCCGTGAGCGCCGGTGTAATACTGGACGACGAGCACAGTCGCCAGAGCTCCTGACAGCCCCAGGACTTGAGCGTAGAAGAGGCCCACATCGTGCATCATCCAACGCGCAACCCCGTAGAACAGAACCAGGCAGGTCAGAGCGGTGCCCAGGAAGCCCGTGTTGACGGCCCTCGTTGGGCTTCCCTTATCTCGCCCCTGCACCAGAAACACGCCAACCAGAGTAGCCAACACCCCGATGGCGCGCGCTATGAGGGGGAACAAAACGCCGACCCAACCGTATTTGCTGAAGAAGATGGGGGAGGCAGCGACGATCATGGTGGTGATCACATTGTCAGCGCCTGACTCGAAGAGGTCAGCGCCTCGGCCAGCGCAATCACCGACGTTGTCTCCTACTAGGTCGGCGATGACCGCCGCGTTGCGGGGATCGTCCTCGGGGATGCCAGCCTCGACCTTGCCCACCAGGTCGGCCCCGATGTCGGCGGCTTTGGTGTAGATGCCCCCACCCAGCTGGGCGAAGAGCGCCGAGAGGCTGGCCCCAAAGCCGAAGCCAACCAACAGGCTCACCGCCTCTGGGTCGTCCGGCCCCACGCCGAAGAGCCACATGAGCAACAAGATTCCCAGCATGTTCAGGGAGACGATGGAAAGCCCCATGACCGAGCCGCCCCGGAAGGCAATGGTCAGGGCCCTGCCGGCCGAGGTCCGGGCCGCGCTAGAGGTGCGCACGTTGGCTCGCGTGGCTACGTTCATGCCGATGAAGATAGCCAGCAGCGAGAAGGCGGCTCCCATCACGAAGCCGAAGGCGATTTGCCACTCCAAGAAGATCAGCAGCAGCACCGCGATGCCGGCGATGAAGTAGGCGATGGTCTGGAACTCTCGTCGCAGGAAAGCGCTCGCTCCCTCTTGAATGAAAGAAGCGATTTCCTGCATACGGGGGGTGCCAGGGTCTTGCTTGACGACCCACCAGGCGATGATGCCGACGAAGATCATGCCGATGACGCCAGTGATGCCAGCCAGGGGGACGAAGAATGTCGGGTTCATGGAATCTCCTCTCCTTTAACAGTAATGTGAAGTCGGTGGTGTGATGCAGGATATTTTGTAGAGTAAGCAGGAAAAGTCAAATGCCCCCGATGCGTCTGGGGGCACAAGCAGTAACGTCTGTCCAAGTCCGACCCGGCAGCCTGCCGAGCGCGGCATCTAACGGCATGAACTGCCCCTGTCAGCCGGAAACGGCACATCACTCAGAGCTCCGATCGTCTACTCAGACAAGCGGCCAAAGGCCAGCCGGCTAATCCTCGGCGGCCTCCTCCTCAAAGAGCAGGAGCTGATTGAGCAAACCTATGATGAAGCCTCCCACGAGGGCGATTGCCAGGAGGTACACTTCAAAGGTCAATCTTTGAGTGAGTTCCAGGCCCAGCAAAGCGAGAGATTGTGTTCCAACCCAATGTATGGGCACGCTGAGGATAAGGCTCCAGGCACCCCTCTCGAAGTCCGAACGTTTGTGAAGGAAACGCACTTTCAGCATATAGAGCACTTGCACGAACAGAAAGCCTGGAGCAATATATTGGGCCAAGTTAAGCGTCTGGCTCACATCTGGCATTCCATCTACTCCTTTTCGCCTGATTTCTGGGGTTCTAAGAGATGCGATTCACGCTCCTCCAAGGCGACCAACATGCGCTCCTTCAAAGCCTCCAGTTTGCCGGCCACGCTGCCGTCAATGACTTGGCCTCTCGCTTCAATCATCAAGCCACCGATGAGTGATGGGTCTACCCTCATGCGCAGGATGAATTCCTCGCCGAAGCGTTCCCTGAGGCGTTCTTTTATAATAGCCTGCTCCTCCTCAGTCAAACGCACAGCGCTTTTCACCAGGGCCAGCGTCCCCGCCACTTGCGCCTGCTGTCTGACCAGTCGCTCGAACTGCACGAGCCAGAATGCGATGGACATTAAGGGCAGCGCTATCGCGGGCCTGTGATCGGCCAGCCGCTCGAACTCCAAGCCCAAGGCGCTTAGCTGTTCTACCTGCTCCGGGGAGACCAAATCCTCCTCGCGCAGCCGCTGGCCGATGGCCCTCAACTCCTCAAGCCAGGCCTCCGTCGTGGAACCGCCTGACGACTCATGCACTTCAGCAGATGTCACCTCTCTCATTAGAGCTCACCTATATCTGCTAAGACTTCATCTATCAGGCGACGGTGAGTCCTTTCATCTACGACCTGGCCGACCACCTTGGTTGTGGCCAGGAGGGTCAGGTCTGCTACCTGCTTGCGAAGCTCGCTCGCCGCCTGCTCGCGCCGGCGTTCAATGTCGGCCTGGGCTTCCCGGACAAGCTCCTTGGCCTCCTCCTGGGCCTCAGCCAGCACCTCCTCTTTGATCTTCTCACCCTCTCGGGTTGCCTGAGCCAGCATCGCCCGCCTCTCCCTATCCGCTTGCTCGATCCTTTCCTGATATGCCTCCTCAGCCTCCGCTGCTCTCTTCTCAGCTATTTCGGCGTCCTCTAGGCCCTTCTGGATCCGAGCCGAGCGCTCGTCAAGCGTGGTCAGAAAGCGCTTGAAGGCGAACTTGTAAAGCACGACGAACAGGATAACGAGGTTGAGGAGTTGGCCAAGCAAGTAAATGGGGTTGATGCCTAATGGTAGTCCTCCTTCCAAGCTGCCACCTCCTTCACTCAACAAACTTGATGGCCAAGGCGACGACCAGGGAGTAAATGGCGATGGCCTCGGTCAGAGCCAGGCACAGGATCAGGTTAGCGCTGATCATCGGCCCAGACTCAGGGTTGCGTCCCAGCGACCTCATCGCCTCGGTAGAGAACCGACCGATCATTGCTGCCGGCACCATTGCTCCAAGGACGATGGTGATCCCTGCCAGTAAGTTTCTGTCCATTCTTTCATTCTCCTTTCATATCACATAAATGGCTTGTTGTTGTGCGTCGCTTATTGCTATTATCCATGGTGAGCGGTGGCCATCCTAAGGAAGACCAGAGTCAGTGTGGCGAAGATAAAGGCCTGAATGAACCCAACGAAGATCTCCAGAGCCACAAATACCATGGAGACGGGGTAGACGATGAGGGCGAGGTTACCAAGAATCTTGAAGAAGAGAGTGGCGATGACGATGAGCAGCACTTCGCCGGCGAAGATGTTGCCGAAAAGTCGGAAGGAGAAAGAGAGCAGCTTGGTGAACTCATCGAAGATCTCCAGCACCCCGATGAAGAGGTCAATTACGGCGGTGAGAGGATTGGCGGAGCGACCACGAAACATGCCGATGATCTTGCCTACTCTGATGTACCGGTTAGCGTAGTCAAAGAAGCCTTGTACTTTGACGCCATAGGCCTGGATGCCAAGCACGGAGAACAGGGCCAGGGCGAGGGTGGTGTTCAGATCGGTGGCGGGGGAGCGCAAGATGGGAACCAAGACCTCCTCACCGTGATGGTGCTCCAGGATACCGATGCTGCCGAAGCCGGGCAGGAGGACGCCCAGCCAGTTAGAAAATAGTATGAAAAAGAAGATAGTAGCCGAGAGCGGAAGGAACAGGCGTGCTTGCTCGCCAGCTCTTGCCTTGGCCACGCTCTCGTAGAACATCTCCAACACCGCCTCGACGGCGTTCTGCAAGCCAGTGGGAACGAGCTTCATTTTCCTGGTGGCCAGGACCGAGATGACGATGAGGAAAAGCATCGTTATCCAACTGGCGATGATGGAATTGCTAATAGGGATACCGAAGATGGAGAAGACCTTCTCGGCCTCAAGGACGATTCCAGGCATGTGCCTTATTATTCTAATTGGCATCACGAATTCTCCTTCTTGCTCTCTTCCATCTGCCGTTCCATAAACGAACGGGCCTGGCGATAGGTGCCCGCTATGGCAACCAGCGTCCCAAGGGCAATGAAGATCAGAGTGGCCAAGGGCTTGGTATGCAGCTTGCTGTCAAGCCACAGGCCCAAGAAAAGGCAACCGAGAGCCGAAACGACGACCATCACCCCTACCTGAGTGGCCAGGGCCAGTGAACTGAAGATATCTCTTCCCTCCAAGAGCCTACCCCCCATTCTCAATCCAGCAATCACCGCTCCTACGTCAACCGATGATACCACAAATCGGCATCCTTGTCAAATAGGTTCAGAAGGCAAGCACCCCGGCCGCCCTTTGCGCCAACTCGATGAACGGCTGGGGGTAGACTCCGATGACCAGGGTCATCACGGTTGTCACAGCCAAGGTGACCTTGATAGCCGGCGAGGTGTTGATGGCCGGCCCTTCGCCGGTTCCCGGCTCGAAGAACATATAACGCATCACGTTGAGGTAGTAGAAAGCAGCGACCACGCTGTTGATGATGCCCACGATGGCCAAGGCGTAGAACTGGACCTGGATGGCGGCCCCGAAGACGAAGAGCTTGCCGATGAATCCTCCAGTACCGGGAATGCCCGTCAGGGAGAAGAGGAAGATGAGCATCGCACCTGCCAGGGCCGGCGATCTGCGGGCCAGGCCGGCGTAGTCCTCGATCTGATTAGAGCCCGTGGCTTGCTCAAAGGCGATGACGACAACGAAGGCTCCTAAATTGGTGAAAAGGTAGGCCAGCAGGTAGATGAGCACCCCATTGATGCCGGTGAACCGCCCCGCCGACCGCCAGAGGTCCCAAGACACCAGGCCGATGAGGATGTAGCCAGCTTGGGCGATGGAGGAGTAGGCCAACATGCGCTTGATGTTCTTTTGCCAGATGGCCACCAGGTTCCCCAGGGTCATGGTCACGATGGAGATGCTAGCCAGGAGGGCAACCCAGTCCATCTGGAAATGGGGCAAGGCCGTCAAAAACACGCGCAGCAGGACGGCGAAGCCCGCCGCCTTGGGCCCTACCGAGAGGAAGGCGGTGACAGGAGTGGGCGCACCCTCGTAGGCATCCGGCGACCACTGGTGGAAGGGCACAGCCGCGATTTTGAAGCCGAACCCTGCCAGCAGGAAGACCATGGCCGGAGAGATCAGCCAGCGCAGGGAAGCATCGGCTGCTCCCAGCCCTTCGACAGGATCAGGACGCAGCGAAGCGGCGATGGCGCTCAAGCTCGTCGCCCCCGTGACTCCGTAGAGTAAGGACATCCCGTAGAGCATGGCCGCCGAGGCCATGGCCCCGAAAAGAAAGTACTTGATGGCCGCCTCGGTGGACTTGCGATCCTCGCGCAGGTAGCCGGTCAGAATATACGAGGTGATGCTGAGTAGCTCGATAGCTATGTAGACCATGATCAGGTCCGCCGCGCCCGCCACCAAGGTGATGGCTAGGGCGGAGAAGAGGAGCAGACTGTAGAACTCACCTCGGTAGGGCGTGCGTTCCCTCAGATAATCCACGGAGAAGAGGAGCACCAGTCCCACGGACAGGACGGCGATCACGCGGAAGAAGAGGGTGAAGGGATCAACGGCGAAGATGGCTGGAGCCGGGGGGCCACCGAAAGGAAGCAGCGCCTCGGCGCCCCAAAGGTACACAGTAGCCACCAGTGCGCCGCCCAGCCCGGCCAGAGCCACGTAGGGCAGCCATTCTACCCCCCCTTCCTCCCCCCCAGTTTTGGGGGGAAAAGAGGGGCGCCAGACCAGGTCCAAGCCCAGGATAACCAGCCCCGTGGCGGCGAGGACGAGTTCAGGTAAGAGCGAAGTCAACATCTGCGCTAGAGTCAAAATGGAGCCTCCCTGAATGGTGGGTAACTTGATAGTGCCACATCTGTCATTGCGAGCGGAGCGAAGCAATCTCCAAGTCTGCTAGGGGATTGCTTCGGCGCAAACAGCGCGCCTCGCAATGACACTCGCATTACAGCCTGCTAAGAAGGGCAACGGTGGCGCTGTTGATCAGGTTCAGAATGGGCGTGGGGTAGACGCCGAAGCCGACCATGAACAACAACAGCGGCCACATGGTCACCTTCTCGAAGGTATCCATGTCCGTCAGCTTGCCCCACTTCTCTTCGTCAAAGGAGCCCAGGAACATGTACTGGATGATCTTCCACAGGATGTAGCCCGCCGTGACCACGATGCCCAAGGCGCCGATGGCCGCGTAAACGGGGATGATGTGGAAGGAGCCACGGAAGACGAAGAATTCGGCCCAGAAGCCGGCCAACCCCGGCAATCCCAAAGAAGCGAAGCCAGTGGCGGCCATGACGCCATAGTAGTAGGGGAGCTTGGTTGCCAGGCCACCGAAAGCCTTGAGGTCGCGGGTATGGGCCCGATCGTAGATCATGCCCACCAGGAAGAACAGCCCGCCCGTGATGATGCCGTGGTTGAACATCTGCATCACGGCCCCGTTCAAGGCGATGGCCGCGCTGGTGGTGATTCCCTCCGTAGACATGCCCAGGCTGGACGCGGCGGCTACGATCCCCAGCATCACGTACCCCATGTGACTGACCGAGGAGTAGGCGATGAGCCGCTTGAGGTCCCACTGGGCCATGCAGACCAGGGCTCCGTAGACGATGCTGAAGAGGGCCAGGATGCCAATGAACGGGGCGTAGTAGTTGAAAGCTTCGGGGAAGACCGGCAACAGGACGCGCACCATGCCGTAAGCCCCCAGCTTCAGCAGAACGCCGGCCAGGATGACGCTACCGCAAACGGGCGCCTCGGTGTGGGCATCGGGGAGCCAGGTGTGGAAGGGGAAGCAAGGCACTTTGATAGCGAAGCCCAGGAAGATGCCCCAGAAAGCCAAGCTGACCACCCCGAAATTGTCGGCGAAGGGAACGATATGGCGGAACTTCTCCGCTGCCTCCAGAATACTGAAGCTGCCGACGTTGAAGTAGATGAAGAGGATGGCCAGCAGCATGGCCACGCTGCCCACCAGGGTGTAGAGAAAGAACTTGATGGACGCGTAGATCCGTCGTTCCCCGCCCCAGATGCCGATGAGGAAGTACATCGGCACCAGCCCGATCTCCCAGAAGACGTAAAACAAGACGAAGTCCAGGGACATGAAGACCCCGAACATCCCCATCTGCAAGAGCTGGAAGAAGAAGTAGTACTCCTTGACCTGCTTCTTGATGGTGTAGGCGGAGTAGAAGTAGGAAAGGGTGCTGAGGAGCGACGTCAAGAAGATCAACGGCACGCTAATGCCATCCACCCCCAGGTGGTAACGAATGCCAACGGCTGGTATCCATTCAGCGATTTGCTCAAACTGGAAGCCACCTCCAGCCTGATCATAGCTGAGCCAGAGGATAGCGGCCAGGATCAGGGGGACGAAGCTGATGACGATGGACAGCCTCCTGATAACGTCCTCCCTCTCCCTGGGGATGAGCAGCACCAGGATCGCCCCCAGCAGGGGGGTAAAGGTTATCACAGTCAGAATGGGAAAGCTCATGGATGCCTCCTTGCAATTTTATCGAATTAAATACACTGCTAGCAACATCAATACGCTGACGAAAGCGACCAGAAGGTAGTTCTGCGCCCGACCCGTCTGGACCTGCCGCAGCCCCCGCCCGGCCCACGCCGTCACCCGACCCAACGAATCCACGAAGCCGTCAATGATCGGCAGGTCTACCAGGCGGAAGAAGGCCGTAGCCAGGGCCGCGCCAGCTCGCCCTACCAGGTTCACCGTGCCATCAATGATCGGGATGTCAATGAAGCGGAAGAGGGCAGTGGATAAGGCCGCTCCTACCTTGCCGGCCAGGTTCACCGCGCCATCAATGATGGGGACGTCAACGAAGCGGAAGAGGGCGGAGGCCAGAGCCGCGCTCGCTCGGCCCACCCTGTTGATGATGGGATCAATGACCCAGCGATTGTCAAAGTAGAAAGATGTTCTGGACAGCCACAGAGTAAAGCGAATGATCGTAGCCTGGTAAAATTCGTCGAAGTAGTACTTGTTCTTGAGCACGGTATGCAACGGCCCCAGCACCTTAACCAGCGGGTCCGGCTGGCCCTTCGCCAGCGGCCTGCGCCCGTAAACCAACCAGCCGAGGAACAGCCCGCCCACCGCCAGCAGCGCCGACAGAAGCATCACCGGCACACTGAGCGGCGTGGACGGGAACGCATGTCCCACGAAATGGTGGAACCAGTTGCGCCCCTCGCCAATGATCTCCTCTGGTATGCCTGCAAAGCCCAGCGTCAGAGCGAAAACGGACAGCAGCATCAGCGGCACGGTCATGGTGGGCGGCGTCTCGTGGGCGTGCTCAGCGTGGTGACCGCGCGGCCTGCCCAGGAAGGTAAGACAAATCTGTCGCCCAGTGTAGAAAGCGGTTAGGAAAGCAGCGACGGTCAGCAGCAGCCAGACGAAGAACGGCCAGGAGACCACCCCCTCGTGCAGAAACTCGTGCCAGGCGTGGGCCAGGATCTCGTCCTTGCTCCAGAAACCGGCGGTGATGATGGGGAAGCCGGACAGGGCGAATCCGCCGGCCACGAAGGTCCAGAAAGTGATAGGCATCTTGTCCTTGAGACCGCCCATTTCCATCATGTTCTGCTCGTGGTGGCAGCCGATGATGACCGAACCGGAGCCCAAGAAGAGCAGGGCCTTGAAAAAGGCGTGGGTGATCAGGTGAAACGCGCCGGCCACGTAGGCCCCGATGCCCAGCGCGGCGATCATGTAGCCCAGTTGGCTGATGGTGGAGAAAGCCAGCACCCCCTTGATGTCGTCCTGGGCCACAGCGACGGTGGAGGAGAAGAGCGCGGTGAACGCGCCGATGAAGGCAATGACGCCCATGGTCGGGTTGTGATGCTCCATCTCGACCACGATGTGGAGTAGAGGGAAAATGCGGACCACTAGGAACACGCCAGCCGACACCATCGTCGCGGCATGGATCAGCGCGGAGACGGGGGTAGGACCCTCCATAGCGTCGGGCAGCCAGACGTGCAGCGGGAACTGTGCCGACTTGCCCACCGCCCCGCCGAAAATGAGCAGCGCGATCACCGAAGCCACCGACCAGGTGCCCAGCAGGGGCAAGGTGACGGTATGCTCAGCCAGCGTTTGCAGCACCCCGTGGCTGAAGACCACATCGTAGCTCAGCGAACCCGTTTGGCCGTAGAGGTAGAGGATGCCCAGCAAGAAGAACAGGTCGCCGATCTTGGTGACGATGAACGCCTTGAGACCCGCCTCGCGGGGCGTGATCTTGTCGGGATCAGGATAGTTCTTGGCGAACCAGAAGCCGATGAGCAGATAAGAGCACAGCCCCATGATCTCCCAGGAGATGAAGAGCGTGAGCAGGTTTTCGGAGACCACCAGCCCCAGCATCCCCGCCGCGAAGAGGGAGATGTAGGCGAAGAACCGGGAGTAATTGGGATCCACCTCCTCGGTGCCGTATCCCATGTATCCGATGGAGTAGATGAAGATCATCAGACACACGAAAGGCACCATGAAGAGGGTAATGGCTGATAGGGGATCAATCCAGGTGCCAATGGGGAACCAGGTGTCGCCCGTGGGGAACCAATCGGTGTGGAAATGGATGGGGTGCTCTTCCAAATGCGGGGTGGTAAACGCGCTGAAGGCCACCCCCCAGCCAATCACCCAGGACAGAGCGAGGGCTCCAATGGCGATACTGTGACTCAGCTTGCGGTTCTTGCCTGCAAATAGAATGATAATGGCAAAAGCCAGCAGAGGAAACAGCGGAATCAGCCAAGTTAGGTTAAAGAAGAACTCTCGCATGGATTACCTCGTTAGGGGCAAGGGATTAGTGATCAGGGATTAGGGATCAGATATCCCTGGTCCCTGATCCCTTATCCCTTGTCACTGCTTTACCATTTCATCAAGTCAACTTCTTCCACGACCACCGTATCGCGGCTGCGATAGATGGCGATGGTCAGAGCCAGGCCCACGGCGGCTTCGGCGGCGGCCACGGTGAGGACGAAGATAGCGAAGACCTGGCCGATGACCGCCTGGGGGCTGGTGTAGCGCCAGAAGGCCACCAGGTTGATGTTCACCGCGTTGAGCATCAGCTCGATGCCCATCAGGATGCCGATGGCGTTGCGACGAGACAGCACGCCGTACAAGCCGATACAGAACAGCGCGGCGGCGACAATCAAGTACCAACTCAGCGGTATCATCTACTCTCTCTCCCTGGCAATGATGATCGAACCCACCAGCGCCACCAGCAGCAGCACCGAAGCCACCTCGAAGGGCACGGCATAGGTGCTCATCAGCTCCTGGCCGAGGAGGCTGATGCTCTCGGCGGAAACGTCTCCCCCGACTACGGGCCAATTCACCCTAAGCAGAACCAAGCCCAACACGGCGAAGAAGAGCAAGGCCACCAGCCCCGAGATGCCCCATTGGGCGTTGCGCTGCACCAGGTCCTCAGCCATCAGGCGGCGGGTGAGCATGATGGCGAAGATGATCAGGATGGAGATGGCTCCTACGTAGACCAAAATCTGCACCGCAGCCAGGAACCCTGCATCTAACAGAACGTATAATCCCGCCACCCCCACGAAGGAAAGAACCAGGAAAAGCGCGCTGTGAAACAGGTTCTTTCTGGTCACGACGGCCAAGGCGGCCCCTAAGGTTATAATGCTAAGGACAATGAAAACAAACTGCAACATGACTACTCCCAGTCCTTCCCCGCTTCGTGAACGCCGGCCTTATCCCCGACGGCCAACAGCTTCTCCAAATCCCACACCAGGTCTGGCGAATAGCCGGCCAGTTCGTACTCGTGGCTCATCTCGATGGCGCTGAAGTTGCAGGCCTCCACGCAGAGGCGACAGAAAAGGCAGCGCGATAGCTTGTAATGGAAGGCCGTCACTTTTCGATCCCGACCCTTGCCCTCTCCTTCCACCGCCAGGACATCGTTGGGGCAAGCCCGCACACACAGTCCGCAAGCGGTGCACTTCGGCTCGCCCGTCTCGGCGTCGCGCAGTTGCATCAGCGCGCCACGGAAGCGCGGGAACATGGGCAACTTCTCCTCGGGGTACTGCACCGTGAAGAGCCCCTCCAACGTGGGATCGGGACGGCTTCCCTCTCGAATCCCCACATGTCCCAGATAGCTCTGGATGAAATGCTTCCCCGTCGTCAACAAACCTTTTATTACGCCTAGACCAAACATGAACACCTCTGTGTCCGTAAGTTCGTAAACTCGTACATTCGTAAGTTCGTAAATTCGTAGCTTCGTAGATTGGGCACGAATGTACGAATCCCGAATTTACGAATCTACGAAGATGTGATGCGCTGTAGTCGCTTGGACCCCGTCTTGCGAGCGGCAAAGCCAAGGATGCCGACCACGACGACGGCCACGACGATGTTGGCCACCAGCAGGACGATGTCTTGCGCCAGCCCGTCGGCGACCAGCTTGTCCACCAAGCCGACGACCATCAGATTGACCAGGGCCAGCGGCACCAGGAATTTCCAGGCCAGGTTCATCAGGTGGTCAATGCGGATGCGCGGGATCATGCTGCGCACCCACCAGAAGAAAAAGATGACCGCCGCGCACTTGACAAAGAACCAAAAATAGCCCGGCAGGATGGGGCCGCGCCAGCCACCCAGGAAGAGGGTGGTGATGACGGCCGACATGGCGAACAAGTTAATGTACTCGGCCATGAAGAACATCACAAACTTCATCCCGCTGTACTCGGTGAAATAGCCGGCCACCAGCTCCGAGTCGGCCTCGATCATGTCGAAGGGGGCGCGGTACAGCTCGGCGAAGGCCGCCAGCATGTAAACGAAGAAAACCATGGGCATGGTGATGAGGTGCGGCACCGACTGCTGGCGCACGATCTGGACCATGGACATCGAGCCGGTCAGCAGGACCACGGCCACGATGCTCAGAAGCATCGGAATCTCGTAGCTAATGAGCTGGGCCACCACGCGAAAGGCGCCAAGCAGTGAGTACTTGTTGTTGGACGACCAGCCGGCCATCAAGATGGCGATAGTGCCCACGGAAGCGATCGCTACGACGTACAAGACGCCGATGTTGAGATCAGCGCCCCACATCCCCTCGCCAAAAGGCAGCACAGCGTAGATGAGCACAGCGGGGATGATGATGCAGATGGGGGCCAAAAGATGCACCCAGTAGTCGGCTCCCTGGGGAACGATGTCCTCTTTGGTCAGCATCTTGATGCCGTCGGCCACAGGGGTGAGGATGCCCCACGGTCCCCAGCGGTTGGGGCCCAAGCGATCCTGGAACCGCCCGATGACCTTGCGCTCGCCCAGGGTGAGCACCAGCACCGAGCCCAGCCCGACGAAGAGGAGGATGAGGCCCACTCCGAAGTGCACCACGGCTTTTGCGGCCCACATCGGCAGGAACCCGGCCAGCCAGGCGGTGATAGCCTCACGAAGATTGACGAACAGCAGATTCAGTGCGTCCATGCTTTGTTCCCTTGAGTATGATGTCATTGCGAGCCGGAGGCGAAGCAATCTCCCGCCAGCGAGTTGGAGATTGCTTCGTCGCTCCGCTCCTACTCAGAAACTTGTCTGTCATTGCGAGCCGAAGGCGAAGCAATCCCCACTCCGCGAACTGGAGATTGCTTCGGCACAAAAACCGTGCCCCGCAATGACGCTATGAAGTTTCTGCCTCCTACGGATGACGCACCGCGTCATGGAAGACTCGCAATGACAGGACGAGTAGCTGTCCCCTAACGATCCAAGTCGGCCATGGTCAGGTTGATGCTGCCCAGAATAATGACCACGTCCTGTATCTTGTGCCCCGCGCACATCTCCTTCAGCGCGCTGAGGTTGATCTGCGACGGCGGGCGGATGCGGACGCGGTAGGGATTGGCCGAGCCATCGCTCACGACGTAGAAGCTCAGCTCTCCCTTGGGGCACTCGATGCGCCCGTAGGCCTCGCCTTCGGGCGGACGGCGCAAGGCTCGCTTCGCCTTAGCGTTCATCACCTCGCCCTCGGGAATGCCGTCCAACGCCTGATCAATGATCCGCACGCTCTGGTGCATCTCTTTGATGTGCTGCAGGTAGCGGTCGTAGACGTCGCCGTTGGGGCAGGTGGGCACTTCAAAGTCGAAGCGGTCGTAGATGGAGTAGCGATCTACTTTGCGGACGTCGTAGTCCACACCGGAGGCCCGCAGCATAGGGCCGGTGATGCTGGCGTTGATGGCCACGTCAGCGGGCAGCACCCCGACATCCACCGAGCGGGCCAGGAAGATTTCGTTCTCGTTGAGGAAGGTCTCTAATTGGTCAACGAAGCCTTTGAAGTGATCGTTGAACTTCTTAGCAGCCGGCAGGAAGTCTTCTGGCAGGTCAACCGACACGCCGCCGGGCCGCATGTAGTTGCACATCATCCGCGAGCCACAAGCCATCTCAAAGAGGTCGAGAATGTGCTCACGGGCTCGGAAACAATAAAGAACCGGCGTGAAATACGCGCCCAGCTCATTCCACAGGAAGCCGATGGCCATCATGTGATTGATCAAGCGAGTCAGCTCGGCCATGATGACGCGGATGTACTCTGCCCGTTCAGGCACCTCAAGCCCCAGCAGCTTCTCCACGGCCACCACATACGCCTGGTTATTGGTCATCGAGCAGATGTAGTCCAGGCGGTCGGTCAGCGGCACCACCTGTACATAGGTGCCTTCCTCGCAGAGCTTCTCAATGCCGCGATGCAGGTAGCCCGTCACCGGTTCAAGGCCCACCACAGCCTCGCCGTCCAGCTGCAATCTCAGCCTGAACACCCCGTGCGTGCTAGGGTGTTGAGGACCCATGTTGAGGGCGATGGTCTCTGTTCTTAGCATGTGTTGTCCAGTTGGCTTATCGTTCATGATTTATCGTCGCCGGTAGATTCTGTCTCAGAGCAGTTTCTTGAACTCCTCGACCGTCAGCCCCGCGTCTTTGACGATTCCACCCATTGTGAACGCGTTGATCGGATTGGCGCGTGGGATGATGATAATTCGCTCACCATCAGTCATGGAGATGTGCTTACCTTCACGAACTACCCAAAAGCCAGACTTCCGAAACGCCCTGACAGCGCGACGGTGGGGCACACCTGGAAGCTTCGGCATAACTTACGCCGGCACCTCAACCAAGCGAGAGGCTTTATCTTTCAGCAGTTCCTCGACTGTGGCCAGGTAGGTCTCTATGGCGTCCTTTATGTTTTCGAGTGCTTCTTCTTCCGTTGTGCCTTGGGACCAACATCCGGGCAATCCAGGACACCAGACTGCATAACCTTCGTCAGTTTTCTCAAGTTTGACTCTGTACCTCATTTGAACCTCACTCACCATTCCGGCCCCGTAGGTCGCGTGGGCTTCAGATCCTCAAAGGTGTAAGTCCGATTCTCGAAATCCTTGCGCAGCGGGTGGCCGGGGAACCCATCCCAGAGCAGAATACGCTTGAGATTGGGGTGGCCCTCGAAGCGAATGCCCATCATATCATAGGCCTCGCGCTCTTGGAAGTTGGCCCCCCGCCAAATGGGCGTCACCGACGGAACGATCGGGGTCTCCTTGTCCTCGACATAGGCCTTCAGCACAAAAGGCTCCGTGGTCCGATTCTTGATGGACCACAGGTGATACACAACCTCGAATCGCTGCGGCCGATCCACCGCCGTCAGCAAGGCCAGGTAATCCAGACCGCACTCGTCGTGCAGGAACTGCGCCACCTCGGCCACCGCCTGCGGTTGGACAGCCACCGTGAAATCAATCAACTCCGGCGCTTCAACCACAGCGTCGGGATATTTCTCTCTTAGCTTGTCCAGAATCTCCTGGTTCGTCACTCCGCTCCCTCACTGATTACTGTCCCTGATTCCTAATCCCTAGTCCCTAATCCCTATTGTACCACGACACTGTCTTGATAGACTGCTTCATCACCATATCGTGCAGTTTCATGAACCCGTTGAGCAAAGCCTCGGGGCGCGGGGGGCAGCCCGGCACGTACACATCCACCGGCAGGATCTCATTGGCTCCTTGCAGCACGGCATAGGAAGGAAAAGGGCCGCCCGATATGGCGCAGTTGCCCATGGCCAGCACATACTTAGGTTCGGGCATCTGATTGTAGATGCGCAGCACCTGGGGGGCCATCTTGTGCGTGATGGTGCCCGCCACGATCATCAAATCGGCCTGCCTGGGCGAGGGACGCATGATCTCCATCCCGAAGCGCGACATGTCATAGCGAGCAGACGCCGCGGCGATCATCTCAATGGCGCAGCAGGCCAACCCAAAGCTCACCGGCCACATGCTCGACTTGCGCCCCCAGTTGTAGACCTTGTCTACCGTGGTGAGAAAAATGTTGCGCTTAAGCTGCTCTTCAATCAATTCTTCTTCAGACATAGATTCCTCTTGCATCCTGCCTCTTGCCTCTTGCTAGACCCACTCTAGCGCGCCCTTCCGCCAGGCGTAAATCAGGCCGCCGACCAAGATGGCCAGGAAGATGAACATCTCCACCAGGGCGAAGAGGCCCAGCTTATTGTAGGCCACTGCCCAGGGGTAAAGAAAAACGGTCTCGATATCGAAGATGACGAAGACCAGGGCATAGATGTAGTACTGAACCCTGAACTGTACCCACGTCTCTCCGACGGTCTCGAGACCGCATTCGTAGACGGAAGACTTGATCGGATTTGGCTTTTTGGGGCGAATAACGAAGGCCAAGGCTAAGGCGATGATGGGAAACAAAACAGCGATAAGGGCGAAGATGCCGATGAAGGTATAGTTTGTCAGCAAAGCCACAACTCCTTCGTTGAGTGTGTCACAAACGGGCAGTATTATAACATACTTCTCGAAAAAGGGCAAACACAAAGTCGCGGCGCAAAGAGCCCATCCTCCCTGCCGAGCTTACCACAAACGGGCGATATTATAACATACTTCTCGCAAAAGCGCAAACGGCCTATCGCGGCACGCACTCGGAGATTTTAGCATAAACTGGCAATTAGTGCAAATCGGAAAGGGGCCTCTTTGCGAAAGACACGATCTGTGATATAATGAGGCTATAGCGAGGAGGATGATAAAACTTGCACGTTCACTTCACCAACGACGTAAGCGAAAGCGATTGGAATTCGTTCGTAGCCGAATCCCCGGCAGGCCACATCCTGCAATCGAGCCAGTGGGGCCAACTGAAGAAGCGATTCGGCTGGCAGGTCGCGCGCCTGGCCATTGAGATTGAGGACGAGGGCCAGTGGCAGGCCGGCGCCCAGGTGCTCTTCCGCCCTCTCGGCCCCTGGACCGTTGCCTACGCGCCCAAAGGCCCCATCACCGACTGGGCCAATGAGGAGCTGACGCAGGCTTTGCTGGAGGCCCTGCACCGCCTCTGCCGCCAGCGCCGCGCCATCCTCCTCAAGATCGAGCCGGACCTGGCTGAGGATGCCGCGCTGGCCCGACGACTCACAGACCTCGGCTTCCGCGCCAGCCCGCAGACCATCCAGCCGCCATGCACCATCCTGGTGGACCTGACCCCCGATCCCGACGAGATTCTAGCCCGCATGAAGTCCAAAACCCGCTACAACATTCGGCTGGCGGGGCGCAAAGGGGTGACCGTGCGGGAGGGCACGGCCGAGGACCTAGCCGGCTTCTACCGCTTGATGCGCACTACTGCCGAGCGCAACGATTTCGGAATTCACAGCCGGTCATATTACGAGACCGCCCACCACCTCTTCGTGCCCCAGGGCCTGGCTAGACTTTTTCTGGCCACTTTCGAAGGACAGGTGCTGGCCGGGATCATGGCTTTTGCCTTTGACCAGAGAGCCTGGTACATGTACGGGGCCTCGTCCGACGAACACCGCGATCTCATGCCCAACTACCTCCTGCAGTGGGAGGCCATCCAGTGGGCCAAGGAGCGCGGCTGTCGGACCTACGATCTGTGGGGCATCCCCGATGAAGACGAGGAAACCCTGGAGGAAGAGTTCACCAAACGGAGCGATGGGCTGTGGGGAGTCTATCGCTTCAAGCGGGGCTTTGGCGGCCAGGTGGTGCACTATTTGGGCGCCTACGACTACGTTTACTCGCCAGCACTCTACTGGCTCTACAATAAGCTGGTGACTTGGCGAGCCCGACCAGGTTAGATGAATCAATCAGCAAGCTGAGGATAGGTGCCAAATCCCTGCTCCTGGCCTGGATTTGGCAATCCAGGCCGAGCAGAGTTAATCTACCAAGGATGACAGCGAAGTGCAGATAACTGAGACAACAGACCGCGACATCTGGAACAACGTCCTGCTCAACCTGCCCTACAACCACATCCTGCAATCCTACGAGTGGGGCCAATTCAAAGCACAACATGGCTGGCAGCCCCAGCGACTCCTCTTTGAGGAAGCTGGCTCAGTCCGAGCCGCCGCTTCCGTATTGCGGCGCAAGTTCCCCTACCTCCCGCTGTGCATCATGTACGTACCCAAGGGGCCGGCTCTCGACTATGCCGACCAGGACCTGCTGCAGCGCGTGTTAGCCACCTTAGAAGACGCAGCCCGACGCCATCACGCCATCTTCGTCAAAATGGATCCCGACGTCCGCCTGGAAGGCACCGCTTCTCCGGCAACCCAAGTCACCGCAGCCCTGGCAAACCGAGATTGGCAGCCCTCCGCCGAGCAGATTCAGTTCCGCAATACGCTTCTCATTGACCTGACGCAGGAAGAGGACGACCTGCTGATGGACATGAAATCCAAGACGCGCTACAATGTTCGGCTGGCCGGGCGGCGCGGAGTCACGGTGCGCCTGGGCAGTTTGGCCGACCTGCCCCTCTTCTACGAGATGTACGTCGAGACCAGCGAGCGGGATGAGTTCATCATCCGCCCCTTTGCCTACTATCGCCACGCCTGGCAGGATTTCATCGAGGCTGACCTGGCTCAGCTCTTCATCGCCGAGTACGAGGAGCAGCCCCTGGCTGGCATCATCCTCTTCCGCTTCGGCCAGAGGGCCTGGTACATGTACGGGGCCTCGCGGGACCTGCACCACAACCTGATGCCCAACCACCTCCTGCAGTGGGAGGCCATGCGCTGGGCCAAGGCTCAAGGCTGCACGGCGTATGACATGTGGGGGGCGCCCGACGTTCTGGACGAATCGGATCCCATGTGGGGCGTCTACAGATTCAAGGAAGGCTTTGGAGGCCAATTCGTGCGCCACATCGGCGCCTATGATTACGCCGTTTCGCGCCTGCTATACCAGTTTTACACAATCGCTGTGCCCCGCTACCTGGAAATGCTGCGCAAAAGGAATAGAAACAAGAAGAAAGCGGGCAGAACAGGATAATCAGTGACGAATTTTGCCCATTTCTCGGACAGGCCGTATCTAAACACGCGGTTTTACGTTATCAAATATAGAGAGCAACCCTTCGGATTGTAGTGAACATCCATCAATCGGGTCGCACTTCACCCAGAATTCATGCTGCTTTCACTAACTCTTCACACACCATTTTGACCAATAATGATATAATCTACCTGGGTTCAGTGTATCCCCGCCGTTTCACTCACAATCTATGCATACGGGAAACCGGGGGCAAAAAAGATGTTCGGTCATTTCGATGTATTCGTCGCAAACTTGGGCAGCCTATGGACAGATTGGCTAACCCGATTGCAGGAGTCTAAAGCGAGTAGGCAGGCATCGCTTGGCCTGCTGTGCGTTTTCCTGGTCATCGGCGCGGTAGGCACGCTTTGGGCGCCTGATCCACCAGCGCAAGCGGGACCCGACGGTGAAAGCACGGCCTACGCCGAAGCACAGTCGGGCAAGCGCATCCACCTGCCGGCGATTGACAACCAGAACGGGTGGGAAACCTGGGTGCAGGTGCAAAACGTGGGGACGACGGACAGCGGCGTGGTCGTGTTCTTCTGGGGCGATTACTCAAGCCGGTGTCCAACCAACGACCCAGGGCCGATCAACACAGTCTGCATGAGGGTGCCGGAGAACGGCGTTTGGACGCTGAAGGCCACCATTCCCAGCCAGGCCAGGTCGGCCGTCGCCTACTCGATAGCCATCCCGATTTTCAACGATGCCTGCGACGAGGCCGGCGACGCGGTGGGAGACACCAGCGCCTGGATGGCCTGGGAGGACACCTACGGAGGGACTGGAGAACCCATCGCCGTGGTGGTTCAACGCGAAGGCGCCAATGATTTCGACACGGCTGTTTCCAGCGCCTACCCGGGCGTCAGCGAGGCGATGCACGGGGACGGGCCGCCCTATCAGTATTTCACCCCCTACGCCATGAGGCGATATCACGACCTGTACACAGAAATGGTCATCCAAAACAGCGGCGACCAATGCACGCCCTTAACCATCTACTACAGAGAGCAGGGACCCAACCCCTTCGAGCAGATAGAACACATCGAGCAATTGGCGCCTGGAGAGTCCGTTCGGCTAAGGGTTCCTGACAATATCAAATGCGACTGGCTGGGATCAGCGTATGTTCAGGCCAACCAGCCGCTGGGCATTATCGTAGACCAGACCAGTTATTCCAAATACTGCCCAAATTCAAACGATCGGGGCACGCTGTTGACTTATTGGGCTCAGCCCTACAAACCCGCTGGCGACACGCTGCTCTACGCGGGCCTGCTGTTCAGGATGTGGAGCGGCTGGCAGACGGGCATCCAGGTGCAGAACCTGACCCAGGAATCGCTGCCCACCTTCGTTACGGTGGATTTCATGGACAACAGCGGCGGTGAGATCATCTTCGTGGGCGATTGGATAGCGCCCAATGCGGCCACCACCTTCTTCCTGCCAGCCATCACCGATCTCGGAGCCGACTACATCGGAGCGGCTGACATTCAATCCCATGCCCAGGTGGACTACCCCAGCGGGAACGAGACCGACGGCCAACCCATCTTCGCTGTGGTAGACGTGAAGAAGGCGCTGATCTACTCCGCTGCCTTTGACGGCTGGATCACTGCCCCGCCAGGCGAGGCCCAGGGGGGAACCTACAACGCGGAGCCGCTGAAAGACGCGCCAGGATGGGGCTACATCGCCCTGCCCTCCATCAGCAAATCGGATGAAGTGACCTCCATCATTGTGATCCGCAACAACTCCAACTGCAACAGGATCCGGCTCAGCATAAATATCTATGACGCTACGGGAACCAAGCACACCCTCATCAGCAGCCTGTGGCTGGGACCTAAGCACTCGCGGCTGGTGGACCTGGCCAACATCGGCAGCGTGGCCTCCGGTTTCATCGGCGCCGGGATCGTGGAAGTCACCGGCGTGGAGCAGTTGTGCGATACCGATCGGGACGGCCACGCCAATCCAGAGCCAGTCATGCCCTCTGTCACCGTGTTGAACAAAGGCCATCCCGCCGGCGACATCACCACCGCCTACGAGGGCATTCCCTTCCAAGAGTGGGACGTCACTTGCAGAGGCGACATCAGGGGCCGAGTGTATTCCATAGACCCAGGCCACGCGGCAGACGTTAGCGCCGCCAAGCCCATTGAGGGCGTGACCGTCATGACCGACGAGGGGACCGAGTCCATCACTTGCTCCAGCGGCGGCTACGCACTGGACGGCGTGAAGTACATGACCCGCACGGTGACCTTCGAACAGCAGAGCTTCTTGAACTGGACCGCCCCGCCCTTCTTCTTGGGCTGCGGCGAGGACAAGATGCTGAATGCCAGCTTGCTTTGCCTGGGCGACGTCAGCCTCAAGGTCATGGCCTCTGTGGCGAGTGACGAAGACACTTCCAGCATCGCGGGAGCCACAGTAGTGTACAACAAACCGCTCGCCCCCAAAGCCGCTCACTACGGAGACTCTTATCACACCATCGGCGCCTCCGACCGCAGCGGCGTGCTGAGCCTGGCCGTACCCATCCTCAACGCGACCAGCACTTTCACCGTGAGCGCGCCGGGCATCGCCGAGAGCGGCGTCTTCACCTGGACGCAGATGGTGAACACGCCCACCGTGACGACGACGAACAGCATCTTCGGGGGTCCGGCTTTGAACTCCCGCGTCTACAGCGATACCACGCCAAGCGAGGCCGGCCTGTGGTACGGCTTCGACGACGATAGCTGCGCCAACATCGGCGGGGAGTACGTCCGGCTCAACAATCAGGATGTGGAGCTAATGCTCTGCGGCTACGGCGCGGTGGCGGGCCTCGTGAAAGCCGGCGGGGTAGCTATACCGGACCAACTGGTGGAGGTGATCGTGAATGGCGAGGTGGTCGGTTCGACCGCCACGGGCGCGAACGGCGCCTACACCATCGGCGGCATCCCCACCCAGTGTTTCTCTGCTACGGGGTGCGCAGACTTCTCCGTGCGATCCATGGGCCACACCGAAACCGACACCTGGGAAGGCTGCGGCGACTTCGAGCAAGTGAACTTCGACTTCTAAGCCAGCCCGCTGTGAGACGAGTCTAGACCCAAAAAGCCACCAGGGGTTTCCCCTGGTGGCTTTTTTCTGCTTCCACCTTCCAACCTCTAACCTCCAGCTTCTAACTTCCAGACTATTTCGCCACGATGTTCACCAGCCGCCCCGGCACATAGATGACCCTCTTGGCTTCTAAGCCTTCCAGGTGGCGCTGAGCGCCATCGCTGGCCAGGGCCAATGACTTGGCCTCCTCCTCGCCGATGTCCACCGGCACCTCCAGCCGGTCCCGCAGCTTGCCGTTGACCTGGACGATCAAGGTGATAACCTCCTCGGCGGCCAGCTCCTCGCTCCACGTCGGCCAGCGCTGCTGATGGATGCTGTGGGGTCGGCCAGTGCGTGCCCACAGCTCCTCGGCGAAATGAGGACACGGCGGAGCCACCATCAACAGCAGCGACTCGATGGATTCTTCCCAAGCCGGGGTGTGGACGACCGGCGTCTCCTTGGCCTTGATCAGGTAATTATTGAACTCCATCAGCGCGGCCAGCATGGTGTTGAAAGCAAAGGCCTCCATGTCCTGGGTGGCCTTCCTGATGGTCTGGTGGGTCTTGCGCCGCAGGTCAGCGATGTCGTCTTCAGTGGCCTCGCCCTTCACTTCGGGTTTCGGCTCCAGGACCACTTTCCACACGCGGTTCAAAAATCGCCACACGCCCTCGATCCCCTGACTATTCCAGGGACCGCCCTCTTCCCAGGGACCGATGAACATCAGGTAGGCGCGGACGGTGTCGGCCCCATACTGGGCCACTATCTCATCGGGATTGATCACGTTGCCCCGGCTCTTGCTCATGCGATAGCCGTCGGGCGCCAGGATGATGCCCTGGTTGAACAGGCGCAGCATCGGCTCGTCGAAGTCTACCAGCCCCATGTCCCGCATCACTTTGGTGAAGAAGCGGGTGTAGAGCAGATGCATCACAGCGTGCTCCACTCCGCCCGTGTACTGATCGACCGGCAGCCAGTAGCAGCCCACCTCAGGGTCGAAGGGCCCCTGGTCGTAATCCGGGCTCAGGTAGCGGTAATGGTACCACGAAGAGCACATGAACGTGTCCATGGTATCGGTCTCTCGCTCGGCGGGGCCGCCGCACTGCGGGCAGGTGGTGTGGCGGAAACCCTGGTGGAACTTGAGAGGCGATTCGCCCGTGGGAATGAAGTCCACATCGTCGGGCAGCAGCACGGGCAGGTCCTCCTCGGGGACGGGCACCGTGCCGCACCTTTCGCAGTAGATGATGGGGATAGGCGCGCCCCAGTAGCGCTGACGGCTGATCAGCCAGTCGTGCAGCCGATAGTTGACGGCGAACTCGCCCATGCCCTGCTCCTCCAACCACTCGGTCACCCTCTGCACCGCCGCGTCGCCCGGCGTGCCGCTGAAGGCGCCAGAGTGGATCATGGCTCCGTACTCGGTGTGGAACAGCACGTCGCGGTAGAACTCCACGCCCCACAGCAACTCCATCACCGTGCGTTTGGCCTGTAGCTCGGACTCCATCTCCTGGCAGCGGGTCAGGATATTCTCCTCGGCCGCCACGCCGTCGAATGGAACCACCGCATCATCGAAAACAAACACCCAGCGAGCGCCGACGACCTCGGTCCAGGAGTCGGGCTTGAGGTACGCCTGCGCCAGCTCAATGTAGCGATCCACCTGGCCCTTGTCCATGGTGACGCCCAATGAGCCATCCCGCTCCTCGAAGGGGATGCCCGCTTGAGTCAACGCCTCGGCGAAGCCCGCTTTCATCGTGCCCCGCAGGACGAAGGACTTGCCAACACCATCTGGACGGTCAATCACCGGGATGATGGGCAGGCCGAACTTGAGGGCGAACTCGAAGTCCCGTTCGTCGTGGCCGGGCACGGCCATGATGGCCCCCGTGCCGTACGTCATCATCACGTAGTCGGCGATCCAGATGGGAATCCGCTCGCCGTTGACCGGATTGATGGCGTAAGCGCCAATGAAGACGCCGGTCTTCTCCTTGTCCACCGCCAGCCGCTCGATCTCGCTCTGGCGGGCAGCCTGCTGTTTGTAAGCTTCCACTTCTTCGCGACGCTCCGGCGTGGTCAGTTTGTCCACCAGGGGGTGCTCCGGAGCCAGTACCATGAAGGTCGCGCCCCACAGGGTATCGGGACGGGTGGTGAAGACCACGATGTCGTCCCCGCCCTCACCCTCCGCCCCCCCTCGGTCCCCCCCAACCCTGGGGGGGAAGTCTGCAATTGGAAAGGTGACGTTGGCCCCTTCGCTGCGGCCGATCCAGTTGGTCTGCATGGCGACCACGCGCTCCGGCCAATCAATTTGGGAGAAGTCCAGCAGCTCATCGGCGTAATCGGTGATGCGGAACAACCACTGCTCCAGGTCTTTTTTGATCACCGGCGTCTCGCAGCGCCAGCAGTGGCGGTCTTCGCCCTCCACCTGCTCCCGCGCCAGGGTGACGTTGCAGGTGGGACAGAAGTCCACCGGCGCTTTCTCCCGGTAGGCCAAGCCGCGCTTGTAGAACTGCAAGAAAAACCACTGCGTCCACTTGTAGTACTTGGGATCGCAAGAGATGGCCTCACGGTCCCAGGCCCACATGGCGCCCATAGAACGAAGCTGCTGGCGCATGCGGTCAATGTTATCGTAGGTCCATTTCTTGGGGTGGATGCCGCGCCGGATGGCCGCGTTCTCCGCCGGCAGCCCGAAGGCGTCGAAGCCGATGGGGAAGAAAGTGTTATAGCCTTGCATACGATAATAGCGGGCTTTGGCATCGCTGGGCGTCATGGCGTACCAGTGGCCGACGTGGATGTCGCCTGAGGTGTAGGGGAGCATGGTCAGGAAGTACCACTTGGGCCGCGACGGGTCCTCCACCGTGCGGTACAGCCCATCGGCCTCCCACCGCTTCTGCCATTTGGTTTCGATCTCCTGAGGGATATACTTATTAGTCATTGATCTGCTCCTTTCCCTGTTAGATAAAAGCCCCCTCCGCCTCAGGGACGAAGGGGGCTTCTCCGTGGTACCACCCTGCTTGATGGCCCAGCAACCAACCTGATCACTGGCACTTGGTGGAGCTGAGGGGACTCGAACCCCTGACCTTCTCAATGCCATTGAGACGCGCTCCCAGCTGCGCTACAGCCCCACGTTGTCCATCCGCTCTGAGCGAGGTAACGATCGCCACTCGGCAACGGCTTAGCTTCGCACGCTGCGCCGCTTGCAGTTCGCCGTTGCGGCTCCCAGGCGAGTTCGGCCTCCTGGCGCTCCCCGTCGGCGCCGCTGCCAGGCTTCCACTTTTGCCCGGCTCTCTGTGGGGATGGCCTACTACTCCTGTTCACAGCCTTTAGTATCTGTTTCTGGTTTTTCCAAAGGACTTATTACAGCTCAACCTCCCATCAAGGGGATACCGATGGGAAAACGCATAGTAGTCTCGGCTAGAAAATCGCCGCATAGCCTTCAGGAACTGGCGGACCTACAAAAGTGATGTACACATCAGTCAACCCCCGTTGCAAAAGTTCCTTGTCAAATGCCCGCCGATCCCTGTTGTGCAGGACTACTTCCCCTTCCGAATCATTGCCCTCCTCAAAGGTACGAAAAGCAATCCACTCTCCCTTATGAAGCGCCTTCGCCTCTTCAAGTCTCATGGTCTTCACCTCTGCCTCTATTATACCACAAATCTGCAATTTCAGCCAATTTCGGAATCCAACACCTATACCGCCAGGAACCCCCCGTCCACAGGTATGGCTGCCCCATGCACGTAGCTGGCGAGATCGCTGGCCAGAACCAGGGCCATACACGCAACCTCATCCGGCTGTCCCAGCCGGCCGATGGGCAACCGCCACTTGAATTCGAGACCCGTCTTCATGAGACCAAAGTCGAAATGGAATATCCCCTTGGCCGCCTTGCTCTTGGTACCGGGAGTGATGATCCCGCCCGGCACGACGGCATTGATTCTGAACCCGTGCTTGCCGTGTTCCTTGGCCAGGGCCCTGGTCAAGGCAATGACCCCCGCCTTGCTCATGCTGTAGTGAGCCAAGTCTGCCTTGAACGCTACCAGCGCCTCTATGGAACCCACGTTGACAATCACGCCCCCCAACTTCAGCCGCCTGCTGATCATCTCTTGGCACATCCAGTAGACCGAATCCAGATTCGTCTCAATGACTTTCTTGTAGAAGGATTCGTCAACGTCCAGGAACTCCTTGAAGGGATAGATGCCGGCGTTGTTCACTAGGATGTCTGGGCCATCGGGAGCCAGCTTCTCCCACAATCCATCCCTCTCTTCCTGCTTCGATATATCCACCTGGTGAACATTCACTTCTGTCCCGAAGCTCTCTAGTTCCTTCTTCGTGGCTGCCAGTCTTTCCTCATCAATATCCAACAGATCGAGGTCTGCGCCTGCCTCCGCAAATCTGTAAGCGATGGCCTTGCCAATGCCCGCCGCCGCGCCCGTGATCAGAGCCCGCTTTCGCCGCAGGGATATCAGTTCGGATAATGTGCTCGAAGTTGCCATTACTCGCCTATGATCTTAACCAGCACCCGCTTCCTGCGACGCCCATCGAACTCCCCGTAGAAAACCTGCTCCCACGGGCCGAAGTCCAGGCGACCATCGGTGACGGCTACCACCACCTCGCGGCCCATGACCTGCCTCTTCAGGTGGGCGTCGCCGTTGTCCTCGCCGGTGCGGTTGTGACGATAGCGGCTGATGGGCTCGTGGGGAGCCAGCTCCTCCAGCCAGTCGTCGTAGTCCTGATGCAGTCCGCGCTCGTCGTCGTTGATGAACACCGAGGCGGTGATGTGCATGGCGTTCACCAGCGCCAACCCTTCTTGGATGCCGCTCTCCCGCAGACACTCGTCAACCTGGCGGGTGATGTTGATGAAGGCGCGGCGGCTAGGTACGTTGAACCACAGTTCTTTTCGATAGCTTCTCATACCAGTCATGTCCTCCTTCTCCGCATGATGTTTCGTGATTCGTAAGTTCGTAGATTCGGGATTCGTAAGTTCGGGATTCGTAGGTTCGTAACCACGAATGTACGAATTTACGAGTCTGCGAATCTACGAGTTTCCGAGTTTACTCCGTGCCAACGACCTCCAGCAATTCCACGTCAGCTTGCGGCGCCACGAGCAGAACGTTGGCCTGAATATCCTGCAGGTGATCGTGCACCGCTCGTTCGCCGATGCCGGGCGGGGCATAGACGGTGAACAGAACTTGCCTGGTCTGCGGTGTGATGCGCGTGCGGCGGTCGGGACCATACAGTACACAGGAGATGACGCCCTCGGCGTCGCTGATCATCATGTCGCCTGGTTTCAACATCTGTTCCCGGCCGTTGAGGCGGACATAGCGCTCGCTGCCCTCCGCCACGTCAAGCTTCACCGGCTTCTGCACCGCTTCCAGATCGTGTCCCGCCGTCAGCAGCAGATTCTTAAGTTCGGCCATGAACATGGCTTCCACCAGCGCCGCCACGCGAGGAATCGCCTTGCCTTTGAAGACCACGGACTCAAGCTGAAGCTGGACGTGATAGGTCTTCTTGAAAGCCTTGTAGTAGTCGTCGTATGCCTGGATGGCGGGGAGAGCCTTCAGCGCGGCTCTATCGTAGTCGGCGAACCGAGATCGCAACTGACGCTCCAATTCCTCTTTGCGTCTCTCAAGCGCAGCGTGGACCTTTGGATTAACCACGTCGCGCATGGCCAGCACGCCGACTACTGCCCCAGGATACGCTTTCTTCCACGCTTCGGATACGGTGAACACTTGCTGACTCCCCTGTTCAACTTACAATCTATCTTTGATCTTCTCGATGATCGCGCTCGCCGCCTCCAGCATCTGTGTCGTTTCCTCTGTGGAATAGGAGGGCACAGGCCCCGGCGGATAGCGCTCCGCGTAGTAAAAAGCAGTCAGTTTCCGTCCCGTATCCAGATAGTCCACGAAGACATCGTCAAAGTCAGCAGCATAGGTGATGAGCATCTCCAGGTCGTGTATCTTCTCCAATTTCCAACCTCGGTCAATCAAGAAGCCCTTGAGGTATTTTTCGACCGCCTGGTGAATGTGAAAAAGAACAATGTCAGAATGCGCCTCTCGATCAAGTAGAAGTCGCGCTGCTTCCAGGTCATGCTTCCCCCTTTCAATCCACTCCTGAATGCGTTTCTTCATAAAGAACCCTCCCCTCGCTCATAATCTCTTTCACAAAATCATCTCCCATGTTCAAGCGTTCCTCTAGTTCCCGTGGAGTGTAGACCAGCGGCGAGACGGGGATTCTCAACTGAGGGTCGTAGATGAGCCGCTTGACCTCGACAAAGCGGTCAACCATTCTCGCGTCTGTCTCCTTGACGATAAAGAGGTCAATGTCACTATCTTCGGTCGGCCTGTCACGGGCGTAGGAGCCAAACAGCACAATCTTCTGCGGCTTGTATTTTCTGCGTATTGTTTCGGCAAGCTCCACGATCAATTGATCAATTTGAGCATCGTTCATTTGCTCTCCACCTCCATCAGCTTGTCTGTATCATTGCCGAAGATGTCCACCAACCATAGTATACCAGATTTCAACTCCTTTGGCAACACAAAAAGCCACCCGCGCGGTGAACGCAGATGGCTTTGCTCATCAAAGAGAGTGGAGCCGGAGGGACTCGAACCCTCGACCTTCTCAATGCCATTGAGACGCGATCCCAACTTCGCCACGGCCCCGTTAGCAGGTTGTAGCAGGGAGGTTGTAGGTTGTAGCAAAACGGGCTCAAAACTACCTGCTATAATCTACCACCTACAACCTCTATGGAGCTGAGGGGACTCGAACCCCTGACCTCATCAGTGCGATTGATGCGCTCTCCCATCTGAGCTACAGCCCCGACTTCCGCTATAGTATAAGGCAATGTCGTGAAGTTGTCAAACTGCGACACGCGCTCATTCGCCCTCCCCCGCCTCAATTCCCAGGATTCGAGCGGCGTTTCCACCCAGGATTTTGGCCGTGGCCTCGTCGCTGAGGGGCAAGGCGCGGATGGCCTCGATGTTGGCGGCGATACTGGGCACGCCGGGCCAATCGGTGCCGAAGATGACTTTGTCCGCCAATCGCTCCAGCTCAGGGAAGTAGTCCAACAGCTTGTGGGGCGGCAGGCCAGCCACCTCCATGTAAACGTTGGGGTGGAGACGGGCCAGAAACGCCGCCCGGTCGTACCAGAAGCCCCGCCCGCTGTGCGCCTGGACGATGACCAGATCGGGGAAGTCCACCGCCACGTCGTCCAAGTAGAGCGGATCGCCATACTTGAGCCGCGAACCACGAAACAGCGAGGAGCCGGTGTGGAACATGACCGGGATGCCCAGCTCCTGGGCCTTAGCATAGACCGGGTAGAGCACGTTGTCATTGGGATAGAAGAGCTGATAGGTGGGCAGCAGCTTCAGCCCCCGGCAGCCCAGCTCCCGCACGCAGCGCTCCAGTTCCTGGGCCGGCCTGGCCACCACGAAGGGGTTGATGTTAGCGAAGGGAATGAGACAATCCACCCCCTGGCAGAACTCGGCCACGTACTCGTTGGTCGTCACCCCGGTGGTGATGGGGCTGATCTCGGCTAGCACCACGCCGTAGTCCACGCCGCTCTCCCGCAGCACCTGCTGAATGCCCTCCGGCGTCAACAGGTCCCCAATTTGCTCCACGAAATCCTCTTCCGCGAAGGTCTGCATCCACTCCACGACCCAGGGGTGATAGTGCTCAGGCTGAGCCGGGTGCAGGTGAAAGTCAATGATAGGCATGAATGCTCCTCTCTGGCAAAAGCGCCGGCTGAGCGATGTCCTGAGCCACTGAAGGCTCTTTGCGATCAACTTGAATTATTTGCCACTATCTGGTATGATAAACGTTGTTGTACAATGTCTATGACTATTCACCTTGCTCGGCCTGGATTGTCAAATCCAGGCCAGAGATGGCGAAATCAGCTCGATTCAACTCGTTCAGCCATCGGATCTGGCGATCCGACGGGAACAGGTGCATGGTCACCCATATCTGCTCACAGGAGGAGAAATGCTCACCAACGGTCTTTTCATGAATGTTGTGATCGCATTACTGGGCAGCCTGAGTTTGGCCGCCGATTCCGCTGAGGCCGACCTGGTTTTGCCCCTGCTGGCCGGCGGCCTGGCCTTCTTGATACCAGCAGGCTTCACGCTGCTGGCCAGCGGCGGGATGCCAGAGGACAAGGCCGTGCCCTCGGCCATGATGGGCCTGGCCGCTACCGCACTGGCGCTGGCCGGCTATCTGGCCTGCGGCTTCGCCCTCCAGTTCGGCGGCATCGGACTGGTCTCGGACTTGCCGGGCCTGGGCGGCCTGATCTGGGAGTGGTCGCCCCTAGATGCGACCTGGGGCACTGGCTGGGGAGCACTGGGGCTGAGGGGCTTCTTCCTGCAAAAAGGCGCCGATACGCCCCTGGCTTACGCCCTCTTTTTCTCCCAACTGCCCCTGGTGATCACCGCCTGCCTCATTCCCCTGCTGACCCTGAGAAAACGGGCCAAATCCTCCGCGCTGGTCGCGGCGGCCCTGCTCATCGCGGCCCTGGTCTACCCCGTCCTCGGCAACTGGATTTGGGGAGGCGGCTGGCTGGCCAACCTGGGCTCGAACTTGGAGCTAGGCCACGGCTTGGTTGACTTCGCCGGCTCGGGGATGGTACACCTCCTGGGCGGCGCGGCGGCGTTGGGCGGGATTCTGGCTTTTGGCCTCCGATCCGAAGAGACGGAGAAGCCTGCCAAAATGCCGCCCGTCCACCTGCCCCTCCTGGCCATCCTGGGATGCCTACTGCTCCTCGTCGGCTGGCTGGGACTGGCCTTCAGCAATCCGCTGCACATGTCAAACGAGGGCCTGCCCAGAGCCCTCATCGCCGTAAACGTGGTCCTGGCGGCCGGCGGCAGTCTGCTGGCGGCCACGCTCTACGCCTGGTTCACCACCGGTGGGGCCGACGTGCTGATGGCCGCTCGCGGCCTGGCCGCCGGCCTGATCGCCATCAGCGCGGCCTGCCCCTTCGTGCCCCCCTGGGCGGCGTTGATCATCGGCGCTGTGGCTGGCCTCTTACTCCCCCTGGGCATCTACCTGGTCGAGCACCTGCTGCGACTGGACGATCCCGCAGCAGCCATCGCCACCCACGGCCTGAGCGGACTGTGGGGGCTGCTGGCCCTGGCCCTCTTCGCCGACGGGCGCTACGGAGCGGGATGGAACGGCATAGGAGCAGAGACGTACCTGGGCATCGCCGGCCAAGGCGTCTCCGGCGGAATCGTCGCCTCCGGTTTACAATCCGACTTTCCAAACCAGCTTTTCGCCCAACTGGCCGGGATAGCCGCCATCGCCATCGTCGCCTTCGTCCTGGCCTGGCCCTTTTTCAAGGCGCTGGATATGGTCATCAAGGGCAGAACGAAGTCCAGCGATACTTGGTAACTCATAACCGCTCAGTCCAGTGTCATTGCGAGCGGTTTTTGCGAAGCAATCCCCTGCCCCTGGATCGCTGTAATCTCCCGCCAGTGAATTGGAGATTGCTTCGGCGCAAACAGCGCGCCTCGCAATGACACCTACGATAACTCATCAACAACTCGTTACCCGTTGACTCGTTACTCTTTCGCCAGCGCCAGGGCCTTGTCCACCGCCTCGGCGGGCGTCGCCGCCTCCACGATGGCCGCCACCGGACGGCCCTCCTTAGCTAGTTGCCATGTGTTGAGGCCCACGACGGGGATGCCCCGCTTGAGGGCATGGGCGATCTCCGAAAGGGTGCCGAACTCACCGTCCACCGCGATCACCGCTTGGGCGGTGCGAACCACGATGACGTTGCGAGCCTCCCCCATCCCGGTGACGACGGGAATGTCCACGTAGGGATTGGCCTCGCGGCGGCCGAAGCCAGGCAGGATGCCGATAGTCAACCCGCCTTCGGATTTAGCCCCTCGGCAGGCGGCCTCCATCACTCCGCCCAGGCCGCCGCAGACCAGCGCCGCCCCCCGCCTAGCCAGCTCACGCCCCACGGACTCCGCGACCTGGGCCACCTCTTTTGAGCATCTTCCTCCCCCGATGACGGCTACGATCATGGCGCCTCTAGCTCCACCGCCGCCAACTGGGTATACACCGCCCCCGTGGGCCTCAGATCGCTCTTGATCAGACTGACGGCACGCGCCTCCATCTGGCCCACCTGGCCGATGTCCGACTCTTGGACGAGCCGGCCCAGGCGGCGCACGTCGCCCGAGCGGGTCCGCCGCCGGACCCGCCCCAGGGTCAGGTGGGCGTGGAAGCTACGCCTTTCCGGCGAAAACCCTAATTCCTCCATCCCCTCTTCGATGGCTTTCTGCAGGCGTTTCAAATTGCTACTCTCCTCCTGCACCCCCACCCAGAGGACACGCGGGCGCCGAGGGTTAGGAAAGCATCCCAGTCCCCCGACCGAGAAGGAGAAAGCGGGGATGCCCGCACAAGCTTGGGTGAGGGCCTGCTCTATCTCCTCGATCCTGTCGGCAGGCACGTCGCCCAGGAACTTGAGGGTGAGATGGATGCCCCCCGGCTTGACCCACCGCACGGCTCTGTGAGGTGCCTCCGTCTGAAGCTGCTCTTGCAAGTCCGTCAGGGCAGCCTTGACCGCCTCATCCAGTTCGATGGCTATGAAAGTGCGAACTTGTTCCATGTATATACCCCCTTTCCAGAACACGGATGTGCAGGATTTACGGATTCCTACGAAGTTTGGGTCACCGATCCACATCCGTGAATCCCGCTGATCCGCTGTTCTTTTATTATATCACACTTGGGAGAGGAGGACAAAAGGTGTTGGCGCTCAACACAAAAGGTTCTGGCAAACCATCCGCCAGAACCTTTTGCACTGCACCTTGAGCGAGCGAGAACGATTTCACCATCTACAGCTTCAAAGCACGGCGTAGACGCCCGGTCGCCATCGCAATCACAGAATTCGCCCAGGATAGACCCCATTCCCATAGACTTAAGGCGCGAAGGCCAGTCCCCGGTGCGCCGTGGGGATGGAGATCAGAGCTTAAGTTCGCGCTCATGTAGACCCCGTCGAAGTGCATAGGACAAACTCAGGATCGCCGACCGAAGCTACCGGCCGTTCGCCGCTCGCTCCAGTTGGGTGCTGAAGTCAGTCAGGGTAACGTCCAGCAGGGCGTGGTTGAATAGGTCTCTCAGGACGTCCAGGTCGTCAATCGTCTTCAATCGGTCTGCCAAGGGTTTCTCCTTCCGCCGAGATAGCCCAAAGCGAACCCGCAAGACCTGCAGGATGTTCTCCCGCTGTGTACGCCTGTTTTCCATCTGCCCCTGCTGAAGCCCCTTCTCAATGCCTTCTTGAATCCAATCCTCTATGAACGTCGCCTCTCGCATTTGTTCCAACTCCTCTCTAAAAAACCGCCACAGAAACGCCTTGTCGAAGTAGCGCGTGGCAATCGTCACCGCCAACGCCAGCAGGTCCGCTCTCCTCTGCTCGTCCGGCTCCCGCCGAATCAACTCCCGCTCTTCTCTCAGCAAGTCCGGGCCGGGCTCGCGCACCAGCATCGTCAGCAACGGGGCCAGCTCCCGATACTGGCCACTGCGTATCTCTTCCACGTAGTCCCACAACGGAATCACCGGATAGGTGAAACGATTGACCACCTGCTCGCCCAACGTCACCACGTACTCGTTGGGGATGGGCGACTGACGCGGCTTCAGGTACAGCGCCAGCGTTATCACCGGCTGTTTGAATTGTTCGGTCAACGCGCCGTAGTAGCTGCACATCCGCCGCGGAAAGTCGGCTTGATGCTCCAACTGGAACTCCAGGTGCAGGATGTACTCCTGGGCCTGGTACTCGACGCGATGCACGAAATCTACCGCTCGCACCGGCAAGGATATCTCCACGTTCTCCAGCGTGCCGACCAGGCGAACGGGAACGTCGGGGAAAGCCAGCCTCAGCAGCAGGTCGGCATAGTTGCGAGCGATGATCTTCAGTGTGCGGTCAAAGATGTTGATCCTGATCATTGGCTCCTATTCTACTACAACTGGCGTGAATTTGCAAGCAGGAGAATCTTCTGCCGTAGGTCCAGCACCTGATGGGCTAGTAGAGATGAACTTTTGACCCTGCCTCAAGGTATAGATTGGGGAGAGCTTTCGCCATTACCATTTTTCGCCAAATCTGGTATAATTCACCCCAGGATGCTGGTACGTTGGTAGTTGGACAATGTTAAGTTAATGTCATTGCGAGCCCCGCAGGGGCGAAGCAATCTCCTATCCGCAACTTGGGGATTGCTTCGGCGCAAACAGCACGCCTCGCAATGACGGTGGCGCGGGAGTTAACATTGTCAAGGTAGGTACAGTAGATCCAGATTTCAAGCTCCAAGCGGACGACGGTCCGCGCCTTCACCGCTGGACTATCGTCCGGCTAGAGCAAACTGGATCCACCTCGTATCTAATGTACTAATCTACCCGTTTCCCAATCCACCATTTTATCCGAGAGGAGCACACCACCATGAAAGACGTTCAAGCGATCGCCGAAAGAATCGCCAACAACGTGGAGAAGGTCATCATCGGCAAGCGCGGGGAGATACAGCTCACCCTGGTGGGCCTGCTCTGCCGAGGCCACCTGCTCATCGAGGACGTGCCGGGCGTGGGCAAGACGATGCTGGCCCGCTCCATCGCCAAATCCATCGGCTGCACGTTTCGGCGCATCCAGTTCACCCCAGACATGCTGCCCAGCGACGTGACCGGGGTGTCGGTGTTCAATCAGAAGACGTGCGAGTTCGAGTTCCGCCCCGGCCCGGTGATGGCCCAGATCGTCCTCACCGACGAGATCAACCGCGCCACCCCCAAAACCCAGTCGGCCCTGCTGGAGGCCATGCAGGAGCGACAGGTCACGGTGGATGGCGTCACCTACCCCATCCCTGAGCCCTTCCTCGTCCTAGCCACCCAAAACCCCATCGAGTACGAAGGCACCTTCCCCCTACCCGAGGCCCAGTTGGACCGCTTCATGATGCGCATCAGCCTCGGCTACCCCAGCCCCGAGGACGAGATCGCCATCCTCGACTCGCAGCAGTACCTGCATCCCGTGGAGACGCTTGAGCAAGCCATAGAGGCCCGCGAGCTGCTGGACGCTCAAGAGAAGGTCAAGGAAGTTTATGTAGACTCCCTAGTCAAGGAGTACATCGTGAACCTGGTAGACGCCACACGTCACCATCCCGATATCTATCTCGGGGCCAGCCCGCGTGGGAGTTTGGCGCTCTACAAAACCGGTCGAGCGCGAGCCGCCATCCTGGGCCGCGACTACGTCATCCCCGATGACATCAAAGCCCTGGCCATGCCCACCCTGGCCCACCGCCTGATCGTCAGCCCCTCGGCCCGCATCAAGGAGATTGACCCCAGAGCCGTCGTCGAGGAGACCCTCCAATCCGTTCCCGTGCCCGGCACCCGGGCCCGCGTTCGATAGAAAGCGACCCAATTTTAAGGTGCAACGCACTTTCCGAAGTGCGTTGCACCTGGTCTGCACACTAGAAAGAGCCCAATCCTATGCCCAAGACAAACCTAGTTCTACTCCACGCGCCCAGCGTCTACGACTTCCGCCAGGAGTCCATTCTCTACGGCCCAGTGAGCGACGTGGTGCCCTCCACCACGGTGTTCGAGATGTATCCCATCGGCTTCACCACCCTGGCCGAGCACCTGGAGCGCCACGGCCTGCGGGTGCGCATCGTCAACCTGGCGGTGCGCATGTTGAACAACGCCAAGTTCGACGTGGAGAAGCAGATCCGCCGCCTCAAGCCCGATGCCTTCGGCATTGACCTCCACTGGCTGCCCCACGCTCACGGAGCGGTGGAAGTCGCCAAGATCGTCAAGAAGGTCCACCCCCACACTCCCGTCATCTTCGGCGGGCTCTCAGCTACCTATTACCACCAGGAACTGATGGACTATCCCGCCGTGGACTACGTGGTGCGAGGCGATTCCACCGAGGAGCCGCTGCGGCAACTGATGCACTGCATCGTGGAGGGCAGCGACCCACACGAGGTGCCCAACCTCACCTGGCGGGATGATCAGGGGCAGGTGCAGATCAACCCCATTGCCTACAGCCCCCAAGACCTGGATGGCGTCCTCATTGACTACAGCTACGTGGTCAGGGCCGTAGCCCGCTATCGCGACCTGGCCAACTTCGTCCCCTTCCAACGCTGGTTGGGCTACCCGATCACCGCCGCCCTCACCTGTCGGGGCTGCCGCCACAACTGCCTGACCTGCGGCGGCTCGGCGCGGGCCTTTCGCGAATTCTACGGACGAGCCAAGCCAGCCTTCCGTTCCCCCGAGGCGCTGGCCCAGGACATCAGAAACATCCAGCGTTTCAGCAAGGGGCCGGTCTTCGTGCTGGGCGACATCCGCCAGCCCGGCATGGAGCACGCCGAGCGTTTCCTGAAAGCGATCGAGGGCTTCGACGGCCAGTTGATGCTGGAGTTCTTCGGCCCTGCCTCCCGCGACTTCCTGCAGAAGCTGGGCAAAGCGGCGCCCAACTTCGTCCTGGAGATCTCGCCGGAGTCCCACGACGAGGAGGTGCGCCGCACTTTTGGCCGGCCCTACTCCAACCAGGCGCTAGAGGACACCATCGGCTACGCCCTGGAAGCCGGCTGCCAGCGTCTGGACCTGTTCTTCATGATCGGCCTGGCCAAACAGACCTATCAGACAGTCATGGGGACGGTGGATTACTGCGACCACCTGCTGCGGCGCTTCAACAAACCCGCCGACCTTACTTCGTACGTCCACCCGTTCATCTCGCCGCTGGCCCCCTTCCTCGATCCCGGCAGCCTGGCCTTTGAACAGCCAGAAGCCCACGGCTATCGGCTCTTTCACCGCAGCTTGGAGGAACATCGCCAGGCGCTGCTGCAGCCTAGCTGGAAGTACGTGCTCAACTACGAGACGGAGTGGATGAATCGCGATGAGATCGTGGCCAGCACCTACGAGGCCGGGCTGCGCCTCAACGCCATCAAGGCTCGCCACGGCCTGGTGGATGGCCAGCGGGCCGAAGCGGTCGAAAAGCGCATCCGCAAAGCCATCAACCTGGCCAGGCAGATAGACGACATCGTGGGCATCCCCGATGAGAGACGGCGCAAGAAGCTGCTGACGGCCCTCAAGCCTCAGGTGGACGCCGCCAACCTATCCACCGTGTGCGACAAGCGCGAGTTGGAGCTGCCTCTGGGATTGCTCAAGCTGAACATACCCAGAGCCGCCATGCTTCTCTTGAACGATTTCGTAACCAAAATGATCAAGGGAGCTAGAAGAATAGCAGGCTACCCCGCTGCGGAGGGGCGTCCTCGCCCATAGGCATCAAGCTAACGCCAAAGTTGGACAGAAGCGCCGGCTGAGTAGGGCCTGGAACACAGTGGAAGGTCCGTATCGAAGCCAAGCGGCTTTGCGGAACCCGCTCCCTTGGTTTCGATACGCTCTCCGCTGGTTTCGACAACGGGCGGTCTTTGCCCGCCTCAACCCAAGCCGCTGCGAGCTACTCAAGCGGCGGTCGCTGGTCTTAGCTTGATGCGCATGGCGTCCTCGCCCCGACTTCGTGGCCAAGCCGCCCTTGGATCAGGGCGGGGACGCCCCTTGATAGCGGTTGAGGTGTTGAATAAATGAAAAGCAATCGTCTCGTTTTCCTCTTGGGACTGGCCTGCCTGATCGCAGCCCTCGCCACAGGGCGGGACCTGTTCTACAACCTGACCTACTTCATCGCCGCCATCATCGTCCTCTCCTACCTCTGGACCTGGACGAGCATCCGCTGGGTGCACGTCGCCCGTCACCTGTGGGCCAGGAAGGCCGAGGTCGGCAAGACCTACGAGGAGAGATTCGTGGTGCGCAACACCGGCCTCCTGCCCAAGCTGTGGCTGGAAGTGCGCGACCACTCAGAGCTGCCCGACCATCAAGCCAGCCAGGTACTCAACTCGTTTGGAGCGAGAAAAGAGCGGGGTTGGACCGTCAGGACCCTCTGCCGACAGCGTGGCCGCTTCAGCCTGGGCCCCATCACCCTGAGCGGCGGCGATCCCTTTGGCCTGTTCAGGATGCAGCGCGAGCTGCCCCAGACCACGCCCATCATCGTCTACCCGGCCATTGTCGAGCTCACACACTTCGCCACCCCCAGCGGGCAACTGCCGGGAGGAGAGGCCATCCAGCGCCGCACACATTATGTCACCACCAACGTGCGCGGGGTGCGGGACTACGCGCCGGGCGACAGCTTCAACCGCATTCACTGGCCCTCCACGGCCCGCAAGGGACGGCTGGTGGTCAAGGAGTTCGAGCTAGACCCTATGGCCGATGTATGGCTCTTCTTGGACATGGACAGGGACGTTCAAGCGGAGCTAGAATGGCAGCCCAGTCTCCTGAGACGTGAGCCGGCCCTCCTTTGGACCAAGCGGCCCGGGCTAGAGTTGGCTCCCTCCACCGAAGAATACGGTGTGACCGTCACCGCCTCCCTAGCCAAGTACTTCATCATCCGAAACAGAGCGGTGGGCATGGTCTCCTATGCTCAGCAGCGCGAAGTGATTCCCGCTGACCGAGGCGAGCGCCAGCTCTCCAAGATGTTGGAGACCCTGGCCGTGATCAAGGGCGTGGGCAAAATCTCGCTGGCCCAGATGCTGGCCGCTGAGGGCATGCACCTCGTGCGAGGCACCACCATCGTCGTCATCACCTCCTCGCCCGACAAAGACTGGGTGATCGCTTCGCGCCACCTGGAGCAGCGAGGCTTGAGGGTCGTCGCCGTGCTCATCGCGCCCGACAGCTTCGGCGGGGCGTGGACGATGGAAGAGGTGAAAGCCGAGTTGGCTGCCAGCGGCACCCCCACCTACGTGGTCAGAGAGGGCGACAATATCGCGGAGACGCTGAGCCAAAGAGCATGGGGCCTCGTTGAGCGGCCTCGCTACATTTTGAGGAGGTGATACCCACGCCTCCTCCGACACACCGTAATTTTCTATAGTGTTTCAAGGGACGAAAGCGATAACGACCCCACACGGTTCTGGACCTACGTCGTCGCATCCTTGCAGACACAGCAACCCGATTTTGGCGAAGCGCCACTCAGTTTGCTTCAATCCTCCCAGCCCCACCGATCGAGACGCTTCTGACTGACGTGATAGATGCACCTGACCAGGTCGAAAACCCCCCAGATGGTCGTTGCATCTGGGGGGTTTTTGTTGTATAATGTAGGCACAACAATAATCAGGAGATCTCCCGGAAAGTCCTTGGGAATGCTCCCAGCCCCCGTCCCCTGTTAGCGAAGCGGCGGCGTCGCCAGCGAAATCACCTCGCGGAAATCGCCCCGGGGACGGGGCTCAGAGCACTTTCCGGGAGAGCTCCAGGTTGTCATCGCCGTGGAGGGAGAAACCGAGGGCGTGCTGCAGCCGTGAGGGATCATTTCGATTGAAGACGCCTGAGCTTCCCCAAAACAACCCGCCCGGAGGAAGGCAATGCAAACGGAGAATACCGAAGTAGTCACCCTGCGCGACGGCACGACAGTGACCATTCGCCCCATCCGCCCGGACGACGCGCCCCGTCTGCAAGCTCTCTTCTATCGGCTCTCGCCGCAGAGCATCGCCCTTCGTTTTCTGGGTCATCCCAAGGAGCTGCCAGCCGAAGAGGCAGAGCGACTGGCCAACGTGGACTACCACCAACGGATGGCGCTGGTGGCCACGCGCCAGCACAGTGATGAAGAGCACATCATCGCTGTGGCGCGCTATGCGGTAGACCCAGCGGGCCAGTCCGACGTGGCCGAGGCGGCGATTGTGGTGGAAGACGAGTACCAGAAGCAAGGGCTGGGAACGCTCCTGCTGACACGGTTGGTGGCCTACGCCCAGGCGCACGGCATCCGCGCCTTCCGGGCTACAGTCCGCCAGGACAACATCCAGATCATGCGATTCGTCAGAAAAAGCGGCCTACCCGCCGAAAGGAATCTGGACGCAGGTGCATGGGACGTCCTGGTGAAGCTGGATGCCGAAGCTGTCCACAGAGCCTCCCAACAGGCTCTAAACAGATGATAGTCCGCTCTGCCGAGTTTGACTTGCTCCAAACGTAGTGTTATAATCTGTCTGTTCTGTGGGAGCAGCGATATACCCAAATACAATACAGGAGGCTAGTGACAATGAGAGCGCACGAGGTTGATTACCAGATTTTTGGCGACGACCTCCAGTTCGTGGAGATCGAACTGGACCCCGGCGAGACGGTGATCGCAGAGGCCGGGATGATGATGTACATGGAGGACGGCATCGGCTTTGAGACCAAGATGGGGGATGGCTCCAATCCGAGGGCTGGTTTCATGGACAAGCTGGTGAGTGCTGGGAAGCGGGCCATCACCGGCGAATCGCTGTTCTTGACGCACTTTACCAATACCACAGGCCAGGGCAAACGACACGCAGCCTTTGGCGCGCCCTATCCGGGCAAGATCATCGCCATTGACCTAGACGACACCAACGGCGAGTTGATCTGCCAGAAGGACTCCTTCCTGTGTGCGGCGATGGGCACCGAGTTGAGCATCGCCTTCAACAAGAGGCTGGGCACTGGCCTCTTCGGCGGCGAGGGCTTCATCCTCCAGCGGCTTCGCGGCGACGGCATGGTTTTCGTCCACGCCGGCGGCACCATCGTGGAGAAGAATCTCAACAACGGGAAGATCCTGGTAGACACCGGCTGCATCGTGGCCTTCGAGAACACCATAGACTACGACATCGAGCGGGCGGGCAACCTGAAATCCATGATCTTCGGCGGCGAGGGCCTGTTCCTGGCCACCCTGCGCGGCAGCGGCCGCATCTGGCTGCAATCGCTGCCCTTCTCCCGCCTGGCCGACCGCATCTTGGAATTCGCGCCCAAAGCCGGTGGGAAGGACATGGGCGAGGGCTCAATCGTAGGCGGGGCCATCAGGTTCCTGCAGCAGTAGCAAGGCCTGGCGGAGTCCCGAACTTGTTCGGCCTCATCGCGCCACACTCCCAACGCGGTTGGGCTGCTACCCAAGATACAACCTTACAGCAACGGAGTCCCGAACTTGTTCGGGCTCACCGCACCACACCCCAACAAGTTGGGGACTCCGTCGCCCAAAGCGGCTAATTGGGGAAGTAGGGGTCCCACGACGCTATGACTTACGATTTCGATCAGCGCATTGACCGCCGCCACTCCGACAGCGCCAAGTGGCGCCGCTGTGACCAAGACGTGCTGCCCCTGTGGATGGAAGAAGCTGAAATCCACCCACAACAATACCCAAGAGGGAGACCACCCCAATTTGCACTACCGCCAAATGTATGATACAATGCCGCTACATCTTTGAAAGGGGGAAATCATGTCTGAGCGACCACGCGACGAGAAGGAAGAGAAGAACGAAAAGGACCAAGGAGATAGCTGGGACGAGAAGTGGCGCCGTGATCCGCTCAGCGCTGCCGGGTGGGCCCTGCTCCTCATCTGGGCCGGCCTGGTGCTGATCGCGATCAATCTAGACCTCTTCGGCGCAGGTTGGGAGGCCTGGCCCCTCATTTTCATCGGAGCCGGGGTGATCGTGCTCCTGGGGGTGGTCATTCGCTTGCTGGTGCCAGCCTACCGGCGGCCAGTGACCGGCAGCATCATCTTTGGCTTCATCCTGCTGGGCATTGGGGTGGGGCAACTATTCCAGTGGGAGATCGTCGGAGCCCTGGTCCTGATCGCCATCGGGGTCAGCATTCTCCTGAGCCGCTTCATCCAGAGCTAGTCACAAAGTGAGAAGCGAGTAATGCGTGACGAGTGATGAGTACCACGGGGTGCCCTTAGACCAGTTCTCGGCCCCATTCCTCATCACTCGTTCCTCGTTACCCACTACCTGATCAAGGTATTGCCTTATGCGCGTTCTCCTGCTTGAACCGCCCAAGACCCCCTGGCTGATGATGGGGGACGTGGTAGCCATGCCTTTGGGCCTGGGCCAACTGGCCGGCTGCCTGGAAGAAGCCGCTGTCCCGGTCGAGATTCTCGACGCCAACGCGCTGGGCCTCAACGCGAAGGAGATGGAAACAGCCATCGCCCGCGCCGAACCCGATCTGATTGGCATCACCGTCTTCACGCCCTGGGTGCCCGACGTGGCCCGCGCCGTCCGCGTGGCCCGCCAGGCAGCCCCCGAGGCCGTCATCGCCCTGGGCGGCCCGCACGTGACCTTCACCGCAGAGGAGACGCTGGAGACGATGCCCGAAGTGGACGTGGTGGCGCGGGGCGAAGGGGACCAGATCATCGTCGAGCTGGCGCGGGCCATACAGGGAGGCAACGGGCTGGAGGGCGTGGCGGGCCTTAACTTCCGCCGAGATGGCCAGGTCGTGGAAACTCCCGTCGCGCCCCCGCTGGACCCGACAACGCTGCCCATGCCCGCCTTCCACCTGATGCCCCTGGAGCGCTACTACTTCGCGTCCCTGGGCGGCCCCTTTGCCACGCTCCTCGCCAGCCGGGGATGTCCCTTCCAGTGCACGTTTTGCTCCGAGTGGCCCTTCTGGGGCGGCGGCTGGCGACCTCACGACCCGCAGCAGGTCGTCGAGCAGATAGAGATCGTGGTCAACCGCTACGGCCGCCAGAACGTCTGGTTCGGCGATGACTGCTTTAACGTGAACGGCGAGCACATGGCGGCCATCTGCGAGGGCATCCTGCAGCGAGGGATTGACGTCAACTGGTACTACCAGGGGCGGGCTGACCTGGTGGTCAAGTACAAAGACCTGCTGCCTCTGATGCGGCAGGCCGGCAATCGCATGGTGCAGATCGGCATCGAGGCCTCCAACGACCAGCAGCGGGCCGAGCTGAACAAGCAACTGCGCACCGAGACCGCCGAGGAGGCCGTGCGGCTGCTGCGCCAGCACGACGTCGTCTGCCAGGGCATGCTGATCGTCGGCCTGCCCGGCGATACGCCACAGACCTTCGAGGAAAAGGTGCGTCTGGTCAACCGGCTCGACGTGGACTTCCCCGTCTTCTTGGTGTACACCCTCTTCCCCGGTGCGCGCGATTATGACAAAGCGATCGCCGAGGGCTGGATCGAACTCCCCGCCAACTACGCGCACCACGACATGGCCCACGTCCTCATGCCCACCGAACACATGCCGCCCCGACAAATATGGAACTACACCCGTTGGGCCTGGACCACCGTCTACCTCCATCCAGTCAGGCTGGTGCGGAACCTCCTATCGCGCAACAAGTGGCGGCGGCAGAACTGGTGGGGAATGCTGGTCTACATCGCCAAGCAAACCGTCCGCAACCTGCTGCCCAGGTTCCGGTGATTTGAAGAGAAACCAGGTTTTTGTCCCTGCCTGAGCAAACAAACTGCCGCCCTTGAAGCTCTCTGGAGCACAGAGGGACATTTGCCAACGAAAAACCTGGTTTCTGACTCTCAATTAGGCGCGGCCAAAGTCCAGGTTGAGGATGCCGTCCAGCCAGTAGCGCAGCTTGGTCCAACGGCCTTGGCGGCCGATGCAGCGGAAGTAGGGCGGGTCGAAGGCGCGAATCAGGTCACCAATGCAGTAGCGGGGCAACACCGGTGTGGAGACGATGAGGCTGCCGTACTGGCCGGGCCGCATCTCGTGCAGCATTTTGATTTCGCCCCCCACTTCCACCTCGAACACGTACAGGTCAAGATTGGGCACCAGCAGGCGGCGCTCGTCCCGCTGCTGGGCAAAAGTGCCCTCGGTGGCGATGTACATCTCGACCACGTCAACGGGGCCGTAGAGGGCGCGCAGAGCCGGCCTGTACTTGGTGGAGATGCCGGGCACGCTGGCTGCGGCGATGATGCGCATGTCCCACAACTCCCTGGGCAGCACTTTGTGGCGGCGATGCAGAAAATGCCCGAACTGGATGATGGAGGGGCAGACCCCGGCGCACATCGTGATCGGCGCGTCCTTGGTGCGCTGATAGATCATCTCGAAGCGACGCTCCCAGGCGCCGGGGGTGGTGCCGCCGCCCAGGGCGTCAATCTCTTCTTGCGGGGGCAGGATCTCGACGGGCGTGGCCTCTGCCGCGTGGCGAACGTAGATGCCAGAGCTGAAGCCGTAGGGCGTCTCCTGCCCGGCCACGTCCATCGCCGCCACCACGGAGGGGTAGTTGAGGTTGAGGCTGTAGCCGTTGATGGCGTCGAGCTGGTCGGTGCGCAGCAGGTGATTGAGCAGGCCGCGGGCGGCGGCCACGCGGATGCCCAGATCGGCGTCGGTGATGGGGATGCGCTTGGGGGCGCCTCGCGTGGTGCCCCGCGTCATGGCCCAGGCCACGGGCGGCTCCGGCAGTAGTGCTTCGATCTCGCCGGCGATGACGCGGTCAATCCAGGGCTTGATCCCGTCGTGAGTGACGATGGGGAAGGCACGCCGATAAGCGTCGAAAAAACGGGGCGGGTCAACGGATAAGTCCAGCAACTCGGCCGCGCCGCACTCCCGACCATAGGCCGTGCGGGCGTACCCCTCCACCAGCCACGCCAGCGTCTGCGCCTGGGTTCGGGCCGGGTCCTCCAGCCCCTTGTGCCATAATTCGACGAAAACTTCGATAAAATCGCGATACGCTTCCATAAGATTATAACCCAGGTGCAACGCACTTCAGAAGTGCGTTGCACCTTACAGCCGGTCCAGATTCATCGTACTGAGCTCATCCCAGGCATAGCGCAGGGGCGTCCACCACTGGTCGCGGCCGATGCAGCGGAAGTAGGGCGGCCTAAAGGCGCGAATCAGGTCGCCGATTTCGTAGCGGGGCAGGATGGGCGTGGAGACGACCAGGCTTCCCATCTGGCCAGGACGCATTTTGTGCAGCATCTTCACGCCCGACCGCGTTTTGACCTCGAAGAAGAAAAGGTCGTAGTTGGGCACCCAGGCGCGGCGCTCGTCCCGCTGCTGGCCGAACATGCCCTCGGTGGCGCCGTAGATCTCGCGGATGGCGACAGGGCCGTAGAGCGCGCGCAGCGTCGGCTGGTAGCGGGTATTAATGCCGGGCACGCTGCCCAGAGTCATGACCTGGGTCTGCCACAGGTCCTTTGGATAAACGCCGTGGGCGCGGTGCAGGTAGCGGCCGAAATCGCGGGCGGTGGGGGCCACGCCCCCCACCAGGGTGACGTTTTCGTCCTTGCACTTTTGATAGGCCAACTCGAAGCGCGCCTCCCAATCGCGGATGGTCTTGCCCCCGCCCAGAGCGTCAATTTCGTCTTGCGTCGGCAGCGAGCGGATGGGGGTGCGGGCCGATACGTACTTGGTGTAGATGCCAGAGCTGTAGCCGTATTCTAGCTCTCGCTCTCCCACCTGCACCGTCCCCACCACCGAGGGGAAATTCAGATTCAGGTTGACGCCCTGAAACAGGTCGTATCGGCCGCTGCTGGCCACGTAGTTCATCAGCGCCCGCCCCGCGCTGACCCGCAGGCGCAGGTCGGTGGGCGTCATGGGGATGAACTTGGACTCACCTTTGGTCGTGCCGCGAGTGATGGCCCACCCGATGGGCTCTTCGTTGAGCAGCAGGCTCACCTCGCCCGCCATCACCCGCTGGATGAGGGGCTGGTAGTCCTCGTAAGTGGCCACTGGGAAGGCGCGGCGATAGTCCTCAATGGTCTCGATTTGAGACGCGCCGTGCTGCGCCCCGTAGTCGGTTTGGGCGTAGATTTTCAGGAGGCGGTGCAGCACCTCCTGTTGAGCCTTTGCTGGATCGCTCACCGCCTCGTGCCAGGGTTGCAGAAGCGCGTTGAGCATCTCTCTGGGATCGCTATCAGCCATTGGGCCACCTCCTGAAACAGATTGTTGCTGCATTTTACCACATCGAGCCGGCGAAGGCAAACGGGGTCGCAACTTTTTCTCGAGTTTTACGTATAACATGGTAGTGCGTAGTGCGTATTCCGTTCCTACGCAATACGCAATACGAAATACACAGCACGGAGGTGCATTATGTCAGACATTCTAGAACCATTTGAAGAAGAGCAGTTGGCAACGAGCGAGAGGCCCACGGAGGGGAAAGAGCCGTCCGCGCCAGTCGCACCACCATACGAGCCTCGTCAGCCAACGCGACGTCGGCCCCCTTCCGTCTTCTGGCCTCTGGTGTTCATCGGCGCAGGCGTCATGCTGCTGCTGTCGAACCTGGGCTACCTGCCCTGGGAATCGTGGGGCGTCCTCTGGCGGCTCTGGCCGCTGCTGATCATCGCCCTGGGCATTGACCTGCTGATCGGCAGGCGCTCGGTGATCGGCGCCATCATCAGCGCGGTGCTGATCATGGCGCTGATCGGCGCGATCGTGCTGGCGGCCCTCTTCGCGCAGAGTATCCCGGCAGTATCCGAGTGGACCCAGCCGCTCGAATTCCACACCAGTCACATTGAACATTCCCTGACAGGCGTGGAGCAGGCCGAGGTCTACATTGACTGGGCCAGCGTGCCCGGCTATCTGAGCTCGCTGGAGGACTCGCCCAATCTCATTGAGGGCGACATTGATTACCGAGGCAAGCTGACGTTCGATGTAGACGTGCGCAGGGGACAGGCCGATGTGGTGCTCGAAAGCCGCTTTACTGTGATCGGGTTCTGGCCAGGTGACCCCCACGATGATTCGGACAGGCGGTGGGACGTGAGACTGAGCCCCGATGTACCCCTTGACCTCACCCTCGACCCCGGTTCCAGCACCTGCGACTTCGACCTGACTGGCCTGCAGATCAGCGGCCTGGTACTCGACGACAGCTCCGGGCCCCTCGACCTGGTTTTGCCCTCCGGCAGCACCTTCGAAGCCGAGATTGAAGGCGGCTCCGGACCGATCGCCATCGTGTTGCCCGAAAGCGTGGGCGCGCGGGTGGAGCTCAATGCCGGCAGCGGCCCCTTCCGCCCCGACGCGCGATTCGAGTTGGTGAAAGGCAAGCGCACCGGCGATGGCGTGTGGGAGACGGACAACTACGCCACGGCGGAGCACACTGTGTTACTGAAGATAGACCAGGGATCGGGGACCATCAACATTCTTGAGGAATGAGGCAATGAGGCAATGACACTCCAAGGAGGTTTCAACATGAGACGATTCGATGTCCGCGCTATTGGAGGAATCCTGCTGATCATCGTCGGGATTCTACTTCTGCTCCAAAATATCGGGGTCTTTGCAGGCATCGTGGCCCTGATCTGGGCGCTCATCTTTGTCGCCGGCGGCCTGATCTTCTTGTACATGTTCCTAACCAATCGAAGCCAATGGTGGGCCATCATCCCAGGGTTCGCCCTGCTCGGCCTGAGCGCGCTGATCGCGCTGGACGAGTTGTTGCCAAGCGTTGCCGATATCTTGGGCGGCATGATTTTCCTGGGCGCGACTGGGCTGGCCTTCTGGGTGATCTACTTCCTCAACCGCGAGCGCTGGTGGGCCATCATCCCCGGCGGCGTGATGTTCACCCTGGCCCTGGTCACCGTTGTTTCTTACGTCCTCGGAGGGGATTGGGCCGGCGGGGCCTTCTTCGTGGGCCTGGGGCTGACTTTCGGCCTGCTCTATCTCGTGCCCACCCCACAGGGACGCATGAAGTGGGCCCTCATCCCCGCTGCGGTGCTCATGGTAATGGGGGTGCTGGTCACCGCCGCTGCCACAGGCGGACTCGCGCTCCTGGCGGGAGCAGCACTGATCCTGATCGGGCTTTATGTCATCTTCCGCATGTTCCGATCCTGAAGACCGCAAGGAGAATGAATGGTGAACCGACTACCCGTCCCGCTCCAGGTGATTGGCCAAGCGATAAGAGACTGGTGGGACGACTGGCTCAACATGGCGCTGATCAGCATCGCTTGGCTGCTGTGCTGGGCGACGATCGTGCTGGGTCCGCCAGCCACCTTCGGAATCTACTACGTCGCCAACAGGCTGGCACACGGGCGCAGCCTGGGCCTGAGGGGGTTCGTCGAGGGCGGCAAGCAGTACCTGCTCAAGAGCTGGCTGTGGATGCTGATCAACCTGGTGGTGGCTGTGGTGTCAGCGGGCAACATCTGGTTCTACGCGCGGGTGAATACGGATTGGGCCGCCATCGCGCAGATCATTCTCCTGTTCTTGGGCTTGGCCTGGCTCGTCGTTCAGTTTTACGCCCTGCCCTACCTGATGGAGCAGGAAGAAAAGTCCCTGAAGCTGGCGCTGCGCAATGGACTGTTCACCTTCTTGGCCTCCCCCGGCTATACGGCAGTGGTGGCCGGCCTGGCCGCTGTGATCGCCATCCTCAGTGTTTGGCTCGTTGCGCCTGCCTTCCTGGGCAGCCCATGCCTGATTGCCGCCCTGGGCAGCCGCGCCGTGCGGGAGCGGGTGGAAACGTACGACGCGATGAACTCATAAATCATGATGACGGTCCAACTCAACATCTTCAACCGCTCGGAGCGGACGGCAGTCCGCGTTCGACCGCTGGACGATCGCCCGTCCTGAGCCGTTCAATTGTAAGCGAGGCGGCCTCACGACCTGGCTTGCCGAAGGGCTGCGTCCTGAGCTTGTCGAGGGGTCCAGTGAGAGCGACTGTGATCTACTGAAATTGAGAAGAACGTCAGAGAAAGGAGCCACAAAGCATGAATCACACCAAAATTCTGAAACGAGCCTGGCACATCGTCTGGCGCTACCGAGCGCTGTGGGTCTTCGGCTTCCTGCTCGCCCTGACCACAGGCGCAGGTGGTGGAGGCGGCGGCGGAGGGGGTAACAGCGGGATTCAGTACAACGTGGATAGGATTCCACCAAACATCGGCGGCATGTTGCTGACCATTGGCATCGGGCTGGCGTGTCTGGTGGTGCTGCTGATCATCGTGGGGGCGATAGCGCGCTACGTGGCAGAGACGGCGCTGATCCGCATGGTGGATCATCACGAAGAGACGGGCCAGAAGCGCAGCGTGGGTCAAGGATTCCGCATGGGCTGGTCGCGCAGCGCATTTCGCCTCTTCTTGATTGACCTGGTGATCGGCCTGCCGGTGGCAGTAGGCTTCATCCTGCTCTTCCTGCTGGCGGCCTCCCCGCTGTTGCTGTGGGCCACTGAGAGCAGGGCCGCCGGCGCGGTGGGCACGGCTCTCACCGTGGGCCTGGGGCTGCTGGCCATCCTATTGGCCATCATCGTCGCCTTGATCCTCTCGGTGCTGAAGCCCTTCTTCCGACGGGTGTGTGTGCTGGAGGGGTTGGGAGTGACCGAGGCCATTCGTCAGGGTTACGCCATGGTGAGACAAGACCTGAAGGACGTGGGTCTGATGTGGCTGATCACTTTCGGCTTGCGAATCGGCTGGGGGATCCTGATGATCCCCGTGGTGCTCTTGCTGCTGGTGGTGAGTGGAGTGCTTGGGGGGACGCTGGGGCTTATGGCCGGAGGGCTGACCAGACTGGCCTTTGAGGGTGCGGCACCCTGGATCGCGGGAGGCTTGGTGGGCATCCCCATCTTCATCCTGGTGATGGTGCTGCCGCTGTCCTTCCTGGGTGCACTCTTCGAAGTGTTCCTGTCCAGCACGTGGACGCTGACCTACCGAGAACTACGGGGCGAAGCTGCGCCGATAGCCTGATGACGCTCAACATCCTTTAAGGTGCAACGGCGCAACCTTTGGTTGCCTTGAAGTGCGTTGCACCTGAATGTCTGCCCATTGCGTCTAGACGGCTTCTGTGGTATAATGGCCCTACCTGTAGGTAGAAGGAAGGACAAAGCTGCCTGTCACCGGCCTCCAGCACGAGGTGATGAGCAGTGGCCTTGGCCAAGGAGAGATGGATACCATGGACCTGTTGAATCTCGAACCCTGGTGGCGTTTCGGTGCAGCCATCCTGATCGGCGCGCTGTTGGGGCTTGAACGGGAGTTCGTCCAGCAGCGCAAGGGCGAGCCGGATTTCGCCGGCATTCGCACCTTCTCGTTGATGGCCTTGCTCGGCGCGGTGGTCGCGTTTATCACCGAGCAGCACGGGATACTCCCCTTCGTCGTCGCATACATTGGGCTGACTCTGCTGGTCTGGTCCAGTTACCTGGGCGACGTGTACCGAGGTCGAGAGGAGGGAATCACTACCGAGGTAGCCGCGCTCCTGACGCCACTCCTCGGGGCGATGGTCGTCTGGGGACACGCCGAATTGGCTGTTGCTCTGGGCGTGATCACTGCGCTGGCGCTTTCACTGAAGCCGCGTCTGCACATGGTCGCACGGCGCATGAGCGCCGAAGATCTGTGGGCGACGCTGGAGTTCGCCCTCATCGCCGCCGTCATCTTGCCGCTGCTGCCCAACCGGACCTTTGGACCGCTCGACGTTCTCAATCCCTATGAGATCTGGCTCTTGGTCGTCTTCGTCTCGGGCATTGGCTTCTTCGGCTACGTCTTGATGAACCTCTTGGGCGCTGAAAAGGGCATCGGACTGACCGGCTTCCTCGGCGGCATCGCCAGCAGCACGGCCACCACGTTGAGCTTCGCCGGGCGCAGCAAGAAACACCCTGTGCTCTCCTCAGTTCTGGGAAGGGGCATCATCTTGGCTTCCAGCATGATGTTTCCCAGAGTGCTGGTGGAAGTTCTCGCGGTCCATCGGCCGCTGGTAGGTGACGTGTTCGTGCCCATCGCTGCCATGTTCCTCACCGGTGTGGTGGCCTTCGCCATCCCGTGGTGGCGGGAGCGGTCGAGCGAACTGGAAACCGATGAAGAAGCCGTTGACCTGACCAATCCCCTCAATCTTTCGACCGCCATCAAGTTCGGCCTGCTATTCGCCGTTGTCCTGACGGCGACCAAGGGCGCTGATAGGGTTTTCGGCACCGCTGGCGTCTACGCTGCCAGCATCGTCACAGGCATCGCCGATGTGGACGCCATCACGCTCGGCGTCACAGAGCTGGCCGCCACAGGCAGCATCGAGCCGCAGGTAGCGAGCCTGGCCATCATCCTCGCGGCACTGACGAATACCATCACCAAGGCCGCTCTAGCTCTGACATTGGGATCCAAGGAACTCCGCTCCACCATTATACGTACTTTCGGACCCATGATCTTAGTGGGCATTATTAGCACAGCAGCCACACTGGTCTTGGAACTGAATCTGGTCCCCTGACCAGGAAAAAATCGGACACCTGTCCAGTACAGAAATCCCCCAGATGCCCGTTGCGTCTGGGGGATTTTTCCGATGAACCTTAAACCGTCGCTCCGACCGCCCGCTCAAAGATGTCCAGCGCGGTTTCGATCTGCTCTTGAGTGACGATCAGCGGCGGAATCCAGCGGATGACGTTGCTGTAGGTGCCGCAGTTGAGCAGCAAGAGCTTGTCCGCCTGGCACCGGGCGATGATGGCTTTGGCCACATCGGTGGCGGGCGAGCCATCGGGATGGGTGAATTCGGCGCCGACCATCAGCCCCAGACCGCGCACGTCGCCCAGCAGCGGGCAGCGGCTCTGGACATCGCGCAGGCCGCCCATGAGCACGGCTCCCATTCGGGCAGCGTTTTCTACCAGCCCGTCCTGCAGCACGCGCACCGTAGCCTCGGCGGCGGCGCAGGAGACAGCATTTCCCCCATAAGTACCCCCATGCGACCCCACGATCCATTTGTCCATCAACGCTCGCGGGGCGGCCAGACCCGACAGCGGGAACCCGGAGGCCAGCCCTTTGGCCATGATCAGCACGTCAGGCGCCACGCCAAAGTGTTCAATGGCAAAGAACTTGCCCGTGCGTCCAAACCCCGACTGCACCTCGTCAGCGATGAGCAGGATACCGTGTTCGTCGCAGATGTCCCGCAGGCCGGGCAGAAACGACGGCGGCGGCGGCGCGTATCCCCCTTCGCCCAGAACCGGCTCGACGATGATGGCCGCCGTCTCAAAAGGAGCGGTCTGGCTGGCCAGCAGGTGGCGCAATTCCTTGAGACACCACTGGCTGGTCTCTTCGGGCTCCCAGCCATAGCGATACCAATACGGATACGGCGCCACGAACACGCCCGCCGCCAGGGGCTGGTACTTTTGACGGTAGATGGTCTTGGAAGTGGTCATGGCCATCGTCTGGTTGGTGCGCCCGTGGAACGATCCCTGGAAGACGATGACGTTGGTGCGGCCCGTGGCATGCCGGGCCAGCTTGACCGCGCCTTCGACGGCCTCGGCGCCCGAGTTGGAGAAGAAAAAGGCGTCTAACGAAGCGGGGACGACCTCGCGCAGGGCATCCACCAGGCGGAACAGCGGCTTGTGGTAGAGGATGTTGACCTGGGCATGGATGATCTTGCCCACCTGCTCTCTAGCGGCCTCGACGACCCTGGGATGGCAGTGCCCCGTGTTGGTGACGCCGATGCCAGAGGTAAAATCCAGGTAGCGGTCGCCGTTGACGTCGAAGATATAAGCGCCCTCGCCTCGCTCGACGACGATGTCCGTGATTCGGCTCCAGACCGGCGAAATATGTTGGGTATCTGTGTTCATGCTTTCCCTCCTATCTAATCTCTCATTTCTAATTTCTTTCTCGTGCTTTCGGGTAACTGAAGTGGGCCCAGATGGCGAAATCCCTCTCCCTGTGCAAATCCTTCTTGATAAGGGGGAAACCGGCCGAGGAAATCCCGCAGTTGCTTGAGATGCTGGTTAAGCCCCAGGGTGCCGTATTCGCGGACGCGCCCCACCAAGTCGAGATCCAGCACCTGGGTCAAAATCTCCTCGTGATTCCCCGCCTGCTGCATCACGCGGCCGCTGGGGTCCACGATCAGCGATCGCCCGCTGCTCATACCCCCGACGACGTTGACGTCAACCATATAGCACTGGTTGAAGATGGCCATCGCCTGCTCAATGACCAACTCGGCGTCGCGATCAGAGGTGGTGGTTAGGGCCGGGTGCAAAATGACCTCGGCGCCCAGCCAGACCAGGGTGCGGATAAACTCGGGGAACCAGCCATCGTAGCAGATGGCTAACCCGAAGCGTCCAATGCCCGGCACGTCAAAGACGCAGAATTCAGACCCCGCCTGGGTCTTTTCCCAGGGACGCCACGGGAACATCTTGCGATAGCGAGCCACCAGCTCCCCCTCTGGCGACAGGACCACGGCGGTATTGTAAATCTCGCCGCCATCCAGCTCAAACATCGAGCCGGGCTGCAGCCACACGTTGTGACGCCGCGCCATTTCACCGAAGCGAGCAGTCATCGGTCCCGGTATGGCTTGAGCTGTATCGTAGCGCCCCACGCCGGCCGGCGGGGGGGAAAAGCCGCACATCCCCGTGGGGCACAACTCCGGGAAACAGATCATGTCTACCCAGGGGAACATGGTCTTGGTAGACGCTACCAGTTCGGCCATGCGATCCAGTGTAGCCGGCGAGTCCCAGGGGACGACTTGCATCTGTACGGCGGCGATTCCGAAATGTCTGGACATAGTAAGCCTCCTGGGCTCGTGAAACGTGAGGCGTGAAACGTGGACTACGGCATTGTGTAGGGACAGGCCACCCAATGTCCCGGCGACAGCTCGACCAGCTCTGGCTGCTCCTTGCGGCACTCAGGAGTGGCGATGGGGCAGCGGGTGTGGAAGCGACACCCTGGCGGCGGGTGAACCGGGCTGGGGATGTCGCCTTCCAGGAGAATCGCCTCGCCGGCCTGATCGGGATCCACGTCGGGGATGGCCGAGAGCAGCGCCTGGGTGTAGGGATGCAGCGCTACGTTAGCGAAGCGGCGTCGGGCGAAAATCTCTTCGCTGCGGCCGATCTCGACGATTTGGCCCAGGTACATGATCATGATGCGGTCGGCAATGTGCTCCACGACGCTCAAATCGTGAGAGATGAACAGGTAGGTCAAGCCCAGTTCTCGCTGCAGGTCGCTGATCAAGTTGAGCACCTGGGCCTGCACAGATACGTCCAGCGCGGAAGTCGGTTCGTCAAAGACGATGAACCTGGGGTTGAGGGCTAGGGCACGTGCGATGGCGATCCGCTGCCTCTGGCCGCCGCTGAACTCATGAGGATAGCGCAGTAGATGCTGCTCGGTCAACCCCACCTGATCCAAAAGATCTAGCACCCGCTCCCGCAGAGCCTGGCCTCGCAGATCGGTGTGCGTGCGAAGCGGCTCGGCGACGATGTCTTTTATCTTCATGCGCGGGTTGAGCGACGAGTAGGGATCCTGAAAGACGATGGCCATACCCAATCTCCAAACGACAACCTCCAACCTACAACCTCCAACAATTCAGCTCTTATCCGACGATTCGATCCTTTCCGCCGGGATACCCCAATCTACGATGGATTTCACCACTCTGGGGACGACGGCCGTGCGCGTGTGACGGACGCCGGGAAGCTTACCCAGCTTCTCGGTGAGGAACTCATACATCTTGTCTGTGGACTCGAAATAAGCTTGCACGCTGACATCTTGATCGCCCGTTGAACAGCCCACGTAGCCGACTTCCTCAAACTCGGCGATGGTTTCGGCCACCTCGTTGATGCACGAAACGTCCACTTGACAATGGATATCGGCGATAATGTCGTAACCCAGCGCCTGGGGCACGACCAGCGCGATGACCTCGATAACGCCCGACTCAAGGAGTCGGTCTATGCGATATTGAACCGTGCGGTCCACCAAACCCAGCTCACGAGCCACCGCCGCGCTGGACTTGCGCCCCTCGCGCATCAAACATCTGACAATATCTCGATCTATCTCATCCAGCTTTATGGCCATAAGTCCACCTTCTGAGTTCAAGTTGCTAAATCCACAAACATATTATACCATATATTTCGGAAAAAGTCAAGGTTTCCTAGAAAATTTACTGAATCAGCAAATAAATTGCTGCGAAGGCCATTTCGTAGGACACCTGTCCAATACAGAAATCCCCCAGATGCCCGTTGCGTCTGGGGGATTTCTGTTGTATAATCAGTAGATAAGAAAATCTTGCTCCCGGGTGGCGTCCCCGCCACCCGGACGGGGCGAGGACGCCCCTTTTGAGCGATTTTTCTCAAGTACTGATAATGGGTCTGCTGAGATTGATTCGTCCGTGAGACGTCTGCCTTTCGTCCGCCGTACGTCATGCAAACTTGAAGGCTTTGTGATAGAATACAACCGCAGCGTCCTCGGGTGTGGAAATCGGCCTGAGGACGGACCTCGCAACAGGCTTTTTTCGGGGGAGTCATCTCTGAAATTCAGGCAAACCAATACCGAGTAAAGGAGCTTCTAACTATGCCCACCATCGAAGTTTCCCACGTCGCCAAGTCGTTTGGCAAAACCCAGGCCGTAGCTGACGTATCGTTTGACGTCGAGCGCGGCGAGATCTTCGGACTGCTCGGCCCCAACGGCGCAGGCAAGACCACCACCATCCGCCTGATGCTGGACATCTTCAAGCCGGAGCGCGGCACGGTGTCCATCCTGGGCGGGCCGATGACCGAAGAGAAGAAAGAGCGCATCGGCTACATGCCAGAGGAGCGCGGCCTGTATCAAGATGCGCCGCTGGAGCGCTGCCTGCTCTACCTGGCCTCGCTGAAGGGCCTATCATCCGCTGAAGCCGGCCAACGCCTGGGGCCGCTGCTGGAACGCTTCGACCTGGCCGCCCACAAAAGCAAACGTGTCAAAGAGCTCAGCAAAGGAATGCAGCAGAAGGCGCAGATCATCAACACCATCATCCACCGCCCAGAGCTGATTATCATTGACGAACCGTTTGCCTCCCTCGATCCCATCAACACCCAGTTGGTCAAGGACCTGATGCGGGAGCTGCGCCGGCAGGGGACCACGATTCTCATGTCCACCCACCAGATGCACCAGGTTGAAGAGCTGTGCGACCGCATCCTGCTGATTAACAAAGGGAAGGATGTGCTCTATGGCGACCTGGACGAGGTCCGCCGCCGATTCTCCGGCCACGCCGTGCTGGTGCGCACCACGGGCCAGCTTCCCGGCGTGGATGGGGTCGAGCAGACTTCGCCCCACAACGACGCCGTCAAGCTGACCCTGAGCCAGGATACCACCCCCCAGGACGTGCTGCACGCGCTGATGGCCCAAGACGTGATCCTGGAGAAGTTCGAGATCGCCATCCCCACCCTAGACGAGATCTTCATCCGCGTGGTGGAGGGCTGAGAACATAGCGGCTGAAGACATAGCTAAGGGGCTGTAAAAGAATAACTTCCCGATCTATGTAGGGCAGGTTGGCCGCGACTCTCGCCGAGACGGTAGGATGCCACTGGGTCGTGGCAGACGCTTGGATTATCTTTGGCGAAACCAAGGAAGCGGCCTACCTGCCGTTTCGCAGGGCGGCAGGTAGGCGGCTTGGCTGGACTTGCCTTGACGGAGGTGACTGCAATGCGTGTAGCCGGTACAAGACGGTTCCGTGTCTAACCCGCCGCCAACCTGCCCTACGGTGACCGATGGCTTTAGAAACAGGAAGTTGTTTCCTAACAAACTCTAAGGAGACACATTATGTCCAAACTCTGGCTGGTGGCCAAATACGAATACACTCGGAACGTCTTCAAAAAGAGCTTCCTTCTCCTCATCCTCAGCGTGCCCTTGATCATTGGCATTTCTGTCGGATTGGGGTGGCTCATTCATCGCATGGAAAATCCCGACGCGCCGGTCGGCTACATAGATCACGCCGGCGTGCTGGCAGATCCCATCCCCGCGCCAAGAAGAGGGGATTCGCCCAACAACCCCAGCTCCTCAGATTTGGTGACCCTGACCCCCTTTCAGACAGAGGAAGAGGCGCGCCAGGCACTGGAGTCCAAAGCGATCCAGGCATATTATGTCGTAGCGGCGGACTATCGCCAGACCAACCAGGTTGAGCTGGTGTACGTCGAGCCGCCCGGCGATAACGTCACCCGTCAGTTCTGGGATTTCATGCAGATCAATAAGCTCACCGACGTGCCGCCAGACGTCGCCCGCCGCGCCGTGGCTGGCAGCAACCTGATCGTGCGCTGGCCGGACGATGGGCCTGGCGGCGGCCGCGAATTCTCCGAAAAGACGTTCCTGAACAATCTTCTGCCGTTTTTCATTGGCCTCATCTTCATCATGCTGCTGTTCATGAGTTCGGGCCACTTGACGCAGGCCGTGGCCACGGAGAAAGAGAACCGCACCATGGAGATCGTGATCACTTCGATCTCGCCCGGCCAGTTGATCGGCGGCAAGGTGCTGGGCATCATGGCCATGACCCTCACCCTGGTCATCGCCTGGAGCGCTTTTGCAGCGCTGGCGGTGCTCGTCGGCAGCCGCTTCTTGGACATTGGCGTGCTCAAAAACGTCAGCGTAGACCCGCGAATGGCCGTCACCATGCTGGCTATCGCCGCCCCCACCTACGTGATGATCGCAGCCCTGATGGCCGCCGTCGGCGCAACGGTGGCCGAAGGTCAAGATGCCCAGCAGGTGGCGGGAATTTTCAGTCTGCCCATCATGGCGCCTGTTTGGTTTGCACCACTGGTCATAGAGAACCCGAACAGTCCTCTGGCCGTCGCCCTGAGCCTCTTCCCACCCACCGCCTTGTCCACAACTGCCATGCGCACCATGTCGGTGCCCATACCGCTCTGGCAAATCGCCGCCAGCGTGGCGCTGCTGGTACTGAGCGCGGGGGGAGCCGTGTGGCTGGCCGGCCGCGCCTTCCGCCTGGGGATGCTGCGCTACGGCCAGCGACTGGACTGGCGAGAGCTATTCAACGTGAAACGTAAAACGTGAGTGGAGGAATCATGAGAAAGACCCTACTCGTTCTGCGCAATGAAATCACCGCCGCCATCACCCGCAAGTCGTTTCTGTTCACCGCTTTCGGCCTGCCGCTGATTGCGGTACTGATTTTCCTGGGCACTTCGGTTTTGAAGAGCGACACCTTCAGCTCACTCGGAGGATTAACCGGCGGCTCGGATGAGTCGGAGCTCCAGGCCGAGGGCTACG